>NZ_JACHNB010000001.1:9649840-10277926 GCF_014205225.1 Actinoplanes octamycinicus
CGCCGCGCTCGACGTGATCGAGCGCACGCAGTACGCCGACCGGCCGCTCACCTGGGTGCTGGAGGAGCTGGCGCCCCGCTACGAGCTGCAGGTCCGGCTGGTCACCGGCTGGCTGCGGCACCCGTCGGCGGCGATCCGCAGGGCGGCCGCGCAGGCGGTGTCCACGCCGCTGCGGACCTGGCCACCGGCCGCGGCGATGCTGGTCGGACCGCTCGCCGAGGCGGTCGACGACCCGGACGAGCGGGTCCGCGGGGAGGTCGCGGAGCGGCTGGCGTCGGCCGGCTCGGCGGCCGCGGCGGTCGTCCGGCCGAGCTGACCCGACTCGCGGCCGAGCGGGGCGGGCCGCCTGCGCCGCCGCGCTGGAGCGGAATCGCCACGCTGTAGGTTGCCTCCATGCTCGATGATCTTGCGGCGGTGGACTGGGCCGGGCTGGACCACGCGCGCGGGTCGGCGGAGGACGTGCCGGCTCTGCTCCGTGCCCTCGCCGCCGGTGACGCCGAGGCCCTCACCGAGCTCTACGACACCATCTGGCACGAGGACCGGCTGTTCCCGGCGACGGTGGCCGCCGTGCCGTTCCTGATCCGGATCCTCGACGCGCCCGCCGCGGACACCGCCGGCGTGCTGGAGTTGCTGGCCGACCTCGCCGAGCACCGGCCGGCCGGTCCGAGCCGCGCCGAACAGGTCGCCGCCCTGGTGGGTGGCGTGGCCGTGACGGGGACGACAGCGAGCGGCGAGGTGGCCGACATCGCCGCCGGCCTGCCCACCTACCGGCGGCTTCTCACCGACCATCCGGAAGCCGGGGTGCGGGCGGCTGCCGCCCACCTGATCGGCGCGCTCGGCGACCTCGCCGCGCTCCGGCGGGCCGCTGCCGGGGACGACGCCGAGTCGGTCCGGGCTGCCGCCGTGCTCGCCCTCGCGGCCCAGGGTGCGGACACCCGCGACCGGCTCGCCGATCCGGCGCCACTGGTCCGCCTGGTCGCCGCGATGAGCACCGGCGAGGCGGACCCGGCGGTCGTCCGGATCCTGGAGCGGGACGCGCCGGACGCGCTGCCGCTGATCGAGCAGCTGCCCGGGCACGTCGGCGATCCGCTGTCCTGGGTGCTGGACCGGCTTCGGCAGCGCGGGGATCTTCAGGTCCGGCTGGTCACCGGCTGGCTGCGGCATCCGGTCGCCGCGGTCCGCGAGGGTGCCGCGGGCGCCGCCCGGAAGCCGCTGACCTCCTGGCCGCCGGCCGCCGCCCTGCTGGCCGGCCCGCTCGCCGAAGCCGTCGCGGATCCGGTCGACCGGGTCCGGCACGCGGCCGGCGAACGGCTGGCCACCACCGGATCGGTGGTCGCCGGATTCGCCGACCGGTTGTGGGAGGTGGTGCGGCACAGCGGCGACTCCTGGGCCCTGCTCGCCCTCGGCCGGCTGCGGGACCGGCGCGTGGACACGTACCTGGCGGAACGCTTCGCGACCGGGCAGTTGGGCGAGGCCCGGAGGGTCTTGAAGGAGCTCGGACCCTGGGCCACAGCCTGCCGCGACCTGCTCGCCGGGCTGATCGAGACCGCGCCGGAGTACCACGAGCGGATCAGCCTGATCGAGGCGGCCGTCCGGGCCGGGACCTCACCCGCGCTGCTGGTCCCGGTGCTGCGACGCCAGCTCCCGGGTCAGCCGGTTCTGGTCATCCGGTCCCTCGGCGAGCTGGGTCCGGCCGCCGCGGACGCGGTGCCCGAGTTGACCGCGCTGGACCCCGGAGCGAACTTCTGGGTACGGGTCAGCACCGCGCGGGCGCTCTGGCGGATCACCGGCGACCCGGCCCGGGCGTTGGAGCTGCTGCGGGCCGGCGGACGGGCATGGCAGGAGGTGGAGCTGATGGGCGAGCTGGGGCCGGTCGCCGCCGAGTTCACCGCCGAGTTGCCGCCGCTGTTCGGCTCGGACGACCGGTGGCAGGCCCTGCAGGCGGCTGTCGCGTACTGGCGGATCACCGGCGACGCCGCTCCGGTCGTACCGGTCCTGGTCGCCGATCTGAGTTGTTCCCCGCGCGGCCTGGTCGCGCTCGCCTGCCTGACCGAGATCGGTCCGGCGGCCGCGGCGGCCGGGCCACGGCTGCGTGCCGCGGTCGACGCGCCGCGGCGCCAGTGGACCTTCGGGGTCGACGGCGACGAGGTGTGGCAGGACGAGGAGTGGCGGGCCGCCTGCGCCGCCGCTGTGCAGCGGATCGCCGGTTAGCGGAGCAGGGGTACGACCGGGAGCGCGGTGACGATGCCGTGCAAGACCTCCTCGAGCACGCCGGCGGTGAGGAAGGTCAGCACCATGCTGACCGCGATCGCGGCCGGGTCCAGACCGGCATATCCAGAGATGTCCCGGATGTCGTCGCCCCACGGTCCGTAGTAGAGGATCCACGTCCAGACGGCGATCGCCGGGACTGGGCCGAGCCAGTACCAGAGGGGCGGGATCCGTTCGCGGTGCGCCCGTGCCGGGTCCGGGCCGGAAAGCCGCGCAGCACCAGCCAGCCGCCGAGCAGCAGAATCAGCAGCTTGCCGGCCGTCCGGCGATGGTCCGCACCCTGGTCCGCATCGCTCCATGGTGGTCAGCGCCGCCCCTAGGGGATCGAATGGGTCCGATTCCCGATATGGCGGTGGACCGACCGGCGAAACGATGGATCGGTTCCGGTCACTCGAGTCAAGGAGTCGCCATGCGCCTGGTCGCGCTGGTCACCGCCGTCCTGGTCGCCGTGACGCCGGCGGTCGCGTACGCCGCGCCCGCCCGTCCGGCCCTGGACTGGGGCGAGTGCACCGAGGTGATCCCGGAGGTCACCCCGGACCCGCAGGTGACCTGCGGCTGGCTGACCCTGCCGGTGGATTGGGCCGATCCGGGCGGCGAGACGTTCCGGATGGCGCTGGCGAAGCGGGCCGCACCGCACCCGGAGCGCCGGGTCGGGACGCTGGTCTTCGGGCCGGGCGGGCCGGGTGACTCGGGCGTCTACCGGGTCCGGAAGGGCACCCGGTTCAGCGCGGAGCTGCGGGACCGGTTCGACATCGTGAGCTTCGACCCGCGTACCGTCGCTCGCTCGGCCGCGCCCCTGTGCGCGCCGGAAGCGAACCGCCCACCGGTGATCCTCGGCAGTCAGGCCGAGTTCGACCGGGCGATCGTGACCAACCGCGCCTACTGGGCGCGGTGCCGGGAGAGCAGCCCGGCCTTCGGCAACGCGGACTCGACCACGATCGCGCGGGATCTGGACGCACTGCGCCGGGCCCTGGGCGAGCCGCGGCTGACCTTCCACGGCAGCTCCTACGGCACGCTGCTCGGCCAGATGTACGCCGAGCGGTACCCGGCCCGGGTGCGCGCCATGGTGCTGGAGAGCGCCTTCGACCACCATCTGTCGCTGAACGAGTTCGTCCGGTCCGAGGCGGCCGCCTCGCAGGACGTCTTCGACGAGTTCGTGGCCTGGTGCGACCGGGTCAGCGTGGCCGAGTGCGTGCTGCACGGCACCGACGTGCGGGCCACCTGGCGATCGGTCCTGGATCAAGCCGAGGACGTCTTCCAGGTCGCCGCGCTGCCGATGGTGCTCACCCCGCAGTGGCCCGTGCTGGCCACGAAGATCAAGGAGATCAGCGAGGGAGCGCCGCCGCCGGAGGCGAAGCTGGACGCGGCGTCCGGGGTGTTCTGCGCGGACTTCCCGGCGGACGTGCGGGACTTCCGGGCGTACCGGAAACTGATCGAGATCGCGGCGAAGGCCGCGCCGGACGTGCCCTACGGCGCCGGGATGGCCGCGGTCCGGACCTGTCTGGGCTGGCCGCAGCCGGTCGCGAACCCGCCGCACCGGCTGCGGGTGCACACCCGGACGCCGCTGCTGGTGTTCAACGCCGTGCACGACCCGCGAACGCCCTACGACTGGGCCCGGCACGTGACCGCCGAGCTGGGCGGCAGCGGGCGGCTGGTGACCTATCTGGGCGCCGGGCACGGCCAGTACCAGGCGACCGACTGCACGACCGCGGTCATCGACCGCTACCTGATCGATCTGACGGTGCCGCCGCCGGGCACCACGTGCCCGGCGGCGGCATAGCGATCAGCGCGACTGAGCGGCAGCGAGCAGCCCGGCCACCGCGGCCGCGTTGGTGATCTCGCCGCGGAACACCATGGCGACCGCCTCGTCGAGGCCGACCCGGACGACCTCCAGGTCGGCCTCCTCGGCGGTGCGCTCGTGCCGCTCCGCGTCGGGCACCGGGGCAAGCTCCCGGGCCAGGTAGATCAGCACGTGCTCGGTGCTGAACCCGGGCGACGTGTGCAGCTCGATCAGCCGGTCCATCCGGCCGGCCGTCAGGTCGACCTCCTCGGCCAGCTCGCGGGCCGCGGTCAGCGCCGGGTCCTCGCCGTCGACGTCGCGCAGCCCGGCCGGCAACTCCCAGATGCGGGCGCCGAGCGCGTGCCGGTACTGCTTGATCAGCACCACCCGGTCCTGCTCGTCGAGCGCGACCACGACGACCGCGCCCTTGTTGCGCACCACGTCACGCTCGGCGGTGCCGCCGTCGGACATGGTCACCTCGTCGGTGACCACGTCGAAGATCGCTCCGCGGTAGCGCTCGGTGCTCTTCACGACTTCGTGCTCGAAGCCCATCAACTGGCCTCGACCGGGAGCTCGACCGGGAGCTCGTCCGCCGCCGCGTACTCGATGGCGGCCTTGACCAGGCCGTCGAACAGCGGGTGCGGCCGGGTCGGCCGGCTCTTCAGCTCCGGGTGCGCCTGGGTGGCCACGAAGTACGGGTGCACCTCGCGGTCCAGCTCGATGAACTCGACCAGCCGGCCGTCCGGGGAGGTGCCGGAGAAGACCAGGCCGGCCTGGGACAGCTTGTCCCGGTAGTCGTTGTTCACCTCGTAGCGGTGCCGGTGCCGCTCGGAGATCTCCGTCGAGCCATACACCTCGGCGACGATCGAACCGGGCTTCAGCGCGGCCGGGTAGGCGCCCAGGCGCATGGTGCCGCCCATGTCGCCCTTGCCGGCGACGATGTCCTCCTGGTCGGCCATCGTGGAGATCACCGGGTAGGTGGCGGTCTCGTCGAACTCCAGCGAGTTCGCCCCGGCCAGGCCGGCCAGGTTGCGCGCCGCGTCGATCGTCATGCACTGCAGGCCGAGGCAGAGGCCGAGGATCGGGATGCCGTTCTCGCGGGCGTACTTCGAGGTGTTGACCTTGCCCTCGATGCCGCGCACGCCGAAGCCGCCGGGGATGCAGATGCCGTCGACGCCCTTGAGCGCGGTCGCCGCGCCGGCCGGGGTCTCGCAGCTGTCGCTCGGCACCCAGCGGATCTGGATCTTCACGGTGTTGCCGAAGCCGGCCGCGCGGATCGCCTCGGTGACCGACAGGTAGGCGTCCGGCAGGTCGACGTACTTGCCGACCAGCGCGATGGTGATCGTGCGCTTCGGGTGGTGCACCCGCTCCAGCAGGTCGTTCCACTGCTGCCAGTTGACGTCCCGGAAGGACAGACCCAGACGGCGTACGACGTACGCGTCCAGCCCCTCGTCGTGCAGCACCTTCGGGATGTCGTAGATGCTCGGCGCGTCCGGGCAGGCGATGACCGCCTCGGCGTCGACGTCGCAGTAGAGCGCCAGCTTGTGCTTCATCTTCTCGGGGATCTCCCGGTCACTGCGGCAGATCAGGGCATCCGGCTGGATACCGATGTTGCGCAGCGCCGCCACCGAGTGCTGGGTCGGCTTGGTCTTCAGCTCGCCGGACGGGGCCAGGTAGGGCACCAGCGACACGTGCAGGTAGAACACGTGGTCGCGGCCCACCTCGTGGCGGACCTGGCGGATCGCCTCGAGGAACGGCAGCGACTCCATGTCGCCGACGGTGCCGCCGACCTCGGTGATCACCACGTCCGGGACCAGGCCGTTCTCGTCCGGGTCGGCCATCGCGAAGATCCGGCTCTTGATCTCGTTGGTGATGTGCGGGATGACCTGGACGGTGTCCCCCAGGTACTCACCGCGCCGCTCCCGGGCGATCACCGCCGAGTAGACCTGCCCGGTGGTGACGTTCGCCTTGCCGGAGAGGTCCCGGTCGAGGAACCGCTCGTAGTGGCCGACGTCCAGGTCGGTCTCCGCGCCGTCCTCGGTGACGAAGACCTCACCGTGCTGGAACGGGTTCATCGTGCCCGGGTCGACGTTCAGATAAGGGTCGAGCTTCTGCATCACGACGCGCAGGCCGCGGGCGGTGAGCAGATTGCCGAGGCTGGAGGCGGTGAGGCCCTTGCCCAGCGAGGAGGCGACGCCCCCGGTGACGAAGATGTGCCGAGTGTCGCGCACTGTTGAGGCCAAGGCCCGCTCCCGTGGTCGCCTGTCTTCCAGATCGTGCAGACGCGGGCTTCTTCGCCCCATCCACGGGAGTCCACCGTAACACTGATTGCCGGGCCTGCCACGTTCGGGCTGGTGGGCGTGCGTGTCAGCTCGCTGTCTCGGTCACTGAGAGTTGACCGTCGTCGGCTTTGCGCAACAACGGGCCGCCCGGACCGTCGGTCGCACCGGGCGGCGGGGTGCGGTCCGCGGCGTGCAGCAGCACCCGCAACGCGGTCAGGATCGCGATCGGCACCGCGGTCGCGGCCGCCGCGCCGGCCACCCCGAGCGCGGTCCCGCCCAGGATCCCGGCCGTGATCGTCGCCACCACGGTCCCGGCGATCGCGCCGCGCACCGCCGGATGCAGCCCGTAGACCCGGTTCAGCCCGCCCCACGGGGAGAACTGGCAGAACGCCAGCATCAGCGCGCCGGCCAGGGCCAGCAGGCTGAGCGGGCTGTCCAGCAGCGCCTGCCCGTTCGCCGCGGCGGCGCGCTGCATCGCCGGGCCGGCCGTGCCGCTGCCCAGCGCGCTCAGGAACCGGCCCAGGGTGCCCTGCTCCAGCGGTGCCCGGTGCAGGTCGAAGGCGGCGAACCCGACGGTCACCGCGATCGCGCCCAGGCTCGCCCAGGCCACCCGGGGGAAGGTCAGCCAGCCGCCGGAGCTGAGCGCCGCGGCCACGCACACCCCGGCGGTCAGCGCGATCCCGCCGACCGGGTCGGCGCCCAGGTAGGGGCTGCCCACCATGACCACGCCGAGCCCGCCGAACAGCACGATCACCACCGGCCGCCAGGTGCGGCCCACCCACTGCGCGGAACAACCGGCGGCCAGCAGCAGCCCGGCGACGAACACGCCCAGGCCGACGCTGCCCAGCCCGGCGTACCGGACGCCGTGCGTGGCCGAGTAGCCGGCCACGCCGTTGAGCTGCAGCCGGGCGCCGGTGAGCAGGTCGACCACGACCACGATGGCGCTCAGCACGGCGGCCGCGCCCATCGGCCACAGGGTCATCCGGTAACGCGGGGACAGGCGCACCGCGAGCGTACCGGCGGCCATCAGGACCAGCGTGGCGCCGCCGAACATCCAGGCCGGATGGGCGCTCGACCACCACGGCGCCACGTCAGCGACCAGCCCCGCCGGAATCGCCAGCGAGGCTGCGACCAGCGCCGCCTCCAGCACCGCCACCAGCCGCGGCGGGGGCAGCGGCGGAGCGACCGGGCCGGCGTGCCGCCGGGCCCGGATCAGCACCGGCACCACCGCGACGAACAGCGCCAGCTGCAGCGCGGCGAGCACGGCGAAGAAGATCGACGCCACCCCGCGCTGGGCGATCGCCCGCTGGTCGGCGTCGTTGTGCCCCTGCATGGCCACCGCCGGGTCGCCGGGGCGGCCGGTGGAGACGGTCGCGGCGTACCCGGCGAACAGCTTCTCCGGCGCCGGGCGGCCCAGCGCGGCCAGCACCGTCGGGGCCAGGTCGATCAGCTGCAGGTAGCCGTCCCGGCCGGTGCCGGCCGAGGTGAGCCAGCCGCCCTGCCAGCCCTCGCCCTCGGCGATCGCCACGTGCAGCCGGGAGGTGGCGTCGGTGTCGGCGACCCCGGCGATCAGCATCAGCGACCGCTCCGGGCGGGCGGCCAGCAGCCGGGCCAGAGTGGTGTCGGCGGCGGCGACCGCAGCCCGGCGCTCGGCGCCGGTCCCGGTGATGGTGCCCAGGTCGACGATGCTCAGCACGCAGTCGGAGAGCAGCTTGGCGGGGTTGCTGGGCAGCGTGGCGGCGTACTGGTCGACCCGGCCGAACGGGCGGGCCGCGGCGACCGCGGCGTTCGGCCCGACCGCCACCGTGCAGCGCACCGACTCGGCGAGCGCGCCGGGGGTGGTGCCGTAGGGCATCCGGTCCTGGTTGTTGCGGACCACGGTGTTCTGCGCGGTCACGCTCGCGCCGATGGCGTCCGGCCGGTTCAGCTCCGGCGCGGTCACCGGGCACTTGCCGCGGACCGCCCGGGTGGTGTCCCAGGCCGCGTAGTTGCCGGCGCCCAGGGTCAGCCAGCCGTCCGCCGGGCAGGTGCTCTGCCGGGCCGAGCGGACCGACAGCCAGCCGGTCGAGCCCTTGCTGGCCTCCTGCCACAGGGCCGGGGTGCGCTGCGGGTCCAGGTCGTCCCAGCGCAGGCCGGCCGCGGCGGCGACCACCACGTAGTCGGCCGCGCCGCGCCGCGCCTCACCGGCCGGCCGGATGGTCAGGCCGACCAGACTGGCCACCGCGATCAGCGTGACCAGCAGGTAGGGCACCCAGGCCGCGGCCCGCCGGCCGCGCGGGGTGCCCGGCGGACGGACCCGGCGGATGCGGTCCAGGCGGCCGGTCACGCGGCGCTCACCTCGGCATAGCCGGCCCGGACCGCGTCCACCACGGCTTTCTCGTCGGGCCAGGTCGCGGCCTGCACCGGACCGCGGGCGGCCAGGTCCGCGCGCTGCTCCGGATCGTTCAGGAGGTCGCGTACGGCCCGGTCCAGCGCGTCCAGGTCCCCCGGGGGGATCAGCACGGCCGCGTCCCCGACCAGGCCGGGCAGCCCGCCCACCGCCGTGGTGACCAGCGGCACCCCGGCCCGCAGCGCCTCCTGGGCGAACAGCTGCCGCGCCTCCCAGTCGCTGGTGACCACCGCGAGGTCGGCGCCGAGCAGCAGGTCCGGCACGTCGCCGCGGTGCCCGAGCAGGTGGAACGGGGCGTGCTCGCGGGACGCCCGCTGGGCCAGCGGCATGTAGCTGGGCCCGGAGCCGGCCACCACGACCACCGGGGCCGGGTCCAGGTCACGCCACCGGGCGGACGCGTCGACCAGCAGGTCGTAGTGCTTCTGCGGGTGCAGCCGGCCGACCGACAGGATCAGCGGGGTGTCGCCCTTGATCCCGAACTCGGCGCGGACCGCCTTGCGGGTGCGTTTCGGGGCGCGCATCTCCGGGGCGGCGACCGGGCCGAGCCGGGCCTTTCTCGCCCCCAGCGCGACGGCGCGGTCGACCAGGTCCTCGGAGGCGCCCAGGGTGAGCGCGGCGTTGCGGGCCACGATCCGCTCGACCAGCGCGCCGGCCTGACCGCGCAGGCCCTTGGCCAGCACCGCGTTGTGCCAGGTCACCACCAGCGGCACACCGGTCCGGGCGAGCGACGCCACGAACCCGGCCCGCAGCCCGTGCGCGTGCACCACCTGCGCCTCGTGGCCGAGGACGGCCCGGCGCAGCGCCCGGACCGCGCCGGTGTCCTGCGGGCCCGGGTCGGCCGGGATCTCCACCGGCACGTAGTCGACGCCGGCGGCGGTGAACCCGTAGTGCTCGTCGTTGGCCGCCGGGCCGCAGACCAGCACCCGGCAGCCGGCCGCGACCAGGCCGCGGGCCAGCGAGAGGACGTGCCCGCCGGTGCCGCCGGTGGCCGAGCCGAGCACCAGCACGACCGAACCGTGCCACCCGTCGTCGCTGCTCACAAGCGGTCTACCCCTCTCCGGACGCACCCGCGCCACATTCTCCACCGGCAGCCGCGAGCCCGGTGGCTTGGACACATGTTGTCATCGCCCGCCCAGCCGGGCCGCAACGCCCTCGCCGGCAGTGACCCCGCCGGACCCCGGCGACGTCGGCCGTCAGCGGCGCAGCTTGCGCCCCAGGGTCGCCGCGAGCGGGCTCAGATCCCGCCGGTCCAGCAGGAACGCCACCGCCCCGAACACCACCAGCACCATGATCCCCCCGAGCAGGCCCTCGACCAGGCTGCCGAGGAATCCCGGAGCCGGCCAGAACGCCGTCGTCAGCCCGGCCACCACGCCCCAGCCGGCGGCGCCGGCGACAGCGGCCGCCACCACCCCGGCGACGCTCGCCCGGGCCAGCCCGGCCAGCGCGCCCACCCCGGCATGCCGGCGCACCGCGAGCACCAGCAGCACCCCGGTCACCGTCATGCCGAGCGCGGTGGCCAGGCCCAGACCGGCCAGTTCCACCCCGCCGGAACCGGTCACCGCCACCAGCACCACCGCGATCCCGGCGCACAGCCAGCCGACACCGGACGCGACCGCGGCGGCGACCGTCGCACCCCGGGCGTAGAGCGCGCGGGACAGCAGCGCGAACAGCGCGTAGCCGAACAGGCCCGGCGCGAACCCGAGGATCGCCGGCACCGCCTCCACCCGCATCAGGCGCGCGGCCGGCTCGGCCAGCGCCACCAGCGCGGCCACGCCGAGACCGGCCATCAGCATGACCGACCGGGCGGTCCCGGACAGCGACTCGGCGTACCGGCGTTCGTCGCCGCGCACCACGGCGTCGGCCAGGCGTGGGTAGACCGCGGTCGCCAGCGGCACCGCGAGGATCGCCCAGGGCAGCAGGAACAGGGTCTGCGCGCCGGTGTACCGGGCCAGTTGCAACGTGCCGAGAGTGACCACCAGCGCCGCCACCACCTGCTGTGCGCCGACGGTGACCGCACCGGCCCAGCCCAGCCGGACCGCCTGCCGCCCCTCGCCGCCGGGGAACCGGAAGCCGGGCCGCAGCCGCAGCCGCAACCGGCGCAGCGGGATCAGCAGGCAGAGGGTCAGCACGACGACGCCGAGCGTGGTGCCGACCGACAGGGTCAGCTCCCCAGCGGTGGTCAGCCCGGCGAAGTCGGTGCGGGCGCCGTCGATCCCGGCGTAGGTCAGGTAGGCGGCCATCACCGTGACGCTGGAGAGCAGCGGCGCGATCACCGGCCAGGCGAACCGGTGGTGTGCCTGCAGCACCCCGGTCAGCACGATGCCGATCCCGTAGAGCGGCAACTGCGGCGCGAAGATCCGCAGCATCCGGGCGGCGATCTCCTGATGCTCCGGGGTCACCCCGTCGAGCAGGCCGGTGATCGGGCCGGCCGCCAGGGCGACCACCGCGGCGAGCGGCACGGTCAGCGCCAGCATCCAGGTGAGCAGCGCCGAACTGATCTGCCCGACCCGGCGCCGGTCACCGGCCGCGACCGCGCCGGCCAGCAGCGGCACCACCAGGCTGGCCAGCGCGCCACCGGCGACCAGCTCGAAAATGATGTTCGGCACCGTGTTGGCGGCGAAGTACAGGTCCGGCAGATTGCCGTTCCCGCCGTCACCGACGGTGTAGTAGAAGACCGCGGTCCGCCCGAAGCCGACGATCCGCGCCAGCACGGTCAGCACGGTGATCAGCGCGGCGGCCCCGGCCAGCTTGGCCGCCACGCCGCCGGGCGACGGGTCCGCTCGGCGGTCGCGCTCCGCTTCCCCGGCACCCCCGTTTCCGGTACGACCGGTGGCGCCGCTCCCCGGCGTACGCGAATCGGATGAACCGGAAGCCCCCGGCGCCCCGCCGTCGCCCTGCCCAGCGGAACCAGCGGCGGCGGTCGCGTCCGGGTCGGCCGGCGTCGCGGACGCGGCGCCGGTGTCGTTCGCCGAGGTCACGCCGGTCGGCGGCCGAGCTCGTCGAGGTGCCGCAGCCACGGCGTGTCCTGGATGACCTTGGTGAAGCTGACCTTCTCGCTGGCCGCGGTGAGCGACGCGAGCGCGGCCAGCGCGGCGAGCCGGCCCAGCGTGCCGGTGCGGGCGGTGAACGCCACGCCGAGCAGCGCGCCGAGCGCGTTGGCCCCGGAGTCGCCGAGCATGATCTCTTCGTTCAGGTCGGCCGGCAGCAGGGCGGCGCTCGCGCCGAGCGTGCCCGCGGTCATCGACGCGTTGCGGCCGACGGCGAGCGGCGCGCCGACGATCAGACCGGCCTTGATCGCGCGGCCGGGGCGCAGGTCGAGCAGGTTCAGCAGGTTCGCGCTGCCGGCGATCACGCCGGCGCCGAGCAGCACGTCGACGCCGCGGCCGAACCGGCCGGCGCGGCGGCTGCCGATCAGCGCCGAGGCGACCAGGCCGGCCGCGCCCACCCCACCGATCTTGACGAGGCCGCTGGTGACCCGGCCCTCGCGGAGCGCGCCGAGGTGGCCGGCGAAGCCTTTCGCGGTCTTCTGCTCCGGGCGGTTGCCGACGATGTCGTCGTAGAGGCCGACCGCGCCGCTGACCGCGCCGGCGGTGACCACGGCGGCCGCGAGCCGTCCGGTCGGCGCCCCGG
This sequence comes from Actinoplanes octamycinicus, assembly GCF_014205225.1. Classification (NCBI taxonomy): domain Bacteria; kingdom Bacillati; phylum Actinomycetota; class Actinomycetes; order Micromonosporales; family Micromonosporaceae; genus Actinoplanes; species Actinoplanes octamycinicus. The sequence continues at coordinate 9,662,190 of NZ_JACHNB010000001.1, forward strand.
CAGCCGCGCCGACGGTCGTGCCGGCCGCCAGCGCCGGACCGCCGGCCAGGGTCACCGTGCGGCCGTGGAAGTTGGTGCGGCGCAGGTCGCCCGCGTGCGGGTCGCGGCGCACCCAGCCGAGCACAGCCCGGGCGACCAGCGCGCCGGTCCCGAGAGAGCGGAGGAAGGCCATGGCTGGAGAGTCTGCCTTACGGCGCGGCCGACGGCACCAGCGAGGTGGCGCCGGCGGCCAGGCCGTACTGCCCGACCTTGCCCTGCACCAGCCGCTCGTAGGTGGCCATCGCGGTGGCCACCTGGCCCTGCACGGTGCTCACGTTGTCCACCGTGGAGATCTCCTTGACCAGGGTGGGGTCGCCGCGCAGGCCGGAGACCAGGTTGTTGTCGCCGGCGCTGTCGCCGCCGACCACCAGCGGCCGGTTCTTGTGGAACTGGAACGCCATGGTGACCTTGTTCCGCGCCTTCGGACCGGCGTCCTTGTCGGTGGCCGGCGCGCCGGCGACCAGCACGATCGCCTCGGCGCCGCCGCTGGCCTTCTCGGCGACCGAGATGTAGCCGGGCTTGGCCAGCGCGGTCAGCACCGCGGTGACGTCGTCCGGGCTGGGCACCGTGGCGCCCTGCAGCAGGGTGAGGGCGAGCAGCGCGCTGGCGGTCTCCACGCCGTCGCTGTTCGACGGGAGTCCGGCCGCCGAGATGGTCGGCTGCGAGGACTGGTCGGCCAGGTCGAGAAGCTGGTTGGTGAAGTTCGGGTCGAAGAACTTGTCCTCGATCGTGACGTGCGCGGTGATCGACGCGCCGGCCACGTTCAGCATCTTGATCACGCCGTCGGCGGAGTCCTTGCCGCCGGGCAGCGCCACCACGGCGATCTTGCGGGTGGCCAGCTTGCCGGCCAGCACGTAGGGCGCGGTCTCGGTGGCGAAGTCCTGGTTGCGGGTCAGCTCCTCCTTGTACTGGTTGATCTGGTCCCGCTTGACGTTGTTGTCCTTGTTGAGGTTGGCCAGCTGCTCCTTGAGGTTCTCCGACACCGGGCCGTTGAGCGCGGCGGTGCCGACCACCAGGCCGATCGCCAGCGCGAGGAAGACCGCGGTGAGCGACACCACGTGGTACCTGAAGTTGATCACGACACCCTCAGAAAAGATTGCCCAGCTGGAAGACGAGATTGTCCCACCACTCGGACACCACGGTCAGATAGGCCTTGCCCACCGTGGAGACCGCGACCGCGGCGGCCATCGCGGCGAGCGCCGAGAAGACCAGCAGCAGCAGCGCCGAGCCGGAGATGTTCTGCCGGTAGAGCCGGCTGACGCCCTTGGCGTCGACCAGCTTGCCGCCGACCTTGAGCCGGGTGAGGAACGTCGAGGCCATCCCGCCCCGGCCCTTGTCCAGGAACTCCACCAGGTTGGCGTGCGTGCCGACCGCCACGATCAGCGACGCGCCCTTCTCGTCGGCGAGCAGCATCGCCAGGTCCTCGCTGGTGGCCGCGGCCGGGAAGGTGAGCGCGTCGACGCCCAGGTTGCTGACCCGCTCCAGGCCGGGGGCCCGGCCGTCCGGATAGGCGTGCACCACCACCTCGGCGCCGCAGCGCAGCACGTCGTCGGTGACCGAGTCCATGTCGCCGATGATCATGTCGGGGGTGTAGCCGTTCTCCACCAGGGCGTCGGCGCCGCCGTCGACCCCGATCAGCACCGGTTTGTACTCCCGGATGTAGGGGCGGAGGACGTCGAGGTCCTCCTTGTAGTCGTAACCCCGGACCACGATCAGCACGTGCCGGCCGGCGATCCGGGTCTGCACGTCCGGCACGCCGACGCCGTCGAGCAGCAGGTCGCGCTCCTGCTTCAGGTAATCCATGGTGTTCGCGGCGAACGCCTCGAGCTGCACCGACAGGCCCTCCCGGGCGTCGGCCATGGATTTCGCCACGCTCTCCGCGTCCTGCCGGGTGCCGGTGGCCACCGGCGTCCCGTCGAGCAGCACCTGGTCGCCCTCGATGCTGACGGTCTGCCCCTCGCGCAGGCCGGAGAAGACCTCCTCGCCCAGGTTGTCGAGCAGCACCACGCCGCCCTGGATCAGCACCTCGGGACCCAGGTTCGGATAGCGGCCGGAGATCGACGGCTTGGCGTTGAGCACCGCGGTGACGCCGGAGGCGACCAGCGAATCGGCCGCCACCCGGTCCAGGTCGACGTGGTCGATCACGGCGATCTCGCCGGGCCGCAGCCGGCCGGTCAGCCGCTTGGTGCGCCGGTCGAGCCGGGCGACCCCGGAAACCGGGCCCGGCTCGGTGGTGCGCACACGGCGCAAGGTGGGAAGTCGCATCCCGGCCATCCTGACACGCCGCTTCACGCGGCCCCCGTTAGACATGCTCTAGCTCATTGACAAAGCGGACTTTTCGTACGCTTGTTTCGCGTCCCGCCCGCCGTCGGCCCGGCTTCTCTCATCCGCGCTTCTCCCGGCCGGCGACCGCCAGCAACTCCTCCGCGTGGGCGATGCCCAGGTCCGAATCCGGCAGGCCGGCCAGCATCCGGGACAGCTCCCGGGCCCGCTCGGTCTCCTCCACGATCCGCACCCCGCTCGTGGTGATCGCGCCACCGGTGTCCTTCGCCACCACCAGGTGACGGTCGGCGAACGCGGCCACCTGCGGCAGGTGCGTGACGACCAGCACCTGGTGGGTGCGGGCCAGCCGGGCCAGCCGGCGGCCGATCTCCACCGCCGCGGTGCCACCCACCCCGGAATCCACCTCGTCGAAGACCAGGGTCGGCGGACCACCCGCCCCGGCGAAGACCACCTCGATGGCGAGCATCACCCGGGACAGCTCACCGCCGGACGCGCCCTTCTGCAGCGGCAGCGACGGGGCGCCCGGGTGGGCCAGCAGCCGCAGCTCCACCTCGTCCGCGCCGTCCGGGCCGGCGCCCAGCTCGACGCCGTCGACGCTCACCGCGGGCTCGTCCTTGGCCGGGGCGTGGGTCAGCACCGCCACCTCGACCCGGGAATGCGGCATCGCCAGCCCGGCCAGCTCCACGCTGACCGCCTCGGAGAACCGGGTCGCCGCCTCCCGCCGGGCCGTGGTCAGCCGGCCGGCCAGCTCGCCGACCGTGGCGGCCAGCCGCTGCCGCTCCCGGTCCAGCTCGTCCAGCAGCTCGTCGGAGGAGTCCAGCTCGCCGAGGCGGGATTTCGCGTTCTCCGCCCAGGCGATCACGCCGTCGATGTCGTCGGCGTACTTCCGGGTGAGGGCGCGCAGGGCGGCCCGCCGCTCGTAGATCGCCTCCAGCCGGGCCGGGTCGGCGTCCAGCTCGCTCAGGTAGGCGGACAGCTCCGAGGAGACGTCGCCGACCAGGGTGGCCGCCTCCTCGATGCGCAGGGCCAGATCGCCCAGCTTGGCGTCGACGCCGGCCTGGCCCTCCAGGGTGCGCCGGGCGGTGCCGAGCAGGGTGGTCGCGTCCGGCGCGTCGTCGCTCGCCTCCACGCCGCCGGCCAGCGCCTGGGCCGCGATGGCCGCGGCCACCCGCAGACCCTCGGCGTGCTCCAGCCGCTGCACCTCGGCGCGCAGCTCCTCGTCCTCGTTCGGCTGGGGGTCGACCCGGGTGATCTCGTCGAGACCGAGCTTGAGCAGGTCGGCCTCCTGCGAGCGCTGCCGCGCGTTGCGCCGGCGGTCGGCCAGGTCGTCGACCACCTTGCGCCAGCGGGTGAACGCCTCGCGATAGCTGTCCAGCAGCTTCTCGTGCTCGGGGCCGGCGAACCGGTCCAGCGCGGACCGCTGCTCGCTGGGCCGCAGCAGGCGCAGCTGGTCGGACTGGCCGTGCACGGCGAGCACCTGCTCACCCAGCTCGCTGAGCGTGGAGACCGGCATGCTGCGGCCGCCGACGTGCGCCCGGGACCGGCCCTCGGCGGTCACCGTGCGGCTCAGCAGCACCGAGCCGTCCTCGTCGATCTCGCCGCCGGCGTCGGTGATCCGGGTGCGGACCGCGTCGCCGAGGGTGCCCTTCAGCCGCAGCCGGCCCTCGACCACCGCCCGGCCCGGATCAGCACGAACCCGGCCGGCGTCGGCCCGCCCACCGAAGAGGAGTCCGAGACCGGTCACGACCATCGTCTTCCCGGCGCCGGTCTCACCGGTGATCACGTTCATGCCCACCGAGAGCCGCAGCGTCGTGTCGTCGATCACGCCGAGCCCGGTGATGCGCAGTTCCTCCAGCACACGGCAGAGGGTAGTGGGACCCTCCGACAAATGCCCAGCGCGGGTGTTTCTGATCAGCATCAATCGCCGCCGCTTTCGCCCGGCTCCGCGACCCCTGTACCGGCCCGCCCGGCCCCACCGCGCGCCACCGCCCGCCCGGCGGAGTCCCACTTCACGCCGCCTCCCGGCCGGCCCGATCTCACCCCGCGCCACCGCTCCGCCGACCCGGTTCCACCCCGGCGGCACCGCACGGCCCGATCTCACCCCGCGGCACCGCTCCACCGGCCCGCTTGCACCCCGGCGGCACGCACGGCCCGATCTCACCCCGCGGCACCGATCCACCGGCCCGGTTCCACCCCGGCGGCAGCCCCGGGCCGCCCGGATGACCGCCGGGTCAGCGCCGGTTGCCGCGCCAGCCCACCACCGGAAGCTCGAACTTCGCCACCAGGGTGTCGGTGAACGGCCGCGGCGCCAGCCGGACCAGCCGAACCGGCAGCTGTCCCCGCTCGACGGTCACCTTCGAGCCCGGCGGCAGGTCCCAGGTGCGGCGTCCGTCACAGCAGAGCACCGCGAAGGAGGTATACGGATCCACCGTCAGCACGAAGGTCGACGTCGGCGCGGTCACCAGCGGCTTGCTGAACAGCGCGTGCGCGCTGATCGGCACCAGCAGCAGCGCCTCCACCTCGGGCCAGACCACCGGCCCGCCGGCCGAGAAGGCATACGCCGTCGACCCGGTCGGTGTGGCGCACACCACACCGTCGCAGCCGTAGCGGGACAGCGGCCGCCCGTCCACGTCGACGAGCAGCTCGAGCATCTGCGCCCGCTGCCCCTTCTCCACGGTGACCTCGTTGAGCGCCCAGGACTCGGCGATCAGGCGGCCGTCGTACTCCGCCCGCACGTCCAGGGTGAGCCGCTCGTCCACGGCGTAGTCGCCGGCCACGATCTCGGCCACCGCCTGGTCGATGTGCTCGATCTCGGCCTCCGCCAGGAAGCCGACCTTGCCCAGGTTGATGCCGAGCAGCGGCGCTTTCACCGGCCGGGCCAGCTCGGCGGCGCGCAGGAAGGTCCCGTCACCGCCGAGCGCCAGCACGATCTCCGCGCCCTCGGCCGCCTCCAGCCCGTCGACCGCCCGCACCTCGGCGGGCAGGTCCAGGTCGGCCACCTCGTCGGCGATCACCCGGACCTCGAAGCCCGCGGCCACCAGGTCGAGCGCGACCGTGCGGGCATGCTGCGTACTCTGCCGGCGCCCGGTGTGTGTCACCAGCAAAGCCGAGCGAGTCATGTGTCCTCCAGGTTGGCCACCGGCTGATCCCCCGGCGCCACCGCGGGCGCCGGTCCTTCCCGATCCCACCCGCCGGCGGACTCTCCCGCCGCGGGCTCCGCCCCCGTCACCGGCCCACCGGCCGACGCCTCCTGCGCGACTCCGCCAGGCTCCGTAGCCGCCACCGGCCCACCGGCCGACGATTCCGGCGTGACCGCGGCGGGCTCCGCCTCGACGAACCCGCCGGCCGGCGAGCCCGTCCCGTCCCCGGCGGCCGCCGGCTCCTCCGCGACCCCGGGTGGCACCTCACCGGACGGGCCGGCCTCGACCACGGCCTCCACCCGCTCCCGGTCCGCGGCCGGCGCGCCGCGCCGGAACCAGACGAAGAACTCCACGTTCCCGCTCGGCCCGGGCAGCGGGCTCGCGGTCACGTCCACCACACCCAGGCCCAGCTCGGCCGCGGCGGCCGCGACGTCCAGCACCGCCTCGGCGCGCAACCGCCAGTCGCGCACCACCCCGCCCGAGCCGACCCGCTCCTTGCCCACCTCGAACTGCGGTTTCACCATCAGCGCCAGGTCGCCGTCGGGCGCGGTGCAGGCGGCCAGCGCGGGCAGCACCAGGCGCAGCGAGATGAACGACAGGTCGGCCACCACCAGGTCGACCGGGCCACCGATCAGCTCCGGGGTGAGCGTCCGCACATTGGTCCGCTCGTGCACGTCGACCCGCTCGTCGTTGCGGATCGGCCAGGCGAGCTGCCCGTAACCGACGTCGACCGCGACCACCCGGCCCGCCCCGGCGCGCAGCAGCACGTCGGTGAACCCGCCGGTGGACGCGCCCGCGTCCAGGCAGCGCCGCCCCTCGACGGTCAGCCCCTTGCGGCCGAACGCGGCGAGCGCCCCGGCCAGCTTGTGGCCGCCCCGCGACACGTACTCGATCTGCGGGTCCTCGCCGGTGACCAGCACCGGGTCGGCCAGGTCGACCATGGCCGCCACCTTGTGGGCCACGATCCCCCGGACCTGGACCCGGCCGGCCTCCACCAGCTCGGCGGCCTGTTTCCGGGAACGAGCGAGCTTGCGGCGGACGAGCTCGGCGTCGAGACGCGCACGGCGGGCCATCAGGTTCCTTTTTTACGTTCGGTCAGCGATCGATGCCGGCCAGGGTTTCCTGGAGCACCTGGTGCGCGGCCTCGTACTCGGCGATCTGCTCGGCCGGGGCCAGCCGCGCGGCGTTGGCGAGCGAACTTAGCACCGCGTCCACCGCCGGATGACCGGTCTCCGCCACCATCCCGTCCTCGCCGATACGGTATTGCGCCCCGGACGGCGCCACCTCGCCCGCCGGCGGTCCCGGCCGCTGCCCACCGGGCGGCGGCCCGGGCCGGAACCCACCGGGCGGCGGTCCCGGCCGCTGCCCACCCGGCGGCGGTCCCGGCCGGAACCCACCGGGCACCGGGCCGGGCCGCGGACCACCCTGTGCGGGGTTCGGGAACGTCACGGGATCACGCCTCCGGCTTCTCGGGGCTGCCGGTGCTCTCCGGCACCGGCTGCGACTTCGTGGACCGCGCCTGGCTCGGCACCTGCGCCGCCTTCTTCGCCGCCCGCTTGGCCGGCGCACTCTTGCTCGCCCGCTTGGCCGGCGCACGCTTGCTCGGCGCGCTCGCCGCACCCGGCGGCACCTCAGCCACCGCACCGGCCGCCTCTCCGCCCGGCGTCGCGGGCGACGACTCAGCCGACGCCGTGGGCGACGACTCAGCCGACGCCGTGGGCGGCAGCTCGGTCGCGGCCGCCGCCTCCTTCACCGCGCTGACCGGCGACGCCACCGTGCCGGCCGGGGTCCCGACCGCCGGACTGATCTCGGCGCCGGACTCGGCGCCCGGCGCCGCCTTCCGCGGCGCCCGCTTGGCGGGTGCCTTCTTGGCGGGAGCCTTCGTGGCCGGCGCCTTCTTGGCGGGAGCTTTGGTGGCCGGAGCCCGCTTGGCCGGAGCCTTCTTCGCCGCTCCGTCGGGAGCCGCCGGAGTCGTGACCCCGGCCGCCGTCGAAGCCGCCGCCGGAGCCGTCACCTCGGCCGCTTCCGCCGCCGCCACCGCATCCGCCGCTGCCGCCGCGATCGCATCAGCCGCCAGCTCCGCCGGCGCCGTCCCGTTCACACCGGCCGATGTGGACTTCCGTGCCGCCTTCTTCGCCACCGGCGCCTTCGTGGCGGCCGGCACCGTGGTCGTCGGCGCGTTGCCGGGCGGCGAGGCCGGAACCGTGCCCGCCGAAGGCATCGCGTTCGGCGTGGCCTTCTTCACCGCCTTCTTGGCGAGGGCCTTCTTCGCCACCGCTTTCTTCGCCACTCCGGAGGCCACCGGCCGGGAAGCCACCGGCCCGGACGTCTCCGGCGTGGAAGCCGGGGGCGCGGAGGCCACCGGCGCCGGCGTGCCGCCCTCGGCCGCGTCCGCCCTGGCCTGCGCCTCCCGCAGCCTTTTCTCCAAGTCGTGCACCCGGGTGGTGAGCTCGGACACCTCGTCCGCGGTCGCCAGCCCGACCCGGCCGAGCGCCCGGTCCACCTCGTAACGAACGATGTTGGTCAGCGCCTCACGGTTGGCGATGCCCGCCGAGAGCAGGTCCTCGACCAGCCCCTGCACCTGCGCCGCCGTCGCACCGCCCCGGTTGAGCAACTCACCCGCGACCTTCTGCGCCCTCTTCCGGGGCGCCTCGGTCAGGCCGAGCGCCAAATCCAGATAAGCCCGCCATGCATCCGGCATGATCCCTCCTCCTCTCGTCGCGTCGGGTGCCACGCTACCGGGAGCCCCCGACAACTTCCTGAGGTACGGTGCTGGTGTCGCGAGGGGGGACGCCGATGGCCACCGTGGACGAGTGCCGCACAGCCCTGCACGATCTGGCCGCGAAACTCGCGGCGAACGCGGAGGCCCGCGGCCGGCTTGACCTGGACCGCACACTCGCCTGCCGGATCACCGACCTGGAGACCGCCTTCCACGCGCGGATCACCGGCGGCCTGCTCACCGGCATCACCGACGGCGACGACCCGAAGGCGAAGATCGCCCTGATCACCACCAGCGACAACCTGATCGAGCTGATCAACGGCCGGCTGGACATCACCCGCGCGCTCGCGTCCCGCCAGATCGCCATCAAGGCGAACCCGTTCGACCTGCTCAAGCTCCGCAAACTCCTCTGATCACGCCCGGTGGTACGCCCCGGTCGCCGCAATCGTTCAAGCGAACCCGGCAGCCGGTGGACGAAATCGGTCACCCGTTCCGGTGACGCGGAAAGGCGACTGCCCACCGGCGGGTCGCCCGCCGGCCGCTGCGCCCACGAGCCCGCGCTGAGCCTGCGTCGACCGCCGACCGGCTAGCCCGCCTTGGCGGCCAGCGCCTGCAGCCCGGCCAGCACCTGATCGGCGGACGCCGTCGCGGTGGACAGCTGCTTGGTCACCTCGGCCAGCACCGCCGCCTGCTCCTCCACCGACGACGCGATGTTCAGCTGCAGCTCGTGGATCCCGTCCACCGCCCCGGTCGTCTCGGCGAACGTCTGTGCCACGTCGTCGGTCTCCGCCACGATCGCGTTGATCACCGCGTTCACCCGTTCCACCGACGTGGCGGTCTCCCGGGCCAGGTCCTTCACCTCGCTGGCCACCACGGCGAACCCCTTGCCGATCTCGCCGGCCCGGGCCGCCTCGATGGTGGCGTTGAGCGCGAGCAGGTTCGTCTGGTCGGCCAGCGACGCGATGATCGCGTTCACGTCGGCGATCTCGCCGACCGAGCGCTCCAGTGCCCGTACCTTATCCCCGGCGGACGCGGCGGCGTCCTTGCCGCCCGCGGCCGTGCTCGCGGCCGCCGTCGACCGGGACGCGATGTCCTGCACCGACGCGGTCAGCGCGGCCAACTCCCGGTCCACCGCGGCGACCGCGGAGATCGCCGCGTGCGCCTCGGTACTGATCGCCGCCACGTCCGCGGTGATCTGCCGGGCCCGCTCGGCGGTCTGCTCGGACCGTACCCGCAGGTCCTCGGCGGCCCGCTCGCGCGCCTCCTGCTCGGCCCGCTCGGTGTCCCGCCGGGCACGCTCGGCCTCCTCCGCGAGCAGTTCGCTCTCCCGTTCCGCCTGCTCCGCGAAGTGCCAGAAGATCACGATGCCGACCACCTCCAGCACGGCCAGCCCGGCGTGCACCGCGACCTGCTCGAGCGCCCCGGCGACCGCCATGTGGTGCATCCCGAACACCCGCTCCGGCGCGACCAGGCCGACCACGCCGTGATGCACCACCACGACCAGCACCGCGGAGATCAGCGGCGCCCACATCTGGTAGAGCGCCACGTAGATCAAAATCGCGTACAGGTGGATGTGCGCGGTCATCGCGCCACCGGACAGCTCGATCGCCACGAACGTGCAGGCGATCAGGCCGACGCTGGTGTGCGACGCGCGCGCCTTGGTGCTCGGCAGCACCGGGATCAGCGCCGCCCAGCCGGCCACCGCCGCGGTGAGCAGCACGACCTCCCAGCGCGGCCGCGGCCCGAGCATGCCCAGCACCAGGAACGCCGGCACGTGCAACCAGAGCAGCCGGCTGACGATCCGGTGCCGGGAGCGCCAGGACGCGTCGGAGAGCCGGGCGCCGCGCGGCAACGTAAGCGAAGTCACACTCTTCCGATCGTCCGCTACCCCGTCGGCTTGAACTCAATCGCGCCAAAAGGCATTTCGCCGACCACCCCCACCGCCCCGGTGGGACGATGGACGCGAAGCGAGCGACCGCCGGACGACGGCCGCCCCGGGAAACTGGGAGGCGATCATGATCCACGTCCGCCCCGACGTTCCGTGCATCGACGGCACCTGCACCGCCGACAATGTGCACGAGCGCGCCGAAAAGGTCGCGGTGCCCGATTTCGATTACATGAGCTCACCGATGGTCGCCATGGTCGACGGCATCTTCCACATCGACCCGGAGGCACCTCCGCTCCCCCGCCGCCGGCACCGCCCCCGCCCGGAGCAGTACCACCACTGACTCCACCCGCCGGGCTGACCGCCGCCACCCCAGGTCCGCCGCCCGGTCCCACTCAGATCAACCCCGGTTCCCGGTACGACCTGAGCCCCCGGCCGACGCCCAGTCACAGCCAGCCCACCCCGCAGCCCCAAGCCGCGCAGCCCAAGCCGCGCAGCCCCGAGCCGCGCAGCCCCGAGCCGCGCAGCTCCAAGCCCCGCAGCCCCAAGGCCCGCAGCCCCGAGCCCACCCACTTCCCAGTCCCCGCCCACCCAGGGGGAGCCGCCCGAAGACAGTGTGGCGCGGAAGTGGGGTCTCGCGGGATCGGGCTGTGGACAACGCGCTGGTGTGGATGACGGGTCGGTCGGAGTTGGAACCGGGAAACGACGATGGGGGCAGCCGAAGTGTTCGGCTGCCCCCATCGTCGGTGCTCGTGTTTCGGGTCAGAGGCCCCAGCTGTGCAGGAGCTCGGTGGCTTCTGGCGAGCCGGGCTCGAGGTTCGCGGGCGGGAGTCCGTCCCACGTGGCGCCGCAGAGCAGGCGCAGGGCGTCCACCGGGTCGCCGGCGCCGGACAGCGTGGCCCGGTCGCCGTCGCGGGTCAGCTGCCAGCCCTGCACCTCGGTGGCCGGGATCCGGGCCTGGTCCGCGGAGCGGAACAGGGCGGACAGGTCCGCGGCGACGAAGGTCGGGCGGCGCTCGGCCGGGGCGGACAGCAGATCCGTCGGGCCGCTCACCCCGGTGAGGACCAGCAGGCTGTCCATCCCGGCGGTCACCGCGCCCTGGATGTCGGTGTCCAGGCGGTCGCCGATGGCCAGCGGGTGGTCCGCCTTCGCCAGCGACGCCGCGGTGGTGAACAGGGCCGGCTGCGGCTTGCCGACCACCACGTCCGGGTCGCGGTCCAGCGCGGTACGGATCACCGCGACCAGTGAGCCGTTGCCCGGCAGCGGGCCGCGCGGGCTGGGCAGGGTGCGGTCGGTGTTGGTCGCGTACCAGGTGGCGCCGGCCCGGATCGCCAGCGCCGCCTCGGACAGGATCTTCCAGCCGACCTCCGGGCCGTAGCCCTGGACCACCGCGACCGGCTCGTCCTCGGCCGAGTCGACCGGGACCAGCCCGGCGTCCCGCACCTCGGCGCGCAGCGCCTCGGCGCCCACCACCAGCACCGGTGAACCGGCCGGCACCTGCTCGGCGATCAGCGCGGCGGCCGCGCCGGCCGAGGTGAGCACCTCGGCCGGTGCGGCGCTGACGCCCATGCCGGTGAGCAGCGCGGCCACCTCGCCGGCGCGGCGGGAGGCGTTGTTCGTCGCGTAGGCGACCGCCGTCCCGTCCGCGCGCAACCGCTCGACCGCCTCGGCCGCGCCCGGAATCGGCTTGTCGATCAGGAAGACGACGCCGTCCAGGTCGAAGACGGCCAGGTCGTAGCCGGCGGCGAGGTGGTCGCTCACGCGCTTACTGCCGGTCGTCCGCGCGGCCGGTGAACTCGTCGCCGGCCTTCTCGTCCTTCTCGGCCTTCGCCGCCGGCTCCGCGGCCTTCGCCTCGGTCGCCCCGGCCTCGTCCTCGTCGTCCTCGTCCGCGTCGGCGTCGAACTTGGCGGCGTCGACCTTCTCGACGGTCAGGGCGTCGGTGTTGACGTCGGTGTCGGCCACCGGGGCCGCCGTCTCGTCCGCGTCCTCGTCGTCGTCGAGGTCCTCGTCGTCCTCGTCGTCGAAGTCGTCCTCGTCGTAGTCCGCCTCGGGCCGGTCGTCCGCGGCCTCGTCGTCCTCGTCGCGGTCGGCCTCGCCGTCCTCGGCGTGCCCGGCCCGCGCCTCGTCGTCGAGGTCCTCGTCCTCCTCGTCGTCACCCTCGATGGTGACGCCGTCGAGCTCGAGGATCCGCTCCGCCGCGTCGGTGACCTGGTCCTCGTCGACCGAGGCGGTCCGGACGAACCACTCCCGCGCCTCCTCGCGACGGCCGGCCGCCAGCAGGGCGTCCGCGTACGCGTAGCGCAGGCGCGCCGCCCACTCCGCGGTCTCCTCGCCGGTCAGCTCCTTGACCTGGAGCATCGCCACAGCCGCGTCGTGCTGGCCGAGGTCGCCGCGAGCGCCGGCCGCCACGATCAGCAGCTCGATCGCCCCGGACTTCTCCAGGTTCGCGATGTCGGCGCCGCGGTACAGGTCGATGGCCCGCTCCGGCCGGCCCAGGGCCCGCTCGCAGTCGGCCAGCTCGGCCAGGTGGGTCTGCTTGCCGGTCATCCGGTGGTAGGTGCGCAGCTCGGCGATCGCCGTGGTCCAGTCCCCGGCCGCGTACGCCGCCAGGCCGACCGCCTCGCGCACCACCGCGATCCGGGAGGCCAGCCGCCGCGCCGCGATCGCGTGCTGCAGGGCCAGCTCGGAGTCCTCGTCGATGACCGTGCCAGCCGCCACCAGGTGCCGGGCGACCTTCTCGGCGATCTCCCGGGCCAGGCTCACCAGCTCCGAGCGGACCTCCTGGTCCAGGTCGGCCGCGGTGATCTCCTCGGGGATCTCCGGGGCCTGGAAGACAGCCTGGCCGTCCTCGGTGGTCTCCGGCTGGTCGCCGCGGAAGCCGCCCCGATCCCGGTCGCCACCGCGGAACCCGCCGCGGTCGCCGTCCCGGTCGCCGCGGAAGCCACCCCGGTCCCGGTCACCGCCACGGAAGCCACCACGGTCGCCGTCCCGGTCACCCCGGAACCCGCCACGGTCGCCACCGCCCTGGTAGCCGCCCCGGTCGCGGTCGCCGCCACGGAACCCACCACGGTCGCCGCCACCCTGGTAACCACCACGGTCACGGTCGCCGCCACGGAACCCGCCACGGTCGCCGCCACCCTGGTAGCCGCCTCGGTCACGGTCGCCGCCACGGAACCCGCCACGGTCGCCGCCACCCTGGTAAGCACCACGGTCACGATCGCCGCCACGGAACCCGCCGCCCTGCGGCCGGTCACCCTGCGGCCGGTCGCCGCGGAATCCGCCGCCGCCCTGGAAGCTCTCCCGGGTGCCACCGGTCCGGTCACGGTCGCCACCACGGAACCCGCCACGGTCGCCACCACCCTGGTAACCAGCACGGTCACGGTCGCCACCACGGAAGCCCCCGCGGTCGCCACCGCCTTGGTAGCCGCCCCGGTCGCGGTCGCCGCCACGGAACCCGCCACGGTCGCCGCCACCCTGGTAACCACCACGGTCACGGTCGCCACCACGGAACCCACCGCGGTCGCCACCACCCTGGTAGCCGCCCCGGTCACGGTCACCGCCACGGAAGCCGCCCTGCGAGCCGCCCCGGTCGTCACGGTTGAAGGGCCGCCGCTCCCCGCCACCCTGGAACCCACCCCGGTCACGGTCGCCACCACGGAACCCGCCGCGGTCACCGCCACCCTGGTAGCCCGGACGGTCGCCGCCACGGTCGCGATCGCCACCACGGAACCCGCCACGGTCGCCACCACCCTGGTAGCCCGGACGGTCGCCGCCACGGAACCCGCCGCGGTCGCCACCGGTGCGCTCACGGTCGCCACCACGGAAGCCGCCCTGCGAGCCGCCCCGGTCGTCACGGTTGAAGGGCCGGCGCTCGCCGCCACCCTGGAACCCACCACGGTCACGGTCGCCGCCACGGAACCCGCCGCGGTCACCGCCACCCTGGTAGCCCGGACGGTCGCCGCCCCGGTCGCGGTCGCCGCCACGGAACCCGCCGCGGTCGCCACCGCCCTGGTAACCACCACGGTCGCGGTCGCCACCACGGAAGCCGCCGCTCTGCGGCCGGTCGCCGCGGAACCCGCCGGAGCTGCCGCCCCGATCGTCACGATTGAAGGGCCGGCGCTCGCCGCCGCCGACGGCACGGTCGCCGCCGCGGAAGCCGCCGCGGTCACCCTGGTAACCACCGCGGTCGCCACCGCCCTGGTAGCCCGGACGGTCGCCACCACGGAACCCGCCGCGGTCGCCGCCACCCTGGTAGCCACCACGGTCGCGGTCACCGCCGCGGAACCCGCCACGGTCGCCACCGCGGTCGCGGTCGCCGCCGCGGAAGCCGCCCCGGTCGCCACCGCCCTGATAGCCACCCCGGTCGCGGTCGCCACCACGGAACCCACCGCGGTCGCCACCACCCTGGTAACCACCACGGTCACGGTCACCGCCGCGGAACCCGCCACGGTCACGGTCGCCGCCACGGAAGCCGCCGCGGTCACCGCCACCGGACCGGTTGCCCTGGTATCCGCCTCCATCGCCGCGGCGAGCGTCGCCGCCATCGCGACCGCGGCCCTCCCGGGCCTCGTCACGGTTGCTGGAGCCGCCGTCCTGCGGTCCTGTAGTCACGGATCAGTCCTTCCAAGTACGGCGGCGGGCCCTCGGTGCGGGGCGGCCTGGCGTCAAACACAAAGTTACTAGGGAACGAAGTCATAAACGCAGTCGAGGGCCGACCCCAGGTGGGGCGGCCCTCGACCGTTACGTTAAGTCCGGCGGCGTCCTACTCTCCCACACCCTCCCGAGTGCAGTACCATCGGCGCTGGAGGGCTTAGCTACCGGGTTCGGAATGTAACCGGGCGTTTCCCCTCCGCTATGACCACCGAAACATCTGTCAGCGCGGAACCAACCAGCAACCCGATCCCCCGGCATCCCGGCCGGCCCCGAAAAGATCGGAAGCCAACCAGAACTCCTGAGGATCTCAGGGTGGTTGTTCGTTTGCTGTGAATCACACAGTGGACGCAAGCAGAAAATTTAGGGTGGTTAAGCCCTCGGCCTATTAGTACCGGTCAACTCAACACGTTACCGTGCTTACATCTCCGGCCTATCAACCCAATAGTCTCTTGGGGGCCTTACCCACTCAAGGTGGTGGGATACCTCATCTCGAAGCGAGCTTCCCGCTTAGATGCTTTCAGCGGTTATCCCTTCCGAACGTAGCCAACCAGCCGTGCCCTTGGCAGAACAACTGGCACACCAGAGGTTCGTCCGTCCCGGTCCTCTCGTACTAGGGACAGCCCTTCTCAAGTATCCAACGCGCACGGCGGATAGGGACCGAACTGTCTCACGACGTTCTAAACCCAGCTCGCGTACCGCTTTAATGGGCGAACAGCCCAACCCTTGGGACCTGCTACAGCCCCAGGATGCGACGAGCCGACATCGAGGTGCCAAACCATCCCGTCGATATGGACTCTTGGGGAAGATCAGCCTGTTATCCCCGGGGTACCTTTTATCCGTTGAGCGACACCGCTTCCACACGCAAGTGCCGGATCACTAGTCCCGACTTTCGTCCCTGCTCGACCCGTCAGTCTCACAGTCAAGCTCCCTTGTGCACTTACACTCAACACCTGATTGCCAACCAGGCTGAGGGAACCTTTGGGCGCCTCCGTTACCCTTTAGGAGGCAACCGCCCCAGTTAAACTACCCACCAGACACTGTCCCTCGACCCGATCAGGGCCGCAAGTTAGATACCCAAACCCAACAGAGTGGTATTTCAACAACGCCTCCACCCGAACTGGCGTCCGAGCTTCACCGGCTCCCACCTATCCTACACAATCGAATTCAGATACCAATGTCAAGCTATAGTAAAGGTCCCGGGGTCTTTCCGTCCTGCCGCGCGTAACGAGCATCTTTACTCGTACTGCAATTTCGCCGGGCCTGTGGTTGAGACAGTGGGGAAGTCGTTACGCCATTCGTGCAGGTCGGAACTTACCCGACAAGGAATTTCGCTACCTTAGGATGGTTATAGTTACCACCGCCGTTTACTGGCGCTTAAGTTCTCCGCTTCGCCCCGAAGAGCTAACAGGTCCCCTTAACGTTCCAGCACCGGGCAGGCGTCAGTCCATATACATCGTCTTACGACTTGGCATGGACCTGTGTTTTTAGTAAACAGTCGCTTCCCCCTGCTCTCTGCGGCCATACCACGCTCCACCAGCAAGTGGCTTCACGCGTCCGGCCCCCCTTCTCCCTAAGTTACGGGGGCAATTTGCCGAGTTCCTTAACCACAGTTCACCCGTCGCCTCGGTATTCTCTACCTGACCACCTGTGTCGGTTTAGGGTACGGGCCGCTCGAAACATCGCTAGAGGCTTTTCTCGGCAGCATAGGATCAATGACTTCACCAGAACGGCTCGGCATCACGTCTCAGCCTCAATGGTGTGCGGATTTGCCTACACACCGGCCTACACGCTTACCCCGGCACAACCACCGGCCGGGATCATCTACCTTCCTGCGTCACCCCATCACTAAACTACTACCCGTGAAGGTCCTGGCCGCCGCCGGCTCAGACCGAAGTCCTCACCAGTTTTGGGCAGTTAGTACCACGAGGTTCGTCTTGGGCGTTTCTTTGCGGGTACGGGAATATCAACCCGTTATCCATCGACTACGCCTCTCGGCCTCGCCTTAGGCCCCGACTCACCCAGGGCGGATTAGCCTGGCCCTGGAACCCTTGGTCATCCGGCGGAAGGGGTTCTCACCCTTCATTCGCTACTCATGCCTGCATTCTCACTCGTACAGCGTCCACGGCTGGATCACTCCGCCGCTTCACCCGCTGCACGACGCTCCCCTACCCATCCACACACAAGGTGTGAATGCCACAGCTTCGGCGGTGTGCTTGAGCCCCGCTACATTGTCGGCGCGGAACCACTTGACCAGTGAGCTATTACGCACTCTTTAAAGGGTGGCTGCTTCTAAGCCAACCTCCTGGTTGTCCATGCGATCCCACATCCTTTTCCACTTAGCACACGCTTAGGGGCCTTAGCTGGCGATCTGGGCTGTTTCCCTCTCGACTACGAAGCTTATCCCCCGCAGTCTCACTGCCGCGCTCTCACTTACCGGCATTCGGAGTTTGGCTGATTTCAGTAAGCTTGTGGGCCCCCTAGACCATCCAGTGCTCTACCTCCGGCAAGAAACACGCGACGCTGCACCTAAATGCATTTCGGGGAGAACCAGCTATCACGGAGTTTGATTGGCCTTTCACCCCTAACCACAGGTCATCCCCCAACTTTTCAACGTTGGTGGGTTCGGTCCTCCACGCAGTCTTACCCACGCTTCAACCTGCCCATGGCTAGATCACCCCGCTTCGGGTCTAGAACATGCGACTAAAAACGCCCTATTCAGACTCGCTTTCGCTACGGCTACCCCACACGGGTTAACCTCGCCACATGCCACTAACTCGCAGGCTCATTCTTCAAAAGGCACGCCATCACCCCGAAAGGCTCTGACGGATTGTAGGCGAACGGTTTCAGGTACTATTTCACTCCCCTCCCGGGGTACTTTTCACCATTCCCTCACGGTACTTGTCCGCTATCGGTCACCAGGAAGTATTCAGCCTTACCAGGTGGTCCTGGCAAATTCACAGCAGATTCTAGGAGTCCGCTGCTACTCGGGAACACTGCAAAGAGGCTTGGAATTTTCGTCTACCGGGCTCTCACCGTCTACGGCTGGCTTTCCCACACCATTCGACTAACAACAAGCTTTGTAACTCTTCGAGGCCATGTCAGTAACCTCAAGCAGGTCCCACGACCCCTCACGTGCAACGCCTGACAGCTATCACACACGCAAGGTTTAGGCTAGATCCGCTTTCGCTCGCCACTACTCACGGAATCACGGTTGTTTTCTCTTCCTACGGGTACTGAGATGTTTCACTTCCCCGCGTTCCCCTCACATGCCCTATGAATTCAGGCATGGATGACACGACATGACTCGTGCCAGGTTTCCCCATTCGGACACCCTGGGATCACAGCTAGGTTGACAGCTCCCCCAGGCCTATCGCGGCCTCCCACGTCCTTCATCGGCTCCTGGTGCCAAGGCATCCACCGTTCGCCCTTGACAACTTAACCACAGAAAACAAGATGCTCGCGTCCACTGTGTAATTCTCAACCAACGACCAACCCACAACCCTCAAGGCGTCCCACCAGCCTCGACTCGCAAGCCGAATGGTATGGGTCGCCAGGCCGTGCCTGGCATTGAAAAACAACCCCGAGCCTCAGCTCGGCCACCGACCTCAGCCGGCGATGGTTGTTCCTTCAGATACCCAACAGGGTGCTTATCACCGGATTCCAGCCGCACCAGCTCTGTTCCACGCTGCCGAAGCAGCTGTACTAGGAGGCCGGCCGTTGCCAGACCCGATTAGCCAGTGTCTCCGCCTATGAGCACCCCGGTTCGTCATTCGCGAACCGCGGGCCACTGTCACCTTTCGGTGAGAGTTGCTCCTTAGAAAGGAGGTGATCCAGCCGCACCTTCCGGTACGGCTACCTTGTTACGACTTCGTCCCAATCGCCAGCCCCACCTTCGACGGCTCCCTCCCACAAGGGGTTAGGCCACCGGCTTCGGGTGTTGCCGACTTTCGTGACGTGACGGGCGGTGTGTACAAGGCCCGGGAACGTATTCACCGCAGCGTTGCTGATCTGCGATTACTAGCGACTCCGACTTCACGGGGTCGAGTTGCAGACCCCGATCCGAACTGAGACCGGCTTTTTGGGATTCGCTCCACCTTACGATTTCGCAGCCCTTTGTACCGGCCATTGTAGCATGCGTGAAGCCCTGGACATAAGGGGCATGATGACTTGACGTCATCCCCACCTTCCTCCGAGTTGACCCCGGCAGTCTCCCATGAGTCCCCAACTGAATGCTGGCAACATGGGACGAGGGTTGCGCTCGTTGCGGGACTTAACCCAACATCTCACGACACGAGCTGACGACAGCCATGCACCACCTGTGAACGGCCCCGAAGGACCCTACATCTCTGCAGGATTTCCGTACATGTCAAACCCAGGTAAGGTTCTTCGCGTTGCATCGAATTAATCCGCATGCTCCGCCGCTTGTGCGGGCCCCCGTCAATTCCTTTGAGTTTTAGCCTTGCGGCCGTACTCCCCAGGCGGGGCGCTTAATGCGTTAGCTGCGGCGCAGAGAACCGGAGAGGTCCCCCACACCTAGCGCCCAACGTTTACAGCGTGGACTACCAGGGTATCTAATCCTGTTCGCTCCCCACGCTTTCGCTCCTCAGCGTCAGTATCGGCCCAGAGACCCGCCTTCGCCACCGGTGTTCCTCCTGATATCTGCGCATTTCACCGCTACACCAGGAATTCCAGTCTCCCCTACCGAACTCTAGCCTGCCCGTATCGAATGCAAGCCCGAAGTTGAGCCTCGGGTTTTCACATTCGACGTGACAAGCCGCCTACGAGCTCTTTACGCCCAATAAATCCGGACAACGCTCGCGCCCTACGTCTTACCGCGGCTGCTGGCACGTAGTTGGCCGGCGCTTCTTCTGCAGGTACCGTCACTTGCGCTTCGTCCCTGCTGAAAGAGGTTTACAACCCGAAGGCCGTCATCCCTCACGCGGCGTCGCTGCATCAGGCTTCCGCCCATTGTGCAATATTCCCCACTGCTGCCTCCCGTAGGAGTCTGGGCCGTGTCTCAGTCCCAGTGTGGCCGGTCGCCCTCTCAGGCCGGCTACCCGTCGTCGCCTTGGTAGGCCATTACCCCACCAACAAGCTGATAGGCCGCGAGTCCATCCCAAACCGAAAAACTTTCCACCCAGCACCATGCGGTGCCAGGTCATATTCGGTATTAGCCCCCGTTTCCGAGGGTTATCCCAAAGTCTGGGGCAGGTTACTCACGTGTTACTCACCCGTTCGCCGCTCGAGTACCCCGAAGGGCCTTTCCGCTCGACTTGCATGTGTTAAGCACGCCGCCAGCGTTCGTCCTGAGCCAGGATCAAACTCTCCAACAAAATCTGTTGAAAAACATGAGTCCCGGCAACAAAATGTTGCCAAAGGAATCTCCCACCCATCCCGAAGGACAGGCCGGGGTATTGCCATAATTGGCACTGGCTTTTCAAGCACCCTGTTGAGTTCTCAAAGAACAACCGCACACCATCAAACGCTCCGCTTTCGCGGCCCGCCCTCCGGGGCACTCGCTCTACTTTACCCGCCATTCCCAGATCGTCAAATCCGCGTTTCGCAACCCGAATTCAACCGACACCGAGAATCCGCACGACCGTAGATCGCGCGATCTTGATGGTAGGTTTTCCGTCAGGACGGCCGCTCCGGGCCCCTCGCGGGTCCCGTCTCGCTCGCCCGTCTCCCTGGCGGCTCGGACAACATTACTCGTCGCCCCGAGCAACACCAAATCGGGGCCGCGCGACCGTCGTCACACCGTTCGGAAACGACAAAAGCTCAGGTCAACGCCCTGCCAGCCGATCATCGGCGCCCCTGCCAAAGGCTCATTCCGGGCAGATCGCCGCGTGCCAACCTGGGAAGTGGCGAACCCCGGCCCCCAAAAGGGGGACCGGGGTCCGGGGATCAGGCCGTCAGCTCCACGCCGGCGAAGGTCCGCTTCCCCCGACGCAGCACCAGGAACCTGCCGTGCAGCAGGGCGGACGCCGGAACGACCGCCTCACCGTCGGTGATCCGCTCGTTGTTCAGGTAAGCCCCGCCCTCGCCGATCGTGCGCCGGGCCTCGTTCGCGCTGGACACCAGACCGGCCTCTTTCAGCAGAACTCCCACGGACGGGAGCTCCCCCCGTACCGAAAGAAGTCCTGCCTCGGAGAGAGCGGCGCGCAACGTGTCAGCGGACAGCTCCTCCAGCGAACCTCGCCCGAAGAGGGCCTGGCTGGCAGCGATCGCCTGCCGGGCCTCCTCCTCGCCGTGCACCAGCGCGGTGATCTCCTCGGCCAGCGCGCGCTGCGCCAGCCGGGCCTGCGGGCGCTCGGCGGTCGCTTTCTCCAGCTCCTCCAGCTCCTCGCGGGTCTTGAAGCTGAAGTACTTCAGGTAGGTCACCACGTCGCGGTCGTCCGCGTTGATCCAGAACTGGTAGAAGGCGTAGGGCGACGTCATCTCGGGGTTGAGCCAGACGGTGCCGCTCTCGCTCTTGCCGAACTTGGTGCCGTCCGCCTTGAGAACCAGCGGGGTGGTGAAGGCGTGCACCGGCCCCCGCTCGCGACGACGCACGAAGTCGACGCCGGCGGTGATGTTGCCCCACTGGTCGGAGCCGCCGAACTGGAGCCGGCAGTCGTGGTTGACGTGCAGCTGGTAGAAGTCGTTGGCCTGGAGGAGCTGGTAGCTGAACTCGGTGTAGCTGATGCCGCTCTCCAGCCGGTTGCGGACCACGTCGCGGGCCAGCATCTTGTTCACCGGGAAGTGCTTGCCGACGTCCCGGAGGAAGTCGATCACCGACAGCGGGCCGGTCCAGTCAAGGTTGTTGACCACCTCGGCGGCGTTCTCGCCCTCGTAGGTCACGAACGGCGCGACCTGCGAGCGGATCTGCGCGGCCCAGCCGGCGGTCACCTCCTGCGGATTCAGCGTGCGCTCCGAGGACTTCCCGCCGGGGTCACCGATCTGCCCGGTGGCGCCACCGACGAGCAGCAGCGGCTTGTGCCCACCGAGCTGCAGGCGCCGGGCCATGACGAGCTGCATGAGGTTACCCACGTGCAACGAGGCGGCGGTCGGATCGAACCCGATATAGAACGTGATCGAGGAGTCGTCGAGTGCTTTGCGCAGCTCGTCGGGGTCGGTCGAGTCCTGGATCAGTCCACGCCACATCAGGTCGTCTACGAGAGTCACGCACGGATTCTCCCGCACCGCCGAGTGTGCGACACACCGGGTTTCGGGGATGCTGATCGGATGGGTCACCTGGGTAGCGCGAAACCACCGCACGAGATCAGCAAGAAGAAGGCCGAGGCCCGGCTCAAGGAGGCGCAGGAGCGGCTCCTGCGGTTGCGGTTGATGCTGGGCGGCCAGATCGGGGACAAGCAGATCGGGCCGCCGCTCTGCGTGCTCTTCGAGGGCTGGGACGCGTCCGGCAAGGGCGGGGCGATCAAGCGGCTGGTGGCGCCGCTGGATCCGCGGCACGTGCGGGTGGCGCAGTTCGCCGCGCCGACCTACGACGAGAAGCGGCACCACTTCCTGCAGCGGTTCTGGAACGTGCTGCCCGGCTTCGGCGGGATGACCGTGTTCGATCGCTCCTGGTACGGCCGGGTGCTGGTCGAGCGGGTCGAGGGGTTCGCCACCGACGAGCAGTGGAAGCGCGCCTACGACGAGATCAACGAGTTCGAGCGGACGCTGACCGCCGAGGGCATGATCCTGATCAAGTTCTGGATGCACGTCTCCGACGAGGAGCAGCTACGGCGCTTCGAGGACCGGCGGGACGACCCGTTGCGGGCCTGGAAGCTGACCGACGAGGACTGGCGGAACCGGGAGAAGCGGGACGCCTACGCCGCGGCGATCGAGGAGATGCTGGACCGGACCGATCAGCCGAAGGCGCGCTGGCACGTGATCCCCGGCGACGACAAGGGGTACGCCCGGCTCGCCGTGGTGGAGCAGGTCTGCCACGTGGTGGAGAAGCGGCTCGCCAAGCTCGGGACGTTGGCCTGATTCGCCGCATATGCCCGATATGGTGAGGGCATGCGTAAGTTGATGCTGAGTCTCACCGCGGTACTGGCCGGTGTCGCCGGGACGGCGGGGGCGGCGCTGGCCACCGAGCCCGCGCCGCAGCCCGCCCCCGCCTCGGCCAAGCCCGCACTCAAGAAGGCGATCGCGGTCGTCATCGTGCGCACCCGCGGCGGCCGGCCCGGCCAGTCGGTGTACACCCTGGTCGGCGCCTCGACCCGGCAGGACGCCGAGGTGCTGCGGCTGGCGTCCAGCCCGGCGTTCCAGGCGCTCCGGCCGCGCTACGCGTCCGGCTCCGCCAAGAACCGGTACACCTACCGGATCGAGGCGGGTTACCGGGACGACAGCAAGAAGCGGGTGACCGTGCTGGAGGGCACGCCGGGCACCCCGAAGGTGGCGCTCGACGTGATCCGCCTGATGACCGACGAGACCGACATGCAGTCGCCGTTCCCGCCGGGCTTCCCGTTCAACTGAGCACGATCTTGCGAGCTGTGGCCGCGTCCGGCGCGGCCACAGCCAGCTCGGCGAGACGGCGACATTCCGCGTACGAATACCGCGCCAGCGAAGCCCGCACCCCGGACAGCGCCCGCGGCGACATGGACAGGCTGCTCACCCCGAGCCCGGCCAGCACCGGTGCCAGCGCCGGATCGGCCGCCGCCTCCCCGCACACCCCCACCGGCTTCCCGGTGGCCCGGCCCGCCTCCCCGCAGATCCCGATCAGCTGCAGCAGCGCCGGCTGCCAGAAGTCGAGCAGCTCGGCCAGCTCGCCGCACATCCGGTCGGCGGCGAACGTGTACTGACTCAGGTCGTTGGTCCCGATGCTCAGGAAGTCGACCACCCCGAGCAGGTCAGCGGCGCGCAGCGCGGCGGCCGGCACCTCGATCATCACCCCGGCCCGGGGCAGCCCGGCCTCGTGCACCGCGTCCGCGAACGAGGTCGCCTCGGCCAGCGTGGACACCATCGGCGCCATCACCCAGACGTCGGCGCCGCTGTCGGCGGCCGCCTCGGCGATCGCCGCCAGCTGGGTGGTCAGGACCTCCGGGCGCTGCCGGGCGACGCGCAGCCCGCGCACCCCGAGGGCCGGGTTCGGCTCGCCGTCCTGGTGCAGGAAGGGCAGCGGTTTGTCGGCGCCGGCGTCCAGCGTGCGGATCACCACCCGGCGCCCGGCCATCGCCTGGAAGACCTCCCGGTACGCGACGACCTGCTCGTCCCGGGAAGGTTCCGTGGTGCGGTCGAGGAAGAGCAGCTCGGTGCGGAACAGGCCGATCCCCTCGGCGTGGGCCTGGTCGGCGGCCGGCACGTTCTTCACCGAGCCGACGTTGGCCAGCAGCTTGACCGGGTGCCCGTCGTCCGTGCGCCCCGGATGCGAGAGTTCCGGCTCGTCCACACCTTTCGCGGAGAAGACGGAGGAGGCGCCGAGGGTGACCTCACCGGTGCCACCATCCACCTGCACCAGAGTCCGCTCCGGCACGTCGAGGATGCCACGACACGCCACCACGGCCGGCAACCCGAGCGCCCGGGCCAGGATCGCCGTGTGACTGGTCGGCCCGCCCACCTCGGTGACCAGCGCCAGCACCACCGCCGGGTCGAGGTCCGCGGTGTCCGCCGGCGCCAGGTCCCGGGCCACCAGCACGTAGGGATGGCCGGGCTGCGGCACCCCCGGCATCGGCAGCCCGAGCAGGACGGCGACCGCCCGGTCCCGCAGGTCGTCCAGGTCCGCCACGCGCTCGGCGAGATACCCACCGGCCTCGGTGAACATCTCGCGGAACGTACCGAAGGCGGCGTCGATCGCGTGCGGCGCGTCGGCGCCCTCCTCGATCCGCTCCCGGACCGCGTCGCGCAGCTCCTCGTCGTCCGCCATCAGCGCCTCGGCCCGCAGCACCTCGGCCACCGTCGCCTCGGTCGCCCGGTCGGCGCGCCGTTCCAGGTCGGCGACGACCTCGGCGAGCGCGGCGAAGGCCCGCTCCACCTCCGCCCCGGCGTCGGTGACCGGCGCCGGGGCGGGCAGCGCGGGCGCCGCCGCGATCCGCAGCAGCGGACCGGCGGCGACACCCGGGCACACCCCGATCCCGGACAGATCAGGCATCGTCGGCGTCCAAGTCCTTGGCGAGCAGCGCGGCCAGCCCGTCCAGGGTCTCGTCCGCGCCGTCCCCGTCGGCCTCCAGGACGACCTCGGTGCCCTGCTTGGCGCCGAGCGCGAGCACGGACAGCATGCTCTTGGCCGGCACCGGCTTCTTCTCGCCGACCCGGATGGTGACCTTCACCGGGGCCTTCGCCGCCGCCTCGACGAAGATCTTCGCGGGCCGGGCGTGCAGCCCGCTGGCGGAACCGACGGCGACCGTACGCGTGGGCATAACGCCTCCTAGGGCTCGATGGTGACCTTGATGGCTTCGCCGCGCTCGACGATCCCGAACGCGTCGATCGCGCCGTCCAGCGGCAGCCGGTGGGTGATCAGGTCGGCGACCGGGACGGCGCCGGTGGCGACCAGTTCGAGGGCCTGCTTGTTGTGCTCCGGGCTGGACCCGTTGGCGCCGACGATGGTCAGCTCCCGGTAGTGCACCAGGTTGGAGTCGCAGGTGATGGTCGGCTTGTCCTTGGGCAGGCCGCCGAAGAAGCTGATCCGGCCCTGCCGGGCGGCCATCTGGATGCCCTGCTCCTGCGCCTTGCCGGAGGCGGCCGCCGTGATGATCACGTCGGCGCCGCGGCCGTCGGTGAGCTTGCGGATCTCCTCGACCGGGTCGACCTCGGCGGCGCAGATCGCGGCGTCCGGCTTGACCAGGTTCGCCGCCATCTCCAGGCGCTGCCGGCTGAGCTCGACCAGGAACACCCGGGCGGCGCCGCGGGCCCGGGCGAGCCGGACGTGCAGGCAGCCGATCGGGCCGGAGCCGATCACCACCACGTCGTCGCCGTCGCCGACCCGGGCCAGGTTCTGCGCGTTCAGCGCGCAGGCCAGCGGCTCGGCGACCGACGCCTCGGCGAACGAGACGCCCTCCGGGATCCGATTCAGACCATCAACCTTGAGGACCTCTTTCGGTACGACCATGTACTGCGCGAACCCGCCCTCGAAGTGATAGCCCATCGAGACCTGGTTCGGGCAGATGGTCATCCGGCCGCGCCGGCACTCGGCACACTCGCCGCACGGGATGGCCGCGATCACCTGCACCCGGTCGCCGGGCGCCCAGCCCTCGACGCCGTCGCCGACCGTGACGATCTCACCGGCGATCTCGTGGCCCATCACCCGCGGCGGGTGGATGTGGTGGTGCCCGAACTTGGAGATCTTCACGTCGGTGCCGCAGGTGGAGCAGTTCCGGACCCGGATCTTCACCTCGCCCGGACCGGCCTCGGGCTCCGGCACGTCCTCGAAGCGGACATCGCCGGGAGCGTGGAATCGCACGACCTTCACTCGGAATCCTCCTTGATCGACCCGAGCAACCGGATCACCGTTGATGGGTCAGTGGCCTCGCGCAGTTCGCGGGCCTGGTCCTCGTCGAGCAGGATCTCGGCGAGGGCGGCGAGCAGCTCGACGTGCCCGTCCCCCTTGGCGGCGATGCCGACGCACAGGGTCACCGGCTCGCCGTCCCAGTCCACGGTCTCCGGGAAGCGCAGCACCGACAGCGCGTCCCGGTGGACCAGTTCCTTGCCGCCGAGGGTGCCGTGCGGGATGGCGACCCCCTCACCGACGTACGTGGAGATCGACCGCTCGCGGGCGAGCATGGTGTCGACGTATCCGGCGTCCACCGCGCCGATCTCCACGAGTGCCTGTCCGGTGCGGCGGATCGCGTCGTCGCGGTCCGCCGCCGTCTCGGCCAGTCTGATCGCCCGGCGGTCCAGCAGCTCAGACATTGAGGTCGGTGCCCTGCTGGATGGCCTTGACCACCTTGGTGACCGCCGGGTCGCCGAGGAAGATCTGGAACGGCACGATCGGCTTGCCCGGCGCCACCGAGCGGGCCCGGGCGGCCAGGCCGCTGTGGCAGACGACCAGGTCGGCGTCGGCGGGGATGGAGTTCACCGGGGTGTGCTCCACGGTGACGCCGGTCTTGCCGAGCTGCTTCTTCAGCGTGCTGGCGAGCATCACGCTGCTGCCCATCCCGGCGTCGCAGGCGACGACGAGCTTGTGGATGTCCTTGCCGTTGATGGTGGCCATGACGGGCTCTCCGTTCTCCAGTGGTCAGGCGGTTTCCTTGGCCGGCGCGGCGGCCGGGTGCTGGGTGCCGGCCGTCTCGGCGGCCAGGATCTCCTCGTCGGCGACGGTCTCCTCGGCGACCTCGTCCGGGTCCTGGTCGGACTTCAGCTTGCCGAAGCCGAGCAGCGCGGAGGCGACGCCGAAGGTGACCGCGGCCGAGATGATCACGCCGAGGATCATGCCGACGTACCCGTCCTTCGCGGTCACCGCGAAGTAGGCGAAGATGCTGCCCGGCGCCGGGGTGGCGACCGTGCCGGTCCCGGTGATCATGAAGGTGGCCACACCGGACATGCCACCGGCGATCATCGCGAGGATCAGGCGCGGCTTCATCAGCACGTACGGGAAGTAGATCTCGTGGATGCCACCGAGGAACTGGATGATGATCGCGGCCGGCACGGTCGGGCGCAGCACCCGCGGGCCGAAGAACATGAACGCCAGGAGCAGGCCGAGGCCCGGGCCGGGGTTCGACTCGATCATGAACAGGATCGACTTGCCGTGCTCCTGCACCTGCTGCACGCCGAGCGGGCCGAAGACGCCGTGGTTGATCGCGTTGTTCAGGAACAGCACCTTGGCCGGCTCGACCAGGATCGACGCGAGCGGCATCAGGCTGTGGTCGAGCAGCCAGTCGACGGCGTTGCCGGCCGCCTTGGTCAGCCCGTCGACGACCGGGCCGATGGTGAGCTTGCCGAGGATCGCGAAGGCGGCGCCGATGATGCCGGCCGAGAAGTTGTCGATCAGCATCTCGAAGCCCGGCTTGACCTTGCCGTCGATCGCGTTGTCGAACATCTTCAGCACCCACGCGGTGAGCGGGGCGATGATCATCGCGCCGAGGAACATCGGCACCTCGGCGCCGACCACCACGCCGAAGGTGGCGATCGCGCCGACCACCGCGCCGCGCTGGCCGTGCACGATCCGGCCGCCGGTGTAACCGATCAGTACCGGCAGCAGGTACTTGATCATCGGGTCGACGAGCTGGGCCAGGTTCTCGTTCGGTATCCAGCCGACCGGGATGAACATGGCGGTGATCAGGCCCCAGGCGATCAGCGCGCCGATGTTGGGCATCACCATGCCGGCCAGATGACCACCGAGCTTCTGCACGCGGGCCCGGAAACTCGTCCCGGTGACCTCGGGGGTGTACGAAGAGGCCATGAGATCTCCATTTCATTGACTGGGGTCGTGACAGGCCCCCGTAGTGAAAGTCAGCTTCATACCACTTAGTAGGGATAAATCCGGATCGCTGCGGGTAGCGGTCCTCCGCGACCTTGCGGCCGCTTCCACCAGCGCTCGCCGATGTGGGGTACGGCCTCAGTCGCGGCCGAGCGGACGGGACGGGTCGGGGCGGGACTCGACGCGGACGGTCGTACGGTCGAGGTCGTGGGGTCCGGGCATCCGGCTGCCCGGCAGGCTCACCGCGGCCGCGCCCCAGGCGAGTCCCTCGATGAGCGCGGCCTCGCCGCGCGCCCCCGCCGCGAGGAAGCCGGCCAGCAGCGCGTCGCCGGCCCCGACGGTGCTGCGCGGCACGGTCACCGGCGACCGCCCGATCAGCACGCCGGACTCCTCGACCAGGACCGCGCCGTCCGCGCCGAGGCTGGCCAGCACCGTCCCGGCGCCGGCCTTGCGCAACCGGGCGCAGGCGTCCAGGACGTCGCCGAGCGTGCACAGCTCGGCGCCGGCCGCCTCGGCCAGCTCCTCCCGGTTCGGCTTGACCAGGGCGGCGCCGGCGCTGACCCCGGCGAGCAGGGCCGGTCCGCTGGAGTCGACGGCGAGCCGGGCGCCGGCCGCGACCAGCCGCTCGCAGAGCGCGGCGAAGGCCGGGACGGACGGGCCGGGTGGCAGGCTGCCGCAGATCACCACCCAGTCGGCGGACGACGCGGCGGCCAGCACCGCGTCGCTGACCTCGGCGAACTCGGCAGGCGAGAGCACCGGGCCGGCTTCGTTGATCTTAGTGACCGTGCCGTCCGGCTCGGCCAGGGTGATGTTGGACCGGGTCCGCCCGACGATCGGGACGGCCACCATGTCGACCCCCTCCCCCTTGAGGAGATCGACCAGTTGCTCGCCCTCGGCGCCGCCGGCCGGCACCACCGCGGTCGACCTGACCCCGTTGGCGAGCAGCGCGCGGGAGACGTTGACGCCCTTGCCCCCCGGATCGATGTGCGAGTCGCCGGCGCGCAGCACCTCGCCGCGGACCAGCGCGTCGACCTCCAGGGCCCGGTCGACGCTGGGATTGAGGGTGACGGTGAGGATCATGCCTGGACCATCCGGACCCCGGTGGCCTCGACCTCGGCGGCCAGCTCGTGGTCCAGCCCGTTGTCGGTGATCAGCAGGTCCAGCTCGGTCAGGCCGCCGAACCTGGCCAGGTAGTCGTTGCCGATCTTGGTGTGGTCGGCGAGCAGCACCACCCGGCGGGCGGCGGCGATCATCGCCCGCTTGACCGCGGCCTCGGCCGGGTCCGGCGTGGTCATGCCGCGCTCGACGGTGCAGCCGTTGGTGCCCATGAAGGCCACGTCGACATACATCTCGGACAGTGGCCGCAGCGCCCAGTCGTCCACCGTGGCCAGGGTCTTGCCGCGGACCCGGCCACCGAGCAGCAGCACCGACAGGTTCGGCTTGATCCCCAGCATCGCGGCCAGCACCGGAGAGTTGACCACCACGGTGAGCTCGCGGTCGGCGGGCAGCAGCTGGGCCAGCCGGGCGGTGGTCGTCCCGGCGTCCAGGATGATCGCGCCGTCCTCCGGGACCTCGGCCAGCGCGGCCTTGGCGATCCGCTCCTTCTCGCTGATCAGCACGGCGTCCCGGGTGGCCAGGGCGGGCTCGAAGCCGAGCCGCTCGACCGGGATCGCTCCACCGTGCACCCGGCGCAGCACGCCGGCCCGCTCCAGCACCGAGAGGTCGCGCCGGATCGTCTCGGCGGTGACCGCGAAGCTGTCCGCCAGGGTGACCACGTCGACGCGGCCCTCAGCGCGGGCACGCCGCACGATCTCCTGCTGCCGTTCCTCCGCGTACATCCGCTCACCGCCCAGCCGTCGATTTTGCTTTGTCTTTGTTTACGCCCGCTTCTGTCCGAGCGCAATATGTCAAAGAGATTTCGGTCTCCTTGCTTCGGAATCTCGTGGGCACCAATGTGGCCAATCGGGCTATAACCCTCGGACCCGGCGTAGTGGACGAGCCGTTCAGGAATGCCCGGTTGTGTTGGTTTTACCGTCGTTCAGCTCCGCTACCGTCTCCCGGACGCGGTCCCGCAGCCACCGGTGCGCGCCGTCCGCGTCGTAGCGCTGATGCCAGGCCATCGCGATCTCCTTGGCCGGCAGCGGCACCGGCGGCTCCAGCGCGACCAGCCCCAGCGCCTCGACCGCCCGGCTGCCCAGCCGCGCCGGCATCAGGCCCACCAGGTCGGTCCGGGCCACCACCACCAGCGCCGCTCCGAAGGTCGGCACCGCGAGCGCGACCTCCCGGGTCAGACCCCGCTCGGCCAGCGCGTCGTCGATCGGGCCGGTGAGCTTGCCCCGGCGGGACGCGCTGACGTGAGCGGCCGCCGCGTAGCGCTCCGGGGTCAGCTCCCCGGTGGCGAGCGGGTGCCCGGCCCGGACCACCGCGGCCATCCGGTCGGTGAACAGCGGTTCCACCACGATCTCCGGCGGCGCGTCCGGCACCACGCCGATGTCCAGGTCGGCCTGTCCGTCCCGGAGCTGCCGCGAGCCGTCCGCCGCCGGGTCCTCGCCGAGGAAGCGCAGCGTGACCCCGGGCGCACCGGCCCGCACCCGGGCCAGCAGCTCCGGACCGAGCGCGATCGCCACGTCGTCGGCCAGCACCGTGAAGACCCGCCGCAGGGTGGCCGGATCCGGCGGGCCGGGCGGGGTGAAGACCGCGCGGGCCCGCTCGACCAGCGCGTGCACCTCGGTGCGCAGCTCCTGGGCGCGCGGCGTGAGCACCATCCGCCGGCCGGAACGGACCAGCACCGGGTCGCCGATCACCGCCCGGATCCGGCCCAGCGCGCGGCTGGTCGCCGGCTCGGACAGGTGCAGCCGGCGGGCCGCGCCGCCGACGCTCCCCTCCTCCAGCAAGGCGTCCAGCGCGAACAGCAGGTTCAGGTCCAGATTCATTGCGTCGGACGCAACCTTCCCTTGTCAAGCATGCATTTGACGTTAGATATGGCCGATCCTAGCGTCGGCCACATGAGACGCGAGAACTCCACGCTGGCCCTGATGTGCCTGACCGTGCTGGCCCTGCAGGCCCTGGTCGCGGGGATCAACCTGGCCATCCCCCGGCTCGCCGCGAGCGACCTGCACCCCGGCCCGAGCGACCTGGTCTGGATCGTCGACGCCTACGTGCTCGCCTTCGCCGGGCTGCTCATCCCGGCCGGCGCGCTCGGCGACCGGATCGGCCGCAAGGGCGTGCTGCTGGCCGGCCTGGCCCTGTTCGGCGCGGCGAACCTGATCAGCGCGCTGGCCCCGACCGTCGCCGCGCTGCAGGTCGGCCGGGCACTCGGCGGGGTCGCCGCGGCGCTCGCCCAGCCGGCCACCCTGGCCCTGCTGCTGCACGCCACCCGCCCGGAGCGCCGCCCGCACGCGATCGCCCTGTGGACCGCCTGCATGGGCCTCGGCGGCATGGCCGGCAACCTGGTGGCCGGGACGGTGCTGCAGTGGTTCGACTGGCCCGCCCTGTTCCTCGTCTTCGTCCCGGTCGCCGCGCTGCTGGTGGCCGGCGTCGCGCTCGCCGTCCCGCGGGCGCCCCGGCACGACACTCCGGTCGACCCGCTCGGCACGCTGCTGCTCACCGGCGGCCTCTTCGCCTTGCTGCACGGGATCATCGAAGGCCCGGAGCGAGGCTGGACCGACCCCGTGGTGCTGGCCTCGTTCGCCGCCGGGCTGCTGGCCCTGGCCGCTTTCGCCGGGCACTCGCTGCGCTCCGGCAACCCGCTGCTGGACATCAGGATCTTCACGATTGCTTCGGTACGGGCAGGCGCGCTCGGTGTCGGCGCCACGTTCCTCGCCCTGTTCGGGCTCTTCTACGTCAACGCCCAGTACCTGCAGACCGTCAAGGGCTACTCGACGCTGCTCACCGGCCTGGCGATCGGCCCGCTCGCGCTCGGAATGGCAGTGTTCTCACGGCGGGCGGTGCCGCTCACCCAGCGCTACGGCCCCCGCCCGGTCATCGCGACCGGACTCGCCGCGATCGTGGCCGGGCTGCTCCTGCTGTCGACCGCGGACGCCGGGACGCCGTACCCGCTCTACGCCGCCTATCTGCTGCTGATGGCGGCCGGCATGGGCCTGTGCGCCCCGGCTCTGACCGGCGGCATCCTGGCCGGGCTGCCGGCCGGCAGCGCCGGACTCGGCTCCGGCCTGAACTCGGCGGCCCGCGAGGTGGGCGCGGCCCTCGGCGTCGCCCTGATCGGCACGGTCCTCGCCGAACACCACGCGTTGCGCTCCCCCGCCGACCTTCTGGCGGGCCTGGCCGTGGGGTACCGGGTGCTGGCGGCGGTCCTTGCGGTCGCGGCGGTCGTGGTGGTGGGCGGTTGGCCGGCTCGGGATCGCGAGCGGGAACCGGTGGCGGTCTGAAAGGCCGTGTCGGGCGCTGCTGGCCGGGCTGGACGCCGACGAGCGGATCGCCGGGTCCGGGTCTGGGCAGCCGGACCGCTCAGCTCAGAGGTGGCCCGGCTCAGAGGCGGCCCAGCTCAAGACCGGCCCAGCCCAGAACCGGCCCAGCCCAGAACCGGCCCAGCCCAGAACCGGCCCAGCCCAGAACCGGCCCAGCCCAGAACCGGCCCAGCCCAGAACCGGCCCAGCCCAGAACCGGCCCAGCCCAGAACCCGCCCACCCAGGGGGAGGAGGCCCCCGCTTGTGCAGTGTGGCGGGCGGGGCGCGGTTCGCGCGGAAAGGCTGTGGACGGCACGGAAATGTGGACGATCGCTCAACGCTCAGCGAGACGTGCTACGGGCGCGGGTGGAAGAAGCGCCCACGGACGGGCACGGCCGGACCGAGCATCCACCGACAGGCACGGCCGGAAGCAGCACCCACCGACAGGCACGGCCGGACCGAGCACCCACCGACAGGCACGACCGAGAGGAGCACCCACGAACGCGCGCTCCGGGCGTACCGAAAACCGGTTCTAATGATCTTCGGTGGGGAGGTAGGCCGGGAGGCCGAGGGTTTTGCGGATGGCGTTCTGGACCTCGTCGACCGGGGGGCGGCCGTCGACGTCGTGGACGACCTCCTTGCGCTGGAAGAGTTCCAGGACCGGGCGGGTCTTCTCGTGGTAGTCGCGGAGCCGGGCCTCCAGCGCCTCCGGGGTGTCGTCGGCCCGGGTGACCAGCTCGTGGCCGCAGATGTCGCAGCGGCCCTCCTGCTCCGGGCGGTCGGCGATCAGGTTGTAGTCCATGCCGCAGTTCGGGCACAGGCGGCGGCTGAGCACCCGGCGGCGCACCTCGTCGTCGGGGAGTTCCAGGTGGATGACCGCGTCCAGGTCGTAGGACTCCATGAAGAACTCGGCCTGGCGGCCGTTGCGCGGGAACCCGTCGATGATGAAGCCGAAGTTCCAGTCGTGCTGGTCGAGGCGGTCCCGGACGACCGACTCGACCAGGTCGTCGTCGACCAGGTCGCCGGCCGCCATGATCCGGCGGACCTGGGCGCCCATCTTGGTGTGGTTCCGCACGTTCCACCGGAAGATGTCGCCGACGCTGATGTGCACCAGGTCCAGGTCCCGGGCCAGCAACTGGCCCTGGGTGCCCTTGCCGCTGCCCTGGACTCCCATGATCACGTATTTCCGCATGTCGGCGGCCTCCTCGGGGTCAGTCCGCCGCGCCGGCGCGCAGCGGGCCGGGCGCCGGACCGGTCAGCGTCGTAGGGTCGATGCTCCAGGCGCCGGCCACCCGGAACACGTCGCGCTCGGCCACCAGCACAGTGGACTCGTCGTCCAGTGTGCCGGGCAGGCCGGCCTCCCGCTCGGCCGGGCCGGGCTCCCCGAACCACGAGGTGACCTCGCCGGTCTGGCCGACGTACCCGAAGGCGCGCACGAGATCACCTTTCACCGCGCGCTGCCACCGGTGCAGCTCGGTGACCCGGTGGGTCGCGAAGTACTGCACCTCGGTGTCGAGCGCGGTGGAGAGCGCCACCACGTCCGGGCCCGGGGCGATCAGCCAGTGCCCGGCAGCCAGCACCCACGCGGTGTCCCGGGCGCCGGGCAGCGGCGGGGTGACCACCACCCGGTCGCCGGTCAGGTGGGCCAGGTCGAGACCGTCGCGCCAGCGGACCGGGCCGAGATCGCGCAGCCCGAGGGCGGCCAGCACCGCGTCCTGGTCCCGGCCGGCCACCGCGAGCCAGGCCTGCTTGCCGCCGAAACCGGCCATCACGTCCATTTCCATGTCCGCAACGCTATCCGGTTGTCCGATTATGACCAGCCGTAATCCCGCTGGAGCTTGGCCGCCACCTGACTGAACCGGGGCCGGTCCAGGATGGCGCCCTCCCGGCGGATGCCGTCCTCCTCGACTTCGAGGACCCGGTCCAGGCGCACCCAGCTGGGGCGCTCGGTGCGGTCCCACTCGCCGGCGCCGAGGGCGAGCCAGTTGCGCTGGCCGTCCCGCTCGTTCTGGCTGGACAGCATCAGGCCGAGCAGCGTGGCACCCTCCCGGCCGACGACCAGGACCGGGCGGTCCTTCCCCTGATCGGGGTCGTCCTCGTAGGGCACCCAGGTCCAGACGATCTCGCCCGGGTCGGCGTCGCCGTCGAGGTTCGGGGAGTACGCGATGGTGCGGGTGCTGTGCTGCTCGGTGGGGACGTGGCGCGGAGGCCGCCGCCGGTGCGCCAG
Source organism: Actinoplanes octamycinicus (assembly GCF_014205225.1). Classification (NCBI taxonomy): domain Bacteria; kingdom Bacillati; phylum Actinomycetota; class Actinomycetes; order Micromonosporales; family Micromonosporaceae; genus Actinoplanes; species Actinoplanes octamycinicus. The sequence goes on from NZ_JACHNB010000001.1 coordinate 9,696,882, forward strand.
GACGGGCGGCTTCGGCGACGCGTCCGAGCGCGGGGACGGGGCGGGTTTCGGGGCGGCCGGCTTCGGCGCGGCGGGGGCGGCCGGCTTCGGCGTGACGGGGGCGGGCGATTGGCGCGCGGGGGGCGTGGCCGGCCGGGTGCGACCGGTCTGCTTCGGCGCCGGCGGGGCTGGCTGCTGGGCCGGCTCGCCCAGGATCCGGCGCAGGAGGGATTTCAGCAATTCGAGCACCGCTGAACTTTAACGGTCCACCCGGAACTGTACGGCCGTACAGTATGGCGATACAGTCCCCGGCGACACCGCGAGCCGGGAAGGATGCAGAACATGACGCGCTATGGACCGATGTTCGGGCCGGACTACACGTTCCTCGGAGTGCCCGCCTGCGACTGGCGGGAGCCGGAGTCGTACGCCGACGCGGACGTGGTGATCATCGGCGCCCCGTTCGACGGCGGCACCTCGCACCGGCCCGGCGCCCGGTTCGGCCCGCAGGTCATCCGCGGCACCGACTACCTGGCGCACGACAGCACCCGCCCGCACCTGGCGATGCGGGTCGACGCGCTCGGCACCGACCTGACCGTCAAGGACGCCGGCGACCTGGAGGTGTTCAGCGGCGAGATCGAGCGCAGCTGCCGGACCATCGAGGAGGGCGTCGGCTTCCTCGCCCGCCACGGCGCGATCCCGCTGATCCTGGGCGGCGACCACACGGTGACCTGGCCGGACGTGACCGGGGTGGCCAGCGCGCACGCCCCGGGCCGGATCTCGGTGATCCACTTCGACGCGCACGCGGACACCGGCGACATCGAGTTCGGCTCGCTCTACGGCCACGGCCAGCCGATGCGCCGGCTGATCGAGTCCGGCGCGGTCCGCGGCGACCGGTTCCTGCAGCTCGGGCTGCGCGGCTACTGGCCGGGCCCGGACGTCCTGGACTGGATGGCCGATCAGCGGATGAACTCGTTCCACATGAGCGAGATCGTCGAGCGTGGGCTGGACGCGGTGCTGGACAGCGCGTTCGAGATCGCCATGGACGGCTGCGACGGGGTCTTCCTCTCGGTCGACATCGACGTCTGCGACCCCGGCCACGCGCCGGGCACCGGCACCCCGGAGCCCGGCGGCCTCACCGCCCGGCAGCTGCTCGACAGCGTCTCCCGGATCTGCCACGAGCTGCCGGTGGTCGGGATGGACATCGTCGAGGTGTCACCGCCGTTCGACCACGCGGAGATCACCGCGATGCTCGGCAACCGGGTGGTCCTGGAGGCGCTGTCCGGGATGGCCCGGCGGCGCAAGGACGGCGACGGGCCGCGGTGGAAGCGGTCCACCCCGCTGCTGGAGGGCCGGGGTACGGGTTCCGCGCCGGAGAGCCGCGGGAGCTAACCGGCCGGGGTACGACCGAGCAGCCGGGCCAGCGCGTCCTCCAGCAGCTCCCGTGCGGCGGCCCGGTCGATCGCCGGGTCGCCGAGCACCACCGGCAGGGCCAGCCCGTCGATCAGCGCGAGCACCTGCTGGGCGACCCGCATCGGGTCGTCGGCGGTGATGTTCGCGGCGATCAGCTCACGCCAGCGGCGGTAGTCGTCGAGCACGTCGGCCCGCACCTCGGCGTCCCGCGACGCCCACCGCCAGCTCTCCACCCAGAGCCGCCAGGTGGTGTCGTTGCCCAGGTGGCCGGCGATCGCCAGGAGCCGCTCCCACGGGTCGGTCAGCGGCCGCAGCAGCTCGCCGACCAGCTCCAGCTCACGCTCGGCGGCGTGCCGGAAGACCGCGATCAGCATGTCCTCGCGGGTACCGAAGTAGTACTGCAGGGTGGAGACGCCGACCCCGGTCGCCGCGGTCACGTCGCTGAACCGGGTGGCGTCCGCGCCGCGCGCCGCGACCACCTCACCGGCAGCCGCCAGGACCGCCACCCGCTTAGTCGCCGACCGCCTCACCGGGCATGTCTATCACCCGACGAAGTCCTGGGTCATCCAGGTGATGCCCTTGCTGTCCCGGACCACGCTCAGCCCGATCCGGGTGAAGCTCTTGCTGAGCAGGTTCCGGCGGTGACCGTCGTTCGGCGGCACCTCGGCGAGCATCGAGTCGGTCAGGCCGTTGGCCGCCTTCACCTTGTCGGCGGCGCTGCTGCCGCTGGAGCCGTACCCGATGTTCTCGCCGGCGCTGCTCCAGGACACCCCCTGGGCGCTGAACCGGGTGCCGATGCCGCCCTCACCGGAGCACTGGTGGGACAGGCCGCAGCCGTCGATCATCAGCTGGTTGTGGATCGCCGCCGCCTTGGAGAGTTTGGTGTCCAGGGTGAGCGCGGGCAGGCCCTCGTCGGCGCGGGCCGCGTTGATGTGGGCCAGTACCTGGTCGAGGATGGTGTCCTCGGTGGCCGGCACGTCGGGCACCGCCTGGGTGGTCTTCTTCGTCGAGGTCCGCCTGGTCGGCGGGGTGGTGACGGTCTTCTTGCTGGCCGTGGCGCGCGGGGTCGGCGAGGCCTTCGAGGTGGCCGACGGCGACGGGGTGCCGGCCGGGGCGGACGACGGCGGCAGCGCGTCGTCGGCGGGCAGCAGGCCGGTGCCGCCGCTGGGCGCGGCCACCGCGGCGAGCGGGACGTCCGCCGACTGCGGGACCGGCTCGTCCGAGGGCCGCTGCATGATGCCGGCGGAGATGAACCCCGCACCGATGACCACGGCTGTCGAGCCCGCCACCAGGGTGTATCGGAGACGGGCGGCAGCGGAGAGCGACACGGATATTCACCTCGGTGAGTCGGGCAGGGGACGACGCCCCACGACTATGCGCGACCGGCCGGGTGAGTTCCGCAGACGAAAGGATTCCTTAAGGTACGGCTCACAGACTCATAAAGATCACCGGACTTCAAGATCAAATTCGCCGGAGCGTACGCCGTCCAGGAAGGCGCTCCACTCGGCACGGGTGAAGACCAGCGCGGCGCCGCCCGGGTCCTTGGTGTCCCGCAGCGCCACGATGCCCGGCAGGTTGGTGGCCACCTCGACGCAGTCGCCCCCGTTGCCACCGCTCCGGCTGCTCTTGTGCCAGACGGCACCGGTCAGGTCAGCCATCGCTCTCCTTGATGATCTTGCCGATGAGGTCATCGGAATCGGACTGGCTCAGCGCGGCCGCGTCCAGGGCGGCCCAGATCGTCTCGTAGGTCTCGACTTCGGCGAGTTTATCCAGGTAGAGCGCGCCGGTGAGATTCTCGCAGTAGATCGTGGTGGGCTCCGGTGACGCCGTCCCGACCGCCGGGAACTCCAGGATGGTGAACTGCCCCGAGCTGGCGGCCTGGTGCGGGCCGACGCCGAACGGGATCACCCGGACGCTGATGTCCGGCCGGGTGGAGACGTTCACCAGGTGGGCCAGCTGCTTCTGCATGCCCAGAGTGTCGGCGATCGAGCGGCGCAGCACCCCCTCGTCGATGATCACCTCCAGCCGGGGCGGCCGGGGCCGGGCCCGGCGCAGCAGGGACTGCCGCTCCAGCCGGACGGCCACCGCGTTCTCCACCGCGGCCGGGTCGTCGCCGTGCCACCGGCTGAAGACGAACTCCGCGTACTCCCGGATCTGCAGCAGGCCGGGGATCACGCTGGGGGCGAACTGGCGCAGCCGGGACGCGGCCTGCTCCATCCCGACGTAGAGCTCGAACCAGCCGGGGACGACATCGCCGTAGGCGTGCCACCAGCCCTTGGCCTTGGACTCTTGGGCCAGGCCGATCAGCACCTCGGTCATGTGGCCGGGCGCGCCGTACACCCCGCACATGGCGATCACGTCGTGCTTGCGGACCGGCACCTCGCCGTTCTCGATCCGGTACATCCGGGCGCGGGAGAACTCCAGCTCCTGCGCCGCGGCCATCAACGAGATCCCGGCCTGCTCACGCAACTGCCGCAGCAGCCGGCCGACCTGCCGTCTCGGTACCGTCGACCCCGTCTCGGACATGCCGGCGACCTCCTCCCCGCTGCACGGCGCCCCGCCTGGCGCCGTGTCTGATCGCCTCGCCGCCCCGCCGGTGTCGGCGTCCGGGTACCTCGACGTCCCGGTGTCCCGATGTCCCGGTGCCTCGTGCCCCGGTGTCCCGGTGTCTCGAACGAGACGATCCGAACGCCTGCATCGAGACGGCGAGAATCCATTTGCGAGATTCTCGCCATGGCGGCTTGAGTCCGAGCCTAAGGCACGCCAGGCTCCATTGTGTAGTCGCCAGATCGCAGAAGGTAAGGGATACGCATGCTCGTGCCGCGGACCGAACACGTCGGTGAGCGCCCCATGTGGGACTGCCGGGTCTGCGGCCGGCCGTGGCCGTGCGCCACCGCCAAGGTCGAGCTCGCCGAGCAGTACCAGAAGTTCCCGCACGGCCTCGCCGTCTACCTCGGCTCGTGCCTGATCGAGGCGATCGACGACTGGGCGGCTGGCACCAGCGGGCCGCCCGCCGACCTCTACGAGCGCTTCTTGGGCTGGGCCGACGCGTCCTGAGCCACCTTCGGCCGCAGCACGCGGTAGAGCTGGGTGTCGTCGAGCGTGGTGTAAAGGGTCTGATCGGCTCCGGTCATCACCACCCACGGGCAGGCCTTGTCGGCACCGTCCAGGGTGGCTTCGGCGATCTTGCGGCGGGTGGCCACCTCGTACAGGCTCAGCCGGTAGCGGCCGACCTTCAGCGGGAGCTTGGCCTTGCCGTCGCCGGGGCAGTCCTTGACCTTCGCGCCGCCGCCGATCAGATCCAGACACGCGACCAGCTGGGCCTTGGCCGGGGCGGGCGCCCAGGTGCGCTGCGCGAGCTTCGAGCCGTAGGCGTACCGGTTCAGCGTCCGGGTGGACCGCTGGTCCAGGTCGAGCCGGTCCCGGGCGCTGATCACGATCGGGTGCGGGGCCTTGCCGCGGTACTTCGGGGCAGCCGGGAAGTAGGTGTTCCCGCACACCTGGTCCAGGTCGGTGGCGCCGCGGACCGGGCGGGCGGCGGCCTGCGGGACGACGCTCCCGGTCGGGGACGCCGAGGTGGCCGGGACGACCGGCGCCACCACGCCGCCGGTCCCGCTGCCCGCGAGCGGCGCCGAGCCGCCGTCGCCGCCGATCACCGCCCACACCCCCAGAAGCACCAGGACCGCTGCGACACCTCCGGCAGCCAGTGCGGCACGGCCCGTCACCAAGTTTTTCGTACGCCCGGAGCGCGCACCGCCGTCGGCCTGCGCAGCCGCGACCTCCTCGGCCGCCTCGGGCCGTTCGGGTTCGGCTGGTCGCGGCTGAGCCTGCTTCTCCCCCACCGGGGCAACCTTGTTCCGCATGGCGTTGACGGCCGCCACGGGAAGAATCCTGGTGACCGAGTTGTCGCCGGGCGCACTCTCCGGCGCGGCCGGGCGATCCCGCTTCGCGGTGGCGGAGCGGAGAAGCGCGATCATTTCCGGACCGAGCGGCTCGGTCTCGGCCGGCTCTACCGGTGCTTCCGGCGCTTCCTCTACCGGCGCTCCCGGCGCTTTCGGTGCTTCCGGCGCTTTCGATGCCTCCGGCGCTTTCGGTGCTTCCGGCGCTTCTGTTGCTTCGGGCGCTTCTGCTTCCGGCGCCGACTCGGCTTTGATCTGCACCGCCTGGTCAGTCACAGCCGGGGTCGGCTCGGCGTCATTCGGTGCGACCGGGTCCGGGTCGGATCGGGTCGGGGCGGCCTGATCGGCTGCGGGCTCGGGCGCCGGGTCCGGCGCCGGGGTGCCGGGTTCGGGTGTTGCGGTGCCCGCGGTTTGCGGCATCGGCTTGTTCGCCGGTGCCGGAGCCGGCTGTTCCGCCGTCACCGGTGTGGTCGCGGTGCCCTCCTCGGTGCCCCGCGGCTCCCCTGCCTGCGCCATCGTTCGCTCCCCAGCCCCATCCGAGGCGGCGAACTATACCGACCGGTAACCCTTACGTCACCGGGTGCGCGCCGCCGGTGACGCGGCCGTCCGGTAACGATCAGAACGCGTAGGGACCGAACCGGCCCCAGGCCACCACCGCGGCCAGCACCAGCAGCACCAGGCTGGGCAGCAGCGCCTGGCTCTCCCCGCGCCGCGCGTGCACCACCACCGCGCCGATCATGGTGAGCACCAGCCCGAGCGCGGCGAGCGGCACCAGCACCGGAACGATGTCCAGCGCTGCCGGGAGGATCAGGCCGATCGCGGCGAGCACCTCCAGCACGCCGATCAGCTTGACCTGGCCGGCGCTGAAGTCCGCGGCCCAGCCCATCCCGGACGCGACCAGCTTCTCCTTGGGCTGCGACACCTTCATCGCCCCGGCGGCCAGGAAAGCGGCGGCGAGCAGGCCCGCGATGATCCACAGAACAACGTTCATGATCCCTCTTTCACTTCAACAGTTGAGCGAAAGCTAGCCTCATTCACTTAAACATGCAAGCGATGTGCGGTTAAACGCTTGAGCTATGCTCGGGGGATGGAGACATCCGAGCCACGGTGGCTGAGCAGCGAGGAACGCGAAACGTGGCTGGTCCTGATGAGCCTCTTCATGCGGCTCCCGTCGGCGCTCGACACGCAGTTGCAGCGCGACGCCGGCCTGAGCCATTTTGAGTACGGGATTCTGGCCGGCCTCTCCGAGTCCCCCGGCCGGACCCTGCGGATGAGCACCCTCGCGGTCCTCGCCGAGGGCTCCCTCGCCCGGCTGTCGCAGGCCGTCGGCCGCCTGGAGAAAAGGGGCTGGGTCCGCCGGACGCCCGACCCGGAGGACGGGCGCTACACGCTGGCGGTGCTCACCGACGACGGCTGGGACAAGGTGGTGGCGACCGCGCCGGGGCACGTGGCGGAGGTCCGTTCGCTGGTCTTCGACCAACTGACCAAGGCGCAGACCCGCCAGCTCCGCGACATCGGCCGCCGCATCATGCGCGCCGTCGACCCGGACGACCCGTGCGGCGCCACCCGGCCCGCCCCAGCAACCACCGACTGACCCCGTCCGCGACGCTCCGCCCGCCGGGTCCTCGCTGCCGCCGCGGCGCTCCGCCCGCCGGGTCCCTCGCTGCCGCCGCAGCGCTCCGCCCGCCGGGTCCCTCGCTGCCGCCGTAGCGCTCGATGCCGCCGGGGCACGCGCTGCCGGCCCGGTGACAGCTCCACCCCGGGCACTGGCCGCGTCACTCGTCCGGCGGGAGCAGGGCACCGCCCGGTTTCGACCGCTCGTCGGCCGGTTGGTTCGGCGAGGGCGGCTTGATTCTGCTGCGTTCTCACGGTGGGCGCGGGCGTGGAAGCGCCGGCCGCGGCGGGGCTACGGCGTACCGGGAAGCGCCGGCCACGGCGGGGCTACGGCGTACCGGGAAGCGCCGGCCACGGCGGGGCCTACGGCGTACCGGGAAGCGGTCTGGCCTTGAACCGAGCGGGCCTGTGGCGGGCGGCGGCCCTGGCCGGGGACGACCTTGTCCCCTGGTCCCCCGGCGGGCCCTCGGCGGGCCGCTGTGGTTGGGTGGAATGGTGACATTCGGGTGGATGGAGCTGCCGGCGGAAGCGGTCGACGTGGCGGCGAAGGAGCTGCTCGGGTGGCGGCTCAGCGCCAACGGGGTGACCGTGCGGCTGACCGAGGTGGAGGCTTACAGCGGGCTCGGGGCGGATCCGGCCAGCCATGCGCATCGCGGGGTGACGCATCGGAACGCGGTGATGTTCGGGCCGGCCGGGCGGCTCTACGTCTATCAGATCTACGGGATGCATTTCTGCGCCAACATCGTCTGCGGCGAGCAAGGGCGGGCGGCGGCGGTCCTGCTCCGGGCCGGGGAAGTGGTGGACGGGCTGGAGATCGCCCGGTCCCGCCGGACCGCGGCTCGCAAGGACGTCGATCTGGCGGCCGGGCCGGCCAAGCTGATGCAGGTCCTCGACCTGAACCGGAGCGCCAACGACACGTCGGTGGTGGACGGGAGCGGGCCGGCGACGCTGACGCCGCCGGAGAGCGCGGTCGGCATGATCGAGGCGGGGCCCCGGGTCGGGGTGACCGCGGCCCATGACGTGCCCTGGCGGTTCTGGTTGGCCGGCGATCCGACGGTGAGCGCCTATCGGCGGCACACGCCGCGGAAGCGCGCCGCGCGGGCCTGACAGCGACCGGGGCGCGCCTTTCCTGACGGTGACACCAAGGTGTGGACCGTGGTCCGGGGAGCGGCCTGCCGGGGTCAGGGCCAGAGCAGCTCCCTTTGCCAGGCGTCGGCGGATCGGCGGTATCGGAGCCGCACGTGCCGGCGACCGGCGTCGCCCTGCCAGAATTCGATGCTGGCCGGCACCAGCGAATACACCGTGTGGCCGGGATCGATCGTGTCCGGGTCGGCTTGCACGGCCCGCTCCGCAGCGGCGAGCGCGTGCTCCAGGTCCGCGGGATCCGCCAGCACCTCGCTCTGCTTGCTGGCCAGGCTCGCCGCCCGGGAGGCGGTGGTCCGGGCGCGGAAATCACGGGCGGACGCCTCCCGATCCAGGGGCAGGACCTTGCCGCGTACGCGGATCTGGCGGCCCTGTTCCCGCCAGTAGAAGCCGAGGGCGGCGGCCGGATGGCGCGCCAGCTGCCGGCCCTTGGCGCTGCCCGAGTCGGTGGCGAACTGCCAGCCCTGCGCGTCGACCTCGCGCAGGAGCAGGATCCGGGTGTCCGGGAGGCCGTCGGCGTCCACGGTGCTGAGCGTCATCGCGTGTGGCTCCAGCACTCCGGCCGTTACGGCGTCGGCGAGCCAGGAAGCGAACAGCTCGTGCGGATCGTCCGGCGCCTCGCCCGCCGCGAACCCGGGAAGAGGCCGGGCGAACACCGGCACGCCGCGCAGCAGATCACGAATGCTCACCCTCCGATCCTGCCGCACGGCACGAATCCTCACTCCGATCACTGCCGCACGGCGCTGGGCGGCCGATCCGAGAAATGTCGGACGGTCCTGGTAGGACAACGGGCATGGAACGGCCTCGGGTGGTGGTGTCGGTTTCGGCTTCGGTCGACGGGCGGGTGGCGCTGCGCCGTGACCAGCTGCTGGTGCGGGAGGACGCGGCCGCGGTCTGGCAGTCGCTGCGGCCGCCGGGGGTGCAGGCGGTCGAGGAGGACGACCGGCGACGGTTCGGGGCGCAGGTGATCCTGGAGGGCAGCGGGTCGCTGGTGCCGGAGACCGCCGGTCCGGTCGATGGGCTGCCCGAGCCGGCCGAGCCCGTCGAGGTCCTGCGCGGCGATCATGTGCCGGATCGGCACGACCGGTGGTTCGCCGTGGTGGACGGGCGGGGGCGGGTGCGCTGGACGATGACCAGCGACGGCGAGTCGCATCTGCTCGTGCTGGTGTGCCGGGCCACGCCGCCGGCCTATCTGGCGCAGCTGCGCCGCCAGCGGATCGCCTATCTGGTCGCCGGCGACGAGCGGGTCGATCTCGGCGCGGCGCTGGGCCGGATGCGGGAGCGGCTCGGCGTCACCCGGGTGATGTCCCAGGGCGGCGGCGGGATCAACGGGGCGCTGCTGCGGGCCGGCCTGGTCGACGAGTTGTGGCTGACCGTCCTTCCGGTGGCGATCGGCGGGCGGGGCACACCGTCGGTCTTCGACGGTGTGCCCCTCGCCGACGGGGCGGAGCCGGACCGGCTGCGCCTGCTCAGCACGCACGCGGCAGCCGACGGCACGCTCCGGTTGCACTATGCGGTGGAGGTGCCGGTCACCGTGGACTGAGGGAGCCAGGGCGGACGGCGCGGTCGGCCACACATCACCCCTCGGCGGCGGCGCCGGCCGCTGAGGGGGTGGGAGAGGCTGCCCCGATGGCGCGTGTCATGAGGTCGGCGGCCGCGTCACTCCCCCGTGAAGGGCGAAGAGGTCAGCGGCCGCGTCACTCCCGGTGAACAGGCGAAGAGATCGGCGGCCGCGTCACTCCCGGTGAACAGGCGAAGAGATCGGCGGCCGCGTCACTCCCGGTGAACAGGCGAAGAGATCGGCGGCCGCGTCACTCCCGGTGAAGGGCGAAGAGGTTGGCGACCGCGTCACTTCGGGTGGGTGAAGCGGGCGGTGGCCACGTCACCCTCGGGTGAGGATGAAGCGGGCGGTGGCCGCGTCACTCGCGGGTGAGGGTGAAGACGCCGAGGCGCTGGGTGGGGCGGGTCAGGGCTACGTAGAGGTCGTTGGCGCCGCGGGGTGAGCCGGTCAGGATGTCGTCCGGGTCGACCACCACGACGGTGTCGAACTCCAGGCCCTTGGCCTGCGGGACGGTGAGGAGGACGGCGTGGTCCTCCAGGTCCGGGGACGGGCCGCTGGTGAGCGCGGGCAAGGCGGCGGCGAGGGTCTCCTGGAGATCCGGCGGGGCGATCACGGCCAGGCGACCGGCACCGGTCGCGCCGGCCTCGTCCGCTGCCCGGGTCAGCAGGTCGATCTCGTTCGCGACCCGGGCCACCAGGTCGGGCAGGGAGCCGGTCGCCTGCCAGGGCGGGACGCCGGTGGAGCGGACCGGCCGGGGCGGGACGATCGCCGGGTCGGCGGTGGCCAGGCGGTCCCGGGTGTAGTCCATGATCTCGGCCGGGGTGCGGTAGCTGACCGTGAGCTCGGCCAGCCGCCAGCGGTCGGCCACGTAGGGCGCGAGCACCTCGGACCAGGCGGCCGGCGCGCCGAGGCTGCCGGTCTGCGCCAGGTCGCCGACCACCGTCATGGAACGGCTCGGGCAGCGGCGCATCAGCAGGCGCCAGGCCATCGGGGAGAGTTCCTGCGCCTCGTCGACGATCACGTGGCCGAAGACCCAGTTCCGGTCGGCGGCGGCGCGTTCGGCGGCGGTGCGGTGTTCCCGCTCGGCGAGGCGGTCGGCGAGCATGTCGGCCTGCATGATGTCGGCGATGTTCGGGATCGCCGCCTCGTCGTCGTCCTCCAGCTCGTAGGACTTGGAGCCGGCCGTGATGTCCAGGACGCCCTGCGCGTAGGCGAGCCGGATCGCCAGCTCCCGGTCGGCGGCGGCGCGGGCCGCGCGGTCGTCCTCGCCGAGCAGTTCGGCGGCTTCGTCGAGGAGCGGGACGTCGGCCGGTGACCAGCCGCCGCCGGGCTCCCGCCGGAGCAGCTCACACTCGGCGCGGGTGAGCAACGGAGCGCCGGCGGAGGCGGGTGCGTCCGCGAGCGGGGACAAGGAGGCGGGTGCGTCAGCGAGCGGGGACAAGGAGGCGCCGGCAGAGGCGGGAGTGTCCGCGGGCCGGGACAAGGGGCTGAGAGCGCTGGCGGAGGTGGAGGCGGGCGGGGGCGTGGCGGCGGAGGCGGAGGCGGGCGGGGACGTCGCGGCAGGGGTGGAGGCGGGCGGGGGCGTGGCGGCGGAGACGAGGGCGTCGACGGAGGCGTACAGGGAAGTCAGGAGATCGGCGGGCGTGAGCACCGGCCACAGTGCGTCGACAGCGGCCCGGACCAGCGGGTTTGTCGCCAGGTCGGCGCGGATGTCGGCGCGGTCCGCCTCGTCGAGGAGGTTCGGTGAGGTGAGGGCGTCGTCGGCGCCGAGCGGATCGTCCCAGAACGGGTCGTCGCCGATCCGGTCGGCGACCTGGGCGGCGAGCACGTCCAGCACGCCGGTCTCGAAGATCGGGCGGGCCAGGTTGTGGCGCAGGCCGGAGGCGCGGGCGCGCTGCCGGGCCGGTTCGCAGTCGGCCGCGGTCAGGCGCAGCACCTGCCCGTCGACCTCGATCTCGATCGGCTCGGCGGGCACCCGCTGCCGGTCCCGGACCGCGCCGGCGAGCACCTCGACCATCGCGGCCCGGCCTTTCACCTCGGCGGTGGCCGGCGGTTCCGGGCGGTGCGCGGCGAGCCCCGGGTGCAGGTCGCCCATCGTGGCCAGCAGCACGCCGGTCTCCGCGAGGGACGGCAGGACCTGGGAGATGTAGTGCAGGAAGGTGGCGTTCGGTCCGACGATCAGGACGCCGCGGGCGGCGAGCTGCTCACGGTAGGTGTAGAGCAGGTAGGCGGCCCGGTGCAGCGCGACCGCGGTCTTGCCGGTGCCCGGGCCGCCCTGGACGACCAGCACGCCGCCCGGTTCGGCGCGGATCACCCGGTCCTGCTCGGCCTGGATGGTCTCCACGATGTCGCGCATCCGCCCGGTCCGCCGGGCGTCCAGGGCGGCGATCAGCGCGGCCTCGCCGACCACGCTGCGGTCCCCGGCCGCGTCCAGGTCGAGGATCTCGTCGTTCAGCTCGACGACGGTCCGGTCCCGGGTGCGGATGTGCCGGCGCAATGTCACGTCGTACGAGGTGATCGCGGTGGCCACGTAGAACGGGCGGGCGGCCGGCGCGCGCCAGTCGACCAGCAGCGGGTGGTCGGCGTCGTGGATGCCGATCCGGCCGATGTGCAGCCGGTCGCCGTCGCGCAGGTCGAGGCGGCCGAAGCAGAGGCCGTGCTCGACGGCGTCGTACTGGGCGAGGCGCTCGGCGTACCCGTAGGCCACGGTGTCCCGCATCGAGCGGGCCTCGGTGGTGCCGCCACCGTTGCGCTGGGACTCGGCGAGCCGGTCCCGGGCCTGCGCCCGCAACTCGTCGAGGCGGCCGTAGATCACGCTGAGGTGGGATTGTTCCTCGGCGAGGCTTGACAGACTTGACACCGTGGGCCTCCGAACGTATTCTGATAGTGGTTCTCCCGGCTCGCCGCACGAAAAGTCGCGGCAATCCGCCAGGCTAGCAGAGTTTCGCGCCCCCGTCCGCGGGTAGCCGCGCGGAATGACATCGCAGGCCACCGTCACCTTCATCGGCAACGCCACCACTCTGCTCCGGCTCGGCGAGTTCACGCTGCTCACCGACCCCGCGTTCGGGCACGCCGGCAGCCGCGTGCATCTCGGGTACGGGATGTGGACCCGCCGGCTCACCGACCCGGCCATGACGTACGCCGACCTGCCCACCCCGGACGCGGTCCTCCTCTCCCACCTGCACGGCGACCACTTCGACCGGGCCGCCCGCCGGACCGTCCCGCGCGACCTGCCGATCCTCACCACCCCGCAGGCCGGACGGCGGCTGCGCCGGAACTGGCCGGGCGTGCGAGGACTGCCGGTCTGGGACGCCCACGAGTGGCGGCGGGGCGGGCAGACGCTGCGGGTCACCGCGCTCCCCGGCCGGCACGGCCCGGGCCTGTTCGACCGGCTGCTGCCGGACGTGATGGGCTCGCTGATCGAGTGGGAGCAGGACGGCGAGCCGCTGACCCGGCTCTACATCACCGGCGACACCCTGTACCGGCCGTTCCTCGGCGAGATCCGGGAGCGCTGCGGCGAGATCGACGCCATGCTGCTGCACCTGGGCGGCACCCGGATCCTCGGGCTGCTGGTCACCATGGACGGCCGGCAGGGCGCCGCGCTGACCCGGCTGATCCAGCCGCGGGTGGCGCTGCCGATCCACTACGACGACTACCGGGTGATGAAGTCGCCGCTCAGCGACTATCTGGTGCGCTGCCGGGAGGGGGTGCACCCGCTGGTCCGGGGCGAGACCTACGACGTGCCGCTCCGGGTGCGCTGAAACCACCCCCGGGCGGCCGGGCGGGCACTAGCGTCACCGGTGATGATGTCGCGTCGAGGGCTGCTCTGGTACAGCGTGCTGTGCGGGGCCGGGGTGCTGTGGTCGGGCGGGCTGTGCGTCGCGCTCGCGCTCGGGCAGCGCCCGGTGCACTCGGTGGTCGCGGTCGGGATGGCGGCGCTGCTGACCGTGCCCGGGTTCGCGGCCGGCATCCTGGCGAACCGGCGCGCCTACCGCACCCAGCAGCCCTGGCGGCTGTGGAGCCTGTCGTCCTGGGTGCCGCCACACGTGCCGGTCTGGGCGGCGATCACGGCCGGGCTGGTCTTCTTCGCGTTCTGGCTGGGGATCGTGCTGGCCTTCGTCCAGCTGGACGGCAACCCGGAACGCCGCGACGGGCAGTATGTGCTGAACGACCACGACAAGATCACCGTCGTCTCCGAGGCGACCTACCGCCGGCAGCTCGACCACGAGCAGCAGATCTCGCTGTCCGTGCTGGGCGCCTTCGCGGTCGGCGGCGCCTTCCTGTGCGCGGCCCGGGCCACCGACCACGAGAGCTGAGCGCTGTTAGCATCCCGTTTCATTTGTTCATCGAACGGGACGACTTTGCGACGACTTCCCCTCCTGGCAGCGACGATCGCCGTGCTGCTGCCGGTGACCCTGGTGAGCACCACCGGGTCGGCCTCGGCCGCCTCGGGCAAGCTCACCGTCAAGACATACGACCGGGCCGGCAAGGTGTTCCGCGCCTCCGTGCAGATCATCGACCTGGCCACCAACCAGAGCTGGACCGTGCCCAGCTTCAAGGCGAAGACCCTGCGGAAGGGCACCTACGCCGTCATCACCGACATGTGGAACCCGCACGACGGCACCGACGCGCTCGGCACCGACACCCTGGGCGCCACGATCGTGAAGGTCGGCACCAAGGCGGTCAGCACCACCATCGACGCCCGCCGGGGCAGGCCGGTCCAGGTGCGACTGGACCGGGCGCCCGGCGCCCCGTTCGAGCAGACCGTCCGCGCGGCGATCTGCGCCGGGGACAGCGCGCCGATCAACGTCGCGGCGTGGAACCACCCGGGCAGACTCTTCGTCATCCCGAACGGCTCCAAGAAACTGCGATTCGCCTACGCGTCGGCGTGGCAGGACGGCTTCTCCAGCGATCTGTGGATGGTGTCCGCCCCGGCCCGGCGCACCGTCCCGGCCGGGGTCAGCCGCACCTTCGCCGCGTCCTCGCTGGCCACCGTCGCCGCCTGGGCGCGGCGGGGACCGGCCGGCGGCGACCGGGTGCGCGTCGAGATCCAGGAGAAGACCGAGTGCCACCCGGGGTACGGCGTCTCGACCCAGCTGGAGACGACGCCGGGTGTGGTCCGGCTCCACGCGACGTCCGGCAAGTGGACGCTGACCGCCGACTGGTCCGGGGTCACCCGCACCGGTGAGTCGCCCACGGTCGGCTTCGACACCCGGACGTTGTCACTGGCCGCGGGCCGGTCGTACAGCCGGTGGTTCTTCAATGCCGGCTGGGGGCCCGGGGTCCAGCTGCCGGAGATGACCGCGTCCCGGTTCCGGTTCACCGCGGATCACATGTTCACCGAGCCGGCCAACCCGGGCGCGTTCGAGGCCAGCCAGAAGTCGCTGGTCACGCTGTACGACAGCAAGCACCGGGTGGTCAAGAAGCAGACCCGGCTGACCTGGGGCGACCACGACCCGAGCTTCTCCGCGAAGATCAAGAGCAAGGGGTGGTACACCCTGCGGGTGGACGCCCAGCGCTATCGGCCCGGCCTGGTCTACCCGGCCGACCTGCTCTCCCCCACCACCCAGGCGGTCTTCCGGATGAAACTGGATCCGAAGGCGAAGCCGCGGGTCGCCGACGTGATCCTGCCCCGGCTGGTGCCGACCGGCCTGAGCGTGCGCAACCAGGGCCGGCCCGGCGGGACCACGGTCGTCCAGATCCGCCCGGACCGGCAGACCTACGACCCGGACCTGGCGCTCGGCAAGGTGACCGCGAAGAGTGTCGTCCTGCAGGCGTCCTACGACGGTGGCCGGACGTGGCGGTCGATGCCGGTCAACCGGACCGGCGGCACCTGGCAGGCCACCGTCAGCAACCCGGCGAGCGGGGCGGTCACCCTGCGCAGCCGGATCACCACCACCAAGGGGGCGTACGCGCAGGTGACGATCACCCGCGCGTACACCGTCGGCTAGGTCAGGCCGGCGCGCTCTCCTTGCGGATCTTCGACGAGCCGCGGCCGACCGACCAGCCCTGGACCCACTTGACCGTGGTGTCCTTCCTGGTGCGGTCGGCCAGGTGGTACCAGTCCATCCGGCAGCGTGACCGGGTCACCTCGAGCACGCCGTAGCCGTGCCCGTCGGTCTCCACCCACCGCACGTGCGGGTTGGTGGCCCGGATCAGGCTGGCGGCCAGCAGGCTGAGCGGGCCGCCGGCCGCGGTGCCCAGATAGTCGTTGATGTTGTCGCTGGTCACCGACGGGACGACGAACTCGGCCGCGGCCGGGTTGGCGGGTCCGGTGTCCTTGGTGGTCAGCTCGTTGGCCCAGCTGGTGTGGATGTCGCCGGTGAGGAAGACGACGTCCTTGGTCCGGTGCGCGCGCAGCGTGTCGACCAGGCGCTCGCGGTCGGCGTTGTAGCCGTCCCACTGGTCGGCGTTGATCACCACGCCGTTCTGCGGGACGCCGATCAGCTCGCCGAGCGGGCCGAGCAGCCAGGCCGGCAGGGTCAGCACGTCGAGCCGGGAGATCATCACCGGGTTGCCGACCAGCTTCCAGATCGCGGTCGAGCCGACCAGCCCGTCGGTGAGCCAGGACAGCTGGCCGGCGCCGGCGATGGTCCGGTCCGGGTCGTCCACGTCGGCGCCGTCCGCCTGCTCCGATCGGTACGTCCGCAGGTCCAGCATGGACAGCTCGAACAGGTCGCCGTACCGCAGCCGGCGGTAGATGTGCCCGTCGGCGGCCAGCCGCACCGGCATCCACTCGGCGTAGGCCTGCCGGGCGGCCGCGACCCGCGCGGCGAAGTCACCCTCGGCGCCCGGCGTGTGGTTCTCCGCGCCGCCGCTCCACATGTCGTTGGCCACCTCGTGGTCGTCCCACGTGATGATCCACGGAACCGAGGCGTGCAGCGCCTTCAGGTCCGGGTCGGTCTTGTAGAGCGCGTGCCGGGTCCGGTAGTCGGCCAGGGTCAGCGTCTCGTGCTCCGGGGCGGTCCGGCGGACCACCTTGCCCCCGGCGTCGAACTCCCCGGTGCCGTACTCGTAGAGGTAGTCGCCCAGGTGGATGACCAGGTTCAGGTCGCCGCGCTCGGCCAGGTGCCGGTAGGCCGAGAACCAGCCGGCCTCCCAGTTCGCGCAGCTGACCACGCCGGCCCGGAGCCGGGCGACGGCGTCGGCGGCGGCCGGGGCGGTCATCGTGCGGCCGGTCGGCGACCAGGTGCCGGCCAGGCCGAAGCGGTACCAGTAGGTGGTGGCCGGGCTCAGCCCGTCAACGTCGATCTTGACCGTGTGGTCCCGGTCCGGTCCGGTGGTGACCGTGCCGGAGCGCACCACGGCGCCGAAGCCGGCGTCGGTGGCGACCTGCCAGGTCACCTCGACCTGCGGGCCGAGGCCGGAGGCCGGCGTCGACTCCGGGGTCGGGGTGACCCGGGTCCACAGCAGGATGCCGCCGGGCAGCGGGTCGCCGGAGGCGATCCCGTGCTGGAAGACGGCGTCGGCCGCCGCGGCGGCCGAGGGCAGTGCGGCGGCGGCGACCGCGCCGGCGCCGGCGGACAGACCGGCGAGCAGGACGGTACGGCGGTCGACCGCAGCGTTGGGGAGGACAGTCATGCGGTTCTCTCTAGCAGAGCCAGAGACCGACATGAATCCGATCAGTCGGATGTTCGACGCGCCTTCACCGGACGAGCCGTAAGTTAACTCGCCGGTAGCTCAGGCGGCCCGGTCGAGCACCACCGCGGGCGCCGGCGGCGAGTCCTCCGCGGCGAGGGCGCGGGCGGCGGAGGCCGCGAACGTCTCCGCGGCGTTGATGGCCTGGGCCGCGACCGCCCGGCGCTCACCGAACTGGACCCGCCGGGCAGCGGCCAGCTCCGCGCGCAGCCGCAGCATCGTGCTGAGACAGTCGTCCATCAGTGTCAGCATCTGATCGTGCATGGAGAGCCTCCGAATCCCACGCACCGCGTTGGTAACCCGAAGTCGACTGTACGTTTACTTTTTGTTTTCTCGGTTAGGACGATGTGAAATCCCGAGTCCCGGGACCCGGGACACCCGCAAAGATCATCCGCCGCGGTGGATGACAGCGCCGGGAGCGCACCCACCGCCGCAGGCAGCGGGGCGGATGTGCCAAAAACCGCCGGGCTCAGCCCACCTCGGCCAGCGCCGCCTCGATCGCGTCGCCGGCGGCCGGCGCGTAGAGGTGCTCGTCGCTGCGCGGGCACAGACCGGTGGCCTCGAGCGCCTGCCGGACGTGCCCCTCGGCGTTGACCACCTGATAACCGTGACCGCTGCGCAGCGCCCGGGTGTACCCGACCAGCAGGACCTCGATGCACTCGCTGCCGATCAGGTCCACGTCGGCCATGTCGACGATGATCCGGGCGCCGCGCGCCCGGTCGAAGGCCTGTCGCAGCTCCCGGCGCAGCTCGGTGCCGGACCTCCGGTCGAAACAGCCCCGCAGGTGCAGGAAGACGGTCGACTCGGCCTTGCCGGAACGGTGGATCACACAGCGCACTTCGCCCATGCCGTCCGGTCTACCGGGGAGATGTGTACGGGCGGCCAACGGGACGATAAGACGACCACCACGGGCCTGAGGTGTGGGTCACGGCGTCTACCGTGTGGCGGTGGAGATCGAACTCTGGTCGGTGGTCGCCGAGCCGGAGGCGCTCGCCCTGGCCGGACCGGGGGCGACGCTGCTGACCGGTACGGACGCGGCCTTCGCGGTCGGCGCCGACACCCTGGTGGTGATCGGCCGGTCGGACAGCGACGCGGCGATGGTGCTCTCCGAGCCGTTCCCGGAGCTGGTCGAGCAACGGCTGGCCGGGATGCTGCGGCCGGCCGTGCACGCGTTCGCCCGGCTGCCCGGGGGCTGCCTGGCGCTCGGCATCGCACGGGACACCGAGCTGAGCTACCGGCGCGGGGCGCTGCACGACATCCGGCTCCGCTTCGAGACGCCGATCCCACCCGACCTGCTCGGCCAGGCCACCCCCGGACTCGACTGGCTGGACCTGGCCGGGCACGACCCGGTCGGCGCGATGGAGCGGTTCATCGCCGGCTGGTACGCCGGAATCGAGCCGGCCGGGGAGCTGCCGGCGGTCACCGGCCCGGCCCCGCTGCGCGCCTTCCACCGGGCCGCCGCCGGCCGCCCCGAGGTCTACGGCCGGTCCTGCCGGATCTTCGCCGAGCCGCTGCCCGGACATCCGGACGGCCTGCTCACTTTCGGCCAGGAGGGTGACGGGGTCTTCACCCTGCTGATGGAGTCGCAGGGCGCTGACCCGCGGGTCTTCTACGACGGGCTCAGCGACCGGCTGCTCCCGGAGCGCGAGCGGCTCGCCGGCTACCTGCTGCAGGCCACGCTGGCCCGGGCCGCGATGGATGGCCCGCTCGGCGGGATGGCGTTCGTCGACCGGCCGCAGGCCCGCCGGGTGATCGCCCCGCTGCGCCGGGTGCCGCTGCGGCCGATGCGCTGGCCGTCGCTGTTCACCCGGTGCTACGCCGGGCCGGGCATGGTGGTGGTGATCGGCGAGGACGACGCCGACTGGTACGAGATGTACGTCGGCGTCCGCCAGCCCGGCCTGCTCCGCCGGCTGCGCAAGCTCGGCCTGGACTGGGAGTCGTTCACGGACGGCTGACCAGCTCGTCCCGGGCCGCGGTGAGCTCGGCGATCGCGGCGCTCAGCGAGTCGCCGCCGGGGCCGTCGCCGGCCAGCTCCCGGGCCGCGCCGAGCAGCCGCAGCGTGTCGGTCATGGTGGCGGCGACCGAGCTCACCCGGTGGGTCAGGTCGTCGCGCAGCATCTGGAGCAGAGGTTCGTCCACGGACCACCCCATCGGTCGGCGCGGCGGTGACTGAAGCAACCCGGCTTTCCGTTCATCGCGCCGCGGATTCATGGACAAGTCGTTCGTCGACGAGGTGACCGTGGCGAGCCCGCAGGCGGTGATCGTGGACGGGCTGATCGGGATCACCCGGGGGCTGCGGATCACCCGGTCGCCGACGGTGTGGAGACGGCTGACCAGGCCGAACGTCTGCACCAGGCGGGCTACCGGTTCGCCCAGGGATATCACTTCGCGCGCCCGTTGACCGAAAGCGACGTGCTGCTCCTGCTCGGCCGTCCCAGCACGCGAGAAACTCGACAATCTCAACTGATTTAGTAGACAAGGTGGGCGATCGTCGAGCAGACTTCCGCCCATGGATCTGACCATGGCTCTCGCCGGACTGGGCGTCGGCATCATCGTCGGCCTCACCGGCATGGGTGGCGGCGCGCTGATGACGCCGATCCTGGTGCTGTTCTTCGGCATCAACCCGGTCGCCGCGATCGGCAGCGACCTGGTCGCCAGCGCGATCATGAAGCCGTTCGGCGGCGCGGTGCACGCCCGCCGCGGCACGGTGAACTGGACGCTGGTGGCCTGGCTCTGCGCCGGCAGCGTGCCCAGCGCCTTCCTCGGCGTGCTGCTGCTGCGCGCCTTCGGCGACGACGAGTCGCTCCAGCACGGCGTCAAGATCGCCCTGGGCGTGGCGCTGCTGCTGGCCGTCGGCGGCATGCTGCTCAAGGCCTGGATCAGCCGCCGGGACGGCGACGGCCCGGCCGCCCCGATCACCGTCCGCCCGGTCCCGACCCTGCTGGTCGGCATCATGGGCGGCCTGGTCGTCGGGCTCACCTCGGTCGGCTCCGGCTCGCTGATCATCGTGGCGCTGCTCGCGCTCTACCCGATGCTGCGCGCCAACGACCTGGTCGGCACCGACCTGGTCCAGGCCATCCCGCTGGTCACCGCGGCCGCCCTGGGCCACATGCTGTTCGGCGACATGAGCTGGGGCATCGCCGGCGCGGTGGTGCTCGGCTCGATCCCCGGCGTGCTGATCGGCTCGCGGATCTCCTCGCGGGCCCCCGGCGGGCTGGTCCGGTCCGCGCTGATCATCGTGCTGCTGGCCAGCTCGCTCAAGCTGTTCGACCTGTCCACCCAGGTGGTCGGCGTGGTGACCGGCGTCGCGCTGGTGGCGGCGATCGTGCTCGGCGTGACCAAGCCGTTCCGCAAGGCGCCCGCCGAGCAGCCGGAGCGGGAGACCGTCCCGGTCTGACACTCATCTCGCCCCCACCCCCGCCGATCTTTAACAGGGGCGGTGGAAGGAGGGCCGGATGAGCGTCCGCCGGAAACTTCTGGCGGGTTACCTGGTGGTGGCCTGCCTGGTCGCCGCGACCGCGGCCACCGCCTGGTACACCGACATGTCGTCGGCGCGCCGGACCGCCGCCAAGGAGGCCGCGCAGCTGGCCCGCGGCATCGGCAAGGACATCGCCCTCGGGCTGTCGGTGGACAATCCGGGCGAGGTGATCAACCCGCTCTTCTACAGCCCCGAGGCGCTGGCCAACTACATCGAACGGCTGCACGAGACCCAGCACCGGGACGTCGTCGCGGTGGACATCGGCAAGTACATCCTCGGCGACGCGGTGCCGGAGAACGTCGGCTCGGTCTTCGACCACGACATCGGCAACCAGGTCGGCAAGACCATCGCCGACGGCAGATCCCGGACCTTCGTCGAGGTCAGCGCGGACTACCCGGACGGCATCAAGCAGGTCGTGGTGCCGATGCGGGGCAGCGGCAACCAGACCCTGGGCGCGGTGATCCTGGAGTACACCCCGCTCTACGACGAGATGATGGCATCCGCCCGGCGGGCACAGACCGTCATCCTCAGCGCCGCCGCGGCAGCGTTCCTGCTGGTCCTGCTGCTCGGCTGGGTGCTGGCCGGCTCGCTGACCCGGCGGATCACCTCGCTGACCACCGCGGTCGGCGTGATCCGCACCGGCGACTACACGCACCGGGTCCCGGTCGAGGGCCAGACCGACGAGATCGGCCGGCTGGGCCGCGCCGTCAACGCGATGGCCCAGCAACTCGACGAGTCGGCCCGGGAGATCCTGGCCAAGGAGTACACCGACAGCATCCTGGCCAACGCCGGTGAGGGCATCTGCGGGCTGGACCCGGAGGGCCGGATCAGCTTCGCCAACGAGGCCGCCGGGCGGATCACCGGGCTCGGCGTGGCCGGGCTGCTGCACCGGGAGGTGGCGGCGCTGCTGCCGGAGTCCGGCGACGGGCTCAGCCCGGGTACCCGCGAGGTGTCCCTGCAACGGCCGGACGGCACCAGCGTCCGGGTCGAGTACACCGCCAGCCGGATCCGGAAGGCCGGCCGTACCCTGGGCGCGGTCATCGTGCTGCGCGACGTCAGCCGGCAGCGCGCCCTCGAACACGACCTGCGGCACCAGGCCCTGCACGACGGGCTGACCAACCTGCCGAACCGCAAGCTGCTGCTCGACCGGCTGGAGCACGCGCTCACCCGGTCCCGGGCCACCGGTGAACCGCTCGCCGTGCTCTACCTGGACCTGGACGGGTTCAAGCGGGTCAACGACAGCCTCGGGCACAACGCCGGCGACATGCTGCTGCGCACCGCCGCCGAGCGGCTGACCGGCGCGCTGCGCCCGCTGGACACCGTGGCCCGGCTCGGCGGCGACGAGTTCGCCGTGCTGCTCGAGGACGCCGACCAGGCAGTCGTCGACCGGCTGGCCCGGGCCTGCCTGGAGACCCTGTCCCGGCCGTTCCTGATCCACAACCGGGAGGCGCTGGTCTCGGTGAGCATCGGCGTGGTGCCCGACGCGGCGCACTACGCCGACGCCGACGAGGTGCTGCGCAACGCCGACGTGGCCATGTACGCGGCCAAGGACCAGGGCAAGAACCGCTACCTGACCTTCGAGACGCAGATGCACGAGCAGCTGCTCGACCGCCTCGACCAGGAGGCCCGGCTGCGCGACGCGGTGCACCGCGGCGAGCTGCGGCTGCACCTGCAGCCGGTGGTCGGCGTGGCCGCCGGGCAGATGGCCGGCGCCGAGGCGCTGGTCCGCTGGCAGGACCCGGAGCAGGGGCTGCGGATGCCCGGCTCGTTCATCCCGCTCGCCGAGGAGACCGGCGCGATCGTGGAGATCGACCGGTGGGTGCTGCTGGAGGCCTGCCGGGCGGTCAAACGCTGGCAGGACGAGGATCCGGCGACCGCGCCGGCCTGGGTCAGCGTCAACCTGTCCGCCGCGCACCTGGAGGTGCCGGACCTGACCGACCAGGTGGCCCACGCGCTGTCCAGCACCGGGCTCTCGGCGCACTGCCTGGTGCTGGAGCTGACCGAGACGGTGCTGATGCGCGACCTCGCGGTGACCGCGGCCCGCCTCGACGAGCTGCGCGAACTCGGCGTCAAGATCGCCATCGACGACTTCGGGACCGGTTACTCGTCGCTCGGCTACCTGCGCGACATCCCGGTCGACGTACTGAAGATCGACCGCTCGTTCATCGACGGCCTGGTCGGCAACGGCCGCCAGCAGGAACTGGTCAACGCGGTGATCCAACTCGGTCACACGCTCGGCCTGCGGGTGGTCGCGGAGGGCGTCGAGGAGGCCTCCCAGCTGACCCTGCTGACCGTGATGGGCTGCAAGTTCGCCCAGGGCTACCACCTGGGCCGCCCGGAGCCGGCCGCCGACCTCTACAGCCGCCTGGCCACCCCGGCCCTGCACGGCTGAGGCCGCTTCCACCCCTTTCCGGTACGCCCGGAGCACTCCCGGGCACCGATGACGCCGCGGTCCCGGCACGTCCGGCGCACCCACCGGCGACGTGCCGTTCCCGGCGCCGTCAGGGTGACGGCGCCGGGCAGGTGGATCAGGCCACGGGAATCCCCGCGACCCCGGCGGCCCGGAGACGTTCCTCGTAGCCGTCGTCCAGATCGGTGTGCCGGCGGAACATCACCGGCGTGGTGAAATCCCCCTCGACCAGGCACCGCACCACCTCGGCGGGCTTCGGAAGCAGTCCCCCGTTCAGGGTGCGGGCGGCGCCGAGGACGGTTCGCACGCCCTGCTTCCCGCTGACGAAATCGCCGAACCGCCAGCCGGTCTCCTCGTCGTAGACCAGCGCCTGCAAGCCGTCTCCGCGGCGGAGCACGATGGTCGTGTCACGCGGATCGAACGGGTCCAGCCAGCTGGCGGACACCGCGAAGCCGTGCCGGACGAGCTCCTCGACCACCAGCGAGACATAGGGACGCAGCGCATCGAGAAACGGATCCCGATGCGGCTGCGGTAGAACCATGTCGCTCATTTTCCATCCCATTCGATCATTATTCCTGAATTTCACGGAGGGACCTCGATGTCCCGGTGGCGAGGCGGAAAAGCTCGGACCTCGTCCGGCACCTTTCCGGAGACGACCTCGAACTGGGTACCCGGCTGGTACACCGTGACGGTGAGCCGGAATGGTCGCTGCGCCTGGTCGTAGGATCGGCGCCGCTGCTCGAGAACGGATCGCGGGGCGTCGTCACGCAGGTGGAAGAATGCCTCCTCCGCCTCGGTCGCCTGCCGCAACTCGAATCGATCGATCCAGCCGACCTGTTTGATTCCCAAGGTCCGGCTGAGGTAGGCGAGCATGCCGTCCGGAAGATCCTCGCCCTCCAACTCCTCGGCCCCCTGTTTGCGCAGGTCCGGATAATAGGTGGTCTGCAAATGCGATGGCGAGCCGTCGACGAACAATTCTTGGGAACGCTTGATGACCCGGACTTTCCTGGCGTCGGCGGTCTGCGGAACCTCCAGTCCCAGCGCCTCCGCGACCTCAGGTGACGGCTGAACGATCTGCACGTCGACCTCGGACATCGACGGGACCCGCCCCCGCGACTCGACCTCGGCCATCCAGGACCGGCCCTCGCCGCCACCGAAGCCGGTGTTCGGGTCCTCGCTGATCGTATGGACCCACGGACTCACCGGCTCCAGCACGAAAGTGCCACTTCCCGGCGTTTTCTTCACCAGGTGCCGGGTGACGAGAAGCTTGATGGCCTCCCGGATCGTGTTTCGCGAAGCGCCATAAGCCTGACACAAATCGGTCTCGGTCGGCAGCTTCGCCCCCGCCGGAAGGTCGCCAGAATTGATCTTTCGACGGAGATCGTCGGCGATCTCTCGATACCTCGATCCACTGACCACGACGCCTCCCTGCATCGTCGGCCGGATTTGGCACATCCGCTGAGAACCATCCTATAGGCGCCTGCGGATAGTATGAAGCCAAACGTAGGTACCTTTGGCCTGATCCACATGAGCATCATCATTGATCATGACGGCTCACACCATCGCCGCCTGGAGATCAAATCGAGCACCACCGCGGATGAGGTCAGCAAACGCGAGGCTGGGTGCGATGACCAAGAGCGAGCGACGCTATCGCCAGCGACGAGAACCGTCCCCTTTCCGACGCCAGATCGGCCCGATCGCAGCCACCCTGGGGTTGACCGGCGCCTTCGCGACGGTCGCCGCCGGTGTGATCGACTACTGGCAGACCCTGTGGCTCAACATCGCCGCCGATCTGGCCGGCGCCGCGATCATCCTGGCCCTCTTCCCCCTGGTCGACTGGGCTCAACGCATGATGTTCGGCAGCCGGGAGACGCTGCTGGGGCCGGGGTGCTACGTCGTCGCCGAGAACGATCACGGCACGGTGGAGGAGTTGCTCTCCGCCCGCCCGGCACTCACCGCGAGCCCGGACGCCGGTCCGCTCCTGACGACACACTTCCGGCGGCGCCGGCGGTCCCGGCGCCGCCACCAGGCCGCCTACGCCTGGCGCCGCCGGCACACCATCCACATCTGCGGCACCACGCCGGCCCGGGACAGCTGAGCCGTTTCCCACCAGGCGCGGTCTGCCCGGCGCCGACGGTGCGGCCAGTCCGGTCGCATCGACGACAGGTGTGGCCGGCGGCCTCCCCGCGGACCACCATGGGGTCAGAACCGATCCGGGAGGGTTCCTGTGGCCGAGCCGATGTACAAGCAGATCGCCGAGGAGCTCCGGCGCCGGATCGAGCAGGGCGAACTCGAACCGGGCGCCAAGCTGCCCGCCGAGCTGGAGCTGCGCGAGACGTTCGGCAACGCCTCGCGCAACACGATCCGGGACGCCATCCGTTCGCTCACCGCCCGGGGCCTGGTGATCACCCGTCCCGGCCAGGGCACCTTCGTGGCCGACCGGATCGACCCCTTCCAGATCACCCTCTCCACCGACACCCAGTCCTGCCTGGGCGACGCCGAGGGCATCGCGTTCCGGTCGGCCGCGCCGGCCCAGCAGCGCAAACCGGAAGCCGGCACGCCGCGGGTGGAGATCCAGGCGGCCACCGGGACGGCCGGTCGTGAGTTGCAGCTCCCGGCCGACGCCCAGGTGATCTGCCGGCACCAGGTCCTGACCATCGACAAGAAGCCGTGGTCGATGCAGACCTCGTTCTATCCGATCGCGTTCGTGCCGAAGGCGCCCCTGCTGATCCAGGCGGTCGCCATCGAGCAGGGCACGGTTCGGTACCTCGCCGAGACGCTCGGCGTCGAGCAGGCCGGTTACCGCGATCAGGTGAGCGCCCGCCCGCCGAACGAGGGCGAGATCGCCTTCTTCAAACTGCCGGAGGTCGGCGTCTCGGTGATCGAGACGATCCGGACGGCGTACGAACGGTCCGGCGCGCCGATCCGGTGCACCGTCACGGTCTGGCCGGCCGACCGCAACCGTCTCGTCTACAACATCGGCGACGTGCCGAAGGAGATCACCTCCCCGGCACCCCCGGGCGAGCCCGGCGACACCGCATGAACCGGCCCCGCCCTCCCGGGCTGATCGGGTGAGCGGGGCCGGCGTTCTGTGGTTGCGCTAGCTCTGGACGAACACCGAGACGGTGCGGGCCGGGACCGAGAACGTGCCGGTCGCCGGGGCGAACGACGCGGTGCGGACCAGCGGGTCGGCGGACGCCTGCTGCACCGGGTGCAGCGTGACCCGGGCGCCGGCCAGCGCCGGCACCTTCGGGGTGGCGGTCGACGCGGTGGAGTTGAAGACCACCGTGATCGACTTCCACTTGCCGTCCAGGCCGCGGGCGTCCAGCGTCATCGTGATCACGCCGGGCGTCTCGTCCTTGCCGGAGAGCGGGAACGCCACCCGGTCCTGGACCTGTTTGCCGGTGGCCAGCCCGAAGACCGGCGAGGACTTCCGGATCCTGAGCAGCTCCTGGTAGCGGGCGTCGGCCAGGGTGATCGCCGCGCAGTCCGCCTTGAGGGCCGGGTCGGCGAGCAGCGGCTTGGCGTACGGCCACTTGGACTGGTTGTCCGCGGCCGGCGGCAAGCCGCGACCGAACCCGTTGCCGCGCGTGCAGTCCCACTCGATCTGGTTGAACCAGTCCCCCGAGTTGAACGAGTTGCGGTCCAGGGACTTGGAGCGCAGCCGCTCGCTGCCGGCGGTCACGAACCCGATGCCCTGGCCGAGCACCGTGGTGGCGAGCGCCACCGACTGGGCGCGGGCCCGGTCGGTCGCCGAGGTGGCCTGCGGCAGCTTGAACGCGAACGAGTCGTAGAGGATCTCGTTGTCGTGCGCGTCGACGTAGGTGATCGCCTCGGACGGCGCCGCGGTGTAACCGGCCGGGGCGCCGTTGTAGTCGACCTGCGACCCGGTCACCGTGGCCCCGCTGGAGTCGACGAACCGGTAGTCCGCGAGGTTCCCGGTCAGACCGACCTTGATCAGGTCCTGGTAGTGCAGCAGCCGCGCCTTCCGCTCGGCGGCGGTCCCGTTGACCGGGTCGCCGTTGGGCTGGTCGGCGAGACCCGAGGCGAAGCCCTGGATCCGCGGGTTGTCGTCGAACGGGCCGCCGCCGCGGACCGCGTCCCGGAGCCGGTCGTTGAACGTGCCGATCCCGGTGCCGGCCAGGTTCGCCTGGGTGGCCTGCACGAAGCGGGCGTTGTTCGCCACCTCGCCGAAGTTCCAGCCCTCGCCGTAGACGTAGATGTTCTTCCCGTCCACGCCGTCGCGCTTCAGGGTGAGCTTGTCCAGCGCCTTGCGGACGGCCAGGATGTTCGCCTTCGGGTGGTGGCCCATCAGGTCGAACCGGAACCCGTCGACCTTGTACTGCTTGGCCCAGGTGACCACCGAGTCGACGACCAGCTTGCCCATCATCGCGTTCTCCGGCGCGGTGTTCGAGCAGCAGGTCGAGTTGGCCACCGTGCCGTCGGCGAGCAGCCGCTGGTAGTAGCCGGGCACGATCTGGTCGAGCACCGACTTGCTGTCGGTGCCGGACGCCGAGGTGTGGTTGTAGACGACGTCCATCACCACGCGCAGGCCGGCGTTGTTGATGCCGGCGACCATCGAGCGGAACTCGGTGGTGCGCTGGGCCGGGTCGACGGCGTAGCCGCCCTCCGGGACGGTGTAGTGCAGCGGGTCGTAGCCCCAGTTGTAGCCGTCGGAGTCGGCCACCTTGGCGACGCAGGCCTGCTGCTGGTCCGAGTCGGCCGGCAGGGCGGCCAGGTCACAGTCCGGCTGGGCCTGGTCGGCACGGTTCTCCGGGATCGTCGCGAAGTCGAACACCGGCAGCAGGTGCAGGTGC
Organism: Actinoplanes octamycinicus; assembly: GCF_014205225.1. Classification (NCBI taxonomy): domain Bacteria; kingdom Bacillati; phylum Actinomycetota; class Actinomycetes; order Micromonosporales; family Micromonosporaceae; genus Actinoplanes; species Actinoplanes octamycinicus. Next base: position 9,724,831 of record NZ_JACHNB010000001.1, read on the forward strand.
GTCACGCCGGACTTGCCGAGCTCGGCCAGGTGCTTCATGCCGCTCGACGCCGGCGACGTGAAGGCCTGGTAGGTGCCCCGCGAGGCAGCCGGCACGGACGTGTCCGCGATGCTGAAGTCGCGTACCGAAAGCTCCTGGATCTGGATCTTCGCGGGTGCGGTGGCGGCCGGTTTCCGGAGCGAACCCCAGCCGGCCGGGGCCAGCTTCGGGTCGTTCAGGTCGACGAACTGGCTGAGCTTGGAGTCGGTCGACAGGGCCACCGAGTAGGGGTCGGTCACCGAGGCGGTGACGATCTTCTGCGCGGCCGGCTGCCACGCGGTGACCCGGAACTTGTAGAACTTCCCGTACAGGGCTTTCTGGAGAGCGGAAGACCAGATTCCGGTACGGTCGTCGCGCCGCATCGTGACGACGGTCGCCGACGCCGATGCCGCCGTGTCGTAGATCTCCAGCTCGACGCTGCGGGCGGTCGGCGCCCAGACCGAGACCTTGCCGTGGGCGTAGCCGAGTTCGGCGTCGACCGCCGACGAGTAGACGTCGTCGAGGGCGCCGGCGGTCTGCACCCCGGTGGCCGCGAGCAGCTTCCCGGCGGCGTCCCGCTCGGTGATCACGATCTGGCCGCGCAGGATCTCGGCGACATCGGTCTTCGGCAGCTTGAAGGCGCCGTACTGCCACAGGTGCGGGAAGTCCGCGCGCTGCTTCTCGGTCAGGCCGGTGCGCCGCGAGCTGAGCCGGACGGTCTGGAACGCGCCGGTGAGTTCACCGTCGGTCACCGCGATCCCGCCGGTCGGCGACCAGACCAGGTCGTAGACCTTGCCGTCGGTCCCGGCGCCGACCTCCTGCAGCGTGGTGCCGGTGCCGGTCTGCCAGGCGATCGTCGAGCGGTCCAGCCAGACCGCCGACTCCTTGGTCAGGTCGGTCGAGCCGCCGCCACCGGCGGTCTTGACCAGCGGCAGCAGCCGCTTCTCCTGGCCGGCGAGCAGCCAGACCTCGTGGGTCGAGTCCGCGAAGGTCAGCCGCTGGTCGGTGGGCAGGTCCTTGGCGTCGCCGTTGTGGATGATGTAGCTCAGCCCGGCCGCCCCGTCGGCGAGCGGCACCTCGAAGACCGCGCCGAAGGAGTCGATCTTCGTGGGCTTGAGCGGGCTGCCCCAGTCGGTGCCGGTCGCGGCGCCGTCCCAGACGTGCAGGCCCCAGCCGTCGTAGTTCCCGTCGGCCTTGCGCCAGTGGATGACCGCTTTCGACTGGTCCTGCTGGGTCGCCGGCGGGGTGGTGTGGACGGTGCTGTCGCCCTGCTTGAGCCAGACCTCGGGGGTCTTGTTCGGGTCGAGCGTCCGGTCGGCGTCGGTGTCCTTCACGCCGTCCTTGTTGACCACGACGAAGCCCATGCTCTTCGCGTTCGGCGCGAGCTTGACGTAGGCGAACCGGCCGTAGGCGTCCTCGCCGACGAACGGCTGCCCGGCGGGCCAGGTGGTGGACATCGACGGGTCGACGTCACCCCAGGTGTAGAGACCCCAGTCGTCGTAGCCGCCGGCCGGACGCTGGTAGTGCACGATCGCGTAGTCGACGGTCGACGCCGCGGCCGGGGTGCCGACCGTGATGCCCGTCGAGGACGACGCGAGCCGCCCCTTGCTGTCCCGCACCACCGCTTTGTACTTCACCGGAGTGCCGCCGGCCAACCTGTCCAGGTCGTGGTAGATCCGGTAGGGCGCCTTGTCGGCGGTGCCGAGCAGCTGCCACCGGCCGGTGCCGACCTGCGCCGCGAAGGTGACCGTGGCGAGCGGGTCACCGGTGGTCTCGGCGACCAGCTCGGTGCGGGTGGCGACCGAGGCCCCCGCCTTCGGCGTGGTCAGGCTGACGGTGGGCGCGGCGGTCGGCTGCGGCAGGGTTCCACCCGATTTCAGTACGACGGTGGACAGCGCCGGAACGGTGACAGTGATCTTGCCGTCGGTCCCCGCGGTCACCGCCGACGCCCCGCCGTAGAGGCCGGCGAAGGTGCTGCCCGGCGACGAGGTGGCGAAGGTGACCGTCTGGGTGGTGGTGGCGCTGTTCGCCGCGACCACGTACTCGGTCCGCTTGGCCCGGTCGATCCGGGACACCGCGAAGACGCCCTGCCCGGGCGCCGCGTACCGGGTCTGCTGCACGCCGCTGACCAGGGCCGGGTTGGCCTTGCGCAGCTTGGCCAGCGCGGCGATGCTCTGGTAGAGCGGGTGCGCGGTGTTGTAGTTGTCCACCGCGTGCGTCCGGTCGGTGCCGATCAGGTCGTCGTCCAGGTAGTCCGCCGTCTTGCTGGCGAACAGGTCCTGGCGGGCGTCCTTGTCCCCGCCCGGGCCGGTGAAGCCCTGCTCGTCGCCGGAGTAGACGACCGGCTGGCCGCGGGTCAGGAACATCAGCTCGTGCGCCAACTGGTCACGCTTGAGCTGGGTGTCGGCGGTCGCGGCGGAGGCGATGAACGAGCCGATCCGGCCCATGTCGTGGTTGCCGAGGAAGGTCGGCAGCCGGTCGGCGCCGGTGCTCGCGGTGGTGTAGAGGTCGTCCTTGGCGTAGAGGTCGGCGAGCGCGGTGGCGTTGCCGGCGCCGGTGACGAACGCCCGGGCCGCCTCCTGGAAGGAGAAGTCCAGGGTGGCCGGGAGCCCGCCCTTGCGGACGTAGGTCGACTCGACCTCCTGGTCGGCGCTGTACACCTCGCCGAACATGAAGAAGTCCTTCTTGCCCGCCTTGCTGGCGGCCTTCTCGATGCCCTGCGCGAACTGCGGCCAGAAGTCCAGGTCGGTGTGCTTGACCGTGTCCAGGCGGTAGCCGTCGATGCCGGTGCTGCCGATCCAGTCGGCGTAGATCTTCGTCATCCCGCGGACCACCTCGGGACGCTCGGTCCACAGGTCGTCGAGGCCGTAGAAGTCGCCGTACTCGCTGTTCTCGCCGGAGAACGTCGAGTCACCGCGGTTGTGGTACATGGTCACGTCGTTCAGCCAGGCCGGCGTCTTGGCCTTCGCGTCGGCCCGGTTCGCGTAGACCGGCGTGTAGGGGAAGGACGTGCTGTCCACCGACGGGAATCCGTTCCGGCCGGTGGCGTAGTTCCGGTCCTCGAACGGCTGGCCCTCGGTGTCGGTGTACGGCGACGTGGACTTGTCGACGTACGAATACTTGTTCTCCCGGTATTTGATGACGTCGGCGGTGTGGTTGACGATGATGTCCAGGAAGATCTTCAGGCCGCGCTGGTGCGCGAGCTTGACCAGCTTCTTCAGGTCCGCGTTGGTGCCGAAGTGCGGGTCCACCTGGGTGAAGTCGGTGATCCAGTACCCGTGGTAGCCGGCCGAGATGTCGGTGCCGCTGCCCTGCACCGGACGGTTCTTGAAGACCGGGGCGAGCCAGATCGCGGTGGTGCCGAGCCCCTGGATGTAGTCCAGCTTGTCGATCACGCCCTGAAGGTCGCCGCCGTGGTAGAAGCCCTTGTCGGCGGGGTCGTACCCGGTCGACAGCCGGTCGCCCCGCAGGCCGCCCCGGTTGTTGGACTTGTCGCCGTCGGCGAACCGGTCCGGCAGGACGAAGTAGTACTGCTCGCTGGTCGCCGGCCGGTCGGAACCCCAGTTGGCGATGACCGCGGCGCTCGGCTCGGCCGGCGCGGCCGCCGCCTCGGATGCCGGGACCGCGAGCAGTGGGAGGAGAAGGCTGAGCAGCGCGGTCCCCCACCGCGATTTACTCGATGCCACTATGCACCCTTCCGATTGGTGGAGAGTCACTGGTGCTGGCGCACGGACCACACCTGGAAGGTAGGCCCGTCTCCATTGATTTCAATACATCCATCGGTACCGACCTTGAGCCGGTCGGCGCCGCCGTAGAGGTTCTCGCCGTCGATCCCGGCCGGCAGGCCGGCCAGCCGCAGCGGCTCGCCGGCCGCCCGGCGGGCCACCACCAGCACCGCGTCGTCCCGCGTCTCGCGCAGGAAGGCGAGCGTGTCGCCGGCCGCGTGCGCCCAGCGCAGCCCACCGTGGCGCAGCGCGGGCTGCGCCCGGCGCAGCGCGATCAGATCGCGGTACTCGCCGAGGGTGCGCCGGTCCCAGGTCTCCGGCCGCGACCACGGCATCGGGGTACGGGAGTGCTCGCCGTTCACGCCGGTCAGCCCCAGCTCGTCGCCCGCGAAGATCATCGGGGTGCCGGGCAGGGTGCAGAGCAGGCCGGTGGCGATCTCGTGCCGGGCCGCGTCGCCGACCACCGAGCGGATCCGCGGGGTGTCGTGCGAGCTGAGGATCTGCCACGAGGCGGTCCACGACCGCCAGGACATCTGCGCCGAGAACGCGCTCATCGTGGCGACCAGCGCGCCCGCGTCCCGGTCCGGGATCTCCCCCGGCACGCCGAGGAAGTCGTCGAACGGCAGCACCGCGGCGCGCAGCCAGCTCCACACCGGGCGGGTGAACCCGGCGTAGTTCATCGTGCCCTGCCAGCCGTTGCGGTCCAGGTCGCCGGTGGCGTCGTGGGCGTGCTCGCCGATCAGCAGCGCGTCCGGCCGGACCTGCTGCACGGCCCGGCGCAGCAGCACGGCGGCCTCCCGGGACCAGTCCTCGGCGCCGCGGCGGCCGGTCATGTTGGCCACGTCGATCCGCCAGCCGTCCAGGGCGTACGGAGGGGTCAGCCAGTGCTGGGCGATCCGGGCGAACCGGCGGCGCAGCTCGTGGCTGCCCCAGTTGAGCTTGGGCAGGCTGGGCACGCCGAGCCAGGACTCGTACCCGCCGTCGTCGCCGAAGTAGTAGAGGTCCGGCTCGTCCGGGAACCACGGGTGGGCGGCGCCGGTGTGGTTGGTGGTGAGGTCACCGATCAGCCGCATGCCCCGGCCGTGCGCCGCCTCGCTCAGCCGGATCAGCGCCTGGTCGCCGCCGAGCAGCGGGTCCACCCGGTCGAAGCTCGCGCTGTCGTAGCGGTGGTTCGACCGGGACGGGAAGAACGGGGTCAGGTACAGGGTGTTGGCGCCGAGGCCGGCGATGTGGTCCAGGCGCTGGGCGATGCCGTCCAGGTCGCCGCCGTACACCTGGGTGGCGGCCAGCGGCGGGTGGGCCGCGACCGGGTCGTCCCAGTCGCAGGGCACCGCCCAGTCCGGCGCCGGGCGCCGCGCGGAGCTGGCGAACCGGTCCGGGAAGATCTGGTAGACCACGGCGTCCCGCGCCCAGGCGGGCGCGGGAGCGTAGGCGACCAGGCGGAAGTCGGTCGAGTCCGGGACGTCGTGCTGGGTCACCCCGCAGCCGGTCAGCCACCGCACCGCGCCACCCGCGGTACGCAGCAGGAACCGGTACGGCGTGACCGGGTTGCGGACCTCGATCTCGGCCCGCCACCACTCGCCGCCGTCGTCGCGCCGGTCCACCACCGCCGAGGTGAAGACCGGCTCGCCGTCGCGGACCCAGCGCATGTGCACCCGCGACACCCGGGTCCCGGCCGGCACCCGGACGAAGACGCTGACCGTCTCGCCGAGGGCCGGGGCCGGGTGGGAGACGTACCCGTCCGAGCCGTCGTGGTGTGGCAGGAGCAGCCGGCTCATCCCTTGACCGCGCCCGCGCTCAGGCCCTCCACGATGTACCGCTGCAGGTACATGAAGACGCCCACGGTCGGGATCGCGGTGAGCAGGGTGCCCGCGCAGAACATCCCGAAGTTGGTGTCCCGGGAGCCGGCGATCAGCCCGTACAGGCCCACCGCCAGGGTCTTCGAGGTGCCCTCGGTGAGGAACACGTTGGCGATCAGGAACTCGTTGATCGTGCCGATGAAGGCGAGCAGGCCGGTCACCGCGAGGATCGGGGCGATCAGCGGCAGCAGGATCTTGAAGAAGATCTGCGAGTGCGTGGCGCCGTCGACGTACGCGGACTCGTCGAGCTCCTTCGGGATGGTGTCGTAGAAGCCCTTCATCAGCCAGGTGTTCACGCCCAGCGCGCCACCCAGGTACAGGAAGATCATTCCCCACCAGGTGTTGAAGCCGAACGCCGGCCACAGGTCGGTGATCGTGGAGAACATCAGGAAGATCGCCACGACCGCCAGGAACTGCGGGAACATCTGGATCAGCAGCAGCGACATCAGCCCGACCCGGCGGCCGGCGAACCGGCGCCGGCTGAACGCGTAGGCGGCCAGCGCGGAGAGGAAGACCGACGCCGAGGCCGCCACCCCGGCGATCACCACCGAGTTGACGAACCAGTACGGGAAGCCGGTGCTGCCGAACAACTTGCTGAAGTTCTCGGTGGACGCTCCGGTCGGCAGCAGCTCGGTCGACGAGAGCGTGCCGAGCGGGTTCAGCGCCGCGGAGAGCACGAACAGCAGCGGGATGATCGCGAACACCACGCCGAGGACGGCGACCAGATGGCGCCAGCCGACCTGTGTCATCCAGCGGGTCACGAGTACACCTCCTCCTGGTGCCGGGTACGCCGGAAGCTGATCGTGGAGACCACCGCGACGATCAGGAAGATGAAGATCGAGATCGCGGCGGCAAAGCCGTACTGGGCACCGGAGGCGCCGAACGCCAGCCGGTACGTGTACGTGATCAGCAGATCGGTGGCGCCGTTGGTGAGGTTGTCGGCCGGGAACGGCGCGCCCTCGGTGGTCAGCCAGATCGCGTTGAAGTTGTTGAAGTTGAACGCGAACGACGAGATCAGCAGCGGGGTCAGGGCAATCATCAGGAGCGGCAGGGTGACCGCCCGGAAGCCCTTCCAGGGGCTGGCACCGTCCACCTTGGTGGCGTCCACCAGCTCACCCGGGATCGCCTGCAACGCACCCGTGCAGACCAGGAACATGTACGGGTAGCCCAGCCAGAGCTGGACCAGGATCACCGCGATCCGGGCGGTCATCGCGCCGCCGAACCAGTTGGTGTGAATGCCCAGCAGGTTGTTGATCAGCCCGAAGTCGGTGTTGAACATGTCCCGCCAGACCAGCAGCATCGCGAACGACGGCATGGCGTACGGCAGTACGAGCAGGATCCGGTACAGGTTGCGGAACCGGACCCGGCTGGAGTGCAGCGCCACCGCGATGAACATGCCGAGCAGGAACGTGAAGCCGGTGGAGCAGATCGCGAACACGAAGTTCCACACCAAGGTGCCCAGGAACGGGCCGGAGATGCTGTCGTCGGTGAGCGCCCGGGTGAAGTTCGCGAAGCCGACGTTGACCTTCCAGCCCTGGGCCAGCTTCTCGCCGTCGCTCGCCACGAACGCGCCGAGGCTCTCGTCGGCCTTCCACACCTTGCCGCTGGTGGTGTCCCGGATGCTGTCGGTGGCCGCGTCGTAGACCCGGCCGGCCTTGCCCTCGTAGGCGCGGGACAGACCGGTGGAGCGGATCGCGCCACCCGCGGTCGGCACCACGAACTCGGTGATCTCCTTGCTCCGGGCGCTGGCCTGGCCCACGTTCAGCACGGTGTAGCCGCGCGCCGCGGTCACCTTGCCGGACGAGGTGACCGTGACGTCGCCGGCCGGCAGTTCCTTGAGCCCGAAGCCGTCACCGACCGACACCTTCTTGCTGGCCGGGTCGGTGATCAGGAAGACGATCGGTCCGGTGGCCGGGTCGCCGGTGGTGGCGATGGACAGCGCGTACTCGGTGGAACCGGGCACCTGGGTGACCGACGCGGTCTGGATGGCGACGACCGCGTCCTGTTTGCTGCCCCGGTGGCCGTCCCCGAAGTTGGTGAACGCCGTGCTGGCCGTGTAGAGCACCGGGAACAACTGGAAGATCACCAGGAACACGGTGCCGGGCAGCAGGTACTTCGCCGGGATGTGCCGCGGCGTCAGGTAGGCGTAGAGCAGCAGCGCGGTGGCCGCGACCAGGATGCCCAGGCCGACCCAGTGCTCGCCGGCGATCAGCGGGAACGCGGCCCACACCGAGAACGACACGAGCAGGCCGAGCAGCACGATCTTGACGGCCAGCCCGAACGCGCTGACGCTGCGCTCTTTCCGGTGCGCCGGCTCGGAGCCGCGACCGGGATCGGTGGCGGGGAGGGCCCGCGACGCGGACCCTCCGAGCTGCGTCGTCATTACTTGATCTGCGAGGAGATCGTCTTGCCGGCGGCGGTGATGGTCTTCTCCGGGTCGGCGCCACCGATCACGGCGGACTCGGCCTTGCCGAACGGGTCCCAGATGGCGGCCATGGCCGGGATGGCGGGCAGCGGCACGGCGTTCTTGCCGGCGGCGACCCACTTCTCCAGGTCCGCGTCGGCGCCCTTGACCTGGTCCAGGGCGGCGGTCAGCGCCGGCGGCCGGGGCTCGGCGTTGTAGAGCGCGACGGCCAGGTCCGGGGTGGTCACGTAGTTGGTGACGAACTCCTGGGCCAGCGCCTTGTTCTTGCCCTTCGCGGCGACGTAGAAGGTCTGCACGCCGAGGAACGGGGTGGCCGGCTTGCCACCGGCGAAGCCCGGGACGGCGGTGATGTCGTACTTGATGTTCGCCTTCTTCACGTCGGTGACGGCCCACGGGCCGGAGACGAGGTAGGCGCACTTCTTGCCGGTGAAGGTGGCGATCGAGTTCTGGTCGCTGATCGAGCGCTTCAGCGCGCCGTCGCCCTTCTCGCCCAGCGCGGCCAGCTTCTTGAACGCCGCCACCGACTCCGGCTTGCCGACGCCCAGGTCCTTCGGGTCGTAGTCGCCGTTCGCGGTGGTGCCGAAGAGGTAGCCGCCGGCCGAGGTGTAGAGCGGGTACGAGTGGTAGGCGTCGCCGTTCTGGCCGACCTGCAGGCAGAGGATCTCCGAGACCTTCTTCTCCGCCTTGAGCTTCTTGCCCGCGGTGACCAGGTCCTCGATGGTGGCCGGGGCGGCCGGGGCCAGGTCGGTGTTGCGGATCAGGCCGAGGTTCTCGGTCGCGTACGGGACGCCGTAGGTCTGCCCGTTGAAGGTGACCGCCTTGATCGCGTTCTCCGCGATGCCGCTCTTCTGCTCGGCGGTCAGCTGCACCGGGTCGATGGCGCCGTTCTGCACCAGGTTGCCGATCCAGTCGTGCGCGCCGACCATCACGTCCGGGCCGCTGCCCTGCTGCGAGGCGGTCAGGAAGGTGGTCTGCTGGTCCTTGGAGATGGCCTGGACCTTGACGGTCACGCCGTTCTCCTTGCCGAACTTCTCGGCGAACGGCTTGAGGGCGGCGGAGCGCTTGTCGTCCGCCCAGATCACCAGCTCACCGCCGGCGGCCGCGGCCGACGGGGCGCTGCCACCCTTGGTGTCGTTGTCCTTGCTGTCGCCACAGGCGGCCACGCCGGCCAGGCACAGCATGCTGGCGGCGATCACACCGGCAGTACGGATGCGCATGGAAATGCTCCCGTTCATGTACGGATTTAGCGCGAGAAAAAGGGGTGTCCTGAGCGCGGCCCATGGCCCGGCGCCCACAAGATCGGTAAGGTGTCGTCCTTGTTGCCGGGACGTTAGCAAGCTCTTGCAGTCAATGGAAGGGCTTGCAGGGCGATGGCCGGTAACAGCTCGGCACTACAGTGACAACATGCGTGCACGGATGGCGGACATCGCCCGTCAAGCCCAGGTCAGCGAGGCGACGGTCTCTCGCGTCATCAACGACCGCCCCGGCGTCTCCCCCGAGACTAGGCAGGCGGTGCTGACCGCCCTCGACGTGCTCGGCTACGAGCGCCCCGAGCGGCTGCGCAAGCGCAGCGCCGGCCTGGTCGGCCTGGTCGTGCCCGAGCTGGACAACCCGATCTTCCCGGCGTTCGCGCAGGTCATCGAGTCGACACTGGCCCAGAGCGGCTACACGCCGGTGCTCTGCACCCAGTCGCCCGGTGGCGTCACCGAGGACGAGTACGTGGAGATGCTGCTGGACCGCCAGGTCTCCGGCATCGTCTTCGTCTCCGGCCTGCACGCGGACACCACCGCCGACGTCGAGCGCTACCTGCGGCTGCTCGCCCGGCCGCTGCCGATCGTGCTGGTCAACGGGCACACCGACGGCATCGACGCGCCGTTCGTGTCGTGCGACGAGCAGCTGTCCGGCGATCTGGCGGTCGGGCACCTGGCGTCGCTCGGGCACCGCCGGATCGGGATGATCTCCGGCCCGCACCGGTTCAGCCCGGTGCAGCGCAAGCTCGCCGGTTACCGGGCCGCCATCCAGCGCGAGCTCGGCGTTCCGGCGTCCGAGGTGGACGATCTCGTGGAGCTGACGCTGTTCGGTGTGGAGGGCGGCGAGGTGGCCGCCGAGCGCCTGCTGAACAAGGGCGTCACCGGCATCATCTGCGGGTCCGACATGATGGCGCTGGGCGCGATCCGGGCCGCCCGGCGCCGCGGCATGAACGTGCCGGGCGACGTGTCGATCATCGGTTTCGACGACTCGCCGCTGATGGCCTTCACCGATCCGCCGCTGACCACGCTGCGCCAGCCGGTCGCGGCGATGGCGGTGGCCGCCGTCCGATCCCTGGTCGACGACATCAACGGGCATGGTTCGCCCAGGTCGGAGTACCTTTTCCGGCCGGAGCTGGTGGTCCGCAACTCGACCGCGATGGCACCGGCCCGCCGCAAGCTGACGGCCGACATCTCCGCCGCCTGACCGAGCCCGCCTCATCGCGGCCCGTCCGACCGGGCCGCCGCACCGCACCGCGGACCGCCCGGCCGAGTTGCCTCTCCGCACCTCACCGCAGCCCGCCTGACCGGGCCGCCGCACCGCACCGCAACCCGCCCGGCCGAACTGCTTCACGGCACCGCACCGCAGCCCGCCCGGCCGAGCCGCCTCACCTCACCGCAGCCCGCCGACCCGGGCCGCTTCACCGCACCGCAGCCCGCCCGGCCGAGCCGCCTCACCGCACCGCAGCCCGCCGCCCCGGCCGCTTCACCGCAACCGCAACCCGCCTGACGGGGCCGCCTCACCGCACCGCAGGGCGCCTGACCGGGCCGCCTCACCGCACCGCAGCCCGCCCGAGCGGGGGCGCCTCATCGCAGCCCGCCCGGCCGGGCCTCAGCCACACGCCGGCCCGAGCCGATCCAGTCGGCACCGGCTGGCATCCCGTCACCGTTTCCGGCCTCGCCAACGGGCCCGCGTGACGAAACCTGCTGCAATTTCTTGCATGATCCGCCGAGGAAACTCGCGCAAATGCTCAAGAGAGCGTGTTCTCCGACTCGTTCGTGCAGCGGGCTTCCGTGCAGGTGACGCTGCTGCGGTGGCGTGGGGTCACGGTTTCGCTGTCCGGCGCGGTCAGAGCCGGCAAGAAACGGCAGGTCGGATCGGACCGAATCTGCACGCATAGCAGTCGCCTGAACACTGTCAGCATGCAAAACCGCCATTCTTGCTGTCGTCACCGACTCAGTGATACACATCACATTTTTCTTAACCGGTTCACTCGTCGGTGAGCGATTCGCAACATTTATATGCACTCACGGCGCCCAGCGCGCCGGTCTAGAACGCCTTTGCGACGGCAGGTGTCGGTTCCTTGCAAGGTATGACGGGGCCGGTCAGTGTGCGTTTCAGGCGCGGCTGGGACTCGAGCTGCCATTGTCGGCCGCTGGTCGCCGAACCGGTCCAGTCCGGTGGCGCCGGCTCGGGCTCGGGCTCGGGCTCGGGCTCGGGCTCGGGCTCGGCTTGGCTTGGCGGGACTGTGCGGTGGGCGTACGGAAATCAGAAGGGTTTCAAGGTCTTTCGCTGGACGATGCTGGTGGCGGTCACGACGCTCAGCGGGGGCACGTCCCTGGCGACGACGGCGCCCGCTCCGACGACGGAGCCGCGGCCGATGGTGACTCCCGGGGTGACGGTGACCGCGGCGCCGATCCAGACGTCGTCCTCGATCACGATCGGAGCGTGGGTGATGAAGTCGAAGCGCTCGGCGGGCTCGACCGGGTGCCCGGCGGTGCTCAGGGTGACCCGCGGGCCGATCATGACGCGGTCGCCGACGGTGATGCCGCCGTAGTCGAGGAAGAAGCAGCCCTGGTTGATGAAGACCCGCTCGCCGAAGCTCGCGCCCAGCCCGTAGTCACAGTGGAACGGCGGCAGGATCGACAGCGAATCCGGGACCGGGCCGCCGAAGATCTCGGTGAGCAGCGCCCGGCGCCCGTCGAGATCGTCGAACGGCAGCGCGTTGAGGCGTGCGGACAGGCTCATGGCAAGCTGGACGCGCTGCGCGAAGGCTCGTGACTCGGGCGTACGCGTGGGGAGACGTTGCTCGTTGCGCATCGGCCGATCGTGGCACGGCGCGGTGGAGGGGGAGGCCGTGGGCCCGTCGGAGAGTCTCCCGCAGTTCCTGATCCTGATCTACGAGCGGCAGCCGCCGGAGAGCGCGCGGGCCGCCCCGCCCACCGTGCTGGAAGCGCACCTGCACCTGCCCCGGCAGATCGCCGAGACCGGCGCCCGGATCATCGCCGGCAACGCGCTGGGCCCGGCGTCGCACGCCGTGTCGATCCGGGACAACGTGCCGGTCGGCGGTTCGCTGGCCAGCGGCTCGCCGGTCGGCGATGCGGCAGTCGGGGATGCGCCGCTCGGCGGTTCGGTGGCCAGCGGCTCGCCGGTCGGCGATGCGGCGGTCGGGGATGCGCCGGGCGGCGATGCGGCGGTCGGGGATGCGCCGCTCGGCGGTTCGGTGGCCGGCAGCGGGCCGACGCTGGCGGGCTACTTCCTGGTGGAGGCGTCGGACCTGGACCACGCGGTCTGGGTCGGCCGGATGGTCCCGGTCATTGACGGATGGGTCGAGGTGCGCCCGGTCCTCACGTCCTGATACCGGCGGGCCCGGGCGCTGACGCCGGTGGACCGGATCCGCGGACTGGCGGGCCGGATCCGCGGGCGGGTAGCCGGGCCAAGAAACCGGCGCGCCGGATCCGCAGGCTGGCGGACCGGACCCTGAAACCGGCGCGCCGGATCCGCAAGCTGGCGGACCAGACCCTGAAACCGGCGCGCCGGATCCGCAAGCTGGCGGACCGGACCCTGAAACCGGCGCGCCGGATCCGCAGGCTGGCGAGCCGGACCCTGAAACCGGCGGGCCGGACCCGCGGCCGGCGGCCGGACCGCTTCAGAGAGCTCGGCGCCGCCGGGCCAGGTCCACGGCCGCGGGCTGCCACTGCGGATAGTGGAACGAGAAGCCCGCGTCGGTGAGCCGCTCCGGGACGACTCGGCGGCTCTTCAGCAGCAGCTCGGTGTCCGTGCGCAGGGCCAGCGCGCCGATCTCGGCCATCCAGCCGGTCGCCGGCAGGCCGACCGGCATCCGCCAGGCCGACCGCAGCGCCCGCATCAGGTCCCGCTGCGGCAGCGGGCCGGGCGCGGCCAGATTCACCGCGCCGGCCAGGTCGTCCCGCTCGATCAGGAACCGCACGGCCCGGACGAAGTCGTGGTCGTGGATCCACGACACATACTGCCGGCCGCCGGCGACCGGCCCGCCGAGACCGATTCGGGTCAGCCAGCTCAGGACGTCGAAGACGCCGCCGCGGTCCGGGCTCATCACCATGGCCGAGCGCAGCGCGACCTTGCGGGTGGCGGGGGTCGCGGCCTGCGCCTGCGCGGCCTCCCAACTCCGGGCGATGCGGACGCTGAACTCCCAGTAGCCGGGGACGCCCGCCTCGTCGCCGCCGATCAGGCCGGTGTGCTCGTCGTTGGCCGCGTCGAAGCGGTGCGCGTAGATCGTCGCGGTGCTCATCTGCAGCCACACCGCCGGCGGCCGGGCCGCCTTGGCGATCGCCTCGCCGACCACCCGCGCCGAGTCCACCCGGGAGTTCATCATGGCGGCCAGGTTCTCCGGCGTGTACCGGCAGCTCACGCTCCGGCCGGCCAGGTTGATCACGGCGTCGCTGCCGTCGATCTCGCGGACCCAGTCGCCCAGGGTCGCGCCGTCCCAGTGGACCTGGCGCTCGCCGCGCGGGTGGCGGGTGAGCACCACGACGTCGTACCCCTGCGCGGTCAGCGCCCGCTCCAGGATCGTGCCGACCTGCCCGGTCCCGCCCGGAATGACGATCTTCATCGAGCCCTCCCCCGTTTTGAGCAATCGCTCAAAACGGAGCCTAGACTCTTTTGAGCAATCGCTCAACTGATGGTCGCTGACCGAAAAGGACAGCGCCTTGCCATTCCCATCGACCGCTCTCTATCCTCCGGAGGAAAGCGCTTTCCCCATGCTCGATCCCCCCATGAAGCGCACCGTCCCCAGGAAGTGAGATCCCCGATGAGACGACCAGTCGCCCTCCGGTGGCTAGCGGCCGGAGCCACCGCGGCGGTGAGCGCCACGATCGCGCTGACGCTGCCGACGACCTCCGCGTTCGCCGCCGACAACCTGAGCCTGAGCGCCGGCGCGGACGGCTCCAGCAAGGCGAGCGGCACGAGTTACGGCAACGTCCGGGACGGCAACACCGGCACCTACTGGTCGCCGGCCGGCTCGACCGGGTACGTCTCGGTCAAGTGGGGCAGCGCCACCACGGTGTCGTCGGCCGTCATCAGGCAGGCCTCCGGCGGCGGCACGATCACCGCGTGGCGGCTGCTCAACGCGGACAGCGGCGCCGTGCTGACCAGCGGCAGCGGCAGCCCGAGCAGCATCTCGTTCGCCTCGACCACGCTCAAGAAGCTGACCTTCGAGATCACCGGCGCATCCAGCGCGCCGCGGATCGCCGAGTTCGAGACGTACGCCTCCGGCGGCACCGCCCCGACCACCAGCCCCACCGCCAGTCCGAGCCCGACCGGCGGGGGTGGCGGCACCGGCACGCCGACCGGGACCTGGCCCACGTCGGCCGGCTCGGTGAGCGTCTCCGGCACGATCACCGTCTCCGGAACCTTCGACGGCGGGATGAAGACCTATTGCTGCATCGGCGACGGCTCGCAGAGCGAGTCGCAGGACCCGATGTTCGAGATCGCCAACGGCGGCACCCTGCAGAACGTCATCATCGGGTCCCCGGCCGGTGACGGCGTGCACTGCAAGGGCACCTGCACCATCAAGAACGTCTGGTGGAATGACATCGGCGAGGACGCCGCGACCTTCCAGGGCACCGGCGGCGGAACCAGCTACGTGATCGGCGGCGGCGCGCGGTCCGGCAGCGACAAGACGTTCCAGCACAACGGCAACGGCACGGTCAGCATCTCCGGCTTCTTCCTGAGCGGCTCCGGCAAGCTGTACCGCGCGTGCGGCAACTGTTCCAGCTCCTACCAGCGCAACGTCAAGATCGACAACGTGCTGCTGAACGACATCGACATGGTCGCCGGGATCAACACCAACTGGGGCGACACCGCCACCATCACCCGGGTCACGCTCACCAACAGCTCCAGCGCGGTGGTCTGCGGCCAGTACCAGGGTGTCGCCAAGGGCAGCGAGCCGAGCTACCTCGGCGAGGGCTGGAACAACGCGAACTGCAAGGTCAACAAGAGCGACATCACCTACAAGTAGGCGGGCCGGTGCTCATGGCCCTGTCCCGGCCCGGGCAGGGCCATGAGCGCCTCGCGTGAACAAGCGAGGGTCCGAGCGGACCTCGGCCATCCGCCACACCCGTGAGGTCGCCGGGCGGCCGTGAGCGCGGCGGACCTGGCGCTGCTCGGCAGAGCTCTGCCCAGGTCGTACCAAAAGGGGGTGGGAAAGCGGCCCGGACCACGCCGGACCGCTCATCCGAGGATCGTCAGCGAGGAACGACCTGCTCGACCGCCCACTGGCGCCACGTGTCGAGCTTGTGCTGGACGGTCGCGAGCTGCTCGCGGACCGGGCCGGGGCCGGTCGAACCGGGCGTGGTGCGGGCCGCGAGCGCCGAGGAGACCGAGAGGACCTCGCGCACCGACGGGTCCAGGTGCTCGCTCACCGTCTTCAGGTCGTCGTCGGTGAGGTCCTCCAGCTCGCACTCGCGGGCCGAGCAGAGCGCCACCAGCTTGCCGGTGATCTCGTGCGCGTCGCGGAACGGCACCCCGCGCCGGACCAGCCAGTCGGCCACCTCGGTGGCCAGCGAGAAACCGACCGGGGCGGCGGCCGCGAGGCGGTCCACCCGGACGGTCATCGTGGAGATCATCCCGGCCAGCGCGGGCAGCAGCAGCTCCAGGGTGTCGACCGCGTCGAAGGCCGGCTCCTTGTCCTCCTGCATGTCCCGGTCATAGGTCAGCGGCAGGCCCTTGAGCATGGTCAGCACCGCGACCAGGCCGCCGATCAGCCGGCCGCTCTTGCCCCGGGCCAGCTCGGCGATGTCCGCGTTCTTCTTCTGCGGCATGATCGACGACCCGGTGGCGAACGCGTCGTCCAGCTCCACCCAGCCGAACTCGGTGGAGGTCCAGAGCACCACCTCCTCGCCGAGCCGGGACAGGTGCACGCCGATCAGGCCGGTGACGAAGAGGAACTCGGCGACGAAGTCACGGTCGGCGACGGCATCCATCGAGTTCGCCGCGGGGGCGGTGAAGCCCAGCTGCTTGGCGACCGCGGCCGGGTCGAGCGGCAGCGACGAGCCGGCCAGCGCGCCGGAGCCGAGCGGGCTGATCGCGGTGCGCCCGTCCCAGTCGCGCAGCCGCTCCAGGTCGCGCAGCAGCGGCTGGACGTGGGCGAGCAGCCAGTGACCGAAACTGACCGGCTGCGCGTGCTGCACGTGGGTCATCCCGGGCGCCGGGGTGTCGACGTTGCGCGCCGCCTGCTCGGTCAGCGCGTCGGCCAGCTCGATCAGCGCGACGGCCACCCCGCGGGCGTGGTCACGCAGGTAGAGCCGCAGGTCGGTGGCTACCTGATCATTACGCGAGCGGCCGGCCCGGAGCTTGCCGCCGAGCGCGCCGAGCCGCTCCAGCAGGCCGCGCTCCAGGGCGGTGTGCACGTCCTCGTCCTCGACCGTGGGGCGGAACTCGCCGGCGGCGCAGGCCGACTCCAGGTCGTCCAGCGCGGCCAGCATCCGGCCCAGCTCGTCGGCGTCGAGCAGTCCCGCGTTCGCCAGCACGCGGGCGTGCGCGCGGGAGGCGAGCAAGTCATAGGGCGCCAGCCGCCAGTCGAACTGGACGCTGACGCTCAACCGGGCCAGGGCCTCCGCCGGGCCACCGGCGAATCGCGCACCCCAGAGCCGGGTTGGCTCGTCACTCTCCGGCACACCTACTCCTTGATCGTCTGAAACTTCCACCTGACTTTAACGCGTGCATAATAATACCCCACGTCTGATAAAGTTGCATCATGGCTGATCTCGATCTCACCGGCGACGTCGTCGCCCTCACCCGCGTCCTCTGCGACATCCCCTCGGTCAGCGGCGAGGAGAAGGAGCTCGCCGACGCCGTCGAGGCAGCGCTGCGGAAACTTCCGCATCTGGAGGTCCTGCGCGACGGCGACGCCGTGGTCGCCCGGACCAACCTGGGCCGCGCCACCCGGGTGGTGCTCGCCGGCCACCTCGACACCGTCCCGATCGCCGGCAACCTGCCGGTTGTCGAGGACGGCGACGTGCTGCGCGGCCGCGGCACCGTCGACATGAAGGCCGGGGTCGCCACCACGCTGCACCTCGCCGCGGTGCTGACCGAGCCGCGCTACGACGTCACCTATGTCTACTACGACCACGAGGAGGTCGCCGCCAAGCTGAACGGGCTCGGCCGCCTGGTCCGCAACCACCCGGACTGGCTGGCCGGCGACTTCGCCATCCTCGGCGAGCCGAGCGACGGCACGGTCGAGGGCGGCTGCCAGGGCACCATGCGCGTGAAGATCACCGTGCCCGGGGTGGCCGCGCACGCCGCCCGCTCCTGGATCGGCAGCAACGCCATCCACAGCGCCGGCGGGGTGCTCGACGTGCTGCGTGCCTACCAGCCGCGCCGGCCGGTCGTCGAGGGCCTGCAGTACCGGGAGGGCCTCAACGCCGTGAAGATCGAGGGCGGCATCGCCGGCAACGTCATCCCCGACCTGTGCACCGTCTTCGTCAACTACCGCTTCGCCCCGGACCGCTCGGTCGAGGAGGCCGAGGCGCACCTGCGCGAGGTCTTCGCCGGCTTCGACCTGGAGGTCACCGACCGCGCCCCGGGCGCCCGCCCCGGCCTCGACCAGCCGGCCGCCAAGGAGTTCGTCGAGCTGGTCGGCCGCGAGCCGCAGGCCAAACTCGGCTGGACCGACGTGTCCCGCTTCGCCGGCCTCGGCATCCCCGCGGTCAATTACGGCCCCGGCGACCCGCTGCAGGCCCACACCGACGGCGAGCACGTGCCGATCGCCGAGATCCGCACCGCCCTGCACAACCTGACCACCTGGTTGAGCTGACGCTTTCCGGCCGGCGGCCCGGCCCGCTCCATTTTTCGGTACGACCTGGCCGAGGTCCCGCCGAGCCGCCGCGCGGAGATCCCCCTCAAGACCGCCCGGCGCGCCACGGATGTGGCAGGTGGTCACGGTTCGCCAGCTCGGCGGACGCCACGGGATGATGGTGCCCGTGATGGTGGACCGGAAGATCGTGGATGCCCTGGTGGAGCTCAACCCGCAACCGCGCGGAGCACGCTGGGCCAGCCTCACCTACTGCATCCTCGACGCGGTCTGGTCGATCGGCGCCCGCTACGACACGGTGGTGGTCCCGCTGGTCCGGCGCGTCGCCTCCCGGGCCGGCGACGAGAACCCGCTGGCGCCGGGCGGCCCCGACCCGCTGCCGGTGCCGACCTTCCGCACGGCCTATCCCGAGGTGGCCGATCTGGAAGCGGTCACCAACAAGCAGCGCACCTCACCCACCGGCGGCATCCTCAAGGCCGACGCGGTCCTGCGCCACGCCCGCGTCTTCGCCGATCACGGGGTGTACGAACTCGCCACGGCCGCCACCCTGGCGGTCGACGACCCAGCAACCTGGTCGCGCCTGGACGCGGCGCTGGCCGCGGTGCCCGGCGACGGGCAGTCCCGGATACGCCGCGGCTACCTGTGGATGCTGACCGGCGACGACCACGTGGTGAAGCCCGACCGGATGGTCCTGCGTTGGCTGGCCCGCCACGGCGCGGACGTCTCCGCCGACGAGGCCCGCGTGCTGCTGGCCGAGCTCGCCCGGATCGTCGCCGAGATCCTGGGCCGCCCGGTGACCCCCTGGATGATCGACCACGCCATCTGGCTCGACGAGCGGAACCGCCCGGGCGAGCCCGGCGCGGGCCTCTAACCGCCGACGCGGGTAGCGGTCTGCCCGCTGTCCGGGGCGGTCCCGGCCGGTCGCGGTCGCTACCGGCGCGGTGCGCCGATAGCGGGCGCCGAGTAGCTTGGCGGGCGTGACCGAGCCAGACGCGAGTTGGGCGGACCGCATCGTCGCGGAGTTCGGCGACGGCCATCCGGTGGAGATGATCGCCGCGCGGTACGGGCTCACCGTGCCGCAGGTGTATGCCGTGGTGGAGGGTGAAGTCGGCGCGGCCGGCCAGGTCCAGCCGGGCCACCATCCGCCGCCGGCGTCCTACTATCCGCCGCCGGGTCATGCCCCGCCGGCCTACTATCCGCCTCCGGGATATCCGGCGCCGCCACCCGGGCAGGCCTACTACCCGCCGCCGGGCCATCCCGGGCAGGCCTACTATCCGCCGCCCGCCTATCCGCAACAACCGGCGCCTCCGCCGGCTACGGCCCCTTACCCGGCGCCGCCGGCCTTCCCGCACGAGGACGCGATCGTGGCCGAATACGCCGACGGCCACGACGTGACCGCGATCGCCTACCGCTACGGCCTCACCGCGGACCAGGTCTACGCGGTGGTCCAGCGAGCCCTGCAGGAGGACCCGCCGCCCACTGCCACCGCCGGATGAACGGCGTCACGCGCTCACCGTGAACGGTGAGCGCGTGACGAGTCAGCTGGCCGGAGCGCGGTGGCCCTACTCGGCCGGGGTTGCCGCGAGGCGGGCGATGCTGCCCGGCATCGCGTACATGTGGGCGAAGGCCCGGGCCTGCTCGCCGGTCCAGGCCGAGGAGCCGTGGCCGTAGACGATGCCCGCGCGGGTGGCGGCGTCCAGCAGGCTGTGCGGGCTGGACGAGCCGAGCAGGACGATGTTGCCCTTGTGCAGCTTGACCCGGACGGTGCCGGTGACCCGGGTCTGGCTGGAGTCCAGGAAGGCGCGGAAGTCGTCCATGATCGGGTCGAAGTAGACGGCCTCGTGGAGCAGGTCGCCGTACGTGTTGCCGAGCTGCGCCTTGGTGGCCTGCTGGCGGTTGGAGAGGACCAGTTTCTCCAGTTCGCGGTGGGCGGCGATGAGGATCAGCATGCCGGGCGCCTCGAAGCCGACCCGGGCCAGGTTGCCGACCATGGTGGAGCCCATGTGGATGCCGCGGCCGACGCCGTGCTCGCCGCCGAGCACGTTGAGCTCGGACAGGATCGCGTAGTTCGGCGCGTCGGCGGCGACCAGCGGCTCGCCGTCGACGACCGCGGAGGTCACCACGCCCTTGTCGAAGGTGAGGTGCAGCTCGACACCCTCGGCCGGGGCGTCGGCGATCGACTTGGTGTAGGTCCAGGCGTCCTCCGGCAGGTACTCCCAGCTGCCGTAGGTCTCCTCGCCGCCGATCGAGGTGCCGATCAGACCCTCGTTGATCGAGTACTTCTTGACCTTCTCGCTGACCGCGAAGCCGCGGCTGCGCAGGAACTCGGCCTCCTCCTCGCGGACCAGCCGCTCGTCCCGGACCGGGGTGATGATCTCCAGGTGCGGGGCCAGGGCCCGGATCACCGCGTCGTACCGGACGTGGTCGGCGCCGGCCCCGGTGGAGCCGTGCGCGACGGCGTCCGCGCCGACCCGCAGCGCCACCTCGACGACCTTCTCCGCCTGGATCAGCCGCTCCGCGCCGACGCACGACGGGTAGGCGCCGTTGCGCAGGTAGTTCGCCTTGATCGCGTAGGTGACCACCCGGTCGTAGAGCTCGGCGCGCGCGTCGACCACGTGGTGCTCGACGGCGCCCAGCTCCTCGGCGCGGGCCTTGACCGCCTCCGCCTCACCGCTGTGCAGGCCGCCGGTGTCGATGTTCGCGGTCACCACGTCCCAGCCCTTCTCGCGGAAGTCCACGAGGGCGTACGAGGTGTCCAGCCCACCGGAGAAGGCGAGAACGATCTTGCGCTTGGTCATCGGGACAGTTCCTTCTCGAGAATCGGCACGTACGTCTTACCGTCTTGCCGGACGTGCCCGGGCGGCAGGACATAGAACTCGCTCCGGCCGGACTCGATCGCCTTCTGCATCGTCTGCTGGCGCTCGTAGTCGAACGGGTCGAGCAGGAACGACGGCTCCGCGTCGACGGCGCTGGCCGGCAGGGTCAGGTCGGACTGGTAGACGAACGAGCCCGGCGAGGTGTGGAACGGCACGGTGGCGACCAGCACCTTCAGCGCGCCGAACTCGGTGTGCACCTTGAGCGCGCTGTTGTCGTACTGGGTCACCCCGTCCAGTTTCTGCGCCCGGTACGCGGAGAGTGCCAGCGCCTTGGCCGCCTTGCCCAGCCCGACGGCCGGCATCAGCGACCAGAGCGACCAGCCCACCCAGCGGCCCGGCTCGGCCGACGGCGCGGCGCAGTAGCCGCCGACCGGGACCGGCCCGGTGTACCCGCTGGCCCGCATGTCCTCCTGCACCTTGCGGAGCAGCTGTTTCACGTCGGTGTCGAAGCGGAACGTGCTGCGCTCGACCATCGCCGCGAACTCGTCCTGCGGCAGGCTGGCGATCAGCGCGGCGGCCGGCATCAGGATCAGGTCGACCATCACCCACTGCGGCATCGGGATGCCCCGGTCACCGAAGGCGATGCCGTTGATCACGTTGAACAGGTTCAGGAAGTCGCGCACCGACCAGTCCCGCTCGGACGTGTCGGTGAAGTCCAGCCAGTTCAGCTTGTAGCCGTACGGCAGCTCGTTGAGCTGCGGCCGGACCGTCTCGTTGGAAGCCAGGAAGAACTCCACGCCGAGCGCGGCGAGCTTCCCGGTGTGGTCGGCGAAGTCGGGGAAACGCGTCTCCACCGCGGACGAGAAGATCATGGGTGCTCCTCACGAGGGTCGGCGTCCGACCTGCTCCAGTTGCCGAGTTTCTCGGCCAGGGCGGCGCCCGAGGTGGGCCCGCCGTCCCGGGCCACGACCAGGATGGTGTCGTCGCCGGCGATGGTGCCGACCACGTCCGCGAGGCCGGACCGGTCCAGCGCGCTGGCCAGGAACTGGGCGGCGCCCGGCGGGGTGCGCAGGACCGCGATGTTGCCGCTCGAGTCGACCCCGGTGAGCAGCTCCTTGAGCAGCCGGATCAGCCGGGCCGGGCCCTGCCCGGTGGTCTCCCGCAGCGGCCGCTTGCCGTCCTCCGGGATCAGGTAGGCGCCGCTGACCTTGACCGCGTTCAGCTCCTCCAGGTCACGGGAGAGCGTGGCCTGGGTGACCTGCACGCCCTCGGCGGCGAGCAGGTCGGCCAGTTCGGTCTGGGAGCGCACCGTACGGCTCCGGATCAGCTCGACGATCCGGGCGTGCCGCCCCGCCCTGGTGATCGGCCCGCTCATTTCCCGTTGACCGCCAGCAGCCAGGTGAGCAGGGCCTTCTGCGCGTGCAGCCGGTTCTCGGCCTCGTCGAAGACCACGCTCTGCGGGCCGTCCATCACCTCGTCGGTGATCTCCTCGCCGCGGTGCGCCGGCAGGCAGTGCAGCACGATCGCCTCGGGCGCGGCCTTGGCCAGCAGCGTGCTGTTGATCTGGTACGGCCGGAACGGGGTGAGCCGATCCTTGCCGTCTTCCTCCTGCCCCATCGAGGTCCAGGTGTCGGTGGCCACCACGTGCGCGCCGTCCACCGCCTCGCGCGGGTCGCGCAGCACCTCGACCGAGCCGCCGGTCCAGGCGGCGATCTCCGAGGCGCGCCCGACCACGGCGGGCGCCGGGTCGAACCCGGACGGGCCGGCCACCCGCACGTGCATCCCGGCGGTGGCGCCGGCCAGCAGGTAGGAGTGCGCCATGTTGTTGGCGGCGTCCCCCACGTACGCCAGCACCTTGCCCTGGGTGCTGCCCAGCTTCTCCCGGATGGTCAGCAGGTCGGCCAGCAGCTGGCAGGGGTGGTAGCCGTCGGAGAGCGCGTTGATCACCGGGACGTCGACGCCGGAGGCCAGCTCGGCGAGCCGCTCGTCGCCGTGCGTCCGGTAGACCATGGCGGCCACGTAGCGCGAGACGACCCGGCCCGCGTCGGCCAGGCTCTCGCCCCGGCCGAAGTGGGTGTTCTGGGTGTCCACGATGATCGGCTGACCGCCCAGCTCGGCGATCCCCGCCTCGAACGAGAGCCGGGTGCGCAGGCTGGCCTTGTCGAAGAAGACCGCGACCGAGCGGGGACCGGCCAGCGGGCTGTGCCCGAACCGGTTCGCCTTCATCTCGGCGGCCAGGTCGAGCACGTCGGACTGCTCCTGCGGGGTCAGGTCGTCGTCGCGGAGGAAGTGGCGGGTGGTCACCGGATACCGTCCAGGGCAGCGATCAGGGCGTCCGCCTGATCGGAGGAGATGATCAGGGGTGGCGCGAGCCGGATCACGTCCGGCTTCGCCGGGTTGACCAGGAAACCCGCTTCGCGCAGCTGCGCTGCGACGTCGGCGGAGACCGGCCGGTTCAGGACGATGCCGAGGAGCAGGCCCGCGCCGCGGACATTCTTGACGTACGGGTGGTTCAGTGCCTCGATGCCCCGCCGCAGCTGCTCCCCGACCCGCTTGACGTGATCGAGCAGCCCCTCGCCGGCGATCGTCCGGACCACGGCGAGTCCCGCCGCGCAGGCGATCGGGTTGCCGCCGAACGTGGTGCCGTGCGAGCCCGGGGTGAGCAGGTCGGCGGTGGCGCCGAAGGCCAGGCAGGCGCCCAGCGGCAGGCCGCCGCCGAGCCCCTTGGCCAGGGTGACCAGGTCCGGCTCGACGCCCTCGCCCTGGTGGTGGAACCAGTGCCCGGTCCGCCCGATGCCGGTCTGCACCTCGTCGAGGGCGAGCAGCGCGCCGTTCCGGGTGCAGATCTCCCGGGCCGCGGCCAGGTAACCGGCCGGCGGGACGACCACGCCGTTCTCCCCCTGGATCGGCTCCAGGATGACCATGGCGGTCTGGTCGGTCACGGCGGCTTCGAGCGCGGCGACATCCCCGTACGCGACATGGGTGACCTCGCCCGGCAGCGGCCGGAAGGGATCCTGTTTCGCCGGCTGGCCGGTCAGCGCCAAGGCGCCCATCGTGCGACCGTGGAACGCGCCCTCGGTGGCGACGATCCGGGTCCGGCCGGTCAGCCGGGAGATCTTGAAGGCGGCCTCGTTGGCCTCGGCGCCCGAGTTGCAGAACAGCACCCGCCCGGTCCGGCCGGCCAGGGCCAGCAACAGCTCGGCGAGGGCGACCGGGGGCTCGGCGATGAACAGGTTCGAGACGTGCCCGATCTGCCGCATCTGGGTGGTGACCGCGTCGATCACGGCGGGGTGGGCGTGACCCAGCGCGTTCACCGCGATGCCGCCGAGGAAGTCGACGTACTGCTTGCCGTCCTCGCCGGTCAGCACCGCGCCCTCGCCCTTGACCAGGGCGAGCGTCGGGGTGCCGTAGTTGTTCATCATGGCTTGCGACCAGCGCTCGGCGAGCGTGCTCATGAGGGGACCACCATGGTTCCGAATCCTTCTTCCGTGAAGACTTCGAGCAACGTCGAGTGGGCGACCCGGCCGTCGACGACGTGCGCCGACGGGACCCCGCCGCGCACCGCGCGCAGGCAGGCCTCCATCTTGGGCACCATCCCGGACTCCAGGGAGGGCAGCAGCTTCTCCAGCGCGTCCGCGTCGATCTCGCTGGTCAGCGACGAGGTGTCCGGCCAGTTCGTGTAGAGGCCGGGCACGTCGGTGAGCACCACCAGCTTGCGGGCGCCGAGCGCGACCGCGAGCGCCGAGGCGGCGGTGTCCGCGTTCACGTTGTGCAGCAGGCCGTCGGCGTCCGGGGCGACCGTGGCGATCACCGGGATCCGGCCGGCCGCGATCAGGTCGTCCACCGCCGAGGTGTTCACCCGGTCGACGTCGCCGACCTGGCCGATGTCGACCTCTTCGCCGTCGATCGTCGCGCCGCGGCGGACCGCGGTGAACAGCCCCGCGTCCTCCCCGGAGAGGCCCACCGCGAAGGGGCCGTGCTGGTTGATCAGGCCGACCAGTTCCCGGCCGACCTGGCCGGTCAGCACCATCCGGACGATCTCCATGGTCTCCGGGGTGGTGACCCGCAGGCCGCCGCGGAACTCCGACTCGATGCCGACCCGCTGGAGCATCCGGTTGATCTGCGGCCCGCCGCCGTGCACCACGACCGGCTTGATCCCGACGTGCCGCAGGAACACCATGTCGGCGGCGAAGGCCTGCTGCAGCTCCGGGTCGATCATGGCGTTGCCGCCGTACTTGATCACGACGGTGGCGCCGTGGAAGCGCTCCAGCCACGGGAGCGCTTCGATCAGGATCGCCGCCTTCTCCTGCGCCTTCACGAGGAGTACGCCGAGTTCTCGTGCACGTAGGCGTGCGACAGGTCGGTGGTCCAGATCGTCGCGTTCATCTCGCCCTCGTGCAGGTTGATCGTCACCCGCACGTCCCGCTTCGACAGGTCGACCTTGGCCCGGTCCTCGGCGGCGGCGCCGTTCTTGCACACCCAGACGCCGTTGATCGCCACGTCGATCCGGTCCGGCTCGAAGGCGGCGCTGGTGGTGCCGACCGCGGCCAGGATCCGGCCCCAGTTCGGGTCGTTGCCGAAGAACGCGGTCTTGACCAGGTTGTTGCCGGCCACGGTCCGGCCCACCTGGACGGCGTCGGCCTCGCTGGCCGCCCCGGCCACCTCGATCGCGATGTGCTTGGTGGCGCCCTCGGCGTCGGCGATCAGCTGCTGGGCCAGGTCGTGGCAGACCTCGGTGACCGCGGCGGTCAGCTCGGCGAGCGTCGGCTGCCGGTCCGAGGCGCCGCTGGCCAGCAGCAGCACGGTGTCGTTGGTGGACATGCAGCCGTCCGCGTCGATCCGGTCGAAAGTGACCCGGGTGGCCGCGCGCAGCGCCGCGTCCAGCGTCTCGTTGTCCGCCGAGGCGTCCGTGGTGATCACCACGAGCATGGTGGCCAGGGCCGGCGCCAGCATGCCGGCGCCCTTCGCGATGCCGCCGACCGACCAGCCGTCGCGCTGCGCCACCGCGTTCTTCGCCACCGTGTCGGTGGTCATGATGGCCTCGGCGGCGCGCTCCCCGCCGTCCGCGGCGAGCGCCTTGACCGCGGCGTTCACCCCCGGCAGCAGCTTGTCCATCGGGAGCAGCTCGCCGATCAGGCCGGTCGAGCAGACCGCGATGTCACCGGGGCCGATCATCAGCTTCTTGGTGGTGCGCAGCACCGCGGCGGTGTGCTCGGCGGTGCTGTGCGTGTCGCGGAAGCCCTGCGAGCCGGTGCACGCGTTGGCGCCGCCCGAGTTGAGCACGACCGCGCGGATCACGCCGCCCTTGAGCACCTGCTGGCTCCAGAGCACCGGCGCGGCCTTCACCCGGTTGCCGGTGAAGACGCCGGCCGCGGTGTAGTCCGGCCCCTCGTTGATGACGAGGGCGACGTCGGGGTTTCCGCTGGCCTTGAGCCCGGCGGCGACGCCGGCGGCCTTGAAGCCCTTGGGGTGGGTGACGGTCACGGTGCGACTCCGTAGACGCTGAGGCCGGTCGTCTCCGGCAGGCCGAACATGAGGTTGGCGTTCTGCACCGCCTGGCCGGCGGCGCCCTTGCCGAGGTTGTCGAGCGCGCTGACCACGATGATCCGGCCGGAGTCGACATCGACGGTGGCCTGCAGGTGGCACGAGTTGGAACCGGCGGTGGCCGCGGTGTGCGGCCAGGCGCCCTCCGGCAGGACGTGTACGAACGGCTCGTCGGCGTAGGCCGCCTGGAGCGCCTCGCGCGGGTCGCCGCCGTTGCGCCGCTTCGTGGTGATCGTCGCCAGGATGCCGCGCGGCATCGGCGCCAGGATCGGGGTCATCGACAGCGACGCCGCGCCGGTGGCCTGCTTGATCTCGGCGACGTGCTGGTGCGCGCCCACCTTGTAGGGCGAGAGGTCACCCATGATCTCGCTGGCCAGCAGGTGCGCCTTGGCGTTGCGGCCAGCGCCCGAGGTGCCGGAGCTGGCGACCACCACCACGTCCTCCGGGTCGGCGACGCCGGCGGCGATCAGCGGGGCCAGGGCGAGGATGATGGTGGCCGCATAACAACCCGTGTTGGCCACCCGGTCGGCGGCGCGGATCGCGGCCCGGGCGCCGGGCAGCTCGGGCAGCCCGTAGGTCCAGGTGCCGGCGTGGCCGCCGCCGTAGTAACGGGTCCACTGCTCGGCGCTCTCCAGCCGGAAGTCGGCGCCCAGGTCGACCACCTTCGCCGTCGGGCTCAGCTGCGCCGCGACGGCCGCCGACTGCCCGTGCGGCAGGGCGAGAAAGACCAGGTCAGCGTCGCTGAGCGTGGCCGCGTCGGTGGTGCCGAGGGTGAGGTCGAGACCGGTCAGCTGCGGGTGCACGGACGTCACGTGCTGCCCGGCCTGGCTGTGCGCGGTCGCCGCGATCAGGTCGAACTCGGGGTGCCCGGCCAGCAGGCGCAGCAACTCTCCGCCGGCGTAACCACTTGCCCCGGCCACCGCGACCCGGATTCCCATACCCACCTCCGCATGACTATGCAAAGAACCGTATCAACTCACATTCCTCACGGCAACCGCGCCGTGCCCGGAGTCACCTTCGCGCGCGAAGCCGACCGCCCGGCGACAAATACCGATTTATCGGTCACGAGTTGAAACGCGGCCGCGGCGGCAGACAGGGTGGCGCACAGCGGGCGCGCGGGGCGGGGGCAGCGAGCGGGGGGTGCGGCGCGCGGCGAACCGGGGCGGCGCGGCGGGCGCGCGGGGCGCGGGGCGGGCGCGCGCATGACGCGGCAGGTCAAGCGGGGCCCGGTGGCAGGACGTGCCGGCAACGCGGCAGGTCAGGCGGGGCCCGTGGCCGGTCGTGCGGGGTGACCCGGCAGGCAGGGCGGGCGCACGGTCGCGCGGCGCGGGCTGGGCAGGTGCCAGGCGGGTGGGGTCAGGGGCGCCGGGACCAGGTGTGCCAGGCGTAGAGCCAGAGCGCCTCGGACTGCAGAATGCCGTCGAAGTCGGCCGGCCCGGGTGGTGGCCGCCGGGCCTCCTGGCGGGAACGCCACGCCTCCTGCGCCGGGCGGCTCGGCACGGCGGTGGACAGGCCGGTGACGTAGAGCAGTGTCTCGTTGATCGCGCGCTCCCGCAGCGCGGCGTCCGCCCGGAACCACGGCGCGTCCCGGGACAGCGTGGTGAGCTGCGACAACAGGTCGGTGACCGCGGCGTCGGCAACGTCCTCCGGCTGACCGGACAGATCGGCCTGGCGACGCACCGCGGCCGCCCACAGCTCACTCCAGGACGACGGCAGTCGCGGCACCGGACCGCCCTCCGCCTGCCACACCTCCGACTCGCGTGCCTCTTGCAGCACCACGTCGACCAGCACCCGGTGCGGCTCCCCGGGCGGCACCGGCGACTCCGGCACCGGCTCGGCCTCCGGCCATCGCTCCAGGTCCGGCAGCGGCGCGTCGAGCATCTCGTCGATCTCGGCGCCGGGCAGGATGCCCAGGCGAGATGCGAACCCTTTCCGGTACGCGGTGAGCCCCACCTCCACCTCGCCGAACAAACCGGCCTCCAGGACGATCCGGGCCGCCCACCAGTCGGCCCCGGCGTGCAGCACCACCGCGGTCAGGTCCCGCCCGTCGATACTGACCGCCCGCTCCGACGTGGCCCAGCTGACCTCGGCGAACCTGATCCCGGCCATCCGCAGCTGCTCCTCCAGCACCTCCCGCAGCCCGGACGACGACCCGCTCGTCCCGGACCACCGGGCGGTCTCCACGGTCAGCCACGACTCCGCGCCCCCATAGCGAACGACCACGCTGGTCAGCACGTCGTCACTGCTGCCCCAGCCGTCGATCCGCCCGCCCTCCGCGCCGGGCACCCCGATCATCGGAAGCCGCCCGGCCGCCAGCCCACGCCGCAGCTCAGCCCGGTGATCCCGCCACCCCGGCAGATCTCCCGCCGCGAATCTCATGTCCCCACCCTCCCCCGAGAGTTCCATCACCGCACGCCCGGTCAAGCCTCACCCGACCTCGGGCTCCCGAAACACCCCCCAACCCCCCGTCCCGAGTCGGCCCGTCGCCCGCTCCCGCCCCAGCCCCGGCCTCGGTCCCGGCCCCCCGGCCTCGACCCGGTCCCGGCCTCGACCCCAGTCCCGGCCTCGACCCCAGTCCCGGTCCCGGCCTCAGCCTCGACCCCTGTCCCGGTCCCGGCCCCGGCTCCGGCCCCGGTCCCGGCCCCGGTCCCGGTCCCGGCCCGCAGGATGCCCAACCTGAACACCCCCACCAGAGCCACGCCGCTCCCAGCCCGGTCAGCCCTTGCCTGCGCCTCAAGACACCTGAACAACCCAGCCCGAGCCAGAAGGGACCGCCGCCCGCTCCCCTCCCCGAGTAGCCCTCACGGGTGCCTCAACACACCTGGCACAGGACCAACCCCAGCCAGAACCGAACCGCCACCCCGCACCGACCCCCGGGTGGCTTCCCGAGGTGCCCAACACATCGGACACGCGCCTAACCCAGTCAGAACCGAACCGCCACCTCGCACCGCCCCTCGGGTGGCTTCCCGAGGTGCCCAACACATCGGACACGCGCCTAACCCAGCCGGAACCGAACCACCGCCCGTTCTCCCGTTCCCGGCTGACCCGCAGGGGTCTCTCGGCCGTGCTGAGGGACCCCTGACTCTGCTGGCCACTTGCGCGGTGGCCAGCGCCGACGCGGTGGCGAGTTATCCACACCAGCGCGCCCTCCACAGCCCAGCCTCGTGCGCCCGCCCGTCCGCGCCACACTGGCTTTGGGCAGGCCCCCCTGGGCGGGCGGGGACTGGGAAGTGGCGGGATTGCTTCGCATGGGCTGCCGGGCTCGGATCGAGATGTAACGGGATCGCTTCGCACGAACTGCCGGGCTCCGGTCGAGAAGTGGCGGGATCGCTTCGCATGGACTGCCTCCTCCGGCCGGGAGGCGCGGGGCGGTCCGCGCCCGGCGCTGCCGCGCGCGGGCCGCCCACAGGACCGTGCCCACCACGTACCGGAAAGCGGGTCAGACGGCCTGGGCCAGCGCGACGCCGAACCAGTCCCGCGGGTCGGTCCACCAGTGGCGGAGGGCGAAGCCCGACGCGGCGAGCTCGGCGGTGAGGCCGGCGCGGCGGAACTTGGCGGAGATCTCGGTGCGCAGCTCCTCGCCGGTGGTGAACGGGACGGTGAGGTTCAGGTCGCGGATGTGCACCTGCTGGTCGCGGGTGGAGCGGAGGCGCATCTCGATCCACTCGTGGTCCGGGTCCCAGCGGGCCACGTGGGCGAAGGCGAGGGGATCGAAATCGGCCCGGAGTTCGCGGTTGATGACGTGCAGGACGTTCCGGTTGAACTCGGCCGTGATGCCGGCCGCGTCGTCGTAGGCGGGCACCAGCACGCCCGGGTCCTTGACCTGGTCGGCGCCGAGCAGCAGCCACTCCCCCGGGTGCAGCGCGGCGCGCAGGTCGCCGAGGAAGGCGGCCCGCTCGTCCGGGACCAGGTTGCCGATCGTGCCGCCGAGGAAGGCCACCACCCGGTTGTCGCCGTCCGGGAGATGGCGCAGGTGGCGGGTCAGGTCGCCGACCACGCCGGTGATGCTCAGGCCCGGGTAGGCGTCGGTCAGCGAGGCGACCGCGGAGAGCAGGGCGGATTCGGACACGTCAAGCGGGACGAAGGCGCCGAGCGTGCCCCGCCGGAGCATCGCGTCGAGCAGCAGCCGGGTCTTCTCGGAGGAGCCGGAGCCGAGTTCGACCAGGGTTTTCGCGTCGGTGATCCCGGCGATCCGGTCGGCGTTCGCCTCCAGGATGGCCCGCTCGGTGCGGGTCGGGTAGTACTCCGGCAGCCGGGTGATGTCCTCGAAGAGCAGGCTGCCGCGGGCGTCGTAGAACCACTTCGGCGGCAGGCGCTTCGGGGTGCCGGTGAGGCCCTCGCGCACGTCGGCGCGCAGCGATCGGGCCAGGTCACGCTCGTCGAGATGCTTCTCCAGCGCAGTCATACCTCTCCCAGGGTCACGTCGGTGGGCGTGGCGATCAGCAGGTGGTTGTCGGGGACCGGCCGCCAGGCCGGGTGGTCGTCGAGCGGCTCGGAGGCGACCAGCACGGCATCCCCGGTGGCCCGGACCGAGAGGGCGTGGCCGGCGGTGGTGGCGAGGATCCGGTCGCCGTCGGTGAGCAGCAGGTTGAGCCGGGAACCGGGGGCGGCTTTCCGCACCTCGGTGAGAAGCGTGGTGAGCACCTCGTCAGCGGGCTTGCCGGCGCGCAGCCAATGTCCGATGTACACGGAGACGGCGGCGGAATCTGTCGGCGCCTCCAGGGTGAGCAACTCCTCCACCGGCACCTCGGACGCGAGCCCGGCGAAACTGCCCGGGAAGCCTCGGACCACGCCGTTGTGGCTGATCAGCCACCGGTCGTCGAGGAACGGCGCCGCCGCGGTCTCCACCACCGGCATCCCGACCGTGGCCGAGCGGACCGCCGCCAGGACCGCTCCGGACGTGGTGGCCGCGGCGAGGGCCGGCAGCGCCGCGTCCGACCAGATCGGCATCGCGCTGCGGTAGCGGATCGGCTCGTCCGCTCCGAGCGGGAACCAGCCGACCCCGAAACCGTCCGCGTTGATCGTCCCGCCGCCGCGCATGTCCCGGGGCGCCCAGGCCTGGTGCGCCAGCGCGTGCGGCGGGTCGAGGAGCAGCGCGGACAGCGGCACGGGTGGCCCGAGATAGGCCAGGTGACGACACATCAGCGCAGGTCCCGGGCACACCGGAAGCCGCTGAAGATCTGCCGCCGGATCGGGTGGTCCCAGTTGCGGAAGGTGCCGCGGCAGGCCGCCGGATCGGTACCGAACGACCCGCCGCGCAGCACCTTGTAGTCGCCGCCGAAGAAGACCTCGGAATACTCCGCGTACGGAAAGACCCGGAAGCCGGGGTGCCCGTGGAAGCCGGACGACGTCCACTCCCAGACGTCGCCGATCAGCTGGTGCACGCCGAGCGGCGACGCGCCGGCCGGGTAGGCGCCGACCGGGGCCGGGGCGAGGTGCCGCTGCCCGAGGTTGGCGTGCTCCGGGCCGGGCGGGTCGTCACCCCAGGGGAAGCGTCGGGAGCGGCCGGTCTCCGGGTCCCAGCGGGCCGCTTTCTCCCACTCGGCCTCGGTGGGCAGGCGCTTGCCCGCCCACTTGGCGTAGGCCTCGGCCTCGTGGAAGCAGACGTGGACCACCGGCGCGCTCGGGTCCAGCGGCACGATCCGTCCGAACTGCCGGACGAAACCGTCCGGGAGCCAGTGCATCGGCGCGGTGAGACCGGCCTCCTGCCGATGCGCCCAGCCGCGCGGACTCCACCAGTCCGGGTTGTCGTAGCCCCCGGCGTCGATGAACTCCCGGTAGGCCGCGTTGGTCACCGGCGCCGCGTCGATCAGGAACGCCGGGACGTCCACCACGTGCGCGGGCCGCTCGTTGTCCAGCGCCCACGGGTCGGTGTCGGTGCCCATGGTGAACGGCCCGCCCGGGATCAGCACCTCGCCGCGCACCCGCCGGTTGCCGGCCGGCGGTGGCGGCGCGGAGAGAACCGGACCACCGGCCCGCAACTGGTGCGTGGCCAGCATGGTCTCGTCGTGCTGCTGCTCGTGCTGCACGATCATCCCGAACGCGAACCCGCCGGTGACCAGCGGCCGCTCGTCCAGCCGCACCCGGTCCAGCACGTCGAGGGCCTTGTCGCGGACCTGCGCGACGTACTTGCGCGCCTCGGCCGGGTCGAGCAGCGGCAGCGCCGGCCGGTCCCGGCGGGCGTGCTGGAACGCGTCGTAGAGGTGGTCGATGTCCTGCCGGAGCGGGTCCCGCCCGCCGACGTCCCGGACCAGCCACAGCTCCTCCTGGTTGCCGACGTGCGCCAGGTCCCAGACCAGCGGCGACATCAGCGGGGAGTGCTGCTGGACGAGATCGTCGTCGTCGACCGCGTCGGTGAGCAGGGCGGTGCGTGCCCGGGCCCGCTCCAGCTCGGTCGCGATCTGGTTCTTGTCCGTGGTCAACGTGTACTCCCTCGCACTTCCCGATGTGATCCGAGGCGTCGCCGGAGGACGCCGGAGACCTCTTCCCGCACAGCGGCCGGCAGTCCCGTGCGATCCAGATGCCGGCAAGCCAGCTGGGCCAGGCCGGCCGCCGCACTGCGGACTGCCGGATCGCGCAGGCCCTCCCGCGCGGCAGCCCGCCACAGGCCGGCGGCGGGCGCGGCGGCCTCCCGGGCCCGCGTGGTGATCGCCGGGTCGGCCAGCAGGGTGGTGACGACCGCGGCCGGGGCGATCCACTCGTCCCCGGGCTGGCTGTCGAGGTAGCGGACCTCGAGATAGCCGCGCGGCCGGACCGGTGGGAAGAGGGTGTTCAGGTGGTAGTCCAGATCGGCCACGGTGGGCGGTCGGCCGACCCGGGGCCGGGGCGCGCCGACGCGTCGGGCACCGAGCCGGCCGGGCCGGTGCTCCTCGATCCAGTCCGCGAAAGTCATCCCGGGTGGGGCGTCCCACCGGTCGCCGTCCTGGCGCACGCAGAGCAGCGGGGCGGTCAGCGCGTATCGGATCCACGCCCGCACCGGGTCGCGCCCCGGTACCGGGGCGGTGCGGCGGGGGTCGATGCCGTACCAGGCGGCCATCCGGCCGGACACCCAGCCGGTGTCCCGCCCGGCGTGCACCCGGGAGTTGGCGAAGAGGGCCAGCAGCGGCGGCCCGAACTCGTGCAGTGCCGCCCACCGGTCGGCGGCCTGGCCGGCCTCGCCCGCGTCGAGGCAGATCTGCAGTCCGGCGGTGCCGGTCATCATGGTGCGCCCGGCCCGGTCGAAGGACCGCTCCATGGCCGCGTAGCGCGGCGTGTCCAGGATCCGGCGGGGCTCCCGGTGCTCGTCGAGGCCGCGGTCGCCGAGGACCAGGCCGGCGCGGGCGAGCAGGGCGGTCAGGGCCGCGCGGTCGGTGCCGACGGCGGCGTGCAGGGCGGTCAGCGAGTCCGCCGGGGCCGAGGAGATCTCGACCTGGCCGCCCGGTTCGACGGTGACCGTGCCGCCGGCGGGCAGCGGTCGTGGTTCCGGGTTGCCGAGGGTGGCCGGCGTGTGCACCCCCAGCGCGGCGCGCAGCTCATCCGGCCCCACCGGGGCGGCCGGGTCGCCGGCGCGATGCGTGGTCCATTCCAGCTCGACGCCGATCCGCCGGGGCGGACCGGTCTTGAAACAGATGCCCGAGATGTGTTCGATCGCTTCCGCGGTGCTCCGCAGCACCAGATCGACCGAGCTCATGCTCCCCCTCGACGCAGTCCGGACGATCACGTAGAGTGATCGAAAAGCTCCGATCCGTTCGACCCTCATCGGACCCTACCCGGATCTCCGCGAAACCGCCGCTCCCGTTCCCCTGGTTTCCGGATGTTTCCCCCATCGTCAGCAACCCGTCCGGCGGGATCTAAAAGTTCCGGAACCGACCCGGGGTGCCGGAACCGGTTCCGGACTGGAAGACTCCGTGTCGTTCGTGTTTGGCAGACCGTGCTTCGCGGTCGTGACGACCGGAGGCCCGCGTGCCCGCAGACTTCCCCTACCTGGATCCGTCCCTCACCGTCGAGGCACGGGTGGACGACCTGCTCAGCCGCATGACCCTGCCCGAAAAAGTGGGTCAGATGCTGCAGCTGGACGCGCGCCAGGACCTAGCCGAGATCATCCAGGAGAAACTGGCCGGGTCGATCCTGCACACCTCGCCGGCCAAGTTGATCGAGGCCAGCGAGCTGCTGTCCCGGACCCGGCTGAAAATTCCGCTCCTCACCGCGGAAGACTGCATCCACGGCCACTCGTTCTGGCCGGGCGCGACGATCTTCCCGACCCAGCTCGGGATGGCCGCCTCCTGGGACCCGGAGCTGGTCGAGCGGGTCGCCCGGGTGACCGCGATCGAGGTCTCCGCGACCGGCATCCACCAGACCTTCTCGCCGGTCCTGTGCATCTCCCGGGACCTGCGCTGGGGCCGCACCGACGAGACGTTCGGCGAGGACCCGCTGCTGATCAGCGAGCTGGGCGCCGCGATGATCCGCGGCTACCAGGGCGACGGCCTGGCCGACCCGACCGGCATCCTGGCCACCGCCAAGCACTTCGCCGGCTACTCGGAGACGCAGGGCGGCCGGGACGCCAGCGAGGCCGACATCAGCCGCCGCAAGCTGCGGTCCTGGTTCCTGCCGCCGTTCGAGCGGGCCGCCAAGGAGGGCTGCCGGGCGTTCATGCTCGGCTACCAGTCGATGGACGGCGTGCCGATCACCGCCAACAAGTGGCTGCTCGACGACGTGCTCAAGGGCGAGTGGGGCTTCACCGGCACGCTCGTCACCGACTGGGACAACGTCGGCCGGATGGTCTGGGAACAGAAGGTCTGCGCCGACTACGCGGAGGCCGCCGCGGTCGCCGTCAAGGCCGGCAACGACCTGGTGATGACCACCCCGGGCTTCTTCGAGGGCGCCCAGGAGGCGATCGAGCGCGGTCTGCTGACCGAGGCCGACATCGACTCCGCGGTCCGCCGGATCCTCAGCCTGAAGTTCGAGCTGGGCCTGTTCGAGAACCCGCGGACCGGCGACGCCGAGCGCCAGCGCGAGGTGATCGGCAGCGCCGCGCACACCGAGCTCAACCTCGAGGTGGCCCGCCGCTCGCTGGTCCTGCTGCGCAACGACGGCACGCTGCCGATCGACCCGGCCGGGCCGGCCCGCCGGATCGCGGTGCTCGGGCCGAACGCCGACGACGTCACCTCCCAGCTCGGCGACTGGGCCGGCAACTCCGGCCAGGTCGGCTGGATGCCGGACGGCCACCCGCGGGAGATGACCGCGACCGTGCTGGACGGGATCCGGGCCACCGTGCCAGCCGGCTGGGAGGTCGTCCACGAGCGGGGCGCCGAGATCGAGCGCCTGGTGCCGGACCCGGAGGGCGAGACCTTCCCGGACGGCCAGCCGCGCCCGCCGATCGCCGAGTCCGCCCCGGTCGACCCGGCGCAGCTGGACGCGGCGGTCCGGCTGGCGGCCGGCGCGGACTACGCGGTCGTGGTGGTCGGCGACACCGTGAACCTGACCGGCGAGGGCTGCTCGACCGCCACCCTGGAGCTGCTCGGCGGGCAGATCGCGCTGCTCGACGCGGTCGCCGCGACCGGCACCCCGATGATCGTCGTGCTGGTCAACTCGAAGCCGCTGGCGCTGCCCGAGTCGGCGCTGAACGCGGCGGCGATCGTGCAGGCGTTCAACCCGGGCATGCGCGGCGGCCAGGCCGTCGCCGAGCTGCTGCTCGGCCTGATCGAGCCGAGCGGCCGGATGCCGATCTCGGCCGCCCGGCACGTCGGCCAGCAGCCGGTCTACTACAACCAGCTGCGCGGCCAGCACGGCACCCGGTACGCCGACCTCACCCAGGACCCGCTGTTCGCCTTCGGCGAGGGCCTGAGCTACACCACGATCGTCTACGACGGGCTGGCCATCGGCGAGCCGGACGTGCCGGTCGACGGGGTGGTCCGGGCCACCGTCCGGCTGTCGAACACCGGCAGCCGCCCGGCCCTGGAGACCGTCCAGGCCTACGTCAGCGACCTGGTCACCAGCGTGACCTGGGCGCACCGGGAGCTGAAGACCTGGCGGCAGGTCGTCGTGCCGGCCGGCGAGAGCGTCACCGTGGAGATCGAGATCCCGGCCGCCGACTGCACGCTGGTCACCGCGGACGGCGTGCGGGTGGTCGAGCCGGGCGACTTCGAGCTGCTGGTCGGGCCGAACTCGCGGCTGTCCGCCCTGCACTCCGCCAAATTCCGGATCAGCTGACCGCGGCGAGGGGTCAGCTGACCCCGGGCCGCGGCACCGCGGCGAACGACATCAACTGGAACCAGGCCGGGACGGCGCGTCGCAGCGCCTCCCGGCCGTCCAGCCGCACCTCCCCGGAGCGCAGCGCCGACTCCCACGAGCGGGCGCCGCGCCACACGTCGGTCAGGCACCGCAGATCCGCGGTGACCAGCACGTCCACCTCATGCCCGGGATCGGCGTCGCAGACGTCCGCCTCGTCCGGCGTGATCACCAGCCACCAGTCCCGGACCGGCCGGGCCGCCTCCGGGAACGAGAACCGCAGCACCGTCCGCCGCTCCGGCACCGTCCGGTGGTCCACCCGCCGGTGCATGTCCCAGAGCAGCAGTTTCGGATCCAGGTCCGGGTCGCCGATCTCCGGGATCCACCGGGTGCCCCACACGCCCAGCGCCCGCACGATCGGCTCCAGCTCCTTGCCGGCCGGGGTCAGCGCGTACTCCACCTCGGCGCCGGTCGGCGTCCGTTCGACCAGCCCGGCCGCGGCCAGCTGCTGCAACCGCCGGGAGAGCAGCGTCGGGGACATCCGCGGCAGCCCGCGGCGCAGGTCGTTGAACCGCCGGCTGCCGGCGATCAGCTCCCGGATCACCAGCAGCGTCCAGCGCTCGTCGAGCAACTCCATCGCCTTCGCCACCGGGCAGAACTGGCCGTAGGACGCTCCCATGGGTGACCACCTCCCGGTACAGATCGTGTACTAGAGCGGGCCGGGCGCGAACCCTACCGTCGGTGACATGACTGATACCGAACTCAAGCACAAGCACCGCGCGATGTGGGCCTCCGGCGACTATCCGGCGGTGGCCGGCGACCTGGTCGCCCCACTCGGCCCGGTCCTGGTCGAGGCGGCCGGGATCGGACCCGGCCAGCGGGTGCTGGACGTCGGCGCCGGCACCGGCAACGCGGCCGTCCCGGCTGCCCGCACCGGCGCCGAGGTGACCGCCAGTGATCTCACCCCGGAGCTGCTCCGGACCGGCGAGCAGCGCAGCGACGTCAAGCTGATCTGGACCGAGGCGGACGCCGAGGCGCTGCCGTTCCAGGACGCCGAATTCGACACGGTGATGTCCTGCATCGGCGTGATGTTCGCGCCGCACCACGAGCGCGCGGCCGCCGAGCTGCTCCGGGTCTGCCGCCCGGGCGGCACGCTCGCTCTGCTCAGCTGGACCCCGGAGGGCTTCATCGGCCAGATGTTCGCCGCGATGAAACCGTTCGCCGCTCCCCCGCCGCCCGGCGCCACCCCGCCGCCGCGCTGGGGCGATCCGGCCCACCTGGCCGAACTCTTCGGCGACCGGGCCGTCCCGCTGCACACCGAACGCCGCGACCTGCGGGTCGGCCACTTCCGCACGGCCGAGGCGTTCGTCGACTACTTCAAGCGGAACTACGGCCCCACCATCGCGGTCTACAAGAACATCGCCGCGGACCCGGACCGGGTGGCCGCCCTGGACGCCGCGCTGACCGATCTGGCCCACCGCTTCGACATCGGCGGCGGCGCCATGAACTGGCAATACCTGCTCTGGACCGCCCGCCGCGCCGGGTGACCATCCGGCAGTCTCACCGCTGCCGGGCCGCGGCCACCCTGCGCATGCCGAAACCCAGTTTCTGGTACGTCCGGAGCGCCGCCACGTTCGAGTAGTCCGCCAGCAACGCCACCCGCTCCCTCCCCACCAACAGTTCGTCGGCGGCGAACCGGCACAGGTCCGCCGCCAGTCCCCGCCCCCGCGCGTCCGGCCGGGTGGTCACCCCGGCCAGAAACCCGATCGCCTCGGTCGACCAGGCGTCCGCCGCCACCGCGACCAGCCGCCCGTCCGCGCCCCGGATCCCGGCCCACCGCCGCACACCCGGCTCACCGGGCCGGGCATAGGAGTCCGGGAACGACGCCGCCAGCAGCGCCGCCACCTCACCCCACTCGTCCTCGGCGAGCCAGCCGCACTCCGCCCGGTCCGCGGGCACGCCGCCGATCGGTTCGGTGATCTCCATCCAGGCGAAGTGAGCACTGACCTCCAGCTCAGGCGCCCGCTCCACCACCGCCGCGACCAGCTCCTCCGGGCCGAACGGCCGGAACGTCGGTCCCACCTCGGGCAGCAGTTCCCGGACCAGCCCGGCCAGCGCGTCCGGATCACCGCTCATCACCAGCCGGTCCCAGTGCGCCAGCGCGGCACAGGCCACCACGGTCGCCCCGGGCAGCCGCCAGACCCGCGCGCCGTCCGCGGCGGCGGCCCATCGTACGAAAAGATCGTCACCCACAGGCCCATGCTGCCGGGCGCCGGAGTTGTCCACAGCGCGGGGTTGTCCACAGGGGGTCGGCCCGGGGCGCGCCTTTTCCGCCAGACTGACCGTGGGGGCGCCCCCTAGGGAGGGCGGGCTGGCGGAAGGCAGGCTGGCGGAATGCGGGCTGGCGGAAGGGCTGGCTGGCGGAAGGGCTGGCTGGCGGAAGGGCGGCGGCAGGGACGATACAAAGTCCTCGATGGGCCCGCCGGAAACAGCCGGGAGCGCCGCGGGCCGGGCAGTCTGGCACGGATGCGGTAGGTGGGCGTTGTCCGGAACTGACAGAGTGAGCCGGTGCCTGAGATCTCCCTCGGCCGGATTCGCCGGTCTCGCTGGTTCCGCCGCCTGGTCGTCGCGGGCGGGCTGGGCACCGCGCTCGCGATCGTGATCGTGGCGTCGTCGAACCTCTGGCTTCGCACCAGCGCCGCCGGGCACGTCTACTCGGCGGCGGAGGTGCCGGAGGCTCCGGTGGCGCTGGTGCTCGGGGCTCAGGTGGATCCGCCCGCGGAGCCGTCGGCGTTCCTGGCGGCGCGGCTGGACATCGCGCGGGAGCTCTACGACGCGGGCAAGGTGAAGGCGATCCTGGTGTCCGGGGATCACGCGGAGTGGTCCTATGACGAGCCCGGGGCCATGCAGGTCTATCTGATCGCCCGGGGTGTGCCGGCCGAGAAGATCGTGCTGGACCACGCCGGGTTCGACACCTACGACTCGTGTGCGCGGGCGAAGCAGGTCTTCGGGGTGAGCCGGGCGATCGTGGTCAGTCAGTCGTTCCACGTGCCGCGGGCGGTGGCGGTGTGCCGGTCGCTCGGGGTGGAGGCGGACGGGGTCGGTGACGACACGGCTCGGGCCTACAAGCCGCTGTGGTTGCGCGGTGAGGTCCGGGAGTGGGGCGCCGCGGTGAAGGCCGCGTGGGACGTGGTGATCCGGCGGGACCCGGTCTTCCTCGGGCCGCACGAGACCGGCGTGGAGTCCGCTGTCGCCCAGGGCTGAGCCTAGGCGGGGCCGAGGTGCCGGCGAAGGGCGGCTTCGGTCTGCGCCACCGGGCCGTGCCAGGCGGTGTAGCCGTCCGGGCGGACCAGGGTCGCCTCGCGGCGGGAGGGCGTCTGAGGGGTGGCGACGAGCAGGCGGTGGTCGTACCCGAAGCGGGTCTGCTCCTCGGTGAGCAGGACGAACCGGCCGGCGCGCAGCGACTCGTAGAGGCGGCCTCCGTCGCGGAGCGGGGTGTCGGGGGTGCGCGGCGCGTCCGGATAGCCGATGCCGACGCCGGAGAGGATGCCGGCGGCGCGGTGCATCACCGGGGGCAGTGACATCAGGGCGGAGCCGACCGCGTTGCGGGTGTGCCGGCCGGTCGCCGACTCGATCATGGCGAGCCGGATCAGCGTGCCGGAGCTGCGCAGCACCAGCCTGCCGACCGGGTGGCGCTCGGACTGGTAGGTGTCGAGCAGGCCGGCCGCGGCCCAGCCCTGGACGGTGGCGGCGAGTTTCCAGGACAGGTTCGCGGCGTCCTGCAGGCCGGTGTTCATGCCCTGGCCGCCGGCCGGGGAGTGGACGTGCGCGGCGTCGCCGGCCAGGAAGACGTTGCCGGCGCGGTAGCTCGGAGCCTGCCGCTCGTCGCTGTGGAAACGGGACATCCAGCGGGCCTCGGTGATGCCGAAGTCGGTGCCGAGGGCCCGCCGGGTGACCTCGCGGATCTCGTCGAGGGTGACCGGCTCGCGGTCGCTGACCTGCTTGCGGCGGTCCCAGGCGAAGATCCGGAACCAGCCGTCGCCGAACGGGGCGACGAACGCGAACGCGTCGCCGACCGCGTTGACCGCGAGCACGTCGGCGGGCGGGCGGGCCAGCCGGACGTCGGCCAGCATGATCGAGGTGAGCACCGAACGGCCGGGGAACGGCAGGCCGACCGCCTCCCGGACGCTGCTGTGCACGCCGTCCGCGCCGACGATCCAGTCGGCGGTCACGGTCTCGGTCCCGAAGCGCAGCGTGCCCTGATCCAGACCGGTCAGCTCGGCGCCGCGGACCATCCGCGCGCCCGCCTTGACCGCGCGCTCCTCGAGCAGGCGCTCGACGTGGAACTGCGGGGTGATCAGCAGGAACGGGAACCGGGACGGGAGCTGCGACAGGTCGACCTTGATCCGGTCGAAGAGGCGCAGCCTGTCGACCCGGGCGCCGGTGGTGACCAGCTCGTCGGCCAGCCCGCGGGCGTCCAGGATCTCCAGCGTGCGGGCGTGCACGCCGAACGCCCGGGTCAGGTTGGACGTGCCGGACCGCCGCTCGAAGACGGTCACGTCGACCCCGGCCCCGGCCAGGTCGCCGGCCAGCAGCAGGCCGGTCGGGCCGGCTCCGATGATCGCCACGGTGGTGTGCATGACTCCTCCTGAGGGTGCGATTGCCAACGCTTGTTGACAACGATAGGAGTCACTTCCCGCAGGAGTCAACACTTGTTGGCCAACGGTTGTTGACATAGATTGTGACCATGACAGCTGCACGGCGCTCCGACGCCACCCGGGCCGCGATCCTGACCGCCGCGCGGGAGCGGTTCGCCGCCGACGGGTTCGAGCGGGCCACCATCCGGGCCATCGCCGCCGACGCGCGGATCGACCCGTCCCTGGTGATGCGCTACTACGGCAACAAGGAGAAGCTGTTCGCCGCCGCCGCCGAGTTCGACCTGCGGCTCCCCTCGCTCGCCGAGGTGCCGCCCGAGCAGCACGGGACCGCGCTGGTCGAGCACTTCCTCGACCGCTGGGAGGGCGACGAGACGCTGCTCGCGCTGCTCCGCGCCGCGGTCACCCAGGAGACCGCCGCGCTGCGCATGCAGCAGATCTTCGCCGCCCAGCTCGGTCCGGCCGCCGCCCGGCTGGCCCCGGACCCGGCGTCGGCGCCCACCCGGGCCGGGCTGATCGCCACCCAGATGCTGGGCTTCGCGCTGTGCCGGTTCGTGCTGCGCCTGCCGCCGGTGGTCGATCTCGGTCACGACGAGGCGGTCGCCTGGCTCGGCCCGACCGTCCAGCGGTACCTGCATGGCACCATCTGACATTGATGGTCATGGACACGTTGTCCGGAGTGGACCAGAGTGGCAGGCATGACGAAACGGCGTGTTCTGCTGACCGCCGCGGCGGCAGTGCCCCTGGCCGCGCCGGCTCAGGCCGGGCAGGCGGCCGGCCCGGACCGGCGGCCGCCGGACCCCGAGCTGCGCGGGATCCTCCGGGAGATCGACCCGCGCCGGGTCGAGGCCACGGTGCGGCGGCTGGCCGCGTTCGGCACCCGGCACACCCTGTCGTCGCAGACCGATCCGGTCCGCGGCATCGGCGCCGCCCGGGACTGGATCCACGCCCGTCTGCGGGAGTACGCCGCCGGTACCCGGATGACCGTCGAGCTGCAGTCCTTCGTGCAGCCGGTGTCTCCCCGGGTGCCCACCCCCACGGTGATCACCAACGTGATCGCCACGCTGCCCGGCACCGCCACGCCGGAGCGGATCTACGTGGTCACCGGGCACTACGACTCGCGGGCCACCGACGTGCTCGACTTCACCAGCGACGCGCCCGGCGCGGACGACGACGCCTCCGGGGTCGCGGTGGTCCTGGAGCTGGCCCGGGTCCTGGCCCGGCGGGCTCCCCAGGCGACCCTGGTCTTCGCCGCGGTGGCCGGCGAGGAGCAGGGGCTCTACGGCTCGGACCACCTGGCCCAGGCCTACAAAGACAGGAACGCTGACATCCAAGGCATGTTCAGCAACGACATCGTCGGCACCGGGGACGCGCACGACGGCACCCGGCCGGACAACCGCACGGTGCGGCTGTTCGTCGAGGGCGTGCCGACCGCGGAGACGGCCGCCGAGGCGAACGTCCGCAAGAGCGTCGGCGGCGAGAACGACGGCCCGTCCCGCCAACTGGGCCGGTTCGTCAAGGTGGTCGAGCCGGCCGGCACGAACGTGCGGGTGATCTGGCGCCGGGACCGCTACCTGCGCGGCAGCGACCACATCTCGTTCCTGCTGCGCGGCTATCCGGCGGCCCGGTTCACCGAGCCACGGGAGAACTTCGCGCACGAGCACCAGGACGTCCGGGTGGTCGACGGCGTGCAGTACGGCGACCTGGTCGAGTTCTGCGACTTCGACTACATCGCCCGGGTCGCCCGGGTGAACGCGGCCACCCTGTGGTCGCTGGCCATCGCGCCCGGCACCCCCAAGGACGTGGTCGTCGACACCACTCAGCTGACCAACCGGACGACCCTGCGCTGGACCGTCGGCACCGAGCCGGACCTGGCCGGATACGAGATCGTCTGGCGGGAGACGACGGCCGCCGACTGGACCGGCGTGCTGCCGGTCGGCAAGGTCGGCACCGCCACCGTGGACCTGTCCAAGGACAACGTGTTCTTCGGGGTGCGCGCGGTGAACGCGGCCGGCCACCGCAGCCCGGCGGCTGCGCCGCGGCCGTCGAGCTGATAGATTCACGTCGCGATCGCGCAGACGGCGTGATCCCGAGTGCTCGAAAGAGTGAAGCCTGTGATCCCCGCGGTGCTCAGCGGCCCCTGCCGCTAGACGACTCTGCCCTCACATCCTGCTTCCTTTCTTTCTTCTTCGAGCCCTCGAAAGGGTCACCTCACCATGGATCTGCGCATCCAGCGCGCCGTCGTCACCACCCTGCACCACCGTCCGAACGCCGTCGAGTGCGGACCGTTCGTGATCGGGTTCGACGACAGTTCCGACAGCCCGTTCATCAACTACGCCACGCCGGTTCCCGGCGCGGAGATCACCGCGGCCGATGTCGCCGCTTTGGTCGCCGCCTTCGGTGCCCGCAAACCCCGTTTGGAGTACGTGGTCAGCTGCGCTCCCACGCTGGAGAAACTGCTGGTCGAAGCCGGATTCGCGGTTGAGGTCCGGCACGAGTACCTGGTCTGCACGCCGGCCACCTTCGCCGAGCCGCCCGCCCCGGACGGCTTCGACCTGATCGAGCCGATCAGCGACGACGAGCTGAACGGCATGATCGCGGTGCAGAGCGCGGCGTTCGGCGACATCTACACCCCGAACCCGGCGGAGGTCGGCCGCCAGCGCCGCAACCAGAAGCGCGGTGGCGTGCTGGTCGCCGCCCGGACCACCGACGGCCGGTACGCCGGCGGCGGCGTCGCGTCGGTACCGGCCGACGGCCTCAGCGAGGTCGCCGGGATCGCGGTCGGCGAGCCGTTCCGCCGGCGGGGCCTGGGTGCCGCGATCACCGCCGCGGTGACCCGCCG
The DNA here is from genome assembly GCF_014205225.1 of Actinoplanes octamycinicus. Taxonomy (NCBI): domain Bacteria; kingdom Bacillati; phylum Actinomycetota; class Actinomycetes; order Micromonosporales; family Micromonosporaceae; genus Actinoplanes; species Actinoplanes octamycinicus. The sequence goes on from NZ_JACHNB010000001.1 coordinate 9,768,960, forward strand.
GCTCTTCGACGCGGGCGTGGAGATCGCCTGGCTGGAGGCCTCCGGCGAGGACTCCTGGCGGGTCTACGAGCGGGTCGGCTTCCGCCCGGCGGGGCAGCGCCTCTACATCTCCAAGAGCTGAGACAGCGGCCTCGCCGGTGTCCAGGGCTCCTGGGCGCCGGCGGGTCCGTCGCCAGCTGGTGGGAACGCTCCCGGGGTGGCTCGCCGGGGGCGGAGCGGGATCCTAAGGTGGCCCCGTGACGATCAAGGGAGCAGCTCTGGTGACCGGGGCCTCGCGCGGGCTCGGCGCGCACATCGCCCGGCGGCTCGCGGCGGACGGGTGGGCGGTGGCGGTCAACTACCGGTCGGATCGGGACGGGGCGGAGCGCGTGGTCGCGGACATCGTCGCGGCCGGCGGGCGGGCGGTCGCGATCGCGGGGGACGTGACGGACGAGGACGCCGTACCGGAAATGGTGTCCCTGGCCACGGACAGCCTCGGGCCGATCCGGGTCGTGGTGGCGAATGCCACCGGGCCGCAGCCGACCGGGCCGGCCGAGGAGGTGAGCTGGCGGGATCATCTGGACCAGCTGGAATTCTTCGTGAAGAGCCCGACGCTGCTGATGCAGGCGACGCTGCCGGGGATGCGGGAGCTGGGCGGCGGGCGGTTCATCCACATCGGGTCGGACGCGTTCGAGCGGGCGCTGCCCGGGATGTCCGCCTACAACGCGGCCAAGGGCGCACAGCTCGGGCTGGCCCGGACCTGGGCTCGGGAGCTGGGACGATACGGCGTCACGGTGAACGTGGTGGCGCCCGGCTGGATCCCGGTGGAGCGGCACGGCGACGCGGACACCGCCGGATATGTCGCCGATGTGCCGCTCGGCCGGATGGGCACGCCGCAGGACATCGCGGACGTGGTGGCGTTCGTGGCGTCCGACGCGTCCCGGTTCATCACCGGGGAGCGGATCACGGTGAACGGCGGCCACACCATCGACTGACGCGCGGGCTACCGTGGCGGGCATGCGGCAGGTCTACGCGCACCACGCCACGGTCGTCCTCGACGCCGGGGTCGATCCGGCGTTGCCGGGCGCCCTGATCACCGACACGCTGTGCGGATCCCATGAGCACGACGGGCCGTGCCCGCTGGCGCCGCACCACACCGCCCGGTCGCCGGAGGACGATCGGCTGCGGTTGCGGGTGCTGTTCGCGACCGAGCCGCACCGGGTCGACGAGGTGCGGGCGATGATCGACGCGGCCCTGGCGGCCGGCCCGTGGCGGGTGGTGGCGTCGGGGTGCGCGCGGCTCGATCCGGAGGAGCGCCCGCACGCCCGCCGGCTCCTGAAGACCCGGTAGCCGGACGCCGCCGCACCGGTCCCCGGCGGAATTGTCAGACCTGGCCGGTAGGTTCGGCGCATGGTCATGGGAGAGCGCCCGGAGCTGGAGAACGACCCGGTGGGCGGCGACTGGCGGCCGGTGCAGGGACTGCTCTGGGCCAGCCGGTCGAGCGTCGAGCCGGGCTGGTGGAGCACGGTGCACCGGCAGTTCGCGCGGACCGGGTGGTGGCCGCTGTTCCTGAAGGGGCTCTATGACGACCCGCCGCTCCGCCCCTGGGAGACCGACGAGCTGAACCCACGCCTGATCAGGAGCAGACCGGGGGATCACGATCCGGCGGTCCTGCTCCGGGAGTGGTTCGACGCCCAGGTGCCCGACGAGGACGAGGACGATCCGGACTTCGCCTCGGTCCTGCGGGAGTGGCCCGGGCTGGCACCGGCCACACTCGGCCGCGCTCCTGCGGGAGCACACGCGGCCGGCGGCGCCGGCGGCATCGACCCGGAGGCGCACGCCGCCGAGGTGGCTGAGCTGCTGGTTGACGCCGGTCAGGTGAGCCGGGCTCGGCTCGGGGTGGTGCGGTGCGAGCGGAGTGCCGACATCCCGGCGTTGATCGGCTGGACCGGGCCGGTCAACCACGAGAACGACACGGCGAAGATCTGTGCGGTGCTGCGCAGCTGGGAGACGCGGTTCGGGGTGCGGCTGCTGTCGCTGGGCTTCGACACGATGATCCTGAGCGTGGCCGCTCCGCCGGCCGATCTGGCGGCGGCCCGGCTGCTCAGCGCCGAGCATCTCGCCTTCTGCGCGGACAGCGTCGGCGGGATCACCGAGCTGGAGGAGTATGCCGCCGAGCTGGTCGGCTCCACGCAGTGGGACTTCTGGTGGGACTGAGCGGAGGGCTCACGGCGCGGTCCAGCGGTAGATCTGCCCGTCCCGCAACTCATAGGAGGCGGCCGGCTCGGGTGGCGGGCCGGCGGCCAGGCGGGCGAAGACGTTGGTGCGGCCGCGCAGTGTGCGACCGCCCTCGGTCCAGTGCAGATAGGGATGCAGGAGCTGGATCAGGGCCGGCCGGTCATCCCGGCCCGCCGCCGCCAGCACTTCGGTGACGATGTCCACGTCCGCACGCTAACCGGCGGGTCTGACAGATCCGCCGCGCCCGGACCGGGGCGAGGCAGAGCCACGGCGCCCGGCGGGGCGAAGCAGCGGGCTCGGCACAGGGCGAGCTGAGGCAGCGGGCGCGGCACAGGGAGCTGAGGCACCCGGCGCGGCACAAGGGACTGAAGCACCCGGCGCGGCACAAGGGCTGAGGCAGCGGACGCGGCACAAAGGCTGAGGCAGCGGGCGCGGCACAAGGCGAGGTCAGGCAGAAGGCCAGCCGGGCGAAGCACCGGGCACGCGGGCGGCGACAAGACGGCGCGGGGCGGGGCGGCTCGCGTGTGGGTCGCGGGGGCTGTGGGCGTACCGGAAAAGGGTGAGGGACCCTCGGCGGGCCGGGGGTCCCTCAGCGGTCGTGCGTGGGCTGGGCGCCGGGTCAGGCGCCGCGCAGGGTGGCGCCGAAGCGGGACGCGGTCAGGGCCACCGCCGCGTCCCGGGCCGCGATGGTCTCCTCCGAGGTGAGGGTGCGGTCCGGGGCGCGGAAGGTGAGCTTGTAGGCCAGCGACCGCTTGCCCTCGCCGAGCTGCTCCGACTCGTAGACGTCGAAGAGCGCCACCGTCTCCAGCAGCTGCCCCGCGCCCTCGGCCAGGGTGGCCTGCACCTCGCCGGCCGGGACCGTGCGGTCCAGGACCAGCGCCACGTCGATCAGCGCCGGCGGGAAGGTGGAGATCTTCGGGGCGTCGACGACCGGGGCGTCCGGCAGGGCGTCCAGGTCGATCTCCATGGCGCTGGTGCGCTTGGGCAGGTCGAGCGCGGCGACCACGGCCGGGTGCAGCTCCCCCGCGTAGCCGACGACGTCGTCGCCGACCAGGATCGCGGCGCAGCGGCCCGGGTGCCACGGGGCGTGCTCGGCCGCGCGGACCGAGACCAGCGACGCCGGGACGCCGGCGGCGCTCAGCGCGATCCGGGCCGCCTCGATCGCGTCGGCCCAGCTCGCCGCCTGGCCCGGACCCCACCAGCCGGCCGGCGCGATGTCGCCGGCGAGCACCGCGGCCAGGTGCCACGGCTGCGCCGGGACGATCGCGTTGGCCTGCGCCCACTCGTCGGCGGTGGGCCGGCGGTCGACGCCGAGCACCGGCGGGGCGGTCGCGGTCAGGTGCGGCAGGAACACCGAGCCGGTCTCGAAGAGCGCCAGGTCCCGGTGCCCGCGGCCCAGGTTCCGCTTGAGCGTGCCGAGCAGCGGGCCGAGCAGGTTGGTCCGCAGCAGCGGCTCCTCCTCGGAGAGCGGGTTGGTCAGCCGGACCGCGCTGCGCCGCGGGTCGTCGGCGGGCAGTCCGAGCTGGTCCGCGGCGCCGGGCGCGACGAACGGGTAGGACAGCACCTCGACGTACCCGTTCTCGGCCAGCGCGCGGCCGACCGAGCGGTGCCGGCGCTGCGCCGGGGTGAGGCCCTTGCTGGCCCCGGCCGGCGGCAGCACGCTGGGGATGTCGTTGTAGCCGCCGAGCCGCGCCACCTCCTCGACCAGGTCGATCGGCGCCTGCAGGTCGGGCCGCCAGCTCGGCGGCACGACGTCGCTGCCGGCCACCGTGCAGCCGACCGAGGTCAGCAGCTCGGCGATCCGGTCCGCCGAGTAGGGCAGGCCGATGATCCGGGACGGCAGGTCGGCCGGCAGGGTGATCGCGGTGCGCGGCGCGACGTGGTCGATGTCCAGCACCCGCTCGTCGACGGTCCCACCGGCGTGCTCGGTGAGGATCGCCACCGCTTTCTCCAGCGCGGCCAGCGTGAGCTGCGGGTCGACGCCCCGCTCCCAGCGCTTGGCGGCCTCGCTGAACAGCTTGTGCCGGCGGGCGGTGCGCCCGACCATGACCGGGTCCCAGTGCGCCGCCTCGAGGAGCACGTCGACCGTGCCCTGCTGCCACTCGCTGGTCTCGCCGCCCATCACCGCGGCCAGCGAGATCGGCCCGGCCTCGTCGCAGATCACCATGTCCTCGGCGTCCAGCACGCGGGCGACGCCGTCCAGGGTGGTCAGTTTCTCGCCCGGGTGGGCGCGCCGCACGGTGAGGCCGCCGCGCAGCCGCTGCAGGTCGAAGACGTGCATCGGCTGACCGAATTCGAGCATCAGGTAGTTGGTGATGTCGACCGGCAGCGAGATGGCCCGGATGCCGGCCGCGATCAGGCGGCGCTGCATCCACTCGGGCGACTTGGCCGCCGGGTCGATGCCGCGCACCACGCGCGCCGAGAACCGGTCACAGCCGACGGTGTCCTCGACGGTGACCGGGTACGGCGGCTCCTCGGTCCGGGTGGAGAACACCACGCGGGCCGGGTCCTGGTACGCCACGCCGAAGTGCGTCGCCAGCTCCCGGGCGATGCCCCGGACGCTCATCTCGTACCCACGGTCCGGGGTGATCTCCACCTCGACCAGCACGTCGTCCAGGCCGACCACCGGGCGCGCGTCGACGCCGGGCGTGGCCGCGCCGGCCGGCAGCACGATGATGCCCTCGTGCTCGTCGGAGACGCCCAGCTCGCGCGCCGAGCAGATCATGCCGTGCGAGTTGCGGCCGTACGTCTTCCGCGCCCCGATCGTGAAGCCCCCCGGCAGCTCACCGCCGGGCAGGATCACCACGACCAGGTCGCCCTCGGCGAAGTTCCGGGCGCCGCAGACGATCTCCTGCGGCACGGCCCGGCCGACGTCCACGGTGCAGAACCGGATCGGCTTCTTGAAGCCGGTCAGCTCCTCGATGGTCAGCACCCGGCCGACGACCAGGTCGCCCTTGATCGTGGCGGCCTGGTCGACGATCGACTCGACCTCCATGCCGAGGTTGGTCAGCGCCAGGTCGAGCCGCTCGGCGGTGAGGTCCGCGGGCAGCTCGACGTACTCGCGCAGCCACGACAGTGACGTCTTCATCGCGTCAGGACTCCATTCCGAAGTTCGTGGTGAACCGCACGTCGCCCTCGACCATGTCGTGCATGTCGCTGACGCCGTTGCGGAACATCAGGGTCCGCTCGACACCCATGCCGAAGGCGAACCCGGAGTACTTGTCCGGGTCGATGCCGCAGGCGGTCAGCACCTTCGGGTTGACCATGCCGCAGCCGCCCCACTCGACCCAGCGCGGGCCGTCGCGGTGCTGGGCGAACCAGACGTCGAACTCGGCGGACGGCTCGGTGAACGGGAAGTAGTGCGGCCGCCAGCGGGTCCGCGCGTCCGGGCCGAACATCGCCTTGGCGAAGTGGTCGAGCGTGCCGCGCAGGTGCGCCATCGTGATGCCCTCGTCGATGACCAGGCCCTCGACCTGGTGGAAGACCGGGGTGTGGGTGGCGTCCAGCTCGTCGGTCCGGTACGCCCGGCCGGGGCTCACGATGCGGATCGGCGGCGTCCGGCTGAGCATGGTGCGTACCTGGCCGGGCGACGTGTGGGTCCGCATCACCAGCCCCGGCACGTCCACGAAGAACGTGTCGGAGGCGCCGCGGACCGGGTTGTCCGGGCCGATGTTGAGCGCGTCGAAGTTGGCCCACTCCAGCTCCAGCTGGGGACCGTCGACGATGTCGTAGCCCATCCCGAGGAAGACGTCGCCGATGTGCTCCATCAGCGTGGTCAGCGGGTGCCGGGAGCCGCGCGGGCGGCGGTTCCAGGGCAGGGTGACATCGACCCGCTCCTCGACCAGCACGCGGGCGGCGCGGTCCGCCTCCAGCTCGGCCTGCCGGGCGTCGTATGCGGCCTGGACGGCCTGGCGGGCGACGTTGACCCGCTTGCCGGCGTCGGATTTCGCGGCCGGGGGCAGCGAGCCGATCTCCCGGCGCGCCAGCGACACCGGCGAGCGGTCGCCGAGGTGCGCGGGTTTCAGCGCGGCGAGCGCGTCGAGGTCGGCAGCCTGCGCGAAGGCCTTCTCGGCCTCGGACACAGCGGCTTCGAGAGCCTCGGGCGCGAGCAGGGCGGCCTGCTTAGGATCGTACGGATCGTTGCGGTAAGACATGGTCGGGCGAACTCCCTCACACCGGATGAGCCATCGGGCAGTGTAGTGAGGCACGGCTGGGCCGCAGCCCGCCGGTCAGCGAAGTTCGCGCAGGAGAGTCAGATCCGGCGCCCGCGACCAGCGGGCCGGATAAACAGTGACCTCGGACCTGACATGGGGCCCAGCATAGCGGCAGGCTGCCGGGCCCCACGCGCCTATATCCGCGGACCGGTACGAACTTCCCGTCGTACGAGCCGCTGTGCAGGGTGAACTGGAGAACGCCGTAGGTGTCGTTGCACCGCGCGTGGACGACCAGGCGGCCTGGCGCGGAGTCGCCGTCAGCGCTGGGCGCGAGCTGAGGCGTACAGGCAGACCGCGGCCGCGGCGGCCAGGTTGAGGCTCTCCGCGCCGCCGTAGATCGGCACCCGGACCCGGCGGTCGGCCGCCGTCAGCAGCTCGCCGGGCAGGCCGTGCGCCTCGGAGCCGAACAGCCAGGCGGTCGGCGCGCTCAGCAGCCCGCCGTCGAGCAGCGCGTCCAGATCGTCCGAGCCGGTGCCGCTGGTCGCCAGCACCTGCAGGCCGGAGTCCTGGAGCAGGTCCAGCACGTCCAGCGGGGCACGCACCACGTCGACGTGGAACAGCGAGCCGGCCGACGACCGGACGCACTTGCCGTTGTAGGGGTCGACCGCGTCGCCCGCGAAGATCACCGCCTCGGCGCCGGCCGCGTCCGCGGTACGCAGGATCGTCCCGGCGTTGCCCGGGTCGCGGATCTCGGCGAGCACCGCCACCAGCTTGGGCCGCTTGCCGAGCGCCTCGGCGATCGGCACGTCGACCTGCTCGCAGAGCGCGACGAGGCCCTGCGGGTGCACGGTCTCGGCGAGCGCCGCGAGCGCCTCCTCGGTGACCGGGGAGACCTCCGGCGCCTGGACGGTCAGCTCGGCGTGCTTGTCCAGCCCGGCCGGGGTGCCGAACAGCTCCAGCACCACGCCGGCCGCGAGCGCCTCGCGCACGGCCTGCGGCCCCTCGGCGAGGAAGCGGCGGGCCTGGTCACGGTCCCGGCGCCGCTGCAGGCGGCGAGCGGCGACGATTCTCGGGGTACGCGGTGTGAACATGTCTCCGTCTCGGGAAAGGGAAACGCCCCCCGATCGCTCGGGGGGCGTTCTGCGAAACTGCGCGAACTCAGGCAGCCTGCGCGGCGGCGCCGCCGGTGCCCTCGGCCGCGACGGCCGCGCGGGCGACCTCGACGATGGCCGCGAACGCGGTCGCGTCGTTGACCGCCAGGTCAGCCAGGATCTTGCGGTCGACCTCGACCTCGGCCAGCTTCAGACCCTGGATGAGGCGGTTGTAGGTCATCCCGTTGGCCCGGGCCGCCGCGTTGATACGCGTGATCCACAGCTGGCGGAAGTCGCCCTTGCGGTCACGACGGTCGCGGTACGAGTACTGCATCGAGTGCAGCACCTGCTCCTTGGCCTTGCGGTACAGCCGCGAGCGCTGACCGCGGTAGCCGCTCGCGGTCTCGAGCAGAGTGCGGCGCTTCTTCTGGGCGTTTACCGCCCGCTTGACGCGTGCCATTTCCAGAACTCCTTACAGGGGTACGTGTCAGGCGCGCGTCAGCGGCCCAGAAGCTTCTTCACTCGCGCGGTGTCGGCCTTGGCCACCACCACAGTGCCGGTCATCCGGCGGGTAACGTGGGAGGACTTGTGCTCCAGCAGGTGGCGCTTGCCGGTCTGCTCGCGCACGATCTTGCCCTTGCCGGTGACCTTCACCCGCTTACCCATGCCGGTGTGGCTCTTCATCTTCGGCACTTTAGAACGCCTCTTTCATGATCTTTCCGTACGACCGGGGGTCGTGCGGAAAAGCTGTCTACTCGGTGGTGTCGGCAGGGTTGGCCGGCGGCACCTCGGTACCGTCGCCCTCACGCGGCTCACGAGCGGGCTTGCCGCCGGCCGCCGTGGCGGCGACCGCAGCGGCCTTCGTGGCCCGGTGCGGCGCCAGCACCATGATCATGTTCCGACCGTCCTGCTTCGGGCTGGCCTCCACGAAGCCCAGCTCGGAGATCTCCTCGCTGAGCCGGCGGAGAAGCCGGAAGCCCAGCTCGGGGCGGCTCTGCTCACGGCCGCGGAACATGATCGTCACCTTGACCTTGTCGCCCGCCTTGAGGAACCGCACCACGTGACCCTTTTTGGTCTCGTAGTCGTGCGGGTCGATCTTCGGCCGCAGCTTCATTTCCTTGATGACGGTCTGCTGCTGGTTGCGCCGCGCTTCGCGGGCCTTCAGTGCGCTCTCGTACTTGAACTTGCCGAAGTCCATGAGCTTGCACACCGGCGGCCGGGCCATCGGAGCAACCTCGACCAGGTCCAGGTCCACGTCCGCGGCCAGTTGGAGCGCGCGCTCGAGCGGCACGATGCCGACCTGCTCACCCTCCGGACCGACCAGACGGACCTCACGAGCCCGGATCTGTTCGTTCACGCGTGGTTCGACGCTGATGGGGCCTCCTCAGAACGTACCTACTTCTGCCAATGTCGGTCGGCCCCGAGTCACCGTCCCGCTGGACCACGGGACGGCCGGGAAAGCAGAAGACCTCGGCAACACGTCTGGCGTGCATGCCGAGGCCCGCTCGACCGGTCATCGGCGTCCCAAGGGAGGACGCACTCCGAACAGGGAATATTCCCCCGGACGGATGACCGGACCCGGCCACAGTGAGTGACTCGGGTGGGAACCAGCGGGCTCCTCTTTCGCGCCCAGCTCAGAGCTGGGCGTGGTCGACTGCCCGCAAGCTTACCAGGCCCCGCATCAACCCTGATGCGGGGCCGCATCAGGGTTGATGCGCAGCCGGAGGTCCGGGTTGATGCGCAGCCGGAGGTCAGGCCTCTTGCGAGGCCGAATGCAAAGCCCGGAGCTTGCGTACGCCATCCACCGCGTAGTCCTTGTCGACCGCCTGCAGCGCGTGGATCGACACCTGCTCGTCGTCGAGCAGCTCCAGATGCGCCCAGGCCGAGTTCCGGTCGAAGCGCACCGCGCGCACCACGGTCCACGGCAGGTCGTAGCCGCCCACCACGTTGCGCACGTGCACGCCCTGCTCGTCGGCGCGGACCCGGGGCCGGCAGAAGGTCAGGATGCCCAGCCCGATCAGGATGCCCAGCCCGATCATGGCGGCCTGGTCACCCCGCTGGAAGCTGCCCGAGCCGACCTGGCCGGCGTTCTCGAAGCCGGCCTGGCCGTGCAGCCCGAAGCTGAGCACGGTGAAGAAGATCGCGACCGCGGCCGCCACCGGGGCGGCCACCAGGCGGATCTTCTTGGGGCGGAACACGACGTCGGTCGTCATGACTGTCATCACAACCTGCAGTTGGCGATATCGGTTACCAGGATCGCACGCGCGCCGAGCTCGTACAGCTCGTCCATCACCCGGTGCACCTGACTGCGCTGGACCATCGCCTGCACGGCGACCCAGCCCTCCCGGTGCAGCGGGGAGACGGTCGGCGACTCGATCCCCGGGGTCAGCCCGGTGGCCTGCTCCAGCAGGTCGGCCCGGACGTCGTAGGCGAGCATCACGAAGTTGCGGGCGACCAGCACGCCGTTGAGCCGGCGCAGCAGCTGGGTGGCGGCGGCCGGCGGCTCGGCCTCCCGGCCGATCAGGACGGCCGACGAGCGCATCAGCGGCTCGCCGAGCGTGACCAGGCCGGCCTGGCGCAGCGTGGCGCCGGTCTCCACCACGTCGGCGATCAGGTCGGCGACGCCGAGCCGGACCGCGTTCTCCACCGCGCCGTCCAGGCGGACCACGTCCGCCTTCAGCTCGTGCTCGGTCAGGTAACTGCCGACCAGGCCGGGGAAGGCGGTGGCGATCCGCTTCCCGGCGATCTGGTCGACCGAGGTCAGCGTGCCGGCCGGGGCGGCCCAGCGGAACGTGGCCCCGCCGAAGTTCAGGTCGAGCAGCTCGGAGGCCGGCGCCCCGGAGTCGACCAGCAGGTCGCGGCCGGTGATGCCGAGATCCAGGTCACCCGAGGCGACGTACGTCGCGATGTCGCGCGGCCGCAGGTAGAAGAACTCGACGTTGTTGGCTTCGTCACGGCAGGCCAGGTCTTTGGGATCGGTGCGCTGACGGTAGCCGGCGTCCTTCAGCATCTGGGTGGCCGGCGCGGACAGGGTGCCCTTGTTCGGGATGGCGATGCGCAGCATTGACGTGCTCCTTCACTCTTCGACGGACGGACCGGGGCCGCACGTCAGAGATGTCGGTACACGTCCTTGAGCTCGAGTCCGGTGGCGATCATCAGGACCTGTGCCTGGTAGAACAGCTGGGAGATCTCCTCGGCGGCGCGTTCCGGACCCTCGTGCTCGGCGGCCATCCAGGACTCGGCCGCCTCTTCGACGACCTTCTTCCCGATGAAGTGGACACCTCGTTGAAGGGCGTCGACCGTGCCCGAACCGGGGGTCTGTTCCGCCGCCTTGCGCTGCAACTCGGCAAACAGTTCTTCGAACGTCTTCACGGGAGACGATTGTTGCAGCTCATTACGGTCTGACGACGAACGCCCCCAGCCCGTGGGACGTCTTTTAAGCTCCCCGCATGGTCAGCCGTCTCACCCCCCTCCTCGTGGGTGGCGCCGCACTGGCGCTCGCCACTGTCACGGCCTGTTCCCCGGTCGAGGACGACAGCACCTCCGGCGCATCCCCCTCCTCCTCCGCGGCGGACGCCTGTCCGTCCGGCTCCCTCGGCACCGTCGCCGCGGGCAAACTCACCATCGGCACCGACGACCCGGCGTACGAGCCCTGGTTCTCCGACAGCAAGCCGGCCAACGGGAAGGGCTTCGAGTCCGCGGTGGCCTACCAGGTCGCCGAGCGGCTCGGGTACTCGAAGGACAACGTGGTCTGGACGGCGGTGACGTTCAACAACGCGATCGCCCCCGGGCCCAAGGCGTTCGACTTCGACATCAACCAGTTCTCCATCACCGACGAGCGCAAGCAGGCGGTGGACTTCTCCTCGCCGTACTACCTGGTCCGGCAGACGGTGATCACGACGAAGAAGTCGAAGATCGCCGGCGCCAAGTCGCTGGCCGACCTGACCGGGGCGAAACTCGGCGCCCAGGTCGGCACCACCAGCTACCAGGCGATCACCGACATCATCAAGCCGACCACCAAGCCGTCGGTGTTCAACAACAACGACGACGCCAAGAAGGCGCTGGAGAACGGCACCGTCGACGGCATCGTGGTGGACCTGCCGACCGCGTTCTACATGACCGGCGCCGAGCTGAAGGACGGCGTGATCGTCGGCCAGCTGCCGCAGGTCGGCGTGCCCGAGCAGTTCGGCCTGGTGCTGGACAAGGGCTCGAAGCTGACCGGCTGCGTCAGCCAGGCGGTCGACCAGCTGCGTCAGGACGGCACCCTCGCGGTGCTGGAGAAGACCTGGCTGTCCGACTCCGGGGCGCCCGAGCTCAAGTGACCCACGCACCAAGTCAGCGGCAGCGCGAGCGGATCGCCTACCGTCGCCGGCAGGCGATCCGCTCGGTCCTGCTCGCCGCGCTGTCCACCGCGGTCGCCGGCACGCTGCTCGCGGTCGGCGTGACCGGGGCGCCCGGCTGGCCGCGGGTCAAGGAGTCGTTCTTCAACGGGGACGTCGCCGTGGCGTACTTCCCGTCCGTGCTGGACGGGTTCTGGCTCAACGTCCGGCTGTTCCTGGTGTGCGCGCCGGTGGCGCTCGCGCTCGGGCTGCTGATCGCGGTGCTGCGCACGCTGCGCGGGCCGGTCACCTTCCCGGTCCGGGCGCTGACCGCCGGGTACACCTACTCGTTCCGCGGGCTGCCGCTGATCATCGCGATCTACCTGTTCGCCTTCGGCATCCCCGGGCTGCGGCTGCAGGGCACCCCGGACGTGGTGGTGCTGGGCGGGGCGGCCATCGTGATCACCTACGGGGCGTACCTGGCCGAGGTGTTCCGGGCCGGGATCGAGTCGGTGCATCCCAGCCAGGTCGCGGCGGCCCGGTCGCTGGGCCTGAGCCACCGGCAGGCGATGCGCCATGTGGTGCTCCCGCAGGCGGTCCGCCGGGTCACCCCGCCGCTGCTCAACGACATCGTGGCGCTGCAGAAGGACGTCGGGCTGATCTCCCTGGCCGGGCCGGTCGACGCGATCCGGGCGGCCCAGATCGGGGTGGCCAAGAGCGGCAACTTCACCCCGTACGTGGTGGCCGCGGTGCTCTTCATCCTGCTCGCCCTGCCGCTGATCGCGATCACCGACCGGGTGACGCTGCGCGCGGCCCGAGCCCAGAACGCGGGGGCCTGACGTGGTGCTCTCCTGCCGGAACGTCCGGAAGGTCTTCGGCGACCAGGTGGTGCTCGACGACCTCAGCCTGGACGTCGGTGAGCACGAGGTGGTGGCGCTGATCGGCGCCTCCGGCTCGGGCAAGTCGACGCTGCTGCGCTGCGTGAACCTGCTCACCGAGATCGACGACGGGACCATCCACCTGGACGGCGACGAGATCACCGACCCCCGGGCGGACGCCGACCGGGTACGGCAGCGGATCGGGCTGGTCTTCCAGTCCTACAACCTGTTCCCGCACATGACGGTGCTGGACAACATCACGCTGGCGCCCACCCGCGTCCACAAGAAGTCTTCGGCGGACGCGCGGGACGAAGCGGTCCGGTGGCTGGAGCGGGTCGGTCTGGCGGACAAGGCGAAGGCCTATCCGGACCGGCTCTCCGGCGGCCAGCAGCAGCGGGTCGCGATCGTCCGGGCGCTGGTCAACAGTCCACGGCTGCTGCTGCTCGACGAGGTCACCTCGGCGCTCGACCCGGAGCTGGTCGGCGAGGTGCTCACCATGATCCGCGACCTCAAGGGCGAGGGGATGACCATGGTGCTGGCCACCCACGAGATGGGTTTCGCCAAGCAGGTCGCCGACCGGGTGGCTTTCCTGGACGGCGGCCGGGTCCTCGAGCAGGGGCCGCCCGAGCAGGTGCTGGGCGACCCCGTCGAAGCGCGGACCAGGCAGTTCCTGGCCCGGATCATCGAAGCCGGACGGCTCTGAGAGCTAGTCCTTCTCGATCTCGCGGATGGCGAGCACGGCGTCGAGCACGGCGACCGTGCTCTGCCAGCCCTTGTCCTCGATCGAGTCCTCCAGGCCGGCCCGGTCCCGGGCCTGGCCGAGGCTCTGCACGGTGAGCACGCCGTGCGCGACCGGGGTCCGCTCGTCCAGCGCGACCCGGGTCAGGCCGGCCGTGACCGCGTCGCAGACGTACTCGAAGTGCTGGGTCTCGCCCTTGATCACCACGCCGAGGGCAACCACCGCGTCACAGCGTCTCGCCAGCGCCTGAGCGACCACCGGCAGCTCGACCGAGCCGGCCACGCGCGCGACGACGACGTCCGTGACGCCGCACGCCTCGGCGGCCGCCCGGGCCCGCTCCACCATGTGGTCGACCAGGTCGTTGTGCCAGCGTGAGCCGACGATGCCGAGCCGCAGCCCGGCCGCGTCGACGGGCTGTGTGTGCGGATCACCGAAGCCGGCCATCTGAACCCCCCTTTTCCGTCATCTTCGCCCCTGGGTGAAGCGCTGGTCAGCCCAACGCCTCGAACAGGTGCCCCATCCGGTCCCGCTTGGTCCGCAGGTACCGGACATTCTCCGGGTGCAGGCGGACCGGCAGCTCCTCGCGGCCGGTGACCCGCAGGCCGTACCCCTCCAGGCCGGCCCGCTTGGCCGGGTTGTTGGTGAGCAGCCGCATCGAGCGCACGCCCAGGTCGTAGAGGATCTGCGCGCCGGTGCCGTAGTCCCGGGCGTCGGCCGGCAGGCCCAGCTCCAGGTTCGCGTCGACCGTGTCGAAGCCGCGGTCCTGCAGCTGGTACGCCTGGAGTTTGTGCAGCAGGCCGATGCCGCGCCCCTCGTGCCCGCGCATGTAGAGCACCACGCCCCGCCCGGCGGCGGCCACCCGCTCCAGGGCGGCGTCCAGCTGCGGGCCGCAGTCGCAGCGGCGGGAGCCGAAGACGTCCCCGGTCAGGCACTCGGAGTGCACCCGGACCAGCACGTCCTCGCCGTCGGCCAGGTCGCCGTAGACCAGCGCGACGTGCTCGCCGTTGTCCGCCGAGGTGCGGTAGCCGACCGCGGTGAAGACGCCGTGCTCGGTGGGGAGCACGGTCTCGACCACCCGGTCGATCTGCTTCTCCGAGCGCTCCCGCAGGTAGGCCACCAGGTCGGCGATGGTGACCAGGACCAGGTTGTGCTCGACCGCGAATTTCTCCAGGTCGGGGAGGCGCTGCATGGTGCCGTCGTCGTTGACCATCTCGCAGAGCGCGCCGGCCGGGCTGCAGCCGGCCAGCACCGCCAGGTCGATCGAGGCCTCGGTGTGGCCCGGGCGGCGCAGCACGCCACCGGCCTTGGCCCGCAGCGGCACCACGTGCCCCGGGCGGGACAGGTCGGACGGCTCGGTGGCGGCCGAGCCGAGCAGGCTGATCGTGCGCGCCCGGTCGGCGGCCGAGATGCCGGTGCTCACGCCGTGCCGGGCGTCGACGGCGACCGCGTACGCGGTGCCTTTCTTGTCCTGGTTGGTGTGGTACATCGGGGGCAGCTCCAGCCGGTCGGCCTCCGACTCGGTGATCGCCACGCAGATGTACCCCGACGTGTAGCGGACCATGAACGCGACCAGCTCCGGGGTGGCGTGCTCGGCCGCGAAGATGAGGTCGCCCTCGTTCTCCCGGTCCTCGTCGTCCACCACGATCACCGGCCGGCCGGCCTTGATCTCGGCGATCGCGCGCTCGATGCTCTCAGACATTGCGGCTCCCCAGCATCTTCTCGACGTACTTGGCGATCACGTCGACCTCGAGGTTGACCGGCTCGCCGATGGCCTTGCTGCCCAGCACGGTGTGCTTGGAGGTGGCCGGGATCATCCCGACCGAGAACGTGTCGTCGGTGACCGCCATGACGGTCAGCGAGACGCCGTCGACCGTGATCGAGCCCTTCTCGACCACGTATTTCGCCAGCTCGGCGGGGAGCGAGAAGGTGACGATCTCCCACTGGTCGGCCGGCTCCCGGCTGACCACCCGGGCCACCCCGTCGACGTGGCCCTGCACCAGGTGGCCGCCGAGGCGGCTGCCCAGCGCGGCGGCCCGCTCCAGGTTCACGTTGCTGCCGACCCGCAGCGCGCCCAGCGACGAACGCCGCAGCGTCTCGCCCATCACGTCGGCGGTGAACACCCCGTCCACGTTGTCGATGACGGTGAGACAGACGCCGTTGACGGAGATCGAATCGCCGTCGCGGGCGTCCGAGGTGACCAGGGGACCCTTGACCGCGATCACGGCGGAGTCCGCACTGCCCTCGGTGAGCCGGACGATCTCACCCAACTCTTCGACGATGCCGGTGAACATAGGCTCAGTTCTCCTTTTGGCGGAGCGTGGCGGTGAAGCGCAGGTCGCCCCCGATCTGCGCGATGTCGGTGAAGTCGAGCTCCAGGGCCTCGGCGATGGTGCCGACCCCGGCGTCGACCAGGGCGGACCGTCCGGCGCCGAGCAGTTTCGGCGCGACGTAGCCGATCACCCGGTCGACCAGGCCGGCCGCGAGGAACGCGCCGGCCAGCGTCGGGCCGCCCTCCAGAAGAACGTTGCGGATGCCCCGGTCGTACAGCTCGGTGAGCATCGCGTGCAGATCGACCCGGCCGTCCGGCCCCTGACCGGTCTCGGCGGTGGTGACGATCCAGGTCGGCGCGGCCGCGTCGCGGACCCGGGCGCCGGCCGGGGTCCGCCCGTGCGAGTCGACCACCACGCGCAGCGGCTGCTTGATCGCCAGCGAGCCGTCCCGCAGGTCGCGGACGGTCAGCTGCGGGTCGTCGGCGACCACCGTGCCGACCCCGGCCACGATCGCGTCGACCGTGCTGCGCAGCACGTGCACGTCGAAGCGCGACTCGCTGGAGCTGACCCACTGGCTGGTCCCGTCCGCGGCGGCCGAGCGGCCGTCCAGGGTGGCGGCGAATTTCCAGGTCACGAACGGGCGGCCGCGGCGCACGGCGGTCAGCCAGGCGATGTTGCCCAGCTCGGCCTCGGCGCGGCGGACGCCGGTCTCCACTTGCAGGCCGGCCGCGCGCAGGGTGGCGGCGCCGCCGGAGGCCACCGGGTTCGGGTCGTCGACGGCGATCACCACGCGGCGCAGCCCGGCCTGGATCAGCGCCTCCGAGCACGGGCCGGTCCGGCCGGTGTGGTTGCACGGCTCCAGGGTGACCACGCAGGTGCCGCCGCGGGCCCGCTCGCCGGCCTGGGCGAGCGCGACGATCTCGGCGTGCGGGCCACCCGCGTACGCGTGGAAGCCCTCGCCGACCACCGAGCCGTCCGGGCCCAGCAGCAGGCAGCCGACCACCGGGTTGGGGCTGGTCGTGCCGAGGCCCCGGGCGGCCAGCGCGATCGCGCGGCGCATCGCCTCGTCCTCGGTCACCATCGCTGCGACGTCCCTCTCACGCGGTCGGATCACGCGCGACAGGCAACGGGAGAAACGCCAAGAATCGGACACCGAGGGTACGCTTCGCGCACCCCGGCCGGATGCGGCCCTCACTGAGGGCACACCCGTCCGATTCCGCGCGCTGTCTCCCATCCGGACTGTCTGACCAGGCATGTCGCCTGATCAACCGTCGGCCCCGGAGTCTCACCAGGTCCACCGGCCGTCGTGGTACGGACGTCCGGGTCGCGGGCTTACCGCCGCGCTGGCCAGGGGCCAGGCAACGGATCACCGCCGGTTCGGAATTTCACCGAGTCCCGCCAGCGCGTGGTGGGTTACCCCCGAGTCTTGCACGCGCCGGCGGATTTGCCACCCCGGGCGCGAGGGATCTCACAAACGCTTGCCGACCATGGCTCCGACCAGGGCGGCTGCGTGCTCCAGCTCGTCCTCGGTGTTGTAGTAGTGCGCCGAGAACCGGACCAGCGGCGGCAGGTTCCGCTCCTCGGTGTCGAACTGCTGGTGGGCCGGCTCGGTGCTGGTCACGTTAACCCCGGACTCGGCCAGCCGGGCCACCACCAGCTCCGCCTCCACCCCGTCGACCTGGGCGGTGACGATCGCGCACCGCTCCCGGCCCAGGTCGTGCACGGTCACCCCCGGGGTGTCCTCGAGCAGGCCGCGCATCCGGTCGCCGAGCTCGGCGTTCCGCTTGCCGATCTCGTCCAGTCCCAGGTTGAGCGCCTGGTCGACGGCCGCGCCCAGGCCGAGCACCGCCGCGTAGTTCAGCTCCCAGGTGGCGAACCGCTGTGCGCCGGGCACCCAGTCGAAGCCGCGCGCCCCGTCCCACTCCGCCGACTGGATCTCCGCGACGTGCGGGTCGAGCTGCTCCAGCACGCCGCTGCGGACCCAGAGGAACCCGGTCCCCCGCGGGCCACGCAGGAACTTGCGCCCGGTCCCGCAGAGGAAGTCGCAGCCGATCTCGTCGACGTCGACCGGGAACTGCCCCACCGACTGGGTCGCGTCCAGCAGGTAGGGGACGCCGGCGGCGCGGGCGATCCGGCCCACCTCGGCGGCCGGGTTGACCAGGCCGCCCGCGGTCGGCACGTGGGTCACGCCGATCAGCCTGGTGCGCCCGTCGATCAGGCCGGCCAGCGCGGCGGTGTCGAGCTGGCCGTCCGCGTCGTTCGGCACCACGACCACCTCGGCGCCCACCCGCCGGGCCGCCTGCAGGTAGGCGAGAACGTTGCTGCCGTACTCGTTGCGGCCGGTCAGCACCCGGTCGCCGGGCCGCAGCGGCACCGAGTAGAACGCCGCCTGCCAGGCGTGCGTCGCGTTGTCGAAGAGCGCGATCTCGTCGGTCCGGCCGCCCAGCAGCTCGGCGAGCCCGGCATAGACGGCCGCGACCCGGTCGGCGGCCGCGTCGGCCGCCTCGTAGCCACCGATCCGCGCCTCGAGCCCGAGGTGCCCGACGATGGCGTCCAGGGTCTGCTGCGACATCAGGGCCGCGCCGGCGTTGTTCAGATGGATCCGATTGCGGCAGCCGGGCGTCCCGGCCCGAAGCACGTCCACGTCCATGTCCGCAGCCTCGCAGATCCGGGGCGCGGACGCATCTGGCGTAGACAGTGTCTATCGGCTCTGGTAGACACTGTCTATGCCCGCTGACGACGCCTTACGTGATCGGCTCGTCCGGGTCGGCGCCGAGTTGCTGCGCACCGAAAGTCCCGGCGCGCTCTCACTGCGTGAGATCGCCCGGCGGGCCGGCGTCTCGCACGGCGCGCCGCGCCGCTACTTCCCGACCCACAAGTCGCTGCTCTCGGCCATCGCCCGGTCCGGGTTCGCCGAGCTCCGGGCGCAGATCGAGGCGGCCCTGCGGTCCGCTCCGGACGACCCGCGGTCGCAGATCACCAGCTTGGCCCAGATCTACGTACGATTCGCCGCCGCCAACCGGAGCATGTTCGAGCTGATGTTCCGGCACGACCTGCTGGAGACCGGCGGTGAGCTGGGGCTCCGGGACGCGTCACTGCCCCTCTTCCGGCTCCTGGTCGACCTGGTCGCCGCGGCCCGGCCGGCCGCGCAGCCACCCGCCCAGGTCACCGCCGCCGCCATCTGGGCCGCCCTGCACGGCACCGCCCAGCTCTGGATCTGGGGCTCGCTGACGCTGGCCACCGGAGCCACCGACCCAGGCCCGTTCATCGACGCCACCCTCGCCGCCCACCTGGGAAAGGACTCCCGATGACCCGGATGCCACCGCTGTACGCCGTCGCGCACCGCACCCTGGGCGCCGTGCTGCGCGGCCTCTGGCCGACCACGGTCACCGGCCTGGAGCACCTGCCGGCCGGCTCCGGCGCGATCCTGGCGGCCAACCACCACGCCATCGCCGACCAGTTGTTCCTCGGCGTCAACACCCCGCGACACATCGCCTTCTGGGCCAAGGCGGAGTACTTCCGCGGCTCCGGGCTCACCCGCCGGGTGGTCACCGGGATGGGCGCCATCCCGGTCGAGCGGGCCGGTGGCCGGGCGGTGCTCAGCGCCTTCGACGCGGCGGTGCCGATCCTGCGGGCCGGCGGCCTGGTCGCGGTCTTCGTCGAGGGAACCCGCTCGCCGGACGGGCGGCTCTACCGGGGGCGGACCGGGGCGGCCCGGCTCGCCGCGCAGGCCGGGGTGCCGATCGTCCCGGTCGGGATCCGGGGCACCGATCAGGTCCGGCCGGCCGGGCGCCGGTTCCCGCGGCGGCACCCGATCCGGCTCGACTTCGGCCCGGCGATCCCGGTGAAGGTGGAATCCGCCCAGGACGCCCGGCGCGCCACCGACGAGGTGGTCGCCGCCATCCAGGGGATGACCGGCCAGGAATACGCCGGAAAGTACGCTCCCCCACGTACCTAAATGGGGGTTTGATCCTCATCTTTCGCTTCGTTGCGGCGGCGGTCGATCGCGACGTAGGAGCCCGGCTGGGACTTGGCGACCTTCTTCATCTCCGAGGCGACCGCGATCACCATCCGCGGATCGGTGAACTGCCGGCCGTCCGCGGTCGCCTGGGCCACCCCGATCGACAGCGTGACCAGGGCGGCGCGCTGCTTGTTGCCGCGGCGGTCGGGCACCTCGATGTAGCCGCGCTGCGCGTCCTTCGCGTCGTAGAGCCGGTCGGCGGCCGACTCGAAGTCGGTGACCATGCTCTTGGTCAGCGGCAGCACCTGGTCCGGGTGGCAGATGAAGACGAAGTCGTCGCCGCCGATGTGGCCCAGGAAGATCGACGGCTTGCCGGTGGACGCGCTGGCCCGCTGCAGGCTGCGCGCCATCGCGGTGATGAACTCGTCGCCCCGGTCGAAACCGTAGACGTCGTTGACGCTCTTGAACCGGTCGATGTCGATGTAGCCCACCGAGTAGTCGCCGCCGGACCGGATCCGGTCGATGATCTCCCGGCGCACCCGGGCGTTGCCGGGCAGGCCGGTCAGCGGCGAGACCTCGCGGAACTCCTTGTTGCGCCGCAGTGTGGTGGAGACCCGGGCGATCAGCTCGGCGGTGTCGAACGGCTTGGTCAGATAGTCGTCGGCGCCGGTGGTCAGCCCGACCACCTTGTCCACCGTCATGCTCCGGGCGGTCAGCATGATCACCGGGAGCGCGGAGGTCAGCGGGTCGGCCCGCAGATTGCGGATCAGCTCGACCCCGTCCATCCGGGGCATCATCCAGTCGACCAGCGCCAGGTCCGGCCGGTGCTCCTCCATCAGGTCGAGCGCCTCCTGCCCGTCCCGGGCCCGGATCACCTCGAAGCCGTGCACCTTGAGGTTGAACTCGACGAAGCTCGCGATGTCCTGGTCGTCGTCGACGACCAGGATGAGGTCCGGTCGTTGCTCCTCGGCGTCGAGCCCGAGGTCCTCGACCACGGGCCCCGGCTCGGAAGTACTCACATCGAGTTCCCCATCCGATTGGCGGCCAGTGCCCGAAGCTTACGCACCGCCTCGGCCGGGTCGGCCATGCCATAGACCGCGGTGCCCGCCACGAACGCGTCCGCGCCCGCCTCGGCGGCCTGCTCGATGGTGTCCGCGGCGATCCCGCCGTCCACCTCGATGCGCACGTCCAGGTGACCCACCGCGACACGGCGGCGCACGTCACGCACCTTGTCCAGCATCTCCGGCAGGAACTTCTGCCCGCCGAACCCGGCCTTGATCGTCATGATCAGGACGGTGTCCAGATAGGGCAACAACTCCAGGTACGGCTCCACCGGGGTGTCCCGGTCGATCGCCAGGCCGGCCTTGGCCCCGGCCGCGCGCAGCGTCTTGGCCAGCGCCACCGGGTCGTCGCAGGCCTCCGCGTGGAACGTCACGTTGTACGCCCCCGCCTCGGCGTAGCCCGGCGCCCACCGCTGCGGGTCGGTGATCATCAGGTGCACGTCGAACGGGATCGTGGTCGCCTTCCGCAGGCTCTGCACGATCGGCAGGCCGAGCGTCAGGTTGGGCACGAAGTGGTTGTCCATGACATCCACGTGCACCCAGTCGGCGGCCCCCTCGATGGCGTGCACTTCCTCGGCCAGGCGGGAGAAGTCGGAGGCGAGGATGCTCGGCGCGATGATCGGCGAAGGTGTCACCGAAGCAGTGTATGACTCGCGCCGAGCACGTCCCGCACTAGTCAGCTGGTCCTTCGCAGGACGGCGAGGAACATCGCGTCGGTGCCGTGCCGGTGCGGCCACAGCTGGACCGTCGGGCCCGGGCCGAGCCCCGGCATCCCCGGCGGCAGCAGCGGCCGGGCGTCCACGAAGTCGACCTCGACCCCGCTGCGCCGGGCACCCTCGCTGACCGTGACCTGGGTCTCCACCATGTGAGGGGAACACGTCACGTACGCCACCACGCCGCCCGGGCGGACCGCGCGCAGCGCCGCCACCAGCAACTCGCGCTGCAGCTTGGTCAGCGGCGGCAGGTCGGCCGGCTGCCGGCGCCAGCGCGACTCCGGCCGCCGGCGCAGCGAGCCCAGCCCGGTGCACGGCGCGTCGACCAGCACCCGGTCGAACGCCTCCTCCGGCAGGTCCGGGTCGCGGCCCACCGAGCGGCCGTCCATCGGCAGGACGGTCACCGGCATGCCCTCGGTGGCCTGCTCGACCAGGCGGGCCCGATGCTCGGCCACCTCGACCGCGGTCACCTCGGCGCCCCGGCCGGCGGCGATCGCGCCGATCAGGCCGGTCTTGCCGCCCGGCCCGGCGCACAGGTCCAGCCAGCGGGTGTCCCGGCCCTCCAGCGGGGCGGCCAGCAGCGCCGCCGCGACCAGCTGGGAACCCTCGTCCTGGACGTGCGCCCGGCCCTCCCGGATGGCGGCCAGCTCGCGCGGGGCGCCGCCGTTCAGATACACCGCGTACGGCGAGAAGGCACCGGGGACACCGTTGACCTCGTCGGCCAGCTCGACCGCGTCGGCCCGGCCCGGACGGGCGCACAGGTGCACCACCGGCGCCTGGTTGTCCTCGATCAGCAGCCGGGCGGTGTCCTCCAGGTCGCCGCCGAGCGCCTCGGCGAACGACCGCACGATCCACTCCGGATGGTGGTGGTGCACCGCGAGGTTGCCGACCGGGTCCTCGTCGTGGGACGGGGCCAGTTTCGCCAGCCAGTCGTCGAGCGAGGTCTCCGAGATGGTGCGCATCACCGCGTTGGCGAACCCGGCCGCGCCCGGCGCCACCGAGCGGACCAGGTCGACCGTCTGGTTCACCGCGGCGTGCGACGGCACCCGGGTGTAGAGCAGCTGGTAGGCGCCGAGCCGGAGAGCGTCCCGGGCCGGCGGGTCGATCTGCGACAGCTCCCGCCCGGAGGCGTCCGCGATGATCAGGTCGAGGGTGCCGAGCGCGCGGAGCGTGCCGTAGGTCAGCTCGGTGGCGAACGCGGCGTCCCGCCCGTGCAGGCCCATCCCGCCGAGGATCTCGCCCAGCACCAGGTTGGCGTAGGCGTCGTCGCGGTGCACGGCGGCAACCGCCTCGTAGGCGGCCTGGCGCGCCGGGTCCGACGGCGGCCGGCCGGCCCGCGGCGCGCGACCGCTGCGCTGGTCGCGCGGATGTCCCGGCCCGGACGGCCGGCGAGGGCCGGCGCCGTGCGGCCGTGGAGCCCGATGTTCCGTCACGCGAATTTTTCCCCTGCCTCGATACGCATACCGCGCGCCCAATCGGTCGCGGCCATCGGTTTCTTGCCCGCCGCCCGGACCTCGCCGAGCTGCACGGGCGTGGTGGCGGTGCCGGCGAGCACCTGGGTGCGCTCCACCCGCAGCTCGCCCGGCTCCAGACGCGGCGCGTTGGCGACCGGCCGGACCGGTCCCAGTTTGAGCCGGTCGTCGCGGAGCGTGGTCCAGGCGCCCGGCGCCGGCGTGCACGCCCGGATCCGCCGGTCGACCGCGAACGCCGGATCGGTCCACCGGACCCGGGCGTCGTCGGCGGTCAGTTTCGGCGCCAGGCTGACCCCGTCGTGCGGCTGCGGGTGCGCCCGGGCGGTCCCCGCGCCGATCGCGTCGAGCACCGCGACGAGCAGGCCGGCGCCCTCGTGGGCGAGCCGCTCCAGCAGGTCGCCGGAGGTGTCGTTGAACCGGATCTGGTCGGTGACCGTGCCGTAGACCGGGCCGGTGTCCAGCCCCGCCTCCAGCTCGAAGACGCTGGCCCCGGTCACCTCGTCGCCGTGCAGCACGGCGTGCTGCACCGGCGCCGCGCCGCGCCAGGCGGGCAGCAGCGAGAAGTGCAGGTTCACCCAGCCGTGCCGGGGGATCTCCAGGGCCGACGGCGGGACCAGGGCGCCGTAGGCCACCACCGGCACACAGTCCGGCGCCAGGGCGCGCAGGCGCTCCTGGAAGTCCGGGTCGCGCGGTCTGTCCGGGGTCAGCACCTCGATGCCGCGCTCGTCGGCCCAGGCGCCGACCGGGGAACGGACCAGGCGGCGGCCGCGGCCGGCCGGGGCGTCCGGGCGGGTCACCACGGCGAGCAGCTCGTGCCCGGACGCGGCGATCGCGTCCAGGCTGGGCAGCGCCACCTCCGGGGTGCCGGCGAAGACCAGGCGCATCAGCTCACCGCCCCACGCCGAAGATGCCCCGGCCGTGCGGGCTCTCCTTGACCGTCGGGGGCTTGGCCGCGTCGTACCACTCGGCGGCGCGGATCTGCTTCATCGCGTCCTTGCGGCCGGCCGTGTCCAGCCGGTCCAGGAACAGCACGCCGTCCAGGTGGTCGGTCTCGTGCTGCACGCAGCGGGCCATCAGGCCGGTGCCGACCAGCTGGACCGGCTCGCCGTGCTCGGAGAAACCGTTCGCCACCACGTTCTGCCGGCGCTTGGTGTCGACGTAGATGCCCGGGATGGAGAGGCAACCCTCCGGTCCGTCCTGCTCCTCGTCGTCCGGGAACGACAGCACCGGGTTGACGATGTGCCCGACCACGTCGTCCACGTCGAAGGTGAACACCCGCAGGCCGACACCCAGCTGCGGGGCGGCCAGGCCGGCGCCGCCCTCGTCCAGCATCGTGTCGGTCAGATCCTTGACCAGCTTGCGCAGTTCCTTGTCGAAGTCGACGACCGGATCGGCCGCAGTGCGCAGCACCGGATCGCCGAAGAGACGGATGGGCTGGACGGTCACGCGGCGGAACTCCTCAGTCTAAGAAAACGGCTAACACAGTCTACGGACCTAGAAGAGGTCGGCCGGGTCCACCTGGATGCGGACCGGGACCGCCGCCTTGCGGGCGCTGCGCACCCCGGCGGCCACGTGCAGCGCGTGCGCCAGGTCGGCGGCCCGGGACCGGGACACCCGCAACAGCATCCGCTCCTGCTCGTCGCCGGCCGGAACCGGGCCCAGCTGCTCGGTGCCGTCCGGCAGGTCGGCGATGCCGAGCAACTCGGCGACAGCCGGCGCCGGGCCGGTGACACTGGCCATCCGAGCCGCCGGCGGGAAACCCAACTCGCGGCGTTCGGCCAGCTCACGGGCTGCGAACCAGCCCGGGTCCCAGCGCAGCAGGGCCTGCACCGGGGCCAGCGAGCCGTCCGCCACCACGATCACCTTGCCGCCCTCCGAGCCGGGACGGGCCAGCGCCGACGCGTTCAGCCAGCGGCGCATGGTCTCCTCGGCGGCCCGCAGATCGGCCCGGCTGAGCAGCGCCCAGGTGTCCAGCAGCAGCACCGTGCCGTAGCCCCCGGCGGCCACCGGCTCGGCGCCCGGGGTGGCCACGACCATGGCCGGCCCGCCCGGGACCGTGTCCAAGATCTCGTCCCGGCCGGAGGTGCGCACCGGCACACCCGGGAACGCCCGGCCCAGCTCCTCGGCGGTCCGCCGGGCGCCGATGATCGACGCGCGCAGCCGCCGCTCGCCGCAGACCGGGCACTGGTAGGCCGGGAAGTTCCGTCCGCACCACAGGCAGACCGGCACGTCCCGGGCGCTGTGCAGGGCCAGTGGACCGGAGCATTTCGGGCAACGGGCCGGATTTCGGCACTCCACGCAGGCCACCGCCGGCAGGTAACCCCGCCGCGGCACCTGGACCAGCACCGGCGCGCCGGCCTGCAACGCGCCCCGAGCCGCCTGCCAGGCCACGCTCGGCAGCCGTGCGGTCACCGCGCCCGGATCCCGGGCCAGCTGCGGATCGTCGCCGGTCGGCGAGATCATCGGCTGCCGGCGGCGGAGCACGCCCCGGTCCGCGACGATCTCCCGGGCCCAGCCGGTCTCCAGCAGCAGCTGCCCCTCGCCGGTCCGGGCGAAACCGCCGACCAGGGCGGCGCAGTCGGCCAGCCGGGCGCGGGTGAGCAGCACGTCGCGGGCGTGCGGATAGGGCGAGCGGGGCTCGGCGTGCAGGTCGTCGCCGTCGTCCCAGATCACCACCAGGCCCAGGTCGGCGACCGGGGCCCACATCGCGGCCCGGGTGCCGGCCACCACCGGCACCTGATGCCGGCTGGCGGCGAGGAACCGCCGGTAGCGCTCGGCCGGGCCGAGCGCCGCGTTCAGCGCGACGTGCCGGCCGGCGCCGAGCACCTCGGTCAGCGCGCGGTCGACGCGGTCCAGGTCACGCGCGTCGGCGACCACGATGACCACGCCCCGGCCGCCGCGCACGGTGGCCGCGGCCGCCTCCGCGATCCGGAGCGGCCAGTCCTCGCCCGGCAGCGCCGACCAGACCGCCCGGGGGGCGCGGCCGTCCTCCAGGGCCCGCAGATAGGCCGGGCCGGCCGCATAAGCGTCCCAGCCACCCGCGGCGGGCGGGCGGAAAGCGGGCGGGCCCTCGGCAGCCGGGTCACCCTCACCGGACGCCGGCACCGCTGACTGCTGCCGCCCGCCGGGGCCCTCACCGGCTCCCGTCGCGAGCGCCTCGGGCTCGGCCACTGCGGCCACCCCGGGCTGCCCCGCCGCGACCGCCTCCAGTTGACCCGCCGGGACCGCTGCGGGCTGCCCCGCTGCGACCGCCGCCGGCTGGTCCGCCACGCCCGCTCCGGGCTGCCCCGCCACGCCCACTCCGGGCTGCCCCGCCACGGCCGCCTCTGGCCGCTCCGCCACGGCCGCCTCTGGCCGCTCCGCCGCGGCCGCCTCCGGCCGGTCCGCCGCGATGCCGTCCCCCGCCACGCCGCTCGTGGCCGCGCCGGCCGCGGGATCGTGCCGCGACCTGGGCGGGGCCGCCTGCGACTCCACCCGTGCGTGCCGGGGTGGCACCGCGAGCCGCAGCACGTCCGCCAGGCTCCCCGCATAGCGGTCCGCGACGGCCCGGGCGGCCCGGACCACCTCCGGGTCGAGCACCCGCTCCGGGGAGACGACCTTCTCCAGGAAGGCCAGCCGGCCCTGATGCTCCGAGGCCTCGGCCCGGGCCAGCAGGAACCCGCCGACCAGCTGGCCGGCGAACCGCACCTTCACCCGCACGCCGGGCTGCGCCGCCTCGTCGTCGGCGCTGGAGACCAGATAATCGAACGGCCGGTCCAGGTGCGGCAACGGCACGTCGACACACACCCGGGCCACCGGCAGACGCTCCGCCGGCTCCCGCTCCGCACGCACACTCTTGGTCCCCATCGCCGAACATTCTGCCCGCCCCCTCCGACAATTCCGGTCGCAGGCGAGGGCACGGCGGCAGCCGGCCGGGATCAGTGGGCCAGGCAGGTCACCGTCAGGCGCCGCCGCTGGCACTCACGGTCGCGGCCGCCATCCACTGCCCGCCGCTCGTCACCGCTGGCAGCCAGACACCACCGCCGGCACTCACAGTCGCGGCCGCCACCCACTGCCCGCCGCTGGTCACCGCCGGCAGCCAGACGCCGCCGCTGGCACTCACGGTCGCGGCCGCCACCCACTGCCCGCCCGCTGGTCACCGCTGGCGCCAGACACCACCGCCGGCACTCACGGTCGCGGCCGCCACCCATTGCCCGCCGCTGGTCACCGTGGTCGCAGCATCACCGCTGTTCCTCACGGTTGCTGTGCCGTCCGGGTTGCGGTGCTCGCGGTTGGCCGGTTTCGGTACGGCCGGAGCACCCCCCAGCCGCGCAGTGCCTCGTGGCGGGCTACCCGGTCGGGAACGGACGAAGCCGGCGCCCCTGGGGGCACCGGCTTCGCGAAAGGCAGCGTCAGGACGCGGCGTTCTTCAGGTCCTGGGCGCGGTCGGTGCTCTCCCACTTGAGGTCCGGCAGCTCCCGGCCGAAGTGGCCGTAGGCGGCGGTCTGCTGGTAGATCGGGCGGAGCAGGTCCAGGTCGCGGATGATCGCGGCCGGGCGGAGGTCGAAGACCTCGGTGATGGCCTTCTCGATCCGCTCGACCGGCACGTTCTCGGTGCCGAAGGTCTCCACGAACAGGCTGACCGGGTGGGCCTTGCCGATCGCGTAGGCGACCTGGGTCTCGCAGCGCTCGGCCAGGCCGGCGGCGACCACGTTCTTGGCGACCCAGCGCATCGCGTACGCCGCGGAGCGGTCGACCTTGGACGGGTCCTTGCCGGAGAAGGCGCCGCCGCCGTGCCGGGCGTAGCCGCCGTAGGTGTCCACGATGATCTTGCGGCCGGTGAGGCCGGCGTCGCCCATCGGGCCGCCGATCTCGAAGCGGCCGGTCGGGTTGACCAGCAGACGGTAGCCCTCGGTCTCCAGGCCGAGGCCCTCCAGCTCGGGGCCGATCACGTGCTCGCGCACGTCCGGGGTGAGCAGCGACTCCAGCGAGATGTCCGCGGCGTGCTGCGAGGAGACCACGACGGTGTCCAGGCGGACCGGGCGCAGGCCGTCGTACTCGATGGTGACCTGGGTCTTGCCGTCCGGGCGAAGGTACGGAATGGTGCCGTCCTTGCGCGCCGCGGACAGCCGGCGGGCCAGCCGGTGTGCGAGCGCGATCGGCAGCGGCATCAGCTCGGGGGTCTCCGAGCAGGCGAAGCCGAACATCATGCCCTGGTCGCCGGCGCCCTGCTGGTCCAGGATGTGCTCGGAGTCGCCCTCGCGCAGCTCGATCGCGCTGTCCACGCCCTGGGCGATGTCCGGCGACTGCGAGCCGATGGAGACGCTGACGCCGCAGCTGGCGCCGTCGAAGCCCTTCTTCGACGAGTCGTAACCGATCGCCAGGATGGTGTCGCGCACGATCTTGGGGATGTCGGCGTAGGCCTGGGTGGTGACCTCGCCCGCTACGTGCACCTGGCCGGTGGTGATCAGGGTCTCGACCGCGACACGGCTCCGCGGGTCCTGCGCGAGCAGGGCGTCGAGAATCCCGTCGCTGATCTGGTCAGCGATCTTGTCCGGGTGGCCTTCCGTGACCGACTCGGAAGTGAACAGGCGGCGTGCCACGGTGCTCCTCAGTTGTCGAATACAGGTAACGCGGAAGTCTAATCAGACCGGCCGACCGTCACCGACCTGGGCATCGAGCCTGCCCACGACGTGGTCCAAGATCCTATCGGATACATCGTCTTTGGATAATTCCTCGAGCGCCTCGGTGTAGCCGTCCGCGCCCAGCACAGTAACGGTGTTCCGATCCTGGCCGAAGACCCGATCGACGCCCACCTCATTCACCACGATGAGATCCGCACGCTTCTTCCGCATTTTCGCCCGGGCGTGTTCCAGCGCGTCGTGGGTCTCCGCGGCGAACGCCACCAGGATCTGCCCGGGCAGCTTGGCCGCGCCCAGCTCGGCGGCGATGTCCGGGTTCGTGACCAGGGTGATCGGGGCGGGCAGGCCGTCCTCGGTCTTCTTGATCTTCTGCTCGGCGACGGTGGCCGGGCGGAAGTCGGCGGGCGCGGCGGCCATCACCACGACGTCCGCCGACGCGGCCGCCTCGACGGTGGCCTTGCGCAGCTCCTCGGTGGTGCCCACCCGGATCAGGTCGGCGCCGGCCGGGTCGGGCAGCGACACGTTCGCCGCGATCAGCGTCACCCGCGCGCCGCGGGCCAGGGCGGCCCGGGCCAGGGCGTAACCCTGCTTGCCGGACGAGCGGTTGCCGAGGAAGCGAACCGGGTCGAGGGGCTCGCGGGTGCCGCCGGCGGTCACCACGACGTGCCGGCCGGCCAGATCCGGCGCGGCGGCCAGGGCGCGGAGGGCGTACGAGAAAATCGCCGAAGGCTCAGGCAAGCGGCCCTTGCCGGTGTCCTTGCCGGTGAGGCGGCCGACGGCCGGCTCGATCACCAGGGCGCCGCGGGAGCGCAGGGTCGCCACGTTGGCCCGGGTGGCCGGGTTCTCCCACATCTCGGTGTGCATGGCCGGCGCGTAGACGACCGGGCAGGTGGCCGTGAGCAGGGTGTTGGTGAGCAGGTCGTCGGCGATCCCGTGGGCCGCCTTGGCCAGGATGTCGGCGGTGGCCGGGGCGACCACGACCAGCTCGGCGGCGCGGCCGATCCGCACGTGCGGCACCTCGTGGGCGTCGTCCCACACCTGCGTCGCGACCGGGCGGCCGGAGAGGGCGGCCCAGGTCGGCTCGCCGACGAACTTGAGCGCCGAGGCGGTCGGCACCACCCGGACGCCGTGGCCGGACTCGGTGAACAGTCGCAGCAGCTCGCACGCCTTGTAGGCGGCGATGCCCCCACAAACCCCCAGAACGACCTCAGTCACCGATTCTCACCTCGGATAGCAGTCGATCCCGCGCCCAGGAGCTGGACACGGGATCGGACGAACGCGCGGACCCTTTACGGGTGGTCGGTCGACTCGGCGGTCAGCAGACCAGCGTTGATCTCCCGCATCGCGATGGAGAGCGGCTTCTCCTGCGGGGTGGTCTCGACCAGGGGCCCCACATACTCGAGCAGACCCTCGCCGAGCTGGCTGTAGTAGGCGTTGACCTGGCGGGCGCGCTTGGCCGCGAAGATCACCAGCGAGTACTTCGACGAGGTCTTGTCGAGCAGCTCGTCGATCGGCGGGTTGGTGATGCCCTCGGGGTTGGCGACAGTTCCCACTGTGGTGAATCCTTAATGCTCGTGGGCTAGGTATAACGAACCGAGCAAGCCTACCAGCTCGTCAGCGGCCCGCTCGACGAAGTCGTTCACCACGGTGACGTCGAACTCGGACTCGGCGGCCAGCTCCTCGTCCGCGTGGGCGAGCCGGCGCTTGATCGTCTCCGGGTCGTCGGTGCCCCGGCCGATCAGCCGGCGCTGCAGCTCCTCGACGCTGGGCGGGGCCAGGAAGACCAGCTGGGCCTCCGGCATGGCGGCCCGCACCTGGCGGGCGCCCTGCAGGTCGATCTTCAACAGAACGGGCCGGCCCTCCATGAGCCAGCCCTCGACCTGCGCGCGAGGCGTGCCGTACAGGTTGCCGGCGAATTCCGCCCACTCCAGTAGCTGACCGCCGTCGATCAGGCGCTGGAACTCGGCGCGAGTTGCGAAGTGATAGTGCTCGCCGTCGGTCTCGTAGTCGCGTTTCTTGCGTGTCGTGACCGACACCGACAACCGGATCCAAGGCGAGCGCGCCCGGATCAGCTCGATCACACTGTCCTTGCCGACCCCGGAGGGGCCGGACAGGACGGTGAGGCGGGCTGCCGGGCGCGCGTCGTCATCCATGCTCACGGCTCATTCCTACACGAGCCGATGAGTCAGTTCGCAGCGAACTCCCCCAGGAGGGCCTTGCGCTGCTGGTCGCCGAGACCCCGGAGCCGGCGGCTCTCGGCGATCTTCAGCTTCTCCATGATCTGGGTCGCGCGGATCTTGCCGATGCCCGGCAGCGCCTGAAGCACGGCCGAGACCTTCAGCTTGCCGACGACCTCATCGGCCTCCGCGCGGTCCAGCACGGCGGCGAGGGTGGTCTTGCCGGACTTGAGCTGTTCCTTCAGCTCAGCCCGAGCCTTGCGAACTTCCGCAGCCTTCTCCAGCGCGGCAGCGCGCTGCTCGGGGCTCAGTGACGGGAGCGGCACCAGTTCTCCTCAGGTCCCTATCGCGGCGGTAGTTCAATACCGGCGCTTCTGTGAAACGTGGTGTGCCAGGGAACCAAAGGGGCATGTGGTTCCCGGCGCCGGGAAAACTAGCGGTCATCGGCGCGTTCGGCAACGTCGGGGTACCCCGGCCCGCACCCGGATACGCAGCGGGTTTCACCCGAGCGCGGTGCGCACCTCGCCCAGAACACGGTCCGCCGCGGCCCGGAGATCACCGATTTCCGGGCCCGCCGCGAGGACTTCCCGTGAGTACGACGGCAACACGTTGTGCAGGCTTTCGCCGAAGACCGCGCGCAGGTCATCGGGTGTTCCGCCCTGCGCTCCGAGGCCCGGCGCGAGCAGCGGACCGTTCACCGAGGAAAGCTCGTGACCGGTCTTTCCGATCGTTGCGCCGACCACCAGCCCGAAACTTCCGAGAGTGCTCACACCCGCGTTGAGCTGGGAAATCTCGTCGATCACGGTCTGCGCGACGGTCTTCCCACCAGGGCTGACGGCATGCTGGACGGAAGCGCCTTCCGGGTTTGACGTCAGTGCCAGGACGAAAATTCCGGCGCCGGTTTCGGTCGCGAGATCGAATGCCGGCCGCAGCGAGCCGACTCCGAGATAAGGACTCACAGTAATCGCGTCGGCGCGCAGAGTACTCGCCGGATCGAGGTAGGCGGACGCGTACGCGGCCATCG
Organism: Actinoplanes octamycinicus; assembly: GCF_014205225.1. Classification (NCBI taxonomy): domain Bacteria; kingdom Bacillati; phylum Actinomycetota; class Actinomycetes; order Micromonosporales; family Micromonosporaceae; genus Actinoplanes; species Actinoplanes octamycinicus. The sequence continues at coordinate 9,800,657 of NZ_JACHNB010000001.1, forward strand.
TCGAACCGATGTCGCCCCGCTTCACATCGAGAAGAACAAGCGCTCCGGCTTCTCGGGACTGTCGGATAGTTGACTCAAGAATCGCGACGCCACGTGACCCAAATCTCTCAAAAAACGCCGACTGCGGCTTCAGCACGGCCACCCGATCGGCCAGCGCCTCGACCACCGTACGGGCGAAGCGTTCCAGGCCGGCGACATCGTCGGAGAGGCCCCAGCGGGCCAGCAGAGCGGCATGAGGATCGATGCCCACGCACAGCGGACCCCGTTGATCCATAGCGGTACGGAGCCGTTCGCCGAAGGTTTCCATGGAGCAATTACCTCTCTCGTGTCAGCTAGCCGCTACGGCCGCGGCGATTCCTCGGGTAATGCGCGCCACGTCGTCGTCGTCCGCGACATAGGGCGGCATCGTGTAGATCAGGTCCCGGAACGGCCGCAGCCACACGCCCTCGGCCACGGCGGCCGCGGTCGCCCGCCGCATGTCCACCGGGTGGTCCAGCTGGACCACCCCGATCGCGCCGAGGACCCGCACGTCGGCGACCCCGGGCGCGCCGCGGAGCGGTTCCAGGCCGCTCGTCAAAGAGCTTTCGATCTCCGGTACGCGCCGAGCCCACCCGCCGTCGCGGAGCAGCCCGAGCGAGGCGTTCGCCACCGCGCAGGCCAGCGGATTGCCCATGAAGGTCGGCCCGTGCATCAGCCCGCCGCCCTCCCCCGCCGAGATCGCCCGCGCCACCTCCGGGGTGCAGAGCGTCGCGGCCAGCGTCAGGTAGCCGCCGGTCAGCGCCTTGCCCAGGCACATGATGTCCGGGCTGACCCCGGCGTGCCCGGCGGCGAAGAACCGCCCGGTCCGGCCGAAGCCGGTGGCGATCTCGTCGAAGATCAGGAAGATGCCGTGCTCGGCGGTGATCTCGCGAAGGACGGTGAGGTACTCCGGGTCGTGGAAGCGCATCCCGCCGGCGCCCTGGACGACCGGCTCGATGATCACCGCCGCGATCTCGTCCTGGTTCTTCGCGACGATCTCCCGCAGCGCGTCCGCGTACTCCGGGAGGTACTCCGCCGGCGGCGCGTCGGCGAACACCTGGGCCGGCAGCACCCCGGTCCAGAGCGAGTGCATCCCGCCCTCCGGGTCACACACGCTCATCGGGTGGAAGGTGTCCCCGTGATAGCCGCCGCGCCAGGTGGCCAGCTTGCGCCGCCCCGGCCGGCCGAGCGCCCGCTGCGCCTGGAGCGCCATCTTGATCGCCACCTCGACCCCGATCGAGCCGGAGTCGCAGAGGAAGACGTGCTCCAGGCCGGGCGGGGTCAGCTCGACCAGCGTGCTGGCCAGCTCGATGGCCGGCGCGTGGGTGAGCCCGCCGAACATCACGTGGCTCATCCGGCCGGCCTGCTCGGCGAGCGCCGCGTCCAGCACCGGGTGCCGGTACCCGTGCACGGCGGCCCACCAGGAGGACATGCCGTCAACCAGCTCCCGGCCGTCGGCCAGCCGCAGCCGGACCCCGGCAGCGCTCTCCACCAGGTAGGGGTCGCCGGTGCCCGGCATCGGCCCGTACGGGTGCCAGACGTGCGCCCGGTCGAGCGCAAGCAGGTCGCGCTCGGCCGGGCTCATCGCGCGGTCGTGGCGCGGGACGGGCGGGCGCCCTGGGCGACCGCCTTGACCAGGTCCGGGCCCTTGTAGATGAACCCGGAGTAGAGCTGCACCAGGCTGGCGCCGGCGTCCAGGATCCGCGAGGCGTCGTCGGCCGACATGATCCCGCCGACCCCGATGATTGGCAGCCGGCCGCCGGTCTCGCCGTGCACGAACGCCACCACCTCGCGGGCCCGCTCGGTGAGCGGCTTGCCGGAGAGCCCGCCGGACTCGGCGGCCAGGTGCTGGTCGCCCGGGGCGAGCCCGTCTCGGGCCAGGGTGGTGTTGGTGGCGATCAGCCCGGCCGCGCCGTGCTCCAGGCAGACCTCGAGCAGCTCGGCGATGGCCGGCTCGGTCAGGTCCGGGGCGATCTTCACGAGCACCGGGACGTCGCCGCTGAGCGCCTTCAGGATCTCCGTCATCGAGTCCCGATCCTGGAGACTGCGCAGACCGGGCGTGTTCGGCGAGGAGACGTTGACCGCGATGTAGTCGGCGTAGGGGCGCAGCAGCCGATAGGACTCCGCGTAGTCCTCGACCGCCTGGTCCAGCGGGGTGACCTTGGACTTGCCCAGCGAGATGCCGAGCGGCACCCCGATCGGGCCGAGCTCCGCCAGGCGCGCGGCCAGGGCGGCCGCGCCGGCGTTGTTGAAGCCCATCCGGTTGATGATCGCCTCGCTGTCCCGGAGCCGGAACAGGCGCGGCTTGTCGTTGCCCGGCTGCGCCTTGGCGGTCACCGTGCCGACCTCGACGAAGCCGAACCCCAGCGCCGGCCAGGCGGGCAGCGCCAGGCCGTTCTTGTCCATCCCGGCGGCCAGGCCGACCCGGTTCGGGAAGCGCACGCCGAACGCGTCGACCGGGGCGGAGAACGCGTAGCGGCGGCGCATCACCTCACGGGCGGCCGGCGGCATCGAGGCGAGCCGGTGCAGCGTCCACTCGTGCGCGGACTCGGCGTCGCCGCCGCCCAGCCGGAAGAGCACCGGCCGGACGGCGTTGCGGAAGAGGTTCATGCCAGGTCGCTCCGAAGCACCTTGTGCAGGTCCTGCAGCGGCCGCACGCTCATGTCGCCGTGCATCAGCGCCTCGATGCCCATCACCGCGGCGGCCGCGCCGGGGACCGTGGTGATGCACGGGGTGTCGGCGGTGACCGCGGCGCTGCGGATCTCGTACCCGTCCTGGCGGGCGCTGGCGCCGGAGCCCTGCGGGGTGTTGATGATCAGGGCGATCTCGCCGGCCAGGATCAGCTCGACCGCGTTCCGCTCGGCGCCCTCGTAGTGCTTGGAGACGATCTCGCAGTCGATGCCGTAGCGGGACAGCACCTCGCCGGTGCCGGCCGTGGTGACGATGGTGAAGCCCAGGTCGGCGAGCCGCTTGACCGGGAAGATCATCGACCGCTTGTCCCGGTTCGCCACCGAGACGAAGATCTTGCCGCTGGTGGGCAGCGATCCGTACGCCGCGGCCTGCGACTTGGCGAACGCCTGGCCGAAGCCGGCGTCGATGCCCATCACCTCACCGGTCGACTTCATCTCCGGGCTGAGCAGGCTGTCCACGTTGTTGCCGGCCAGCGTGCGGAACCGCTTGAACGGCAGCACCGCTTCCTTGATCGCGATCGGGGCGTGCGCCGGGACCGACCCGCCGTCCCGGTCGGCCACCAGCATGCCCTCGGCCCGCAGCTCGGCGATGGTGGCGCCGAGCATGATCCGGGCCGCCGCCTTGGCCAGCTGCACGCCGGTCGCCTTGGAGACGAACGGCACGGTCCGCGACGCCCGCGGGTTGGCCTCCAGGACGTAGAGCTGCTCGTCCTTGAGGGCGTACTGCACGTTCATCAGGCCACGCACGCCGATGCCGCGGGCCAGCGCCTCGGTGTAGCGGCGCACCTCGGCCATGTGCGAGCCGGCCAGGGTGATCGGCGGCAGCGAGCAGGCCGAGTCGCCGGAGTGGATGCCGGCCTCCTCGATGTGCTCCATCACGCCACCCAGGTAGACCTCGCCGGTGGCGTCGCAGAGCGCGTCCACGTCGATCTCCACGGCGTCGTCCAGGAACCGGTCGACCAGCACCGGGTGGTCCGGGGAGATCTCGGTGGCCCGCTCGATGTAGCCCTTCAGGGTGGGCTCGTCGTAGACGATCTCCATGCCCCGGCCGCCCAGCACGTACGACGGGCGGACCAGCACCGGGTAGCCGATCGCGTCGGCGATCGCCTTGGCCTCCTCGAACGAGGTGGCGGTGCCGTGCTCCGGCGAGCGCAGCCCGTTCTCGGCCAGCAGCGCGCCGAACAGGCCACGGTCCTCGGCCAGGTCGATCGACTCCGGCGAGGTGCCGACGATCGGCACGCCGGCCGCCTTGAGCCGGTTCGCCAGGCCGAGCGGGGTCTGGCCGCCGAGCTGCACGATCACGCCGATCACGCCGGGGCCGCCGGCCGCCTTGCCGGAGCTGTCCTCGGCGTGGAACACCTCGAGGACGTCCTCGAAGGTGAGCGGCTCGAAGTAGAGCCGGTCGGCGGTGTCGTAGTCGGTGGAGACCGTCTCCGGGTTGCAGTTGACCATCACGGTCTCGAAGGCTGTGCTTTCCTTGCCGGCTGCGCCGGAGAACCCGGAAGGAGAAGCGGAGCGCAGCGCCTGGACGGCGTGCACGCACGAGTAGTCGAACTCGATGCCCTGCCCGATCCGGTTCGGCCCGGAGCCCAGGATCAGCACCTTGGGCCGGTCGCTCGGGGCGACCTCGGTCTCCTCGTCGTAGGACGAGTAGTGGTACGGCGTGTTCGCGGCGAACTCGGCCGCGCAGGTGTCCACGGTCTTGTAGACCGGCCGCAGGCCCAGCCGGTGGCGCAGCGCGCGAACGCCGTCCTCGCCGGCCAGCTCCGGCCGCAGCGCGGCGAGCTGCTTGTCGGAGAGCCCGGACCGCTTGGCCTTGCGCAGCAGCTCCTCGTCCAGCACCGGCGCGGCCAGGATCTCGGCGCGCAGGTCGACCAGGGCCTTGATCTCGTCCAGGAACCACGGGTCGATCCGGCCGCTGGCGGCGTGCACCTGCTCGACCGTCGCGCCCATCCGCAGCGCCCGCTCGACGGTGTAGAGCCGGCCGTCGTGCGGCACCTTCAGCGCGGCGAGGACGTCGTCCAGCGACTCCTCCGGGTCGGCGGTGGTCCAGAATCCGCCGGCCTTGGTCTCCATCGAGCGCATCGCCTTGTTCAGCGCCTCGGCGAAGTTGCGGCCCAGGCTCATCGCCTCGCCGACCGACTTCATCGTGGTGGTGAGCTCCTTGTCCGCGCCCGGGAACTTCTCGAACGCGAAGCGCGGGATCTTCACGACCACGTAGTCGAGGGCCGGCTCGAAGGCGGCCGGCGTCTGCAGCGTGATGTCGTTCGGGATCTCGTCCAGGGTGTAGCCGATGGCCAGCTTCGCGGCGATCTTGGCGATCGGGAAGCCGGTGGCCTTGGAGGCGAGCGCCGACGAGCGGGACACCCGGGGGTTCATCTCGATCACGATGAGCCGGCCGTTGTCCGGGTTGATCGCGAACTGGATGTTGCAGCCGCCGGTGTCCACGCCGACCTCGCGGAGCACCGCGATGCCCAGGTCCCGCAGCTTCTGGTACTCCCGGTCGGTGAGCGTCATGGCCGGGGCCACGGTGACGCTGTCGCCGGTGTGCACGCCCATCGGGTCGACGTTCTCGATCGAGCAGACGACCACGACGTTGTCGTGCTTGTCGCGCATCAGCTCGAGCTCGTACTCCTTCCAGCCGAGCACGCTCTCCTCGATCAGCACCTCGTGCACCGGGGAGGCGGCCAGGCCGGCGCCGGCGATCCGCTCCAGGTCCTCGTCGCTGTGCGCCATGCCGGAACCGAGGCCGCCCATGGTGAACGACGGCCGGATGACCACCGGCAGGCCGATCTCGGCGACCGTCTCGCGGACCTCGTCCATCGAGTGGCAGACCCGGGAGCGCGGGGTCTCGCCGCCGGCCTTGGCGACGATCTCCTTGAACAGCTGCCGGTCCTCGCCCTTGCGGATGGCGTCGACCTTGGCGCCGATCAGCTCGACGCCGTACTTCTCCAGGACGCCGCTCTCGTGCAGGGCGATCGCGGTGTTCAGCGCGGTCTGGCCGCCCAGGGTGGGCAGGATCGCGTCCGGGCGCTCCTTGGCGATGACCAGCTCGACGAACTCCGGGGTGATCGGCTCGACGTAGGTGGCGTCGGCGAACTCCGGGTCGGTCATGATCGTGGCCGGGTTGGAGTTGACCAGCGAGACGCGGATGCCCTCCTCGCGCAGCACCCGGCACGCCTGGGTGCCGGAGTAGTCGAACTCGCAGGCCTGGCCGATGACGATCGGGCCGGAGCCGATCACCATCACATGCTTGAGATCTTCACGCTTCGGCACTGAACTCAGCCCTTCTTCTCGACGAGTTCCACGAAGCGGTCGAACAGGTAGTCCGCGTCGTGCGGGCCGGCGGCGGCCTCGGGGTGGTACTGGACGGTGAACGCGGGCACCTCGATGCCGCGCAGCCCTTCGACCACGTTGTCGTTGAGGCAGACGTGGGAGACCTCGACGCCGCCGAAGTCGGTGTCGATCACCTGGTTCAGCGGGGCGTCGACGGCGAACCCGTGGTTGTGGCTGGTCACCTCGACCTTGCCGGTGGTCTTGTCGAGCACCGGCTGGTTGATGCCGCGGTGGCCGTACCCGAGCTTGTAGGTCCCGAAGCCGAGCGCCCGGCCGAGGATCTGGCTGCCGAAGCAGATGCCGAACAGCGGCACCTGGCGGCGCATCACCTCCTGGGCGAGCGCGACCGGGCCGTCGGCGGTGGCCGGGTCACCCGGGCCGGGCGAGAAGAACACCGCGTCCGGGCTGACCTTCAGCAGGTCCTCGATCGACGAGGAGGCCGGGAAGATGTGCGTGGTCACGCCGCGGGCGGCCAGCCGGCGGGCGACGTTGCGCTTGATCCCCAGGTCCAGCGCGGCGACCGTGTAGCGGTGCTCGCCCTCGGCCTCGACGGTGTACTTCGACCCGGTGGTGACCTGCGCGGAGAGGTCGGCGCCGAGCATCTGCGGCTGGTCGAGCACCTTTGTCAGGAGCGACTGCGGGTCCAGATCGACGCTTGACACACCGACCCGCATGGCGCCGCGCTCGCGCAGGTGCCGGGTCAGGGCCCGGGTGTCGATGCCGCTGATCCCGACCACGCCCTCGGCGGCCAGGCGCTCGCCCAGGTCGCCCTTCGAGCGCCAGTTGGACGGGCGGCGGGCCGGGTCGCGGACCACGTAGCCGGAGACCCAGATCCGGTCCGACTCGTCGTCCTCGTCGTTGACGCCGGTGTTGCCGATCTGCGGCGCGGTCTGCACCACGACCTGCTTGTGGAACGACGGGTCGGTCAGCACTTCCTGGTAACCGGTCATGCCGGTGGTGAAGACCGCCTCGCCGAAGGTCTCCCCCACGGCGCCGTAAGCCGTGCCGGAGAAGGAACGCCCATCCTCCAGCACCAGAATCGCCTTGGTCACTTGACCGCCTTCCCGTCCAGCACAGTTGCTTCTCCCCGCAGGAAGGTCGCCACGATGCGACCGGGCAGGGTCATACCCGCGTACGGCGTGTTCCTGCTGCGGCTCGCCAGCCCGGCCGGGTCTACGACCTGGCGCGCCGTCGGGTCCACCAGCGTGAGGTTGGCCGGGGTGCCGGCCGTGGTCAGGTCGCCGCCGTGCCCGGCCAGCCCGGCGATCCGGGCCGGCGCGATCGACATCCGGTCGGCGATCAGGTCCCACTTCTCGCCGAAGACGCTCAGCACGATCGGCAGCGCCGTCTCCAGCCCCAGCATGCCCGGCCGGGCGTACGACCACTCGCATTCCTTGTCCTGCACCGCGTGCGGGGCGTGGTCGGTGGCGACCACGTCGATCACCCCGTCCAGCAGCGCCTGGCGCAGCGCGGCGACGTCGGCGGCCGTACGCAACGGGGGGTTGACCTTGAAGACCGGGTCGTAACCGGCGGCCAGCTCGTCGGTCAGCAGCAGGTGGTGCGGGGTGACCTCGGCGGTGACCCGGACGCCGCGGGCCTTGGCCTGGCGCAGCACCTCGACCGAACCGGCCGTGGAGACGTGGCAGACGTGCAGGCGGCTGCCGACGTGCTCGGCGAGCAGCACGTCCCGGGCGATGATCGCCTCCTCGGCGACCGCCGGCCAGCCGGTCAGGCCGAGCCGGGTGCTGACCTCGCCCTCGTGCATCTGCGCGCCCTCGGTGAGCCGGGGCTCCTCGGCGTGCTGGGCGATCACGCCGTCGAACGCCTTCACGTATTCGAGCGCGCGGCGCATCAGCTTCGGGTCGGCGACGCAGAAGCCGTCGTCGGAGAAGATCCGGACGTTGGCCGCCGAGGTGGCCATCGCGCCCAGCTCGGCCATCTGCTTGCCGGCCAGCCCGACGGTGACCGCGCCGATCGGCTGCACATCGACCAGGCCGGCCTCCCGGCCCAGCCGCCAGACCTGCTCGACCACGCCGGCGGTGTCGGCGACCGGCGAGGTGTTCGCCATCGCGCAGACGGCGGTGTAACCGCCCAGGGCGGCGGCGCGCGAGCCGGTCTCGACCGTCTCGGCGTCCTCCCGTCCGGGCTCGCGAAGGTGGGTGTGCACGTCGACCAGACCGGGCAGGGCCACCAGGCCGGTCGCGTCGATCACCTCGGCGCCCTTCTCCGCTTTGTCGGAGATGACGCCATCTGCGATATGCAGATCCGTCGGCGTTCCACCGAGAATCGAGACGCCCTTGAGCAGGTACGCCATCACTTGCCTCCCAGGAGCAGGTAGAGGACGGCCATCCGGACGCTGACGCCGTTGGCGACCTGTTCGACGATCGTGGAGCGGGGTGAGTCGGCCACCTCGGGCGCGATCTCCATCCCGCGGTTCATCGGGCCGGGGTGCATGACGATCGCGTGCTCCGGCAGCCTCTTGAGCCGCGGCACGTCGAGCCCGTAGCGGCGGCTGTACTCGCGCGCGGACGGGAAGTAGGAGTCCTGCATCCGCTCGGTCTGCACGCGGAGCATCATCACCACGTCGCTGTCCGGCAGGACCTCGTCGAGGTCGTAGGAGACCTGGAGCTTGTCGGACAGCGCCGCGGCCACGTCCACCGGGATCAGCGTCGGCGGGCCGACCACGGTGACCTGCGCGCCGAGGGTGGTGAGCAGCAGGACGTTGGACCGGGCCACCCGGCTGTGCAGCACGTCGCCGACGATGGCCACCCGCAGGCCGTCCAGGCGGCCCAGGCGGGAGCGCATCGTGTACGCGTCCAGCAGCGCCTGGGTCGGGTGCTCGTGGGTGCCGTCGCCGGCGTTCACCACCGAGCCGTCCACCCAGCCGGCCAGCCGGTGCGGGGCGCCGCTCGCCGAGTGCCGGATGACCACCGCGTCGGCGCCCATCGCCTGCAGGGTCAGCGCGGTGTCCTTCAGGCTCTCGCCCTTGGAGACGCTGGACCCCTTCGCCGAAAAGTTGATCACGTCGGCGGAGAGCCGCTTGGCGGCCGCCTCGAAGGAGATCCGGGTCCGGGTGGAGTCCTCGTAGAAGAGGTTCACCACGGTCCGGCCGCGCAGCGCGGGCAGTTTCTTCACCTCGCGCCCGGAGAGCGCGGCCATCTCGCCGGCGGTGTCCAGGATCAGCGTGGCGGTCTCGGCGTCCAGGTCGGCGGCGGAGCGCAGGTGCTTGATCACTGAAGGCCTCCGATCAGTCGGACCTCGTCGGCGCCGTCGGTCTCGGTGAGCGCGACCTTGACGCTCTCGCTGAGCGCGGTCGGAATGTTCTTGCCGACGTAGTCGGCGCGGATCGGCAACTGCCGGTGACCGCGGTCGACCAGCACCGCGAGCTGCACCGAGCTGGGCCGGCCGAGGTCCTGCAGGGCGTCCAGGGCGGCCCGCACCGAGCGGCCGGAGAAGAGCACGTCGTCGACCAGGATCACCCGCAGGCCGTCGATGCCGCCGGCCGGCAGCTCGGTCTTGCCGAGCGCGCGGGTTTTCTGCAGGCGCAGGTCGTCGCGGTAGAGCGTGATGTCCAGGGAGCCGACCGGGACCTCGACGCCCTCGAAGGCGTGGATCCGGGCGGCCAGGCGGTGCGCCAGCGGGACGCCGCGGGTCGGGATGCCGAGAAGCACCGTGCCGGTCGCGCCGGACGTCTTCTCCAGGATCTGGTGGGCGATCCGGTCGACGACCCGGGACAGGTCGGACCCGGCCAAAATGATCTTGCTGGGCGCGTCTGCGCGTGGCTGCGCCACGGCGGACCTCCTTCCCCGCCTCACGGGACGGGTCGTTAAAGGACGTCGGGATCGGGCCGATTTCCGGAGAGATCCGGCCCGATGGCTGACGCTACGTTACCAGTGGACGGGGCGTTGACCAGGGTGACCTGCCTGACCCGCAGACAAAGCGGACAAATTCTGCAACTAGGGATACAGCCGGTAACTTTGGTGCGGCCCGCACGACTCATCGGTAACCAACACTTGACCGGCGGTCGCAAACTCCGTACCGTCACGCAGCGTAGCGATCCGTGAGGAAGAACCCTCCGGGAAGGCACAGCACAGTACTGGGAGTGTCCGAATGCCGTCTGAGTACGCGAAGTCGCTGGGCGCTCGCCTGCGCTCCATTCGCCAACAGCAGGGCCTGTCCCTGCAGGGAGTCGAAGAGAAGTCCAACGGCCGGTGGAAGGCCGTCGTCGTCGGCTCGTACGAGCGTGGCGACCGTGCGGTGACCGTCTCGCGCCTGGCCGAACTGGCCGACTTCTACCGTGTGCCGGTTTCCGAGCTGCTGCCCGACGGCAGTGGCATCCGCCTCGAGGCGACCAACAAGATCGTGCTGGACCTCGAGAAGCTCTACGACACCACCGGTGAGGACCTCGCCTACGTGGCGCGGTACGCCCGGGCCATCCAGCAGCAGCGTGGCGACTACAACGGCCGGGTGCTGTCGATCCGCGCCGACGACCTGCGCGCCCTCGCCATCGTCTACGACATCTCGCCGTCCGGCCTGATCGAGCGCCTGACCGAGCAGGGTGTCCTGGTCGCTGACCCGCGGGCGTTCTTCGCCAGCTGAGCCGGTTGCGGCCCACGAACCACCGAGCCCGCGCCGGCCCCCCCAGATCGGCGCGGGCTTTCTTCGTACCGGAAGCCTGTCTGCTCTCCAGAAATGACAAACGGCCCGGACCGCCAGCGGTCCAGGCCGTTTTGCGCTTTTCTTACCTTGTTGCGAAAGCGGCGATCCGGTCGAGCAAGCCGTTGAGGAAGCGCGGGCTGTCGTCGGTCGACATCTCCTTCGCCAGCTCCACCGCCTCGGTGATCGCCACCGGGTCGTCCACGTCCGGCTCGTAGAGCAGCTCGTAGACGGCGATCCGGGCCAGGTTGCGGTCGACGACCGGCATCCGGTCGATCGTCCAGCCCTCGGCGTAACTCGCGATCAGCTCGTCGATCCGGTCCAGGTGCTTCGCGACGCCCTCGATCAGGGTCGTCGCGTAGCCCAGGTGCTCCGGGTGCGGCTTGGCGATCCGGTCGAGGTAGGTGACCAGCACCTGACCCGGCGGCAGATCGCGCATGTCGGCCTCGAAGAGGACGTCCAGCGCCCGCTTGCGCGCCTTGCGGCGCGCAAGTCGCTCCTTCTTGGGACCTTCCGCCATCAGCTGCGGCCGAGGTAGCGGCCGTCGCGGGTGTCGACCTTGATCTTCTCACCGGTGGTGATGAAGAGGGGAACCTGAACCGTGGCGCCGGTCTCGATCGTCGCCGGCTTGGTGCCACCGGTCGAGCGGTCGCCCTGCAGGCCCGGCTCGGTGTAGGTGACCTCGACGAAGATGCTGGTCGGCAGCTCGATGTAGAGCGGGACGCCCTCGTGCAGCGCCACCGTGGCCTCGGCCTCGGGCAGCAGGTAGTTGGCGTTGTCACCGACCGTGGCGCCGGAGACGTGGATCTGGTCGTAGGTGTCCAGGTCCATGAAGACGTAGTCGTCGCCGTCCTGGTACAGATACTGCATCGTGCGCTTGTCCACGGTCGCGGTTTCGACCTTGGTGCCCGCGTTGAAGGTCTTGTCGACGACCTTGCCGGACAGCACGTGCTTCAGCGTGGTCCGCACGAAGGCCGGACCCTTACCGGGCTTGACGTGCTGGAACTCAACGACGGACCACAGCTCCTTGTCGAGGTTGAGAACCAGGCCGTTCTTCAGGTCGTTGGTGGAAGCCATGTCCTGCCTTGATCTTGACGCGAATCGTTGACCGAACCACTTTACCGGCGAGGACCTGGTGAGGGCGAATCGGGTCTACCGGCAGATGTGCTCCAAAGCGAGCCGGTAACCGTCGATACCGAGCCCGGCGATCACCCCGGTGGCCACCGCCGAGATGACCGAATGGTGCCGGAACTCCTCCCGCTGGTGCACGTTCGAGATGTGCACCTCGATCAGCTTGCCCCGCAGCATCGCGCAGGCGTCCCGGATCGCGATGTTGTAATGCGTCCAGGCGCCCGGGTTGAGCACCACGTCGGCGCCCTCGTCGGCGGCCGCGTGCAGCCACTCGAGCATCTCGTGCTCGGCGTTGGTCTGCCTGATCGTGACGGACGCGCCGAGGTCGTCGGCGACGGTCTGGCACATGTCGACCAGGTCCTGATATGTGGTCTTGCCGTAGATGTCCGGCTCCCGGGTGCCGAGCCGGTTGAGGTTCGGCCCGTTCAGCACATAGATCATCGCGCCACCGCCTTGTAGGCCTCCCGCAGCAGGTCGTCGGCCGGACCGGCGAGAATGCCCGGTCGCGCCAAGCCGTCCAGGACCACGAACCGCAAGGTCGCGGCCCGCGTCTTCTTGTCCACGCGCATCCCGGCCGCCAGCTCGGTCCAGGCGCTTTCAGCGTACGTCGTGGGCAGGTCCAGGGTTTCCAAGATCTTTTTATGGCGGGCCGCCGTGGCGTCGTCCAGCCGCCCGGACAACCGGCCCAGCTCCGCCGCGAACACCATGCCGACCGCCACCGCGTGCCCGTGCTTCCAGGAGTACTTCTCCCGGCGCTCGATCGCGTGACCCAGCGTGTGCCCGTAGTTGAGGATCTCCCGCAGCCCGGACTCCTTGAGATCCACCCCGACCACGTCGGCCTTCACCCGGATCTTCCGCTCGATCAGCTCGCGCAGCACGTCACTGTGCGGATCGAGGGCCGCCGCCGGGTGCTCCTCGACCAGCTCCAGGATCCGCGGATCGGCGATGAACCCGCCCTTGACCACCTCGGCCAGGCCGGCCGCGATGTCCTCCCGCGGGAGGGTGTCCAGCGCGTCCAGGTCGCAGAGCACGCCGGCCGGCGGGTGGAAGGCGCCGACCAGGTTCTTGCCGGCCGCGATGTTGACCGCGGTCTTGCCGCCGACCGCCGCGTCCACCATGCCGGCCACCGACGTGGACACCGGGATCCAGCGGACGCCGCGCAGCCAGGCCGCGGCGACGTAGCCGGCCAGGTCGGTGGTGGCGCCGCCGCCGACCCCGACGACGACGTCGGTCCGGGTGAACCCGGCCGCGCCCAGCTCGTCCCAGCACCGCGCGGCGACCTCGACCGTCTTGCCCGCCTCGGCGTCCGGCACCTCGATCAGCACGGTCTGCCGGCCGGTCACCGCGGCGACCGCCTCGGCCCGCTCCCGCAGCGTCGGCGGATGGATGACCGCCACCCGCGCCGCGCCGTCGATCAGTCCCGGCAGCTCGCCGTTCAACTCCCGCCCGACGATCACGTCATACGGACGGTCACCCTGCACCGGAATTCGCGTCACCACGCGCGTCACCCTATCCGCGCGGTGCTTCCACTCTCGCCCCGCACGCCCAGGTTCCGCCAGGTGGGCACCGTGCCCCGGTCCCGGCTGGGCGTCAGGGGTCCCTCAGAGCCGCCGAGACACCCCGGAGAACCAGCCCGGGCCGGCAGCCTCGCACCGCCCGGACCCGGCTGGGTGTCAGGGGTCTCTCCAAGCCGCCGAGACACCCCTCACCACCAGCCGAGGCTCGGCACCACGGCGCCGCCCGAACCCGGCTGATCAGGCCCGCAGCAGCGCGGCGACCTCGGGGGCGATCTCCGCCGGCTCCCGGCCGTCCGTGCTCACCGTGTGAGTGGCGACCTCGGTGTAGAGCGGCCGCCGCTGCTCCAGCAGGAACTTCATCGTCGCGCGCGGGTTCATCGCCAGCAGCGGACGGCCGGCGCCCAGGCCGACCCGCTTGATCGCGTCGGCGAGCTCGACCGACAGGAACACCACGGTCTGCTCCCTCAGCAGTTTCCGGGTGGACTCGTCCATGATCGCGCCGCCGCCGAGGGCGAGCACCCCGTCGAAGGCGGCCAGCGACTCGGCCACCACCGTGCGCTCCAGGGCGCGGAAGGCCGGCTCGCCGTCCTCGACGAAGATGTCCGGGATCGGTTTGCCCGCCCGCTGCTCGATGATCGTGTCCGTGTCGGCGAAGCCGACGCCCAGGGCGGCCGCGACCGCCTCGCCGACCGTCGTCTTGCCGGCGCCGGGCGGGCCGACCAGGACCGCGACCGGCGCCATCAGCGGATCACCAGGGCGTCGAGGTAGGACGCCAGGTTGCGGCGGATCTCGGCGACCGAGTCGCCGCCGAACTTCTCGGTCGCCGCCTCGGCCAGCACCAGGGCCACCATCGCCTCGGCGACCACCGCGCCGGCCGGCACGGCGCAGACGTCGGAGCGCTGGTTGATCGCGGTGGCCGGCTCGCCGGTGGTGATGTCGATGGTCTGCAGCGCCCGGTTCAGCGAGGAGATCGGCTTGAGCGCGGCGCGCACCCGCAGCGGCTCGCCGTTGGTGATGCCCCCCTCCAGGCCGCCGGCCCGGTCGGTGACCCGCTTGACCCCGTCCGCGGTCGGCACGATCTCGTCGTGTGCGACCGAGCCGCGCGAACGGGCCTGGGTGAAGCCGTCACCGATCTCCACACCCTTGACCGACTGGATCGACATCAGCGCGGTGGCCAGCCGGGCGTCCAGCTTGCGGTCCCACTGGACGTGCGAGCCCAGGCCGGGCGGGATCTGGTAGGCCAGCACCTCGACGATGCCGCCGAGCGTGTCGGCGTCCTTCTTCGCGGCGTCGACCTCGGCGACCATCCGGGCGCTGGCCTCCGGGTCGAGGCAGCGCAGCGGGTCGGCGTCGATCCGGTCGAAGTCGTCCGGCGTCGGGATCAGCCCGGACTTGGCGGCGACCGAGCCCAGCTCGATCACGTGCGAGACGATCTCGATGCCCAGCGCCTGCTTGATCAGCTGCTTGGCGACCACGCCGACGGCGACCCGGGCGGCGGTCTCCCGGGCGCTGGCGCGCTCCAGGATCGGCCGGGCGTCGGTGTGCCCGTACTTCTGCATGCCGGCCAGGTCGGCGTGCCCGGGGCGGGGGCGGGTCAGCGGCGCGTTGCGGGACTGCTGGGCCAGCACGTCCGGGTCGACCGGGTCGGCCGACATGACCGTCTCCCACTTGGGCCACTCGGTGTTGCCCACCCGGATCGCGACCGGGCTGCCCAGGGTGAGCCCGTGCCGGACGCCGCCGATGAACTCGACCTCGTCCTGCTCGAACTTCATCCGGGCGCCGCGCCCGTAACCCAGGCGGCGGCGGACGAGGTCACGGGTGATGTCCGCGCTCGTCACCTCGATCCCGGCGGGGACACCCTCGAGCAGCGCGACGAGCGCCGGTCCGTGCGATTCACCTGCAGTAAGCCAGCGCAGCATGGCTGAAGTCTAGAGACGCGGCGGGCACGGCCTCACGGGAGGCACGCGGATCCCGCTCTCCGGACGCCCCTTCAAGATCAAGACCAGCCTCGCGTACGGCCGGAGCACCCGTCCCACCGCGGAGTGTGACGGCGGTTACCAATCCTGACCGGCTGGAAGATCCGGCGTGGCCGGCGACTTGTCACCGGATGTGGCCGAGACTCGAAATCTGACCCTGTCCGACGCCGGCCTCACTCCCGGTGAGCTGCTGCCGATGGGCCGCCGCTTCCGGATCGTGCTGGTGCTGGGCTTCCTCACCGCGCTCGGCCCGCTCACCATCGACATGTACCTGCCCTCGCTGCCCGCGATCACCACCGACCTGCACGCCGGTGCCGCCGCGGTGCAGCTCACCCTGACCGGCACGCTGCTCGGCCTGGCGTTCGGCCAACTGCTGGTCGGCCCGCTCTCCGACGCGATGGGACGGCGCGTCCCGCTGCTCGCCGGCATCGCGGTGCATGTGCTCGCCTCGGTGTTGTGCGTGCTCGCGCCGAACCTGGCCGTGCTCGGCACGCTCCGGGTGATCCAGGGCCTGGGCGCGGCGGCCGCCGCGGTGGTCGCGATGGCGATGGTCCGTGACCTGTTCGACGGGATGGCCGCGGCGCGGCTCTTCTCCCGGCTGATGCTGGTGGTCGGGGTGGCGCCGATCCTGGCGCCGACGATCGGCGGCCTGGTGCTGAACTGGGCGTCCTGGCGCGGGGTCTTCGTGGTGCTCGCCGTCGCCGGGCTGGCGATCATGGGGGCGGCCGCGCTGGTGCTGCCGGAGACGCTGCCCCGCGAGCGGCGCCGCGACGGCGGGGTGCTGGGCACCGTCCGGGACTACGGCCGCCTGTTCACCGACCGGGTCTACGTCGGCCTGATCCTGGTGGCCGGGCTCGCGATGGCGGCGCTGATCGCGTACGTGAGCGGCTCGTCCTTCGTCTTCCAGGACGAATATCAGCTGAGCGAGCAGCAGTTCGCCCTGATCTTCGCGAGCGGCGCGATCGGCCTGATCGGCGCCACCCAGTGCAACGTGCTGCTGCTGCGCCGCTGGACCGCCCAGCGGATCCTGGCCGGGTCGCTGCTCGCCGGCCTCGGCTTCGGCCTGCTCCTGCTGCTCACCGCGGCGACCGGTCTGGGCGGCCTGCTCGGCGTGCTGGTCCCGCTCTGGCTGGTGCTGGCCACGGTCGGCCTGATCATGCCGAACGCGCCGGCGCTCGCCCTGTCCCGGCACGGCGAGGCAGCCGGCACCGCGGCGGCCCTGCTCGGCGCCGTGCAGTTCGGCGTCGGCGCCCTCGCCGCCCCACTGGTCGGCGTGCTCGGCGTCGGCGCGGTCGCGATGGCGATCGTGGTCGTTGCCGGCATGCTCGCCGCCACCGCGGTCGGCTTCCTGGTCGTCCGCCCCCACCGCCTGCCCGCCGACCACACCTCACCACCGGTCACCGTCGTCCACTGACGTCTCCGACCGCGGGTACGCACCGCCGTCCGGCTGGCTGTCAGAGGTCTCTCACAGCACGTGAGGCACCCCTGACAGCCAGCCGGACGGCCGCGATACGCGCTGCGGACCGGACCGCGGCGTGCCTCGCGGCAGTGCCCACGGATCAGCGCGCTCACGCACCCTGGCAACCGGCGCGCTCCGCACCGCGGCCTGACCCGCTGGTGTTGATCTCCGGAACCACCCGCGGACAGTGCAGGAGGCAGCGATCGCCCTGGACGCGCCAGCGGCCAGATCGCTGCCTCCGGCCCGCGCTACTTAAAGAGAATTGATGTACGACCGCGGCCCGGCCAGGCTTGGTCGAGGTGATCGGTAGGGATTCTCAGGCCCGCGCTGCCCACTCAGATGGCGGGGTGTGGCTTTCTCCCGGCTTGAACCCTGCCGGTCACCGTGGCGCGGAGTGGCTTGAGAGGGGTTTGCCCAGCTGTAAGTAGCGATGCCCTCCCGCCGGCGTTGTGTGCTGCGACGACGGGAAGGTTACCGACGATGGGTCAGCTGATCATTGGGGTCGATCCGCACAAGCGGTCCGCGACGATCGAGATCATCAACGAGCGTGAACAGGTACTGGCCCGCGGTAGGTACGGCACCGACACCGGCGGCTACCAGCAGCTGCTCGCTGCCGGCCGCCGTCACGCCGGCCGGGTGTGGGCGGTCGAGGGCTGTAACGGCATCGGCCGGCACCTGGCCCAGCGGCTGGTCGCCGACGGCGAAACCGTGCTGGACGTCCCGGCGAAACTCGCCGCGAAAGCCCGCAACTTCGACACCGGCCACGGCCGCAAAACCGACGGTCACGACGCCCACCACATCGCCGTGACAGCGCTACGCACCCCGGGCCTGCACCAGGTTCGTGCCGACGGCGCCACCGTCGCGCTGCGGCTGCTGGCCGACCGCCGCGACCAGCTCGGCGCCACCCGCACCGAGACCATCAACCGGCTGCACCAGCTACTGCTCGAACTGATCCCCGGCGGCGCGAAGAAGAACCTGACCACCGACCAGGCCCGCACCCTGCTCGAACGCGTCAGCGTCCCGGCCGGCGACATCGTCACCGCCACCCGCTATCAGCTGGCCGGCGACCTGGTCGACGAGCTCACCACCCTGGACACCAAGATCAAAGCAGCCAACCGGCAGCTGACGACCGTGCTGGCCGCCACCGGCACCCAGCTGACCAGCCTCAACGGCATCGGCCCCTCCGGCGCCGCCCGCCTGCTCGGCGACATCGGCGACATCCACCGCTTCCCGACCCGCGGACACTTCGCCACCTGGAACGGCACCGCCCCCATCGACGTGTCCTCCGGCGACCATCACCATCACCGGCTCAACCGGGCCGGGAACCGGCGCATCAACCGGGTCCTGCACATCATGGTCATCACCCAGCTCCGCTACGACACCCCCGCACGCGCCTATTACCAGCACAAACGCGCCGAAGGCAAAACCGCGATGGAAGCCATGCGAGCGTTGAAACGACGCCTGTCCGACACCGTCTACCGACAAATGATCAAAGACGCGGCAGCCGCAACAACCCCGGCGACGGATCCGGGAGGACACACGGGGGCGACTCGAAACTCCAGCGCGGCCGACCCAAACCCCAAGATCGACACTTCGGAAAAGTCACAACCCGGACCCGCCAACCACCACCCTAAAACATCCCCCACACCAACCCCTTGACAGAGGGGTGCCGGGAGCATGCGATCCGCACCCCGCTGGGCCCGCGTATATGAAGATCTTGAAGGTGATCCTCAGCGATTCCGGGCGGCCTCGTCGAGGGCGGTGCGCATCGCGTCCTCCGGCGCCTGCGTGCCGGTGAACTGCTCGAACTGGCTGAGTGCCTGGGCCAGCAGCAGGTCCAGGCCGGAGACCACGGCCAGGCCGGCGGCGGTCGCCGAGGCGGCCAGCGGGGTCGGCCACGGGTCGTAGAGCGCGTCGAACAGGACCGTCCCGGGGTGCCAGGTGACGTCGGCGGCCAGGTGGTCGGCGGCGCCCTTGGGCACCGTGGAGATCACCGCCTGGGCGTCGAAGGCGGCCGGGGCATCCGCCCAGTCGGCGCCCTCCAGTTTGAGCCCGAGCGCGCCGGCGACCGGCTCCAGCTCGGCCCGCGCCTCCGGGCGGCGGGTGACCACGGTGACCACCTCGGCGCCCAGCTCGGCCGCGGCGGCCAGTGCGGCCCGCGCGGTGCCGCCCCCGCCGAGCACGGTGACCCGGGGCGGCGCCTCCTTGACCGCGTGCCGGCCGGTGCTCACGCCGAGCCCGGCCTCCCGCAGCACCCGGACCATGCCGGGGATGTCGGTGTTGTCGGCGTGCCAGCCGCCGTCCGGCTGCCGCACCAGCGTGTTCGCCACGCCGGCGGCGATCGCGGCCGGGGTGGCCGAGGTGGCCAGCTTGAGCGCGGCCTCCTTGAGCGGCATGGTCAGCGACAGCCCGGCCCACTCCGGGCCGAACCCGGCGACCAGGTCGGGCAGCTCCGACTCGGCGCACTCGATCGCCTCGTAGCTCCAGCCGGTGAGCCCGGCGGCGGCGAACCCGGCCCGGTGGATCACCGGGGAGAGCGAGTGGGCGATCGGCTTGCCGAGGACTGCCGCTCGGCGCGAGCTGGTGGTCTGCACAGCGGTCCGTCCTTGTCCTCGTCGAAGGGTCGCCGCCGATTTTACGGAACCGGCCGGCCGGCACGACGCTGCCCGCGCCGCGCCGGATGTGCCACCTGCCGGCTCAGCAGAGCGGGATGCCGTTCTTGCAGGCGAGCTGGGTGTTCCGGACGTGGTCCTCGCCGGTCTTGCCGTAGGCCATCGTGCCCTTGGTGTCGATGCTGATGAAGTAGTAGTACGGGAAGTTGTTGGTCGGGTTCATCGCGCCCTTGAGCGCCACCTCGCCCGGGTTGCCGATCGGCCCCGGCGGCAGGCCCGACTTGTCGTGCGTGTTGTACGGGTTGTTCGGGTTGTGCAGGTCGGCCTGGGTCAGCTTCTCGGACGGCTTGACCTTCTTGCCGGTGATCCGCAGCCAGTAGTTGACCGTGCTGTCCAGCCCGAGGCACTTGCAGTCGAAGTCCCCGTACGCCCGGTTGTAGATCACCCGGGACACCTTGGCCATGTCGACGTCCTTGAGCGCCTCGGCCTGCGCGATCGACGCCACGATCAGCGCCTGGTAGGGCGAGATCCCGCCGCGGGTCTTCTGCACCGTGGCGACGAACTCCAGCCGCTCCATCTCGGCGTTGAAGTTCGCGATGATCGCCTTGAGCACCCCGGTGGCGTCCGCTCGCGGCGACAGCTCGTAGGTCGCCGGGTAGAGGAAGCCCTCGATGTCGGTCTTGTCGACCTTCTTGCCGTCGGTCCGGGTGAACCAGGACTCGTCGACGCCGAGCCCGATGGGGTTCTTCGCCGCCTTCTCGAACTCGGCGACCGGGATCTTGGTGGCTTCCGACAGCTTCTGGAAGGTCTGCTGGTAGGACAGCCCCTCCGGCAGGGTGACCTTGGTGACCCAGCGGCTCTTCGGGTCGAGCAGCGCGGCGAGGGCGTCGCTCGCCTTCATCTCGACCCGCAGCTTGTACCACCCGGCCTGGATGTTCTTGCTGCGGTTGTTGTCCTTGGCGGCGCCGGTGAACGCGTCGACCGAGGCGACCACCTTCTGCTGCACCAGCGTGGTGCCGATGTCGGTGGCCGACTGCCCGGACTTGATCTCGACGATCGCCTCGGCGCCGCCCGGTCCCGGGTAGTCGTCGTCGACGAAGAAACCCTTCACCTTGCTGTACGCGTACCACCCGCCGCCGGCCAGCAGGCCGAGCAGGACCAGGCTCATGAAGAACGCGACCGCCGAGCGCCCGCCCCGGCCCCGGGCACGGCGCCGTGTCTCGGCCGGTCTCGCCTGTTCCTCTTCCTCCAGCACCGCATCGAGATCGTCAAGCATTTCTGCCTCCGCTGCGCGTCCAGCATCCAGGCCCCCGGCTGGAACTACGACGCGAAGGGTGCCACGGATCGACCTCCGGCGCTACCTCAGCACAACGGCCGGCCGGGATTCCCCGGCCGGCCGTCGATGCCGTGTCAACCCGTCACCCGCAGATCGGAATACCGTTCTTGCAGGCGATTTGCTTGTTCTTCTCATGGTCGTCGTTGGTCTTGCCGTACGCCATGGTGCCCTTTTTATCAATCGTCACGAAGAAGAAGTTCTGGCTCTTCGGAGCGGTGATCGCACCCTTCAGGGCCACCTCGCCGGGATTGCTGATCGGGCCGACCGCCATCCCCTTGACGTCATAGCTGTACGGATTCTTCGGGTCGTGCAGCTCGGAGGCGAGCAGCTTCTCCGAGGCCTTCGCGTCCTTCCCGCTGATCCGCAGCCAGTAGTTCACCGTGCTGTCCAGCTGCAGGCAGCCACACGGGAAGGTGCCGAGGTAGGCGCGGTTGTAGAGCACCCGCGCCACCGGCCCCATGTCCTCCGGCAGCAGCGCCTCCACCTGCGCGATCGAGCCGGCGACCAGCGCCTCGTACGGCGAGATGTGCAGCTTGCTGGTCGCCTGGTTGGCGAAGTCCAGCTCCTTCATCTCCGCGTTGAAGTGCGCGACCATCGTCTGCAGGATCTTGGTGGCGTCGGCGTCCTTCGGGAACTCGTAGGTCGCCGGGTACAGGAAGCCCTCGATGTTGGTCTTGTCGACCTTCTTGCCGTCCTGCCGCTTGAACCACAGCGCCGGCACACCCAGCTTCTGCGGGTCCTTCGACACCTTCTTGAACTCGGCCACCGGGATCTTCGTCGCCTGCGAGAGCTTGTCGAAGATCTGCAGCGAGATCAGGCCCTCCGGGATGGTGACCTTGGTGACGTTCTTGTTCTTCAGATCGAGCAGCGCGGTCAGCGCGTCGGCGGCCTTCATCTCCTTGCGGAGCAGGTACGATCCGACCTGAATGTCCTTGCTTTTCGGGTTCTCCTTGGCGGCGTCGACGAACGCCGCGGCGCTCTTCACCACACCCAGGGTGTAAAGGGTGTTGGCGATCGCCGTCGCGCTGTCGCCGGACTTCACCTCGACGACCACCGAACCGGTCCCCGGACCGGGGTAATCCTCGGCCGAGAAGAAGCCCTTCACCTTGCTGATCCCGAAGTAGGCCCCGCCGCCGAGCGCGCCGAGCAGCACGATGACCAGGGTCAGCGTGAGCAGGGTGCGACCGCGGCCACCGCCTTTCCGCTTGCGGTGCCGCCATCGGCCCGGGTCCTCGCCGGCCCCTTCGAACGCGTTATCCAACTCGTCGATCAATTAAGTCTGCCTCCGCTGCGCGTCCAGCCAGCCCTGCAGGATTTCCACGGCGGCCGCCTGATCGACGACCGCACGCTGCCGACGCCCACGGACGCCCCGCTCGCTCAGCCTACGGCTGGCGACCACGGTCGACATCCGCTCGTCGGAGAGCACGACCGGCCGCGGCGCGAGCACCCCGGCGAGCCGTTCCGCGTACGCCCGGACGTGGCCGGCCGCCACGCCCTCCCGCCCGTTCAGCGCGACCGGGAGCCCGACGACGATCTCGATCGCCTCGTGCTCGTCGGCCAGCCGGGCCAGCTCCGCCAGGTCGGTGGGGAGCTTGTCCTCGCCGGCCTGCTGGTCCCGGGCCACGGTCGCCACCGGACTGGCCAGGATCCCGTCCGGATCGCACTTGGCGACCCCGACGCGCACCTGTCCGACGTCCACCCCGAGGCGCACCCCCCGGGTGAAGCCGTGCGTCACGCTCTCTCCCTGCACACCAGCAACCCGCGTCTCCTTGTCCCCGGCCAAGTCATTCGAAAGGCGCGGGAGCCGTTAATCAACGAAAGTCCATGAATGGCTCCCGATCGCGGGCAAAGCTTAACCGCTTCGCCCGCCGATACGCGGGCCCCCTCTGCCGCCGCTGAGAATTCTCAAGAAAAAGGAAAGGATCCGTCGCACTGTGCGACGGATCCTTTACCGGAACACACTCAGCCGATTCAGTTCGCCTCGGCCAGCGCCTTCTCGATCGAGGCGAGCAGGTTCGGCGCCTCGGCCGCCGGCACGCCGCCGCCCTGCGCCAGGTCGGCGTTGCCGCCACCCCGGCCGGACAGCGCGCCCTTGACCAGGTCACCCGCCGACAGCCCGCGGCTCTTCGCGGCCGCGTTGATCGCCACGATCAGCGTCGCCTTGCCCCCCGAGCGCGCGGTCACCGCGACCACCGCCGGACGGGCCGGGTCGAACTTGCCGCGGATGTCCTGGGCCAGCGTGCGCACGTCGTTGCCGCCCGCGCCCTCCGGCGCCTCGGTGCCGACGAACGCCACGCCGCGCAGGTCCTTCGCCTGGTCGACCAGCGCGCCCGCGCCGGCCAGCACCATCTGCGCCCGCAGCTTCTCCAGCTCCTTCTCCGCGTCGCGCAGCGCCGTGACGGTCTGCTCGACCCGGTCGGCGACCTGGTCGCCGGGCACCCGGAACAGGTCGGCCAGCCGGGACACCAGCAGGTGCTCCTTGGCCAGGAAGCCGAACGCGTCGATGCCGACCAGCGCCTCGACCCGGCGCACCCCGGAGCCGATCGACGACTCGGTGAGGATCTTCACCAGGCCGAGCTGGCCGGACCGGGACACGTGGGTGCCACCGCACAGCTCGCGGGCGTAGTCGCCGACCTCGACGACCCGGACCTCGTCGCCGTACTTCTCGCCGAACAGCGCCATCGCGCCCAGCCGGCGCGCCTCCTCCTGCGAGGTGATGAACGCGTGCACCTCGAGGTCCCGCAGCAGCACCTCGTTGATCTGCTGCTCGACGTCGAAGAGCACCGACGGGTTGACCGCGCCCGGAGTGTGGAAGTCGAACCGCAGCCGGCCCGGCGCGTTCAGCGAACCCGCCTGGGTGGCCGACTCGCCGAGGAAGTTGCGCATGGTCTGGTGGACCAGGTGGGTCGCGGTGTGCGACCGGGAGATCGCCTTCCGGCGGGTCACGTCGATCTCGGCGAGCCCGCTCTCACCGGCGCGCACCTCGCCCTGGACGACCCGCGCCTTGTGCACGATCAGGCCGGGGATCGGCTGCTGGACGTCGAAGACCTCGAGCCGGCCGCCGCCCACCTTGATCAGACCGGTGTCCGGCTGCTGGCCGCCGCCCTCCGCGTAGAACGGGGTGGTGTCCAGCACCAGCTCGATGGTCTCGCCCTCACCGGCGACCTCGACCCGGCCCTTGGTGCCGATCAGCGCCCGGACCCGGGACTCGCGGGTGATCTCCTGGTAGCCGGTGAACTCGACCGCGCCACCGGCGTCCAGCGCCGACCGGTACGCCGACAGGTCCGCGTGGCCGGTCTTGCGCGCCGCCGCGTCCGCCTTCGCCGCCTTCCGCTGCTCGGTCATGAGCCGGCGGAAGCCCTCCTGGTCGACCTCCAGGCCCTGCTCCTGCGCGATCTCCAGGGTCAGATCGATCGGGAAACCGTACGTGTCGTGCAGCTTGAACGCCTGGTCGCCGGAGAGCTGCGTCTTGTTGGCGGCGCGCGTCTCGGTGATCGCGGTGTCCAGGATCGTGGTGCCCGCCTTCAGGGTGGCGAGGAACGCGTCCTCCTCCGCGTACGCGTACGTGGAGATCCGCCCGAACTCCTCGGCCAGCTCCGGGTACGACGGCGACATGCAGTCCCGCGCGATCGGCAGCAGCTCGGGCAGCGCCGCGCCCTGCCAGCCGAGCAGGCGGATCGACCGGATCGCCCGGCGCATGATCCGGCGCAGCACGTAGCCGCGGCCCTCGTTGGACGGGACGATGCCGTCGCCGATCAGCATCAGCGCGGTGCGCACGTGGTCGGCGATCACCCGCAGGCGTACGTCGTCGGGGTGGCTCTGGTTCGCCGCGTGCCCGGAGTGCGCGCCGTACTTCTTGCCGGTCATCTCGGCCGCGCGGGCCAGGATCGGGCGCACCTCGTCGATCTCGTACAGGTTGTCGACGCCCTGCAGGATCGAGGCGATCCGCTCCAGGCCCATGCCGGTGTCGATGTTCTGCTTCGGCAGGTCACCGACGATCGTGAACTCCTCCTTGGATTTCACGTCGGTGATCTCGTGCTGCATGAAGACCAGGTTCCAGAACTCCAGGTACCGGTCCTCGTCGACCTCCGGGCCGCCCTCCTTGCCGTACTCCGGGCCGCGGTCGTAGTACAGCTCCGAGCACGGGCCGGCCGGGCCGGGGATGCCCATCGACCAGAAGTTGTCCTTCTTGCCGCGGCGCACGATCCGCTCCGCGGGCAGGCCGGTCTGCTTCCAGATCTCGATGGCCTCGTCGTCGTCCAGGTAGACGGTCGCCCAGATCTTCTCCGGGTCGAGGCCGAAACCACCCTGCTCGACCGGCTTGGTGGACAGCTCCCAGGCCAGCGGGATGGCGCCCGCCTTGAAGTAGTCGCCGAACGAGAAGTTGCCGTTCATCTGGAAGAACGTGCCGTGCCGGCTGGTCTTGCCGACCTCGTCGATGTCCGGGGTCCGGATGCACTTCTGCACGCTCGCCGCCCGCTGGTACGGCGGGGTGCGCTGGCCCAGGAAGAACGGCACGAACTGCACCATGCCGGCGTTGATGAACAGCAGGTTCGGGTCGTCGATGGCCGGCAGCGGGGCACTCGGGACCACCGTGTGCCCGTTCGCCTCGAAATGCGCCAGAAAGCGCCGCTTGACTTCCGCCGTCTTCATCGGTACCCCTCCTGCGAACCGGGCTGCGCGTCATCCCGCAGCTCGGCGAATTTGTCCTCGTACAGCTCCCCCGCGGCGAACGCCTCGTGGATCTGCTGTTCCCGCTCGGCCATGCCGTCGCGGACGTCCTCCACGAAGTTACGCATCGACTCGACGAGCCCGCCAGCGGATTGCGAGAGCGACGTGGCGATCCCCGTCGGGGTGAATTCCTCGGCCTTCTGCGTGAGCTTGCGCACGATGAGGGCGCCGACGGCCAGACCGACACCGAGCCAGAGCAGGCGTTTCATAGCGGCGATCCTCTCAGCGACCGGCGCGGCGGCGCCGCTTGATCTCGGTGCGGACCTCGCGGTCCTCCTCGGCGGCCCGGCGGGCGGCGGTGGCCTTGCGCAGGCCGTACCCGAACGAGGCCACCTTGACCAGCGGGTTCGCGGCGGCGGCGGAGACCACGGTGGTCAGGTTCGCGATGTTCGCGGTGACGTTCTGCGCGTGCTCGGTCATCGTGTCGACCTTGGCCAGCTGCAGGTTCACGCCGTCCAAAGAGACCTGAACCTGGCCGAGCGCGGTGTTCACATTCTCCACCGTGGTGTTCACGTTGCCGAGCAGCGGCCCGGTGCGGTCGGTCACCTCATTGATCGCCCGGGTGGCGGCATCGACGGTGCGGCCCAGCTTCAGGATCGGGAAGGCCAGCACGACGACGAGCATCAGGAAGGCGCCCGCCGCGATCAGACCAGCGATTTCTCCGGCGTCCATGTAGCGCGTCTCCTCTTCGGGTGGTCACGGTAACGGCGGGGACAACGTGCAGACCCTACCGTCCGTGACCACCGCCCGCCTCACGACGCCTGGGGTGTCGGCTCCAAGAGTGGATCGGCGTCGTCCAGCGTCGGTTCCGGCGTCACGCCGACCGGCCCCGGGTTCTTGTCGACCTTGCCGCGCTCGTCACCGATCTCGTACTGCACCTTGATGCTGACCGTCGATCCCTCGCACTTGCCCGCGCCGGTCTCCCCGGCCTCGGCCGCGTCGCTGCCGGCCGGCGGGACCGCCTCCTGAGCCACCTGGTCCACCGCGCAGCCCGGCAGGCTGACCAGCATGTCCAGGTTGTACTCGTCGCGTTTCCAGCAGGAGTAGACGCCGTTCTCCGGGTCGACCCGCACCTCCGGGCAGCCCTTGACCTTCCACCGCTGCCACCCGGCCTCCTCCAGCGCCTTGGTGTAAGCCTGCGCGGTCTCCTGGAACGGGTGCTCGGAGTCGGCCAGCCGTTCCCGCAGCCGGCACTCGAAGAAGCACCAGCGGCTGCCGGTGGCCACGTCCTGCGGGTTCTTGTCCGCCCAGGCCGGCACGTTCAGCGCGTCCAGTGAGGCGAAGACCGGGTCGCTGGCGACCGCGCGCAGCCCGAAGAAGGCCGGCAGCACCAGCAGCACCACGGCCGCCAGGGTGGAGAGCGTGATCAGCCGCAGGCGCCGCTGGGTGCGCAGCTTCTGGCGAAGCTCACCGCGCAGGCCACCCTCCGGTTCGCCGCCGGGTCCGCTGCCGCTCCCGGCCTTTTCCGGTACGGCCGCAGCGGCTTTCGCCACACCCTTCTCCGGTACGCCGGCGGCCCCGCCCACGCGAGCCACAGCGATCGTCCCGGTCCCGTTCGCGAACCGGTCCCCCGGGCCGTCCCCGTCACCGGGTCCCTCCCCGAAACCGTCACCGAAGCCGTCGGCCGATCCGTCGCCGAAGCCGTCGGGTCCCGCTCCGAATCCGTCGGGTCCCTCGCCGAAACCGTCGCCGTCGCCGGGTCCCTCGCCGAAGCCATGGCCAGGGCCGAAGCCGTCCTCGGGGGCCTTGCCCGGTGCCGGCACCGCCGCCGAGGCCGCGCCACGGGGGACGACCGCTGCTGAGGCCGCGCCGCCGGGCACCGCGGCGGCGCCGCGTCCCGGGCCGCTGCCGGGCACACGGGCGGCGCCCCGCCCGGGACCGCCCGGGTTGCTCCCGGGCACGCTCGCGGCACCACGGCCCGGGCCAGCCGGACCGTTGCCGGGCACGCCGGCCGCACCACGACCCGGACCCGCCGGACCGTTGCCGGGCACGCCGGCAGCGCCACGACCCGGACCGTTGCCGGGGACTCCGGCGTTGCCGCGGCTGGGACCGCCGTTCGGGTCGGCTCCGGGCGCGCCGGCCGCACCCCGGCCGGGAGCGCTTCCCGGCACCGAGGCGGCGCCGCGTCCCGGACCGGACGGACCGTTGCCGGGCACGGCGACGGACGCCGCGCCGCGCGGCACGGCACCCGGGTCACCGGTCTCCGGGCTGCCCGGACCGCTGGCCGCTCCGGCACCGCGCGGCGAACCGCTCGGGCCGCCGGCCTCCGGACCACCGGGTCCACCCTGGCCGGGCACGGCTACCGAGGCTGCCCCGCGTCCCGGACCGCCCGGACCGCCCGGACCGCCCGGACCGTTACCGGGCCCACCCGCGGGTCCATTGCCGGGCACCCGGGCGGAACCGTTGCCCCGTCCGCTACCACCCCGGCCTCGGGCCGGACCGGTTCCCGACCCGGTACCGGACGCACCGGCCGGACCACCGCCGGCCATCCCCGCAGGTCCGTTCGGGCCGCCTCCGGGCATGCCCGCCGGACCGTTCGGGCCGCCTCCGGGGATACCTGCCGGACCGCTCGGGCCGCCTCCGGGCATACCTGCCGGACCGCCGGGGCCGTTGCCGGGCATGCCGCCGGGGCCGTTGCCGGGCGTGCCGGTGGGGCCGTTGCCCGGAACTCGTGCCGCGCCGCTGCCCGGACCACCCCGGCCGCGAACGGCGGCCGCGCCCGCGGCGCCGGCCCGTGCGCCGCCGGCCGCGGATCGGCCACCGCGCCTTCCGGGCGCCGGGGACACCGGACCGCTGCTGGCCATGCCCTGCTCCGGCGCGCCGGTTCCGGCCGCGAAGCCCTGGCTCTGCTCCGGGCCCATGCCATGACGACCCGCCGGCCCCTCAGGACCGCCGGGCGCGAAGCCCTGACTCTGGTCCGGACCGACCGGGCCACGACCCCGGCCCTGCCCCTGGTTCTGCTCAGGGACCGCCCGGCGACGCCGGCCGCGCGAGGTCGGCTGTTCCGGCCCAGCCGGGAAGCCCTGGCTCGCCTCGGGCCCACCGGCACCGGGCGGGAAGCCCTGACTCTGGTCCGGGCCGCCCCTGCCCGCCGGGAAACCCTGGCTCTGCTCGGGCCCGCCGCGACCGGCCGGGAAACCCTGGCCCTGTTCAGGCACACCGCGGCCGGCGGGAAAACCTTGACTCCGGCCCGGGTCACCCGTGCCGGCCGGGAAGCCCTGGCTCCGGCCTGGGTCACCCATGCCAGCCGGGAAACCCTGGCTGCGGCTCGGATCCCCGGTGCCGGCCGGGAAACCCTGGCTGCGGCCCGGATCCCCGGTGCCGGCCGGGAAACCCTGGCTGCGGCCCGGATCGCCCGTGCCAGCCGGAAAACCCTGGCTCTGGCTCGGATCGCCCATGCCGGCGGGGAAAGCCTGGCTCTGGCTCGGGCTGCCCATGCCGGCCGGGAAGCCCTGGCTCTGGTCGGCAGCGCCGCGGCCGGCCGGGAAGCCGGGCTCGGCCTGTGCGCCGACCAGGTCGGCGAAGGGGGAGTCGGCCGGGATCCGGCTGCCCGCTGTGTCGCCGCGACCGCGCCGGCCCGGACCCGGCTGGCCGGGTACCGGGACACCGCCACCGGGGCCCGGGTTCGCGCCCTGCCGGCCCGCGGTCTGCTGACCCGCTTCGAGCGAACGCCGGTCCGTGGTGAAGCCGTCCTCGTCCGGCTGGAGCTGACCGTTGCCGCCGCGCGGACCGGGACGCTGGATGACACCCGAGGTGCTCTCCGCCATCGCGCCCGCGCGCCCGGGCACGGCCGGGGCACGCTTGCCCTGCCGTCCCGGCACCACCGGCGGCACCACGGCAGCAGCTCGGATCGGCCGCCCGTCACCGGGCCCGGCCCGCCGGGGACCGGGCACGCTGCCCGTGCCCGCTCCGCCCGGCTGCTCCGGACCCTGCGGCCCTTCACCGGGCCGACCCGGCCTCCCACCCGGTCCACCGGGACCGCGCTGACCAGCACCGGGACCATTCAGGCCACCAGGACCGCCCGGGCCACCAGGACCGCCGGGATTCGGACCGCCAGGACCGTTGGGACCGCTAGGACCGTTGGGGCCACCAGGACCGCCCGGACCGCCGGGACCGTTGGGGCCGCCAGGATTACGGTCGCCAACACCCGGACCGCCGGGACCACGCTGGCCGGCGCCCGGACCGCCGGGACCACGCTGACCAGTGCCCGGACCGCTGGGCATGCCGGGGCCGCCGGGCCCGGCGGGAACGCCACGACCTCCGGGGCCGCGCTGCGGCGCGCCCGGACCACCTGCGACGCCAGCCTGACCGGCCGCGCCCCGCGGACCGGAACCCGGGCCGCCGACTCCGGCGGGACCGCGCTGACCAGCGCCGGGAACGTTCTGCGGGCCGCTGTCCGGTTCGGCGGCACGACGGCCGCCCCGCCCACGCGGAGCGTCACCGGGACGGACGAACCCGTGCGCACCGGTGTCGGCGCCTACCTCGCGGCCGCCATCCGGCGCTTCGTGCCGTCCGGTGCCCTGCTCCGGGACAGCCGCATGACCTGCCCGGTGCCCGGCCGGACCCTCCGGCTGCGCGTGCGCGCCCGAGACCGGCCGCGCCGAGCCACCACGCATCCCAGCGGGACCACCCACGGGTCCGTCCGGCTGTGCGTGCGCGCCCGAAACCGGCCGCGCCGAACCACCACGCACCCCACCGGCAAACCCGTCCGGCTGCGCGTGCGCGCCGGAAACGGGCCGGGCCGAACCACCACGCGTCCCCCCGGCAAACTCGTCCGGCTGCGCGTGCGCGCCGGAGACCGGGCGGGCCGAACCACCGCGGACCCCGCCCGGACCAGCTGCCGTTCCGTCCGGGGCAGCGTGCGAGGGAGCGGCGTGCGAGGTCGGCGCACCGGAGACCGGGCGCGGCGCGCGGCCGCCGTAACCGCCGTCCGGGTCGCCGAAGCCACCGGGCTGCGCACCGCCAGGAACGCCCGCGCCATAACCACCGGGCTGCGCGCCGCCGGGCTGTGCACCGCCGGGTGCGGCCGCGCCGTAACCACCGGACTGCGCGCTGCCGGGTGCGGCCGTGCCGTAGGCACCGGGCTGGGCGCCACCGGGCGCGCCGGACACCGGGCCCGGGGCGGTGGCGCCGTAGACGCCGGGCTGGCCGGCCGCCTCGGCGCGGGCACGACGGTTGCGTCCGCGGCTGGTCCGCTCGGCGGGATCGCCCGGGGCACCGGCTCGGCCCCGGCCGTCGTCAGCGCCCGGGATCGGGCCGGTCTGGTAGACGCTCGGCGGGACCGGGTCAGCCTGGTAGACACTCGGCGGCACGGGGTCGCCGGGGAAGCCGCCACCGGCCGGCGGGATCGGCCCGGTCTGGTAGACGGCGGGCGGGATCGGGCCGGACTGCTGGGCGTCGCTACGGAACCGGTCACGGGCCGGGCCGGCCGGGGAGGTCGGGCGGATGCCGGGAGAGACCGGGCGTACGCCGGAAGTCATCGCACGGGGCTCACCCGGCGTCGCGCCGCGCGGATCGACCGGCGCGGCGCCTCGCGGATCCGGCGCGGGACGCGCGCCGGGGATCTCCGGAGCGTTCCCGGAGCGCGGCACCACCGGCGGCGCGGCGGGATCCGGATAGCCCGGAGCGCCACCCGGCTGACCGGCCTCGGGCGGCATACCGGCCCGGCCGGGCGACACCGGCGCGCCGGGCATGCCCCGGCGGGCGGCCGGAGGCATCTGACCGGGCGGCATCTGACCGGGCGACACCGGCTTCGGCGGGAGCTGACCGCCGCCACCGCGCTGACCGGGCGGCACCTGGCCAGGCATCGGACCCTGCTGGCCGGGCCGTCCCGGCGCTCCACCGGGCGGCATCGCTCCGGGAATCGCGCCGGACATGTGACCGGGCGCTTGTCCCTGGGGCCGGCCGGGAGCCTGCCCCTGGGGCTGACCGGGCCTCTGCGGCTGGCCGGGCATCTGCCCCTGCTGTCCGCCGGGGATCGGGGCGCCCCGCTGGCCGGACGGCACCGCGCCGGGCGGCATCTGCCCCTGCGGACCCATTTGCCCTTGAGGACCCATTTGCCCCGGCACTCCGGGACGACCGGGCGACACCTGCCCCGGTCCTCCAGGACCGCCTAGCTGCGCCGCCGGCATCTGACCGGAAGGCATCTGACCGGGAGCGGGCTGCCCCGGATTCACCGGCGCGGCGGCGCCCTGAGCGCCAGGACCCATCCGCCGGACCGGCGGCGCCTGCCCGCCAGCGACCGCGCCGGAACCGGCAGCACCGGCGGGACCACCGGAAACCGGCCCGGGACGCGACCCGGGCGCGGGAGAACGCTGCGCCGGGCCGGAGTACTCCCCCGACCCCGCCTGCCAGCCGGGCGCGGGCGGGCGCTGCACCGGGCCGGAGAACTCACCGGAACCGGCCTGCCAGCCGGGCGCCGGACCACCCGCGGCCGGCTCGTCCGGCTCGAAGCCGCCGCCGAAGACCGGGCCGTCGTCCTCCGGGCGATCGTCCGGGCCGGGCGCCATCCGGCCCGACTTGCTGGTCCGGGCCTCACCGGGCGCAGCACCGGGGCCGATCGCACCGCCCTGCTCCTTGGCCGACCACAGGTCGTCGAGCCAGCCGGTCTCCTCGCGCGGGATCTCGACCGGCTCGGCCGGCTGCTCGGCGCGGCCACGCCCGAAGCGGCGGCCCTTCTTGCCGCCGCCCTGCCCGGCGTCGTCGGGCCGTTCGGCTCCGCGCGGAGTCACGGCTGTTCCTTCCCGGCGGCGTCGCCGCTCTCGTCTGACCGCACTTCGTCACCCTCGGCATCCGGTCCGGCCGCTGCCGCACCCGATCCCGTCACCGCCTCCGGCCCGTCGGCCACGACCGACGCCTCCGCATCGGCCACGGCATCCCCGGCTGGAGCGGAACCGCCCGGAGCACCGGCCACCGACGACCCCGCCGGAGCGGGAGCGCTAGGAGCACCAGCAACCGACGACCCCGCCGGAGCGGAATCCACCGGATCACCGGCCACCGGACCCGCCGAGGCGGATGCCGGCGAACCGGAGGCCACCGGCGACTGTGACGCATCCGGGCCCGGAGCACCACCCGCCGCGCGGTTCGCCCTGCCCGCCGAAGCGGCACGGGGAGCCAGCCCCCGCACGATCCGGCGCAGGCGAGGCACCCGCTCACCGACGGCGCGCTCGGCCCCGTGGTCGGTCGGCCGATAGTAGTCGGTGCCGACGAGATCATCGGGGACGTACTGCTGGCGGACGACGCCTCGCGGGTCGTCGTGCGGGTAGCGGTAGCCGCGACCGTGACCAAGACCACGTGCGCCGGAGTAGTGCGCGTCGCGCAGGTGGGTCGGCACCGGCCCGCCCCGGCCGGCCCGCACGTCGGTCATCGCCGCGCCGATCGCCGTGGTGACACTGTTCGACTTGGGGGCGGTGGCCATGTGCACGACCGCCTGGGCCAGGTTGAGCTGGGCCTCGGGCATGCCGATCAGCTGCACCGCCTGGGCCGCCGCGGTCGCCACCAACAGCGCCTGCGGGTCGGCCATCCCGACGTCCTCGCTCGCGAAGATCACGATGCGCCGGGCGATGAACCGCGGGTCCTCGCCGGCCACGATCATCCGGGCCAGGTAGTGCAGCGCGGCGTCCGGGTCGCTGCCCCGCATGCTCTTGATGAACGCGCTGGTCACGTCGTAGTGCGCGTCGCCGTCCCGGTCATAGCGCACGGCCGCCACGTCGACCGCGCGCTCCGCGGTGGCCAGGTCGATCTCGGCGGCGCCCTGGGCGAGCGCGGTGCTCGCGGCGGCCTCCACGGCGGTCAGCGCCTTGCGCACGTCGCCCGCGGCCAGCCGTACGAAATGGTCCTCCGCCTCGGAGGAGACCGTGACCGCCCCGCCCAGCCCGCGCGGATCGGTGATCGCGCGCCGGATCAGCCGGCGCACGTCATCCTCCTGCAGGGCTTGCAGGGTCAGCAGGACGCAGCGGGAGAGCAGCGGCGAGATCACCGAGAAGTACGGGTTCTCGGTGGTGGCGGCGAGCAGCGTGACGGTCCGGTCCTCGACCGCGGCGAGCAGCGAGTCCTGCTGGGTCTTGCTGAAGCGGTGCACCTCGTCGATGAACAGGACGGTCGGCGGGCCGCCGCGCCGGCGCTCGGTGCGCGCCGTGTCGATCACCGCGCGCACGTCCTTCACCCCGGCGGTGAGCGCGGACATCGCCACGAACTTGCGGTCGGTGGCGTGCGCGACCAGGTGCGCGATCGTGGTCTTGCCGGTGCCGGGCGGCCCCCAGAGGATCACCGACATCGGGCTCGACCCGGTCACCAGCTGGCGCAGCGGCGCGCCGGGGGCGAGCAGGTGCTGCTGCCCGACGAGCTCGTCGATGCTGGCCGGGCGCATCCGGACGGGGAGGGGGGCATCCGCCGCGGGTGCGCCGAAACCGGCGGCCGGAACCGCTGTCGACGAGTCCGGCTGCGCGAGTGAGAAGAGCCCGTCCATGTCCATCGCAACCGACAGTACCGGCCCTCACGGGCCGATCCGAAATGCGACCTGGCCACCTGTGGACACGCTCCCGGCCCGCTAACGCACCGCTACTGAGCGTGTGCGCGCGGGCCGGAGAAGAGCGGGTCGGGTCAGCCGCGTCCGGGGCGGCGGCCGTAGAAGCGGCGGCCGGAACCGGAGCCGGTGGCCGGGCCGCTGCCGACGCCCGCGAGGTAGAGCGCGAGCAGCAGCAGGCCGAGCGAGGCCATGGTGGAGAAGTTGAACAGATCGGGGGCGCCGAAGTTGGTGTTCAGCAGGTCGGCGAGCAGGTAGACGCCGAAGACGACGGCGGCGGCGATAGCGAGCATCAGGTTCCTCCGGGGGTGAGAGCCGATGTGGGGCTGGTACCCGTATCGATGGGTTCCCGAAACTTGGGTTTCACCAGATAGAGCGGCGCCGCGGCGGCGAGCACCAGGCCGCCGACGACGATCGCCGCGCTGACGCTCACGCTCTGTGCGAGCGCGGTCAGCAGGATCGCGCCGATCGCGAAGCCGGGCTGGCCGACCATCGAGTTGAGCGAGAGCAGGCTGGTCCGGAACTCCCCCTCGGCCTGCCGGTGCAGCAGGCCGGCGTGCACCGGGTTGGCCGCGCCGTGCACCGCGTAGGTGAGCAGGAAACCGGTGATCACCCCGGCCGGCCCGGCCAGCAGCCCCATCCCGACGATGGTCAGCCCCTGCAGGATGCGCAGCGCGAATCCGGTCCACGGCGCGCCGATCCGCCGGATCAGCAGCGGGATCAGCGCCGCGCCGGCCGCCGAGGCGCCCCACGCGACCGAGCTGACCGGGCCCATCAGGGCGGCCGCCGCCTCCTCGCCCGACGTCACCTCGGCGAGCCGGATCGGCATGAGTTTCTCGAAGGTGACCATCCCGAAGCTCCACAGCAGCTCCACCGCCATCAGCGCCAGCACCACCCGGGAGCGGCGGGCCAGGCCGAGTGCGGAGCCGATCGCCACCGGCACGCCACGGATCGAGGCGACCCAGGCGGCCGCACCGCGGGCGGGGCGGTCCTCGACCATCAGCAGGATCAGCGACAGCGTGCTCACCGCGCTCAGCCCGAGGGCGGCCACCACCGGCACGGTCAGCGCGCTGACCGGCCCGATCGGGCCGAGCCAGACCAGGCCGCCGCTGATCAAAGCGCCGCCGGCGACGGCGAGGCTGAGCGCGACCTCGCCATGGCTCAGACCGGTCTCGATATCGGCGTCCCGGTCCACGGCCAGGGACTCGTCGACGAACCAGGAGTCGAGCGGCCCGCTGTCCAGCGCCCGGAAGATGCCCTGCAGGAACCAGGCCGCGGCGAACAGGGTGACCGAGTCGGCGACACACATGACGGAGAGCGAGACCAGGTTGACCGCTCCGGCGATCAACAGCACCGGACGGCGGCCGAGCGCATCGGCCAGACCACCGGTGGGCAGCTCCAGGACCAGAACGGTCAGGCCCTGGACCGCGGCGACCAGCCCGGCCTGGGCGATCGTCAGCCCACGGTCGAGTGGGAGCAGGGTCAGCATCGGGATGGTGAGGCCGACCGGGAGCCACCGCACCACGATCAAGAACAGGAACCTCAACCGGATCTGACGTACGTCCATGGTCACGCCCCGGCCTCCGGCTCCTGGATGTGCGGCAGGCCGGCCACGTAGACGGCGACCGGGCGCGCGTCCGGACCGGGCTCGTCCTCACCGAGCCGCCGATATCGGTCGATCACCTCCTCCAGCTCCCGGAACAGCGCTTCGGTCTGCGCCGAGCCGAGGTGCAGCATGTAGTCGGAGATGCCGGCCACCTCCTGCCAGGCCTCGGGCTCGTCGGGCAGCGCGCGCCGCCAGTGCCGAGCCAGCTCGGCGAAGCGGTTGACCTGCTCCGCCTCCAGCCACTCGGCGGCCGCGGTGGCCTCCGGGTCGCCTTCGTAGTAGCTGCGCCGGAAGTTGGACATGTCGTGCGCGGCGCGCCACCAGCGCTGCCGGCCGGATCCGGGGCGCTCCTCCTCGACCACCAGCCCGACCTCGGCGAGCTGGCGCAGGTGGTAGCTGGTCGCGCCGGTGTTGGTCCGCAACACGGCGGCGAGCCCGGTGGCCGTGGCCGGGCCGGCCCAGCGCAGCTGGCCGAGCAGCCGCAACCGCAACGGCTGGGCGAGTGCGCGGATCTGCGGTCCGCTGAGCTGTACCTCACTGAGTTCCTCCGCCATGCATCCACAATAACTATGCACAGATATTGTGCAAAGCCTTTGTGCACGATCGGCATGGATGCGTCCTGACCTGCAACATTGATGAGCTTGCGCTCAACCTCGGTTTAAGTAGCAAGCTCAGGAGCATGGAAAACGGGACACTCGACGAAGCGCTGCAGCGACTGCACCGGACCGGTCCGGAATTCGACGGCTGGCTCTCCAACCACGCGCCGATGGCCGCCGAGGCGCTGATCCGGCACGGGCATGCCGGCGACGTGCACCAGTGGATCGACGACTACCTGGACCACCTGGAGGAGGTGCCGCGCGGGATCTCGCCGATCGCCGCGGACGGGTGGCGCGACCCGCTCGGCGACTCCTCGCGTACCGGAGACTGGTTGGTGTTCTTCGAGCGGGAGGTGCGGGCGCAGCCGTGGCGGGACGTGCTCGCCGCCTGGTGGCCGCGACTGCTGCCGGGGATCGCGGCCGGCGCCACGCACGGGGTGATCAGGGTCGGTCATGCGGTGCGGGCGCTGCTCGACGAGGAGACGCCGGTCCGGGTGGCCGAGCTGGGACAGGGGCTGGCCTACTGGGCGGCGCGCTGGCAGCCGCTCGCGCCGGCCGGGCAGGGACCCTATCGCGCCGGTGATCCGCGGGCCGCGCTGGACGCGGTGCCGCGGGTGCCGGACCAGCGGTTCGGGATCCGCAGCCGGCTCGCCCAGCTCGCCGACCTGCCCGCCTGGCCGCGAGCGGCCGGCGCGGTGCCCGGGGAGGGAGAGGTGGCGGATCGGCTCCGGGCGATCGTCACGGCCGCCGTTCAACGACATCTGCGGTACGGGTACGGCAGCCCCGTGATGATGGTGCACGCCGCCACCGCCCCGGCCGCGGTGCTGCGCGCCCTGCCCGCGTTGCCGCCGGAGCTGGGTCTGCCCAGTCTCGAAGCGGCCTGGGCGGCGTCGGCGGCGGTGACCGCGGCCTACTCCCCCGCCGAGCCCGACCCCGCCGTCGCCGCGACCTCCCCCGGCGAACCGGAACCCGCTGTCGCCGCGACCTCCTCCTCCCGGGAGCCGGGCCCCGCCCTGATGCAGGACGGCTCGCCGGATCCGGACGAGGTCTTCGACCGGGCGGTGGCCTCCGGGGACGCGCACGCGATCAAGTTCGCCGACGCGGCCGTCGAGATGTGGCGGGCACGGCCGGACCCGGTGCTGCTGCACGCCGCCAGGCATGGCACCGAGCTGATCGGGCCGGCCGCCTGACCACGGCGGGTGCTTACCGCGTACCGGAAGGGACGAAGCGGACCGCGACCGTCAATCGGCCAGTTTGAAGAGCAGGACCGTCTCCCATTTGTGCATGTCGGGCTGCTCGGCCGGGTTGGTCATCAGGATCTCCAGCCGGGCGCTCCACCGCTCGCCGGTCGGCGTCGGCGTCATGTCCCAGGCCAGCCCCTTGCGCTGGGCCCAGTCGAGCAGGCGCGCGGTCACCGCCATCAGCCCGTCCGGGTGACCGACGTGGGTGACCGTGGCATAGCGGCCGGCCGGCAGCTTGTCGACGAAGAGCGGCGGCTCGACCTGGACCGGGCCGGCGACCGGGATGCCGGCCTCGACGACCATCTCGGCCGCCATGTCGATCATGCGGTAGCGGAAGAACGGGGCGCCGGTGACGTGCACGCCGCGCTGCGCCAGGCCGGAGAACATGGTGGGCAGATGGTCGGCGACACGGGCGAACTCGATCATCGTGATCGACTCGCGGCGTCCGACATAGGGCTGCTCGGCACACTGCACGATGGTCGGCTCCACGCCGACAGTCTCACAAAACAGGTGCGGCCCCGCATCTCGATGCGGGGCCGCCACCAACAGCGTCGTCAGTTGGACCGCTCCACCGGGACGGCCTGGCCGTCGGTGCCGGGCGTGCCGGCCGTCGCCTTCGGCTTGGCGTCGACGCCGGCCTCCAGGCGCTGCTGCGCGGTGATCGGGGTGGGCGCGCCGGTCAGCGGGTCGAAGCCGCCGCGGCTCTTCGGGAACGAGATGACCTCGCGGATCGAGTCGAACCCGCCGAGCAGCATGCAGGTCCGGTCCCAGCCCAGCGCGATGCCGGCGTGCGGCGGCGGGCCGTACTTGAACGCCTCGAGCAGGAAGCCGAACTTGTCCTGCGCCTCCTCCGGGGTGATGCCGAGCAGGTCGAAGACCCGGCTCTGCACGTCTCCGCGGTGGATACGGACGCTGCCGCCGCCGATCTCGTTGCCGTTCACCACGATGTCGTAGGCGTAGGCCAGGGCCTTGTCCGGAGCGGACTCGAAGGTGTCCAGCCACTCGTCGTTCGGCGAGGTGAACGGGTGGTGGACGGCGGTCCAGCCGCCCTCGTCGGTCTTCTCGAACATCGGGGCGTCGACCACCCAGCAGAACGCCCAGGCGCTCGGGTCGATCAGGTTCGCCCGCTTGGCGATCTCGATGCGGGCCGCGCCGAGCAGCTCCTGCGCCTCGCGGCGCTCGGTGCTCGCCGCGAAGAAGACAGCGTCGCCCGGCTTGGCGCCGACCGCGTCGGCCAGGCCGGCCAGGTGCGCCTCGGACAGGTTCTTCGCGACCGGGCCGCGGGCCGCGCCGGTCTCCGCGTCGAGCACCACATAGGCCAGACCGCGGGCGCCGCGGGCTTTCGCCCAGTCCTGCCAGCCGTCCAGCTCCTTGCGGGTCTGCGAGGCGCCGCCCGGCATCACCACGGCGCCGACGTAGCCACCGGCGTCGATCGCGCCGGCGAACACCCGGAACTCGGTGCCGCGCAGGTACTCGGTGAGCTCGACCAGCTCGACGCCGTACCGCAGGTCGGGCTTGTCGGAGCCGTACCGGTTCATCGCGTCGGTCCAGGTGATCCGCGGGATCGGCAGCTGCACCTGGTAGTCGGCGAGCTCGCTCCACAACCGGGAGACGATCTCCTCGCCGAGCGCGATGATGTCGTCCTGCGTGACGAACGACATCTCGATGTCGAGCTGGGTGAACTCCGGCTGCCGGTCGGCGCGGAAGTCCTCGTCGCGGTAGCAGCGGGCGATCTGGTAGTAGCGCTCCATGCCGGCCACCATCAGCAGCTGCTTGAACAGCTGGGGGGACTGGGGCAACGCGTACCACGAGCCGGGCTGCAGGCGGACCGGGACCAGGAAGTCGCGGGCGCCCTCCGGCGTCGACCGGGTCAGGGTCGGCGTCTCGATCTCGTTGAAGTCGTGCGCGTGCAGGACCTCGCGGGCGATCTGGTTGGCGCGGCTGCGCAGGCGCAGCGCCTTCGCCGGGCCGGACCGGCGCAGGTCCAGGTAGCGGTACTTCAGCCGGATGTCGTCGGAGGCGGTGATCGCGTCGTCGATCGGCAGCGGCAGCGGGGCGGCCTCGGAGAGCACGGTCAGCTCGGTGGCGACCACCTCGACGGCGCCGGTGGCGAGCTCCGGGTTCTCGTTGCCGGCCGGGCGGGCGTTGACCTCGCCGACGACCTTGACACAGAACTCGTTGCGCAGCGCGTGCGCGTCCTCCTCGCGGAAGACCACCTGCACCACACCGGAGCCGTCCCGCAGGTCGACGAAGATGACACCGCCGTGGTCGCGCCGGCGGGCCACCCATCCGGCAAGCGTCACCGTCGTGCCGGCGTCAGTGGCACGCAGACTGCCGGCGTCATGGGTCCTGATCACGGAAACGTCTCCTAACCGAGTTTCGCGGGGCGCACCCGACATTCTGTCAGCACCCCGTCCCCGCCCGCGCCACGGGCCACTTTCCCCCGATTCGCTCCCGCCCCGCCGACACCCCTCCGGCCCGTCACCCGCACGCCACTCGGGGCCGGTCCACAGCCCTATTCCGGCACCAGCCAGGAAGTGGCCCGCAGCCCAGCCGTGCCGATCCCGCCCACCTCAGTGATCTCCACCAGCACCAACTTGGCCGGCTCCGCCGCGGTCAGCACGCACAGCGCCGCACCCTTTCTGACCTGCACCTCAGCCCCCGGCCCGAGCGGCCCGGTGCGAATCGCCCGCAGACACCCCGCCGCGTCGAGATCGCCGTTCGGCACGCTGCTCCCGGCCACCGAACCCACCGCCAAGGTCAGCCGAGCCGGCCCATTCCCGCACCGGCTGTCATAACGCAGATCCGCGACCTGCTCGGAAACCCCGGCGCGAGGTTCGTCGAGATCCAGGTAGACCAGCGCGGCACAGCCGATCCGCACATGCAGAGCCTCTTTCGCGTACGTCACCGCCGGCCCCACCGACGACTGCGCCACCGTGGGAACCGCCTCAGGCGCCGCCACCGGCGTGGCAACCAACCGGTAGACGAGATACCCGCTGGCCCCACTCCCGGCCAGCGCCAGCAAACTGACCAGCAGCGCGACAACCGCCAGCCGCCGTCCACCCTTACCCCCGGGAGCCGGCAGCCGCTCGGTAGCCCCTTGCTCAGTGGGCCACCAAGGCGTCCGCGAAACCCCCACGTCCCCGGAAGTCACCCCCACCGACGGCGGCCCCGGCACCTCCCGCGTCCGCCCCGACGCCGCCTGCACCCCTCCCGGCACCGCCCGCACCCCTCCCGGCGCCGCTTGCACCCGTCCCGACGCCGCTTGCACCCGACCCGGCGCCGCCTGCACCGGCCCCGACGCCGCCTGCACCCGACCCGGCGCCGCCTGCACCCGACCCGGCGCCGCTTGCACCCGCCGCCCCGGCGCCGCCTGCACCCGGCCCGACGCCGCTTGCGCCCGACCCGGCGTCGCCTGCACCGGCCCCGGCGCCGCCTGCACCCGACCCGGCGCCGCCTGCACCCGACCCGGCGCCGCTTGCACCCGCCCCGGCGTCGCCTGCACCCGACCCGACGCCGCTTGCACCCGCCCCGGCGCGGCCTGCACCCGACCCGGCACCGCTTGCGGCCGCCCCGACGCCGAGCCCGCCTCGTCCCGATTTCTCCCGCCGGCCAGCGCACCCGCGTCTGAAGAGGAGCCCTCCGCGAGCCCCTTCCCCGGACCCGCCGGCACACCCACTCCCGGCGACGAAATCTCCGACACCCGCGATGCCGCGGCCCGCGAAGAACCCGCACCCGACGAATTTCCGCCAGACCTCGAACCCGAATCCCCTGGCCGAGCAGCCCGATCCCGACTCGACCGAGGCCCCGGCACCCGCCCAGTCCCCAAGTCCCCCGACCGCTGCGGATATGCCTGCCGAATCAACCCTGGCCGAGCACCCTCCGCCGAACTCCCTGTCCGCCCAGCCGCCGCCACCGAGCGCCCCGCACCCACTTCTGCGCCCGCGCCCATCACAGCCTCTGCCTCAGGACGCTCGGCCGCGCTCGCCACACCTCCCGGCGTCCCGGGACCCTCACCGACACCCGCCGCAGCGCTCGTCTCCGGCCAACCAGCCGGACCGGCCGGGGCATCGGAAGCCAAACGGCCGCCTCTCCTCACCACCCCGGGTGGCGTGGCCGCCCCGACAGCCCGCGTGGCCCTGACAGTGGGGTCCTCCGGAGCGACCCGACTCCCCGACCCCGCTGCCTGACTGACGTAACCGGCCAGCCCCGACTGGTCCCACTCCTCCGGTCCCGCCGGATCGACCCGGCGCTCCCGGCCTTGGGCCCCCTCCTCCGGCCCCGCCGAACCATCCCGGCGCTCCCGGCCTTGGGCCCCCTCCTTCGGCCCCGCCGAATCGTCCCGGCGCTCCCGGTTCAGGGCCCGCTCAGAAGCATTCTGACCAGCATTTTCGGAGTAACTGGCTGCACGAAAAACAGGCAAGAGGAATCCTCCAGCACAGTAGGCGAAACCTCCCAAATAGGCTAAATACTTCCGATCTCCAACAACATCCCCCAGCGAGGCGACCCCACGCCGCCCAGCCCACGCCCCACCCGGCCGCCCACAAACTCAGCACCGCCCAGCCCACACCCCACCCGGCCGCCCACAAACTCAGCACCGCCCAGCCCACACCCCACTCGGCCGTCCGCAAACTCAACGCCGCCCACCCCACGCCCCACCCGGCCGTCCGCAAACTCAGCACCGCCCAGCTTGAACCCCTCTCCGACCCAGCACTCCCGGCACAGCCCTCCGGATCAGCGCTTCTCACCAGTGGGAGCCGCCCGCCGGTACCACCCCTCGTGGAGCACCGGAACGACGTCCGTCGAACCCACCTCCCCGGCGATCACCACGTCGTCGCCGAATCCGATAGCCGCCAGCTCCCGGCCCGACCCCGCCTCAGCGAGAGCCTCCGGAAGGCGGTCAGACACCGACCGATATGCCGCTACCGCCACCTCCGCCTCCGGCGAGCGGTCCCCGAACCCGTCGAGGAACGCCCCCGCACCCCACAGGTCCTCCACCGCCGGCCGCAACGACCCGTCCGGCCACCGCTCCCCCGCCGCGATGACGGCAACCGTCCGCCCCGCGGCTCGCTCCCGAACCCACACCGCGGCCGCCGCCGCGTTCCGCAGACTGACGCCCACCACCGTCACCCCGTCACTCCCGTCGGCACGACCGCCCGCGAGGTGGGCGGAGATCGCCGAACCGTTGGGCGACGGCAGCACCAGCCGCTCGATCGAGCGCTGGGCCGCCACCCGCCGGATCGCCGCCGGCGACAGGCTGATCTCGTCGGGACCGGCCACCGACCGCCCCACCGCCAGCTCTGCGCCGTGCCGGGCAGCCGCCTCCGCCGCGCTGTCGTCCCGCCACGGGTAGGGCAGCACCGCGACCCCGTGCTCCACCGCGACGCTCAACGCCGTGGTGAACGACAACACGTCCACCACCGCCACGAACGCCGCCCCGGCCGCAACCGCCTCCGCCCCGGCAAGCCCCCACTCGAAGCGAGCCCGATAGCGCTCCTGCCCGAACACTCGCACCCCGTCCACCTCTCACCGACCGGCCAGCCCGTTCGACCGATCCCGCCGCGAAGCCACCCTCACCCATCACCACCGCGAGGGCGTCCCACGAACCAACGCCTCGCCAACCAGACGCCTCGCCGTCCAGCGGCCCTCACCGGAATTCCCGGACCACCTCGATCGTCCCGACGATGTGGTCGTTGAACTCCTCGAGCTCCTCCGCCGGAACCCACAGCTCCAAGATCGTGTCCCCACCCGCCTGCCGCACCGGATAGCGAGCCGCGAACGCCGCGTCCACCTCGAACCGGGTCACGAATCCCACTCCGGAGGCGGGCACGTTCCAATCCCGAGCGATCCGCACCGCGTAGTCCTCGTTCAGCACCGGGTAGAAGATCGGCTGGTCGGGCAACCGAGGTGGCCACCGCCGCCATCCCGAGGCCCGCACCAACTCGAGCTCTCTCGGCCCGGTCGGCCGCCAGAGTGTCAAGGTCTCCGTCATGCCGCGCAGTCTTCCAACATCGACTCCTCCTCGTCGCCTTGTTTCCGCCGGCCGCGGGCCCCGGTCGGGGACCACGATCAGAAGTGGGTGTGCAGCACGCCCACCACCCGCCGGTCCTCATCCACCACCGGGATGTCCCGCCACTTGTCGAACGCGGTGCACGGATGCGAGATCCCGAACCTGACCAGGTCACCCGGCACCAGCTCGACGCCGTCGCCCACCTCCAGATAGGTGTGGTGGTCGTTGAGCCGCGTCACCCGCAGCCCTTCGGCAGATGACGCGGCGCCATCACCTCGCCGGATCTCCAGCGGCACCGGCAGCCCCTCGTCGAACGGCGCGTCCCGCTTGCCCATCCCGGCCAGCGCCAGACCGGGCTCGGGCGCCGACAGCACCTGCGCCCAGATCTCCAGAGCCGCCACCAGCGACCCGTCCGCGGGCACCCGGGCGAACGGCGTCCGCTCCCGGTAGAAGCCGTCATCGTGGGTGACCGAGGCCCCGCTGCGCAGAATCAGCCGAGCCCGCCCCGCCAACCCGGCGAGCCGGTCGGTCACCCGGTCGAACCACGCGCTGCCACCAGCCGAGACGATCGGCTGCTCCGGCAGCAGCCCGTCCCGGGTCAACCGCTCGAAACCGGCGACCAGGTCATCGAGGTAGGCGTCCACACCGGCCTGGTCGGCGAGCTGCCCCTCATATCCGGTCACGCCGACCAGCTCCACCCCCGGCTCGCCGACGGCGGCCCGCGCAACCTCGACCAGCTCGTCCAGCGTGCGCACCCCGGTCCGGCCACCCGGATGTCCCAGCTCGACCAGGACACGGGCCCCGCCCGCCGCACCCGCCGCCCGCACCCCGGCGACCGAGTCGACCTGGAAGGAGACCTCCCCACCGGCCGCGCTCTCGGCGGCCAGCCAGCTCAGAGCGGTGTGATCGAGAACCTGGTTCGCGATCAGCACCCGCGGCACGCCGAGCCGCCGCAGCACCAGAGCCTGATTGGCGGTGGCCACGGTCAGCCCCCACGCGCCGGCACGCAGCTGCGCGTCGAACAGGCCGGGCGCCATCGTCGTCTTGGCGTGCGGCGCGAAGTCGAACCCGTGCCGCCGGCAGTAGGCAGCCATCGCGGCGATGTTCGCCTCCACCGCCGCTCGCCGCACCACCAGGAGCGGCCAGGTGAAGCCACCCCCGAAGATACTCGGCCGATCCGCCGCGAGCTGCTCGGCGGTCCGGGCGCCGTGGGGCAGCCAGAAACCCTTGCTCCGCCAGTCGATCGTCACCCTCGGCCTCCCTCGGTCGTGGTCTTGTAGCCGCTTGCCAGACTGCTCGCATGGTCGAGATCACCGTGCCGAGCACATTCGCCCGTCAGGTCGCGGAGTGCTGGGGAGCCGACGGCATCCGGTGGCTGGCCGCTCTGCCGGAGACGGCCAACGAGGTCCTGCGGGACTGGGATCTCCGTCTGGACCGCATGTATCCGCTGAGTCTGAACTGGGTCACCCGGGTGCGCCGCGCCGACGGATCG
This sequence comes from Actinoplanes octamycinicus, assembly GCF_014205225.1. Taxonomy (NCBI): domain Bacteria; kingdom Bacillati; phylum Actinomycetota; class Actinomycetes; order Micromonosporales; family Micromonosporaceae; genus Actinoplanes; species Actinoplanes octamycinicus. Next base: position 9,845,588 of record NZ_JACHNB010000001.1, read on the forward strand.
GCCGCGGTGCTCAAGATGGGCGTGCCGGAGGGCGGACACATCGCGGGCGAAGCCGTCGCACTCGAGTTTTTCGGCGGGCACGGCGCGATCGCGGTGCTCGCCCACGACCGGGCGCGCGGCGCGCTGCTGCTGGAGGAGGCCGCACCGGGGGTGCCGGCGCGGTCGCTGGTGCCGGATCGGGACGAGGCCGCCACCGCCACGCTGATCGAGGTGATCCGCCGCCTGCACCGGCCCGCACCGCCCGGCATCCCGATCCCCGAGCTGGCCGCGCGTCGCGCGTCCTTCGACGGGCACCTGGGGCGTTTCCCGGGCGACGATCCGCTGCCGCGGCATCTGGTCGAGCGCGCGGGACACCTGCTCACCGAGCTGTGCGCGACCGCCACCGAGCGGGTCGTGCTGCACGGCGACCTGCACCATGACAACGTGCTCACCGCCGACCGGGAGCCGTGGCTGGCGATCGATCCGCACGGGGTGGTCGGCGACCCCGGATATGAGATCGGGGCGATGCTCTACAACCCGGACCCGATGGATGACGACGACACCGTGCTCAAGCTGGTGCCGGCCCGCATCGAGCAGCTCGCGGACGGTCTGGGCATGCCGATCGAACGCGTGGTGGCCTGGGGTTTCGTTCAGGCGGTGCTCTCCGAGGTGTGGAATGCCGAGGGGGTGGGCAAGGGCACCGGGCGGCCGCTGCGCCTGGCCCACCTGCTGCTGCCCCGGCTGCCCTGAGCCGGGCCGCGCCAGGCGGCTCCGCTGGGTGACGCCGCCGCTGGGGCGGCCTGCGGCCATCATGCGGGCGCCTGGTCCAGGTCCGCGGTCATCTCGCGCAATTCCGCGAGACGATCCTTGACGGTACGAGGGTGGCCGGGCGCGTCCGGTCGTGCGTCCCACGGGCGGGGTCCGGACAGTGGCCGATAGTTCACCCCGAGGGCATCCAGCCTGGTCAGATGGGTCGCCAGCCGGGTGGAGAACGCGGCGAAGTCACGCTCGGCCGGCCCCCAGACCGTCTCGGCGAACGCGCAGAGTCGCGGAAAAGCCTGGTAGTCGACCCGGCGCGCGGACTCCATGTGCTCGGTCCAGAGGTTGGCCTGGCCGCCCAGGATCCGGCCGGCCTGCTCCGGGGTGAGGCCGGGCGGGACCGGGTCGAAGGCGTGCACGTCGGCGAGGGTGAGCAGGGTGCCCACCGGGGTCGGCTCGGCCGGGTCGTCGGACTGCCGATAGTCCAGGTAGACCGAGGTGTCGGGGCAGGAGACGACGGCATGTCCGGCGCGTGCCGCGTGGGCTGCAGGCCCGACGCCTCGCCACGCGGCGATCACCGCCCCGGGTGGCGCGCCGCCGGCCAGGATCTCGTCCCAGCCGAACAACCGGCGCCCTCGGGCGGCGAGATGCTCGGCCAGCCGAGCGGTGAACCAGGCCTGCAGCCGCTCCGGGCCGACCAGTCCCTCGGACCGGATCCGGGCCTGGGCGATCGGGCTGTCCCGCCACTCCTCGGCCGGGCACTCGTCCCCGCCGATCCCGATCAGCTCGCCGGGGAACAGGTCGCAGAGATGGTCGAGCACCGCGAGGCAGAAGTCGAGGGCCTCCGGCCCCAGGTTGAGCACGTGCGTCGAGATGCCCCACGAGCTGCGGACCGGACCGGCGAAACCGTTGCCGAGCTCCGGGTACGCCGCGATCGCGGCCTGCATGTGCCCGGGCATGTCGACCTCCGGCACCACGGTGATGTGCCGCGCCGCGGCGAACGCGACGATCTCCCGCAGGTCGTCGTCGGAATAGAAGCCGCCGTGCGGACGGGCGTCATAACGCTCGTGCTGCCGGGAGCCCACCATGGTGGCCGGTCGCCAGGCGCCGACCGAGGTGAGACGCGGACGGCCCGGCACCTCGAGACGCCAGCCCTGGTCGTCGGTGAGATGCAGATGCAGCACGTTGAGTTTGTGGAAGGCCAGCAGGTCGATCAGCCGCAGCACGTCGGCGACCGGCATGAAGTGGCGCGCGACGTCGAGCATGACCCCGCGCCAGCCGAAGCGGGGCGCGTCCTCGATCCGGCCGCCGGGCAGCGTCCAGCGACCACCGGCCAGGCGGCCGCGGCGTAGCGTGGCTGGTGGAAGCAGCTGGCGCAGGGTCTGTGCGCCGTAGAAGACACCGGCCGCGGAACCCCCGTGGATGTCGACGCCGGTGGGGCGGATGCCCAGTGCGTAGCCCTCGTCGGGGAGCCCCGGATCGACCCGCAGCCGGATGCCGCCGGAACCGGGTGGCAACGGACAGCCGGTGGCCGGCCCCAGCGAGCCACGCAACCAGATGGCCACCTCGGTCAGGTCCGCAGGGGCGTCGAGAGGGGTGGCCTGGTCGAGCGGAAAGCCGTCACCCGCCCGCTGGATCCGGACAGGGCTCGGAACAATGCTCGTAAGTAGCTCGTTCATCCCGGCTCCTTGACCTGGCGGGCGTTTTCCAGGAGGCTACTACGAGCTACATACGAACCACCAGAGGAGACGCGATGGTCATCGGGATCGTGGTCCACTCCGGTCAGCGTGGCCGCTTCACCGAGGCGGCCCGGACGCTGACCGGCGTCTCCTTCGCCTGGGCGGTCTATGACCAGGAGGACGAGATCCGTGATCGGGTCGGTCACCTGCTGGCCACCGGCACGATCGACGGCCTGCTGCTCGGCCTGGTTCCCTATGCGCGGGCCCGGGACCTGTTGCCCGTCGGCCTGCCGGTCACGGTCACCCGCTCCGCCGCACTCGACCTGGCCCTCGCCTGGGCGCGGGCCCGTGGCAACGGATGGCCGGCCACCCCGGTCAGCATCGACACCTTCTCCGAGGAGACGGTGACCGAGGTGGCCGACGCGCTGGGGCTCGACCGGTCGGCCATCGCCACCCTCCCCTTCCAGCCGGAGCAGCCGGTGGCCGAGGTGGTGGCGTTCCACCGAGAAAGGCTGGACATCACCGGCGCGCCCTATGTGGTCACCGCACGCAGCGGTGTCGCCGCCGCGCTGGACGGCCGGACCGCGGTGCTGCAGGCGGTGGCCACCCCCGGCACCATCCGAGCCGACCTGCACGAGCTGGTCCTCCGGGTGCGTGGCCGTCAGGCGGATGAGCAGCGGTTCGCCGCCGCGGTGTTCCGGGCTCCGGAGTCCGGCGCCCGGGAGGCGCTGCGCCGGTCGCTGTCCGAGCTGCCGGAGCTGGCCGACGCCTGGATCGACGACCACGGACCACGGGCGGTGATCGCCTTCGCTCCGGCCGGTGTCTTCCAGACCATGACTCAGCACTGGGTCCACCTGCCGTTCGGCGAGGCGACCGGTTTCCACGGCCGCTCCTCCGCCACGGATCCGTCACCCGGCGAGGCGATCGGCGACATCCACCGCAGCGCCCCGCCCGGCGACGGCGTGCCGGTCGGCGGCGCGGCGGTCGACGGCGCGGCGGTCAGCGGTGCGGCAGTCAGCGGCGCGGCGGTCGGCTTCGGGATCGGGGCCTCGGCGCGCGGCAGCGTCGCGCTGGCCGAGCAGGCGGCGGACCGGGCCGAGCGGGACGGCACCGCGGCCGGCTACCTGATCACCGACGACGGCGTGATGATCGGCCCGATCGGCGCCGCCGGGCCGCCGCTCACCTATACCTACCGGGAGCACGGCGCCCTGGAGGAGCTGGCCGGCCGGGCCGGGCTGAGTGCCGCCACGATGTCCCGGCTGGCGGCGCTGGAGCGTTCGCTCGGCGGCCGCCCGGTCACCCCGGGCGAGCTGGCGCGGGCGCTGGGGATCACCGACCCGAGCGGGCGCCGTCTGATCCGGAAGCTGGGTGAGGCCGGGCTGGTCGCCGGCGAGGGCAGCGCCCAGCCGCACCACAAGGGCCGCCCCACCCGCCTCTACCGGCTGGCGATCCAGGCGGCCCTGGCCACCGGAGGCGACCGATGACCTACGACCTCCTGCTGACCGGCGGCACGGTCCTGACCGAGGACGTCACACCGACCGACCAGCCTGTGCGGACCGACCAGCCGATGCGGACCAGCGAGCCGGGGCCGGCCGGCGGCGAGACAGTGAGCACGTCGCAGCAGGACAGGGTCCACGACGCGGTGCTGGCCGGGGGCCGCGTGGCGGACGTGGCGGTCCGCGATGGGCGGATCGCCGCGGTGGGGACTGGTCTTCCCCGGGACGCGCGTCAGGTCGTGGACGTGAGCGGGCGACTGGTCACGCCCGGGCTGATCGACCTGCACACCCATGTCGGCCCGGGCTATTGGGGGATCGACCCGGACCCGGTCGCCTGGCATTCCGGGGTGACCACCTGGGTCGACGCCGGGTCCGCCGGGGCATACACGCTGGACGGCCTGCGGCGGGTCGCGGCCGGTGCGACCGTGCGCGTTCCGGCGCTGCTCAACATCTCCGCGATCGGGCTCGCCGGGCGCACCGGCGAGAGCCGCGACCTGGCCAGCTGCGACGTCGCTCTGGCGATCGACACGATCCAGGCGCACCGCGAGCTGGTCCGCGGGATCAAGGTGCGCATCGACCGGGAGACGGTGGGTGACAACGGGGTCGAGCCACTACGCCGTGGCCTGGCGGCGGCCGAGGCCTGCGGCGTCCCGGTCATGGTCCACATCGGGACCGCTCCGCCGGGGCTCGACGAGGTGCTGGACCTGCTGCGCCCCGGCGACATCGTGACCCACTGCGCCAGCGGCATCGCCGCCCCGCTCGGCCCCGCCGTGCACGCCGCGGCGGAGCGCGGGGTGCTGCTCGACCTGGGCCACGGCTCCGGCGGTTTCGCCTTCGACGTGCTGGCCGCGCAGCTCGACGCGGGGTTGCGGCCCGACACGATCTCCACCGACCTGCACGCGCGGTCGCTCTACGGGCCGGTCTTCGACCTGCCCACCACGATGGCCAAAGCTCTCGCGGTCGGCATCCCGCCGTCCGAGGTGATCGCCGCGGTCACCAGCCGACCGGCCCGGGCGCTGGGTCTGCCCGGCGGGACGCTCGTGGTGGGCGCTCCCGCCGACCTGGCCGTCTTCGAGGTGCGTGCCGGGGAGTTCCCGGTCATCGACGCGCACCGGCAGGTCCGGGTCGCACCGATGCGGCTGGTGAATACCGCGACCTACGTGGCCGGACGGCTGCTCACGCCACGGTTGCCGGGGCCGCCGCCACCATGGATCCCGCTCACCGACGGGCAACGCACCGCCCTGGCCGAGCGGGCGAACCACATCCGTGACCTGCTCGCCACGCCCCTGGTGGGCCTGGACGGGCTGGCCGAACAGTTCCCTAGAGATCAACCGAGGAGTTCCTGATGCCCAAGCGCGCTGTGATGACCGACAAGGCGGCACCGGCCGGTGGCCCGTACTCGCATGCGGTCGTGGCCGGCGACACCATCTACCTGGCCGGCGCGGTCCCGGCGCTGCCCGACGGGACCTGGGTGACCGGCAGTTTCGCCGAGCAGGCGCACGCCGCGTTCCGCAACCTGGCGGCGGTCGCGGAGGCGGCCGGCGCGAGCCTGGACGACGCCGTCCGGGTCGGCGTCTACCTGCGGGATTTCGGTGACTTCGCCGAGATGAACGAGATCTACCAGCAGTACATCAAGGGGGAGAACCGCCCGGTCCGCACCACACTGCCGGTGCCGCTGGTCGGCTTCGACATCGAGATCGACGCCATTCTCTACGTCGGCGACTGACAGCCGGCGGAGCAGGCGACGAGGTAAGAGCGAGGAGCAACGCGAGGAGCGAGGCAAGGAGCAACGCGAGGAGCGAGGCAAGGAGCAACGCGAGGAGCAAGGCAAGGGGCCAGGGCGAGGAGCGAGGCAAGGGGCCAGGGCGAGGAGCGAGGCAAGGGGCCAGGGCGAGGAGCGAGGCAAGGGGCCAGGGCGAGAACGAGGAGCGAGGCGAAGGGCGACGGCGAAGGAGTGAGGGCTGGAGACTAGGAGGAGGGCGAGAGGCGGGTGAGGGATGGCGAGGGCAGGCGGGTGAGGGCGAGGCGGTGAGGGGTCCGGGTCGGAGAGTGGGACCGGGATAGGGCGGGACTCTCCTGGGTAGAGGAAGTGCCATGCCTAAACCCGGAGAGTTGCTCGGCGGACGGTACCGGCTGGACGAACGGATCGCGGCTGGTGGCATGGGCGAGGTCTGGGCGGCGACCGATACCGTGCTCGGGCGGCCGGTCGCGGTGAAGACATTGCTCGGTGGGCGCGGGACCGATCCTGGGTTCCTGAGCCGGTTCCGGCATGAGGCCCGGACGATGGCCGCGCTGCGCCATCCGGGTGTGGTGCCGGTGTACGACTTCGGGGACACCGAGGACGGCGCCTTCCTGGTGATGGCGCGCGTTGCCGGGCAGCCGCTGAACCAGATGCTCGCCGAGCGCGGCCAGCTCACCGTCGCCGAGACGATGTCGGTGGTGGCGCAGGCCGGGCGGGCGTTGCAGGCCGCGCACGAGGCCGGGGTGGTGCATCGGGACGTCAAGCCGGGCAACCTGATCATCGAGCCGGACGGGACCGTGGTGCTGGTCGACTTCGGGGTGGCCCGGTCGGCTAACTCGGTCACCCTGACCGGGGCGCGTGAGGTGGTCGGCACGGCGTTGTACATCGCGCCGGAGCAGGTGTCCAAGCGGGCCACCGGGCCGGCGGCGGACATCTACGCGCTCGGCGCGGTGGCATACAACTGCCTGGCCGGGCGGCCGCCGTTCCTCGGTGACAACCCGCTCGCGGTGGCGCTTCAGCACGTCACCGACGAGCCGGCGCCGCTGTCGCGGGACGTGCCGCGGCCGGTTCGCGACCTGGTCGGCATCGCCCTCGCCAAGGACCCGGCCGAGCGCTTCCCGTCGGCCGCGGCCATGGCGTCGGCCGCCGAGTTCGCGGCAGCCGACGCGGCGGCCCGTTCCAACGCCATGGCCACCGGCCTCTCCACGAACACCGAAGCGATCGGACTCGACGCGGCAACCTTCGGAAGCCTGGCGAACAGCGGCGCGTTGGCGGCCGGCGGCGCGATGGCGGCCGGTGCTGCGGTCGCTGGAAGCCCGACTAGCAGCGGAGCGACGGCAACCGGCGGCACGGCAACCAGCGCAGGGGCCGCTGGAAGCCCGACGAGCAGCGGATCGATGGCAACCGGCGGCGCGGCAACCAGCGCAGGGGCCACCGGGAACTCGGCGAGCAGCGGGGCGATGGCGGCCGGCGGCGCGGCGGCCGGCGCGGGGTTCGCGGGGAGTCCGGACAGTGCGGCGCCGGGGATCAGTGACGCGGCGACGGAGGCGGTGCCTGCTGGGGCCGGTTCGGTGTTCGCCGCGCGGGCCATGGTGGGTGGGCCGCGGTATGCCGACATTCTCCCGGTGGGGCCGGCTCGTGACGGCAACACCATGGCGGCCGAGCTGCCCGAGTCCTTCACGCGCGTGGACACGCCGCCGGCCACCGGCGCCGACGGCCCGGCGAAGAGCACCCGACCGGACGGCCCCGCGACCGACGGCAGCGCGGCAGCCCGAGCAGCAGCTGGCATCGCGGCCGCCGGAGCGGCCGGTGGCACCGCGACAGGCGGAGCGGCCGGTGGCACCGCGACAGGCGAAACGGCTGGCGGCATCGCGCGCAGCGGAGCGGCCGGTGCTATCGCGCCCGGCCGAGTGGCTGGCAGCAACGCAGCTCTTCAAGATACGGGCGGCATCGCGACAGGCCACAGAGCGGGCGGCATCGCGACAGGCCACAGAGCGGACGGCGTCGCGGCAGGCCAGAGAGCTGGCGGCCTCGCGACAGGGGGCGCGGGCGGCGCTTCGATCGGGGGCGCGGGCGGTCGCGGGAGGGACCGGGACCTGGCTGACGGGCGGCGGAAGAAGGGGCTGATCGCGGCCATGGTGGGGCTGCTCCTTCTGGCCGGGCTGGGGGCTGTGCTCGCGCTCGCGGATCCGTTCGGCATGTTCGACAAGGAGCCGGCGGGTGGGACGGCGCCCGCCGGCGGGAAACCCTCCGCGGTGGTCAAGACCAGCCCCACCCCGACCTCCACCGGCGACAAGGACGACGACGACAACAGCGGCCCGGACCGGCCGACCACCCGCACCAGCGCCCCGGCCACCGCTCCGACCGGCAAAGGCACCGCCGAACCCACCAAGCCGCAGCCCGCCGACCCGGACCCGACCACCGCCGACCCCACCACCGAACCGGCCGAGCCCACCGAGGAGCCCACGACCGCCGAGCCGACCGAGACCGGAACGGACGGCGGCGACGACTCCGGGACGGGCGGCGGCGACCAGGACAGCGGTGGAAACGGTGGCGGAAACAGCGACAACAGCGGCCCCGGAAACAATAACGAGTAATATTCAATACGCTCCGGAAACCATTACCACCGGTAGTCGCGACAACGACCCACGGTGGATCGACACCCTCATTCGGGGGACCTTTTCGCAATCCGGACAGGCGTTCGTGACCTGCGGAAACGCGCATGCGCGAGACCAATCCGAACCACCCGCGCAGTGCGCGGACCAGCGGATACGACATCTTTCACCCGGCCATTGAACGACCATGAACCGTCTGTGCCCGACCTGCGAATTGCTGGGTAGCATCGCTCGACCATCCCCACCGGTCCCGCGCGACCCCATTCTCCCCGCAGGCAGGTCATGTCGGTCACCCACGACGTCCATATCGAAGCCGGCCGACCGGAGAACTCGGTCAACCGCCCGGCGGCCGGCCCACGGCCGCGCGCCGGGTTCCGCGCGGACATCGAGGGCATGCGCGCCATCGCGGTCACCCTGGTGGTGCTCTCCCACGCCGGGCTCGCCGGGCTGGCCGGCGGCTACGTCGGGGTCGACGTCTTCTTCGTGATCTCCGGCTTCCTGATCACCACGCTGCTGCTCGGCGAGCTGCGGCGCACCGGCACCATCTCGCTGGCCCGGTTCTACGCGCGCCGGGCCATCCGGCTGCTGCCCGCCTCCACGCTGGTCCTGCTGGTCACCCTGGCCGGGGCCTGGCTGTGGCTGCCGGCCACCCGGTTCAAGGCGATCTCCCTGGACACCCTCTCCGCCACCTGCTACGGGATCAACTGGCGGCTCGCCGCGGAGGGCGTCCAGTACCTCAACGCCGACGCCGCCCCGTCCCCGCTGCAGCACTTCTGGTCGCTCGCGGTGGAGGAGCAGTTCTATCTGGTCTGGCCGCTGCTGCTGCTGATCCTGGCGCTCACCGTCCGGACCCGGTACCGCGCCGCGGTGCTGGCCGTGCTCGGCGTCGCGGTCCTGGCCAGCCTCTACATCAGCATCCGGGTGACCGCGTCGTCCGCCCCGTACGCCTATTTCGGCGCGCACACCCGAGCCTGGGAGCTGGGCATCGGCGCCCTGGTGGCGATCGGCGCCACCCGGCTGGCCGCCCTGCGCCGCGGGCCGGCCGCGGTGCTCACCTGGGCCGGCCTGGCCGCGGTCCTGACCAGCGCGGTCATCTACGACGAGGCCACCCCGTTCCCCGGCTCGGCCGCCGTCCTGCCGGTCCTGGGCGCCGCCGCGATCATCGCCGGTGGTTGCGCCGCCCCGCCCGGCGGCGCCGCCCTGCTGCTCCGGCTCCGGCCGTTCCAGCTGGTCGGCAAGTACTCCTACAGCTGGTACCTCTGGCACTGGCCGGTCCTGATGATCGCCCCGTTCTTGCTGGACACCGAGCCGGCCCCGGGGCTCAACCTGACTCTCGCGGCGGCCGCCCTGCTGCTCGCCGCCGGCACGTTCCACCTGGTGGAGAACCCGGGACGGAGCCAGGCGTGGGTGCGGCGCTCCGCCGTACCGGGAATCGGTCTTGGTCTTGCCCTGTCGCTCGCCGCGGCCGGTGTCGCGAAGGTCGGCGGCAACCACCCGCCGCGGCTCGCCAAGGGCGAGCCCGCGGTGCTGACCGCGGAGGCGGTCGCCGCCGCGACCGACCCGCAAGCCGAGCTCCAGCGGATCATCGCGGCCTCCGCCTCGCTGGGTGAGCTGCCGTCGAACATCACGCCCAAGGTCCAGAAGGGTCACCGGGACCTGCCGGAGTACTACGCGACCGACTGCCACCTCGACTACCCGGAGGTGGTGCCGCCGGGTCCGTGCGTCTTCGGCGACCCGGCCGGCCGGGAGACCGTCTACCTGTTCGGCGACTCGCACGCCGCGCACTGGTACCCGGCGTTGCGGACGATCGCCGCGAAGCGCGGGTGGCGGCTGGTGGTCCGCACCAAGAGCGCCTGCCAGGCCCCGGTGGTGCGGACCTACACGAGCACCTTCAAGCGCGCCTACACCGAGTGTGAGCGATGGCGGGCCGCGATGCTGGCCGAGATCAAGCGGGCCGCGCCGACGATGGTGGTCGTCTCGTCGAACGGCACCGACAACGGCGGCCTGCTCGACGCGTCCGGCCGGTTCCTCGACCGGGAGCCGGGGGCGGCCCGGGACGCGATCTGGGTGGCCGGCTGGAAGGCCATGTTCCAGGCCGTCGCCGGGGCGCACACCAGGCTGGTGATGATCGAGGACACCCCGTGGCCGGGCCGGGACACCCCGGAGTGCCTGGCCACCAACGCCGCGCACGCGTCCCGGTGCGCCCGGCCGGCCGACGCCTCGTTCGCCTTCCCGCAGCGGCAGGCGCTGGTCTCGCGGACCGCGCGCGACCTTGGCGTCACGGTCATCCCGACCCGGCAGTGGTTCTGCGCCGCGGTCTGCCCGCAAGTGGTCGGCAACCTCATGGTCTGGCGCGACGGCAGCCACATCACCACGAAGTACTCGCGGATGCTGGCCCCGTTGCTGGAGGCGGAGCTGCCGATCTGAGCGGGCACCGGCATAGGCTGTCACCTATGCCCGACGCCGGTGACGCGCTGAACCAGCGGTACCGGCTGGACGACCGGATCGCGGCGGGCGGCATGGGCGAGGTGTGGCGGGCCACCGACACCCTGCTCGGCCGGCCGGTCGCGGTGAAGATGCTGCTGGTCGAGCACGCCGCGGAGCCGACCTTCCAGCAGCGGTTCGAGCACGAGGCCCGGGCGATGGCCACGCTGCGGCATCCCGGGGTGGCCGCGGTCTACGACTACGGCACCACCAGCGGCGGCGCCTACCTGGTGCTGGCCCGGATCGACGGGCAGCCGCTGGACCGGCGGCTCGCCGAGCGCGGCCGGCTCTCCCCGGCCGAGACGATGGCCCTGGTCGCGCAGGTGGCCGGGGCCCTGCAGGCGGTGCACCGAGCCGGGATCGTGCACCGCGACGTCACCCCCGGCAACCTGATCATCGAGCCGGACGGCAACGTGGTCCTGGTCGACTTCGGGGTGGCCCGCTCGGCGCTGTCGGTGACGCTGACCGGGGCCCGCAACGTGATCGGCACGGCCTGCTACATGGCGCCGGAGCAGGTGGCCAAGGCCACCGTCGGGCCGGCCGCCGACCTGTACGCGCTGGGCGCGGTCGCCTACCACTGCCTGACCGGGCATCCGCCGTTCGAGGGCGGCGACCCGGTCTCGATCGCGCTCCGGCACGTCACCGAGACGCCGGAACCGCTGCCCGGCGAGCTGCCCGAGCCGGTCCGCGCCCTGGTTACCCGGGCGCTCGCCAAGGATCCGGCGGACCGGCACCCGTCCGCCGCCGCGCTCGCCTCGGCCGCCCGGTCCGCGGTGGGCGGCGATCCGGACGCGGCGAGCCCGCTGGCCACCGAGAGCGCCACCGTCGCCCTGCAGGCCGCGCCGCCGGTCCCGTCCCCGGTGATTCTGGACCGGCCGCCGCGGACCCGGTTCCTGCTGCCGATCCTCGCGTTCCTGCTCGTCGCGCTCTCCGGTGCGGCCGCCGTCGCGCTGGTCAGCGACCCGTTCGGCTGGTTCCCGGGCCGTCCCGCCACGACGCCGCCGGCCTCGCCCGCCCCGCCCAGCGGATCACCGATCCCGAGCCCGGCCCCCACCCCGAAAAGGACGGTTTCCGGTACGACCACAGCGGACAACCCACCGCCGGCCCGCCCCCGGACCACCCGTACCCGGACCGGTCCCCGCAGTTCGGCACCCGCCAGCGTCTCCGCGCCGGACAGCCCGGACACCAGCGACGACGGCGCCACGAGCGACGATCCGGGCGGCGGTTCGGAGCCGGCCGGCGACGACCCGTCCGCCGACTCCTGAGGCAGCCGCCCACCCACGGACCGGCCGGCGTGTTTTGATCAGCGAGGGTTACCTGTCGGAAACCTCCGAGTGCAACCATCTCGTGGCGCGATCAGGGAGGTGCTTTGTTCCTCAGCCGACATGAGCAGGAACGTCTGCTCATCCACGTGGCGGCCGACGTCGCCGAGAAACGGCGCGCCCGCGGTCTGCGACTGAACCATCCGGAAGCGACCGCGATCATCACCGCCTTCCTGCTGGAGGGCGCCCGCGACGGCCGCAGCGTGGTCGAGCTGATGGACGCCGGGCGCCGGGTGCTGACCCGCGACGACGTGCTGCCGGGCGTCCCGGAGATGCTCACCGAGGTGCAGGTGGAGGCCACCTTCCCGGACGGCACCAAGCTGGTCACCGTGCACGGGCCGATCTCGTGATCCCCGGCGAGATCCTGTTCGGCGACGGCGACGTCGTCATCAACGCCGGCCGGGCGACGGTCGAGCTGACCGTGCGCAACACCGGCGACCGCCCGGTCCAGGTCGGATCGCACTTCCACTTCGCCGAGGCGAACGCGGCCCTGGAGTTCGACCGGGACGCCGCCTGGGGGCACCGGCTCGGCATCCCGGCCGGCACCTCGGTCCGCTTCGAGCCCGGCATGCCGCGCGACGTCGTGCTGGTCCCGCTGGCCGGCAACCGGATCGTGCCCGGCCTGCGCGGGCTGGCCGGCGGCCCGCTGGACCGGGTCCCGCCACCGGCGGCGCCCGATCCGACCGATATCGAACCCGCCGGCTCGCTCGACGAGGACACCGGCGAGGCCCAGCCGAACGGGAGCCCACGGTGACCTCTCTGGACCGGGCCCGGTACGCGGCCCTCTACGGCCCCACCGCGGGCGACCGGATCCGGCTCGCCGACACCAACCTGCTGATCGAGATCGAGGAGGACCGCAGCGCCGGCCCGCACCCGGGTGACGAGGTGGTCTTCGGCGGCGGCAAGGTGATCCGCGAGTCGATGGGCCAGTCCCGGGCCACCCGCGCCGAGGGCGTGCCGGACACCGTGATCACCGGCGTGGTGGTGCTCGACCACTGGGGCGTCGTCAAGGCCGACGTCGGCATCCGGGACGGCCGGATCGTCGGGATCGGCAAGGCCGGCAACCCGGACACCATGGACGGCGTGCACCCCGAGCTGGTGATCGGCGCGACCACCGAGATCATCGCGGGCAACGGCAAGATCCTGACCGCCGGGGCGATCGACAGCCACGTGCACCTGATCAGCCCGACCATCCTGGACACCGCGCTGGCCGCCGGCATCACCACGATCATCGGCGGTGGCACCGGCCCGGCCGAGGGCACCAAGGCCACCACGGTCACCCCGAGTGCCTGGCACCTGGCCCGGATGCTGGAGGCGCTGGACACCTTCCCGATCAACGTGCTGCTGCTCGGCAAGGGCAACACGATGTCCCAGGAGGCGATGTGGGAGCAGCTGCGCGGCGGGGCCGGCGGCTTCAAGCTGCACGAGGACTGGGGCACCACGCCGGCCGCGATCGATGCCTGCCTGCAGGTGTGTGACGCGTCCGGGGTGCAGGCCGCGATCCACACCGACACGCTGAACGAGGCCGGCTTCGTCGAGGAGACGATCCGGGCGATCGGCGGGCGGTCGATCCACGCCTACCACACCGAGGGCGCCGGGGGCGGGCACGCGCCGGACATCATCACGGTCGCGGCGCACCCCAACGTGCTGCCCTCGTCGACCAATCCGACCCGGCCGTACACGAAGAACACCCTGGCCGAGCACCTCGACATGCTGATGGTCTGCCACCACCTGAACTCGGCGGTGCCGGAGGACCTGGCCTTCGCCGAGAGCCGGATCCGGCCGTCCACCATGGCCGCCGAGGACCTGCTGCACGACCTCGGCGCGATCTCGATGATCGGCTCCGACTCGCAGGCGATGGGCCGGGTCGGCGAGGTCATCCTGCGGACCTGGCAGACCGCGCACGTGATGAAGGCGCGGCGCGGCGCGCTGCCCGGTGACGGGGCCGCGGACAACAACCGGGCCAAGAGGTACGTCGCCAAGTACACGATCTGCCCGGCCGTCGCGCACGGGATGGCCGGGCAGGTCGGCTCGGTCGAGACCGGCAAGCTCGCCGACCTGGTGCTCTGGGACCCGGCGTTCTTCGGGGTACGCCCGGCGCTGGTGCTCAAGGGCGGGATGATCGCGTACGCGCAGATGGGTGACGCGAACGCGTCGATCCCGACCCCGCAGCCGATGCTGCCGCGGCCGATGTTCGGCTCCTACGGGGTGGTCCCATCGCAGACCTCGCTGGCGTTCGTCGCCCCGGCCGCGATCGACGCGCTGCTCAGCGACCGGATCGGGGTGAAACGCGCGCTCGTCCCGGTCGGTGACACCCGGTCGGTCGGCAAGGCGGACATGCCGCTCAACGACGCGATGCCGCGGATCGAGGTGCGGCCGGACACCTTCGAGGTACGCGTCGACGGAGCGGTCGTCGAGCCGGACCCGGTCACCGAGCTGCCGATGGCCCAGCGCTACTTCCTGTTCTGATGAGCCTCGCGACGCTGCTCCTGCTCGCCGACGGGCGGCTGCCCTCCGGCGGGCACGCGCACTCGGCCGGGCTGGAGGCCCAGGTCGCCGCCGGCCGGGTGCGCGACGTCGAGGACCTCGGCGGCTTCCTGCGCGGGAAGCTGGCCACCGGCGGACTGGTCTCGGCGGCGTTCGCGGCCGCCGCCTGCTCCGCTCCGGCGCGGCACGCCGAGCTGGACGCCGGGCTCGACGCGCGCACCCCGTCCCCGGCCCTGCGGAGGGCCTCGCGGGCGCAGGGCCGGGCGCTGCTCCGGGCCGGCCGGGCGATGTGGGCGGTGGCCGGCATCGGCCGGGAGCCGCACCAGCCGGTCGCCCTGGGTGCGCTGGCCGCGGCGGCCGGGCTGACGCCCGCGCAGGCGGCGGTCGCGGCGGCGCACGGCACGCTCACCGGTCCGGCCAGTGCGGCGGTCCGGTTGCTCGGACTTGATCCGTACGCGGTGCACGCGCTCCTCGCGCGGCTCGCACCCGACTGTGACCGGATCGCCGCGTCCGCCGCGGCCCGGTCCGGCGACCCGGTCGACGACCTGCCGGCCGCGGGCGCTCCCCTGCTCGACATCGGTGCCGAACACCACGCCACCTGGGAGGTGCGTCTCTTTGCATCCTGAACCGCAGCATCCTGAACCGCACGATCACGGCCCCGACGAGGTGCCGCACACCCACCCGGATCCCGGAGTCGACCCGCACGCGCCGCTCCCGGCGATCGGCGGACCGCGGGCGCTGCGGATCGGGATCGGTGGCCCGGTCGGCTCCGGCAAGACCGCGCTGGTCGCGGCGCTGTGCCGGGCGCTCGGCGAGGAGCTGCGGCTCGCCGTGGTCACCAACGACATCTACACCACCGAGGACGCCGACTTCCTGCTCCGCAACGGGGTGCTGCCGGCCGAGCGGATCCGCGCGGTGGAGACCGGCTGCTGTCCGCACACCGCGATCCGCGACGACATCTCGGCCAACCTGGACGCCGTCGAGGACCTGGAGGCGTCGCTCGGGCCGCTCGACCTGATCCTGGTGGAGAGCGGTGGCGACAACCTCACCGCCACGTTCAGCAAGGGCCTGATCGACCAGCAGATCTTCGTGGTCGACGTGTCCGGCGGCGACAAGGTCCCCCGCAAGGGCGGTCCCGGCGTCACCACCGCCGACCTGCTGGTGATCAACAAGACCGACCTGGCGCCGCTGGTCGGCGCCGACCTCGCGGTGATGGACCGGGACGCCCGGGCCCGCCGCCACGACCTGCCGACGGTCTTCCTGTCGCTGGCCGAGGACAAGGCGGCGACGCCGGTCGCCGGGTGGATCCGCGGCCTGGTGGCGGCGCGAGCGCCGGCGTGAGGGCCGAGGCCCGGATCGTCGCGGAGGCGGACGGGCGGGGCGGCACCCGGCTCGCCGTCCTCCGCGGCCAGTCGCCGCTGCTGCTCCGGCAGACCGGCTCCCGCCATGCCGCCGCGCCGCCCCACGCCGGCGGTCTGCTCGACACCGGCGGTCTGCTCGACGCCGGCGGGGTTCGCGACACCGGCGGGGTCACCGTCCATCTGGTCGGCGGCGCGGCCGGGCCGCTGCGTGGCGATGACCTGCGCCTGGTGATCGAAGTCGGCCAGGACGCGCGGCTGACCCTGCGCAGTGTGGCGGCTCAGCTAGCCCTGCCGGGGCGGCCCGCGCCGCCCTCCCGGATGACGGTCACCGCGACGGTCGCGGCGGGCGGCACGTTGCGGTGGCTCCCCGAGCCGCTGATCGCCGCCGCCGGCAGCGACCACGTCGCGATCACCCGGGTGGCGGTCGAGGCCGGCGGGTCACTGTGGTGGCGCGACGACCTGGTCTGCGGCCGGCACGCCGAGGAGTCCGGCGACTTCGTCGCGGACACCCTCGTCCGGTACGCCGGAAGCACCCTTCACCGGCACGAGCTCGCGGTCGGCCCGCGCGCGCCAGGCTGGACCGGCCCGGCCGTCCTGGGCACCGGCCGCGCCGTCGGGACGCTGCTCCTGGCCGGCCCCGCCGCCGCGGCCGCCGCCGACCGCGGCGTCACCGGCACGCACGCCGCGATCATGCCGCTGGCCGGCCCGGGCGTCCTGGCCACCGCCGTCGCCCCGGACATCCGAGCCGTCCGGGCCGCCCTGGACCCGCTGTGCCGTCACTCCCCCGCGCCGGTGTCCTAGGGCTGTCCTGCCGATCAAGGCGAGGCTGCGGCGTGGCCAGGCGCGCCTGGCAGCGTCCGCGAGACGCCCACATACACCGGTATGCGGGCGTTTCGCGGCCGTTGCCGGCCACACTCCTGACCTCGCCTCGCACCCGGCCGGGTCACGAGACACGCCCCAGTCGTCAGCGAGACGGGTCGATCATGGTCATGCCGGCCGGGGTGGCCTGATCGAAAGCGGGCAGCAGCGCGGCCGCTTCGGTGAGGCCGACGGTGCGTTCGATCAGTCGTTGCGGCTGGAGCGTGCCCCGCTCGATGAGGGCCATCATGGCCGGGTAGTCGGCCGCCGCCATGCCGTGGCTGCCGAGCAGGTCGAGTTCCCAGCCGATCACCCGGGACATCGGCACCCTCGGGTGGCCGTCGATCGGCGGCAGCAGCCCGATCTGCACGTGCCGGCCCCGGCGGCGCAGGCTGAGGATCGCGTCGGCGCAGGTCTGCTCGCTGCCGACCGCGTCGACGGTGACATGGCTGCCGCCACCGGTCAGCTCGGCAACCGCAGCGGGGACGTCAACGGTGGCACCCGCACCCGTGCCGCTGGCGGCGGTTCCGGTGCCGCTCGCGGCGGCGGACAGCAGGGTGTGTTCCGCGCCCACGGCGGCGGCGACCGCCAACGCCTCCGGGTTCCGGTCGACCGCGATCACCCGCGCGCCCAGTGCCCGCGCGATCATCACCGCGCTCAGGCCGACGCCCCCGGCGCCGACCACGGTCACCCACTCGCCCTCGGTGACCCGCGCCCGGCCGGCCAGCCCGCGGTAGGCGGTGGCGAACCGGCAGCCCAGACTCGCCGCGGTGGCGAAGTCCACCTGTGCCGGGAGGGCCACCAGGTTGGTGTCGGCGGCGTGCAGGACCACGAACTCGGCGAACGAGCCCCCGTGCGTGAACCCGGGCTGCTGCTGGTCCGGGCAGACCTGGGCCTGTCCGGTCCGGCACCACTCGCACCGCCCGCACCCGCAGACGAACGGCACGGTCACCCGGTCGCCGGCCGCCCAGCGGCCGACCCCGGCGCCGGCCTCGGTCACCACCCCGGCCAGCTCGTGCCCGGGCACGTGCGGGAAGACGATGTCGTCGTCGTGCCCGGCCCAGCCGTGCCAGTCACTGCGGCACAGCCCGGTGGCCATCACCCGGACCACCACCCCGCCGGGCGGCGCGCTGGGCCGCGGCACCTCCCGCACCTCGGGCCGGCCCCGGACAACGTCGACAACCACGGCACGCATCGCCCCATCCTCGCCGATCATCCGGCGAAGCCATCAAGAGAGCCCGGCGAAGCTATGAACGGAGTCCGGCGAAGCTGTCCAGCAACCGGCGCAACCCCCACAGGTACTGGTCGGTGCCGATCCAGGTCGCCATCACGTCGGTAGCGGCAGCGGTCCGCGGGAACCGGTCAGCCGGCACCTCGCCCCAGGCCGCGGCCCGCGCCGCGATCCGCTCCGCCTCCGGCGGCAGCACCCCGGCGTGCGGCTGATCGGCCACCTCCAGAGCGATCGCGCCCAGGACGTAAACCATGATCAGGTACGCCCCCCGCGCGCCGGCCGCACGGTCCAGACCGGCCGCCGACAGCCGGTCCAGCAACCGTTCGCCGAGCAGCAGCGCCTGCGGCCCGTTCATCGCGCCGCTCAGGAAGAGCGGCACCGCGCCCGGGTGCGCGACCAGCCGGGCCCGGATCTCCACGGCCAGCAGCTCCAGGTCGGCACGCCAGCCGCCGGTCGCCGGGGCGGCCGCGTTCACCTCGCCGAGCAGACGCTCGACCAGGGCCTGCTCGATGGCCGCCTTGTCGGCGAAGTAGGTGTACACCGCGTTCGGCGTGACGCCCAGCTCGCCGGCGATCCGGCGGATCGAGGCCGCGACCGGGCCGTCGGCGTCCATCAGCCGCAGGGCGGCGTCCAGCACGTCGTCCTGCGTGAGCGCGCGTTTCGGGCCGGGCCGCCGGCGTGCCTCGGTCATGGCTTCCCCCTTGACATATCTCTGCACACCGTACAGCATTCGCGGTGTCAGCAACTCTGCACGGCGTACAGAAATGGATCGAGATGAAACGAGTGACCGGATGGCTCCTGGTGACAGCGGCGGCCGGCTTCGCGGTGGCGTCGAGCGTGCTGTCGGCGACGTTCGGCTGGCCGGACATCCTGCGGGAGCCGGCCCCGGTGGTGCTGGCCGCGTTCCACGACGGCGGCCCGTCGCTGGTCTGGACCTGGTTCGCGGTGGCCTGGACGTACGGGCTGCTCGCCGTACCGGTGCTGCTGCTCGCGGCGGCCCTGGGGCGTCCGGCGGACCCGGTGCTCAAGGCGGCCGGCGCGATCGGCGCGGCCTCCGCGCTGTTGTCGCTGATCGGGTTCCTGCGCTGGGTCTTCGTGGTCCCGGCGCTGGCCACCCGATGGGCCGGGGGCGACCCGGTGACCCGGGCCGCGGTGGAGGCGGCGTGGACGGCGCAGCACCAGTTCGGCGGGGCGCTGCTCGGCGAGCATCTCGGGCAGGTGCTCGCGGTGGCCTGGTCGGTGACGGTCAGCCTGGTGGTGCTGCGGTCCGGCGTGCTGCCCCGGTGGGTCGGGTGGAGCGGCCTGACGGCGTCGGCGTTGTACCTGCTCAATCAGGGCGAGGTGCTCGCGACGGCGGTGCCCGGCTTCCCGGTGTGGGAGCTGGCCGGGCTGCTCGGGAGCACGACGTGGGGGCTGTGGGTGGCCGCCGTCGGCGGGGCACTGCTCGTGCGCCGTCCGCGGCGCGACGCCTCGACCGGCTCGATCCGCGCGGCCCGGCAGGCCGGGATACGCCCGGCCGGCTGACGCACGTCGCCCGGCGACGATTCCGGAGCCGTTCGTCAGGCTCGGGACGGCGATGGTCGTACCGAAAACCGCGCGGACATGGTGGAGGGCGGACCGTGAGCGGTCCGCCCTCCGTCGGTTCGCGCCGCGGTTACGCCGCGACCGCGATCGGGACGCCGTGACTGTCGGTCAGCGCCAGCCGGGTGTGCAGGTTGCCCTGCTGCTGCACCTTCGCGAAGTACTCGCTGCGCCGGCGCTGCAGACAGCCCTTGCGGGTGCGGGGCCCGCCGGCCGCGACGGTCAGCAGTTCCGGCGCGAGTGAGCTGTTCAGGCCCTCCCGCAGCAGGCGCAACGCCTCGGTGCGCAGCTGGGAGATCCGGGACTCGGTCACCCCGAGCCGGGCCGCCACCTCGCTGAGCGGTTGCTCCTGCAGGAACGACTCCTCCACGACCTGGCGCAGCCGCTCGGGCAGCGCCTGGATGGCCTGGTGCAGGTATCCCAGCCGCTCCCGCTTGAGCAGCAGATCCTCCGGCCCCTCGGACAGTTCCGGCACCATCTCCTCGGCTGCCCCGGTGGGGAAGCCCTGCAGGCTCAGCAGCGACGCCTTCTGCACGTCGTCCTCGACGCTGGCCAGCTCGGACACCCCGATGCCGAGCATCTCGGCGACCTCGGCGTCGCTCGGGGTGCGGCCCAGGGCGGCGGTGAGTTCCTGGCGGGCGGTCGCGGCGCGCCGGGCCCGGGCCCGCACCGATCGGCTGGCCCAGTCCTGGCCGCGGAGCTCGTCCAGCAGCGCACCGCGGATCCGGACCGCGGCGAACCGGTGGAACGGGATGCCGCGGGTCACGTCGAAGGATCGGGCCGCTCCGAGCAGGGCCGCGAAACCGGCTGAGGAGAGGTCATCTGAGTGGACGTGGCCGGGCACCCGGTTGAGCAATTCCCGGACCAGGTGGCCAACCATCGGCATGTGTTCGCGGATCAGGTCCTCGATGTCGCGCGCGGACGGCGCGTCGTGGATGACGCCGATGGTGGCGGGGAGATCGGTCGTGGCGGTCACGTAGTCCTCCTCGCTCGTACGAACCGGCTGGTGAAGCCGGCTGACGAGAAGAACAGTGGTCGCCGTTGGGTGCAGCGGGGCCGGAACTCGGTTGCTTTTGTGGAGTTTTTTCACATAAAGCCTCAGGTCGGCCCGGCCGGAGGCAGAAAACGCGACGATCCGCATGGCCGATGGCCAGGCGGATCGTCTCAAGAGGGAAACCCTAGTGGAACACCGGGGCGCGCCAGGCCACGACCTCGGCAAGCTCGTCCTGCACCCAGCGCATCCGGCGGACCGCCACGTCGGGGTGGTCACCGAACTCGGTGGCCACGCCGGCGGCGCATCCGTCGCTGCCGTACAGGAGGATCATGCTGGTGATGGCCTCCTCCAGGGCAGCGCGGTTCGGGTACTCGGATGGCTGCAGGTGTGAGACGAACAGCGCCTCGGCGGCCAGATCCTTCACAGTGCTTAGCATTGTCGAACTCCCCGTTGCGACGACCTGCTTGTCAGTCCGGCGGACAATCCCGCCCATCATCTCCGCGGGAACCGTGCCGGTCGGCAGCCACGCCGTGCGAAGCCCCCCGCAATCCGGGCATCCAGCCCGGGCGGATGGAAGCAGAGCGCCTGTCGTTCTTTCTCACCGTAACTCGGTGGTCACCGGTCTGACTTCTTATTTCCGTCCCCGGCGGCCGCCGCGGCCGGTCTGATCAACTGACCGGCCGAAGGCGTTGTACCCACCACCGGGCCGGGCAATCACGTCGTGGTGTCACCGTCGAGTTCGTCGTCCGGCGGCAGGTCCGGGGTGGTCGGCGTGGTGACCGGGTCGGTCGGGGTGGCCGACGTGGTGGTCGGCGTCGACGGACCCACGGAATCGTGCGGCTCGGGGGCGATCGTGGTGGTCGGGCCACTGGTCGGACCACCGTTGCCGTTGCCGTTACCGCCGCCGATCGGCGCCGACGAGTTGCTCGACCCCGGGACCGGGGTGGTCGTCGTGGTGCCCGGCTTGCCCGGCGCGGCGCTGGTGGTGGTCGGCGTGATGTGCACGATGCCGCCCGGGTCGATCGAGATGCCCGGCTGCGGGGGGCTGTCGGTGGCCGGCGCGCCGAACCGGATGGTGCCGTCGGAGAGCTGCTCCACCGGCCGGGACGGGGCGCCCGGCTCGCTGGACACGAACGCCTCGCAGTTCTTCCCGTTCAGCTGGAAGACCATCGGGGCGGCGTTGCTCTGCGTGTACCGCCCGGTGATCTCCATGGTGGTGCTCTCCTGCGGCTGCAGCGGTCCGGCCGACGTGACCGTGACCGCGCGCAGGTTCTGCTTGAGGTCGACCGCGCCCTTGCCCTTGACCACCTGGTCCCCGTTCATCAGGAACCATAGCCGCCAGTCGTCGACCGGAGCCTCGCCCCGGTTGGCCACCGTCACCTGGGCCTTGAAGCGGTTCTTCTCCTGCGACCAGACCGCGTAGCTGACGATGCAGCCACCGGCCGCGGCCATCACGCTGGGGCCGGCCGGCACCGCGTTGGCACGCTCGTCCGGCTTGCCCGGGGCGGCCAGGCTCCACCCGTACGTCAAGGCGGTGAGCACCGCGATCGTGCCGGCCACCACCAGGATGCGGCGGGTGCGGACCTGTTTCGGGCTGCGCGCCGGTGGTCGCTCGGCCGGGGCCGGCTCGGCCGCGCTGCCGGGGCGCAGCGGCGGCGGCGGTTTCGGCGCCGGGTCGGCGGCGGCCGCGGCCGGGCCCATCCCGGCATAGGGATAGCCGGACGGCAGGATCGTGGTGTTCTCCCCGCTGTCCGCCCAGTCCTCCGGGAAGCCGCTGACCTGGGCCGGCGGGGCGCCCGCCGCGATGCCGGCGAGCAGATGCGCCACCTCGGCGGTCGGCGGCCGGTCGGCCGGGCGTTTCTCCAGGCAGCGGCCGATCAGCGCGTCCACCTCGGCGGGCAGGCCGTCGACCGGGGGCAGCGGCTCCGGCTCGGTGTACTGGTGCGCGCGGAGCAGGGCGGTGGTGGTGCCCACGTCCCACGGCAGCTGGCCGATCAGCATCCGGTAGATCAGCAGGCCGACCGCGTAGACGTCGGTGGCCGGGCTGACCTGGCCGCCCTCCAGCCGCTCCGGCGCCAGGTAGGCCGGGGTGCCGAGCAGGCTGCCGTCCGGGTCGGTGTCGTTCTCCCCGATCAGGGCGGAGATGCCGAAGTCGACCACCTTGGCGCCGGCCGCGGTGAGCATGACGTTGGCCGGGGTGACGTCGCGGTGCACGATGCCCCGGGCGTGCGCGGCGGCCAGCGCGGCCGCCACGTCGGCGCTGATCCGCACCGCGGTGTTCCACGGCAGGGTGCGGGCCCGGGACAGCACGGCGGCCAGCGACTCGCCGTCGACCAGCTCCATCACGACGTACGGCACCGGCTCGCCGTCGACCGTGGTGGCCTCGCCGTAGTCGTACACGTTGGTGATGTGCGGGTGGCTCAGCCGCGCCGCGGCCTGGGCCTCCGCGCGCAGGCGCCGCCGGAACGAGGGGTCGGCGCTGGTGGACGGCGGCAGCACCTTCACCGCGACCTGACGCCCCAGCACCTCGTCGAACCCTCGCCAGACCACTGACATCCCGCCGGCGCCGAGCCGCTCGACCAGCCGGTACCGGCCGGCGAGCAACCCCGAACCGGGCAGGTCCGTCGTGCTCATGTGCCCCCACATGCGCGCTTCGAGAAAACGCCGGACCGCACCGCCATGCCGCCCGACGCCGGGCGAGACGGGCCCCGCTATCGGACCCCGAGCATCCCCCATCGACGGCGAGGATGTTAGTACCTATCGGTCTACAGATCGAGCTGCCCAGGACGCGATCTACCAGGCAATCATTACCGTGCGTGTGACCTGCCGCACGCAGCGGACGATGACGGAAAGCGCTTTCCGTCACGGAGCGCCACGAGATCGGTCGAGGATTGCCCGCTTCGTCGGAACTTGCGGTTTCAACTTTAAGGAGCACTCCCTGGCGGAGATGTCACGAACCGTCAGGAGAGCGATACCGAGCGCGATCATGGATGTCCATGATCTGTCACACTCCCGGCCACTCCGGGGGCGCTGGCGAGCAGGTTCCGGGCCAGCTGCGGGGTGGAACGCACCGCCGGCGAGACCGGCGCGACCGGGCGGTTGCCGGCCGGGACCGCGCCCAGCCCGTCCAGGAAGGCCCGCATCGGCGCCCACTTCTCGTAGATCACCAGCACCACCTCGCCCGGCGCGGCGAGCCCCAGCGCGGCGGTCACCGCCTCCTCGCTGCCGTCCGCGCGGATCGTCCGGATCTGCGGCCGCCGGGCCCGCATCTCCCGCTCGACCAGCCGGGACACCTCCCCCGGGGCGCGCCCGCGCGGATCGCAGTCGTCGTAGAGCACCGCCCGGGTCAGCCCGTCCGCCAGGATCTGCGCCGAGGCGGCCAGCAGGTCGTCGCGGCGGTCGCCGGGCAGGGTCACCGCGGCCACGCACCGGTCGGCTCCCCACAGCCGGTGCAGCGTGCGCAGCGTGGTGGCCAGCGCGGCCGGGTTGTGCCCGTAGTCCAGGAAGATCGAGCGGTCGCCGAGCCGGAACAGGGTGCCGCGGCCCGGGTTGTCCACCACCGGGTCGAACTCGGCGAGCCGGGACGCCACCGTCTCCGGGCGGGCGCCCAGCGCTCGGGCGGCGGCGATCGCGGCCAGCGCGTTGGCCGCGGCGTGCGGGGCGGCGCCGCCGTACGCCCCGGGCACCTCGGCCACCCGCAGCAGCGGGGTCCGCCGCGCCCCGGTGGCCTGGACCAGCCAGCCGTCGTGCAGGACGTACGCGGTCCCGCCCCGCCCCAGGTGCTCGGTCAGCACCGGATTCGCCGGGTCCAGCCCGAACCAGACCAGCCGTTTCCGGTCGGCCCGCACCCGGGGCCGCCCGGCCAGGCTGCGCACCCACGGGTCGTCCACGTTCAGCACCAGCGTGCCGCCGTCCCGGACCCGCTCGGCCACCACCGCCTTGACGTGCGCCAGGTCCTCGATCGAGCCGAGCCCGTCCTGCCCGAGGTGGTCGGCGGTGATGTTGGTGATCACCCCGACGTCCGACCAGTCGTAACCGAGCCCGCGCCGCAGCAGCCCGCCCCGGGCCGTCTCCAGCACCGCCACCTCGACCTGCGGGTCGCCGAGCACCTGCTGGGCGGAGCGCGGCCCGGTGGCGTCGGCCAGGTGCACCGCGCGGCCGTCCACGTAGACCCCGTCGGTGGTCGCCATCCCGACCCGGCGGCCGGCGCTGAGCAGGTGCGCGGTCAGCCGGGTCACCGTGGTCTTGCCGTTCGTCCCGGTCACCGCGACGGCCGGGATCCGGCCGTCGGAGCCGCCCGGGAACATCGCCCGGACGATCGCGTCGCCGACGTCCCGGGACCGGCCGCGCACCGGGGCCAGGTGCATCCGCAGGCCGGGCACCGCGTTCACCTCGATCACCCCGGACGACGGCTCGTCCTCGCCGGTCGGCGGCAGCGGCGCCGCGATGTCCGGCAGCCGCAGGTCGATCCCGGCGATGTCCAGCCCGACCACCGCGGCCACCCGCTGGCACAGCCGGGTCACGTCCGGGTGCACCTGGTCGGTGACGTCCCGGCTGGTCCCGCCGGTGGAGAGGTTGGCGCACTCGCGCAGCCAGACCGTCTCGCCGGCCGGCGGCACCTGGTCCGCGGCGAGGCCGGCGGTGCGCAGCGCCACCTCGTCCAGGGTGATCCGGGTCAGCACCCGGGAGTGCCCGACCCCGCGCCGCGGGTCCGCGTTCACCCGCTCGACCAGCTCGGCCAGGGTGGCCGTGCCGTCGCCGACCACGTGCGCGGCGGTCCGCTCGGCCGCGGCCACCACCTCGCCGGCCACCACCAGCACCCGGTAGTCCCGGCCGGTCAGCTGCCGCTCGACCACCACGTCCGGGCCGGCCTCGGCGAACGCCCGCTCGACCGCGTCCGGCGTGCGCAGCCCGAGCGCCACGTCCCTGCCCTGCCGGCCGTGCCGCGGTTTCACCACGACCGGGCCGCCCAGCTCGTCGAGCAGCCGCACCGCCTCCTCCGGGGTGGCCGCGGTGCCGCCGGCCGCGACCGGGATGCCGGCCTCGCCGAGCAGGGACCGGGTGACGTGCTTGTCGCAGGCGATGTCGATGCCCACCCCGCTGGTCCGGTCGGTCATCGCGGCCCAGGCCATCCGCCGCCGGGTGCCCCAGCCCAGCCGGACCAGGCTCAGGTCGTCGAACCGCTCGACCGGGATGCCGCGGCGGCGGGCGGCCGTGATGATCGCCCGGGTGCTCGGGCCGGTCGCCTCCCGCTCGGCGATCGCGGCCAGGTCGGCGAGCCGGGTGGCCGGCGAGCGGCAGGCCCGCCCGGCGTGGATGGTCAGGACCAGCTCCACCGCGGCCTCCATCAGCTCCCGCGGCACCCGGGAGACCGGCGACTCGTCCACCGGGCACTCGACGATCACGTCGTAGAGCCCGGTCTCGCCGGCCGACACGGTCCGGCCGAAGCTGACGTCCCGGCCGATCAGCTGGGACAGCTCCAGGCAGACGTGCTCGGTGACGTGCCCGAAGTAGGTGCCGCCGCGCAACCGGCTGACGAACCCGCCCGGGGCGCCCGCCGCGCAGTGGTGCTCGGCCAGCCCGGGCAGCGCCCGCAGCAGCCGCTCGGTGAACCCGGTGACGTCACACGTCTCCTGACCGGTCAGTTCCTCCAGCCGGAGCCGGGCCACCACCGCCGGCCGGGACAGATACACGTTCGGGCCCCGCAGGCGGCGCAGGCTCTCGATCCTCATGGGAGTGCTCCCCGATCCCCGGCCGCCGGCCGGTCAGGTGGAAGGTGTGACCGGCCGGCAGCACGTGGACCAGTGCCCCGGCCAGCGCGATCGGCCCGGCCGGTGGGACTTGGATGTCGGTGGCGGCACCGGCGTCGACCACCGTGACCGCGCCGCTGCCGAGCACCTCGAACCGGTCGCCGTCGGTCAGGATCGCGGTGTCCTCGTCGATGCCGAGGCCGAGCTCGTGCGGGTACCGGGCGACCGCGCTGAGCAGCCGGTTCAGCCGCCCGCGCTGGGCGAAGTGCTGGTCGATCAGCACGCCCGGGAGGAATTCCAGGCCGGGCCCGGTCCGGACGCTGGCCGCGGTCACCCCGGGCTGGTCGCCGCCGACGATCATGGTGGCCGACATCATCGCCGCGCCCGCGCTGGTCCCGCCGAGCACCACCGTGCCGTCGACGACCAGTTCCTGCAGCAGCGAGTCGGTCGCCGTCCCGCCCAGCACGCTGGTGATCCGCTCCTGGTCGCCGCCGGTGAAGAAGACGCCGGTGGCGGCGCGCAGCGAACCGGCCACCTCGGGTGCGTTCGCGTCGGCGCGGGTGGCCAGCCGCAGCGCCCGGGCCGAGCCGGCGCCCAGCGAGGTGAACGCGCCGACGTAGAACTCCTCGGCGGCGTCCGGCGCCTCACTGGCCGTAGCGATCACCAGGATCCGGGCCGACGCCGCCCCGGCCAGCTCCACGAACCGGGCGAGCAGCGCCGGTCCGGCGGCGCCTCCCATGATCAGTAGCCGGGCGTCCACCGTGCCTCCTCAGCGAGCCCTACCGGGCCACTGTTGAGGTTAATCGGAACAAAAGCGAAACATCCGGCTAATCGGAATGCTCCGCGGGCAGCAGGTGGCGCACCTCCGGCGGGCCGTCCGCCAGCGCGATCACCCGCTCCTCGATCCGCTCGTCCTCCCCGGTCAGCCGGCCCCGGTGCTGGCGCAGGTGCTCCTCCCAGGTCGCGACCAGGTACACCTCGACGAAACGGGCCGGGTCGGCGCCGTCCCGGAACAGGCCCCACTGGGTGGCGCCGGTGCGCTGCCGGGAAGCGCGCAACTCCTGCATGGCGGCGACGAAGGCGGCCGGGTCGGCGCCGCTCACCCGGTAGGTCGCGGAGACCAGGATCGGGCCGTCGGCCAGGTGCGGCTGCAGCATCAGGTGCGGCTCCGGCCAGAACACCGCCGGGGCGTGGTCCTCGTCCTCGTGGGTGTGCACCGGCCAGCGTCGTACCGTCAAGGTCCCGGCCAGCATCAGACCCGCCGCCATCCCGAAGGTCTGCCGCAGGCCGAAGGCCTCGGCCGCCTGGCCCCAGGCGACCGCGCCGAGCGCCTGCCCGCCGGCGAAGACCAGCTGGTAGATCGCCAGCGCCCGGGCCCGGACCCAGTTCGGCAGGTTGAGCTGCATCGCCGCGTTCATCCGGGAGACCAGCATCATCCAGGCCGCGCCGGCCGCGACCAGCGCCGGGACGACCGCGAGGGCGACCGGGACCAGGGCGACGACCAGCAGCGCGACGCCCTGGACCGCGCCGGTCACGACGATCATCTGGTTGGTGCGCAGCAACCGGCGGGCCCGCGGCATCAGCAGCGCGCCGGCGATCGCGCCGACCCCGAGCGCGGCCAGCAGGATCCCGTAACCGCTCGCGCCCATCCCCAGCTCCTGCCGCGCGACCAGCGGCACCAGGGCCCAGACCACGCTGCCGGGCAGCACGAAGAAGAGCACCCGGCCGAGGATCCGGCGGATCACCGGTGACCAGCGGACGAACCGGCCGCCGGCCCGCAGCGCCGAGGCGAAGTGCTCCGGCCGGCCGGCGGGCCGGTCCGCGGGACGCCGCCAGCGCAGCAGCGCGACCGCGAAGACCGCGAAGGAGAGCGCGTTCAGCCCGAACACCAGCGCCGAGCCGAACTGCGCGACCAGCACCCCGGCCAGCGCCGGACCGACCGAGCGGGCCAGGTTGGTGTTGACCGCGCCGAGCGCCGACGCGGCCGGCAGCTGCTCGTGCGGCACGATCTCCGGGATCACCGCCTGCCAGGTGGGCAGGGTCAGCGCCTGCCCGCACCCGAGCAGGAACGTGAAGACCAGCAGCAGCGCCGGGCCGACCGCGCCCAAGGCGGTCAGCGCGGCCAGGGCCGCCGCGATCAGGAAGAGCGTTCCCTGTACGCCCAGCAGCAGCCGCCGCCGGTCCAGCGCGTCCGCCACCGCGCCGGCCGGCAGCGCGAAGAGCAGCACCGGCAGGGTGGTGACCGCCTGCACCAGGCTGACCCAGGTGGCCGCGTCCGGCTCGCCGACCACCAGCCACTGGGCGCCGACGGTCTGCATCCAGGTGCCGACGTTGCTGGCCAGCACGCCGATCCAGAGTGCCCGGAAGACCGGCCCGCTTTCTCTCCACACGCCGAGGAATCTAGGGGCCGGGGTGGCGCCGCCTGCCGCCCGGGCCCGGACGGGACTGCACGTCCCGGTGCTCGGTGACCGGGTGCCCGGCCGCGCAGTGGATCTCCAGGTGCAGCTCGGCCGCGCAGTCCCGGTGCACGAACTCGATCGGCGGCCCCTCCGGGTCGGCCAGATAGCGGTCGCCCCAGCCGGCCAGCGCGATCAGCACCGGATAGAGGTCGAAGCCCTTGCGGGTCAGCCGGTACTCGTGCCGGACCCGGGCGCCCGGCTCCTGATAGGGCTCGCGGCGCAGCACCCCGTGCTCGACCAGGGCGGCCAGCCGGTTGGCCAGGACCTGCCGCGGGACCCGGGTCCGCACCCGCATGTCGTCGAAGCGCCGGATGCCGGTGAACACCTCGCGCAGCACGACCATCGTCCACTTCTCGCCGAGGATCGCCATCGCCCGGCCGATCGTGCAGTTCTCCACGTCCCAGTCCAGGGCGCCCGGCTTCCCGGCTCGCCCAGCGGCGCCGGCCGCCTCGTCAGCGGCGCTCGCCGCCTCTTCGGCAGCGCCCGCCGCCCGGGGTGTGACCTGACCGACCATCCGACCAGGCTAGGTCTCGTTGACAGATGCAGCAAGGGGATGCCAGCCTGCATCCATGACGCAGACTCAGGATGCCCCGGTCGCCGCCCGGACCCGCACCTTCTCCTGGACCGACCCGTCCGAGCACGTCAAACTGCTCGCCACCCGCAGCGGCCTGGACATCCTCCGGGCGATGGCGACCGGCGACGTCCCGCCCCCGCCGATCTTCCAGCTGATCGGCGGCAGCGGCCTGCACGCCGAGCCGGGCAGCGTCACCATCACGCTCGACCCGCAGGAGTTCCACTACAACCCGATCGGCACCGTGCACGGCGGCATCATCTCCACCCTGCTCGACACCGCCGCCGCCTGCTCGGTCCAGTCCACCCTGCCGGTCGGCGTCGGCTACACCAGCATGGACCTCAACGTGAAGTTCCTCCGCCCGGTGACCGTCGACTCCGGCACCCTGACCTGCACCGGCGGGGTCCTGCAGAGCGGCCGCCGGACCGCCCTGGCCGAGGCCCGCCTCACCGACGGCCGCGGTCGCCTGATCGCGCACGCCACGTCCAGCTGCCTGATCTTCGATCTGCCGAAGCCCTGACCCAGTCCCCGCCCGCCCTGGGGGGCCTGCCCAGCGCCAGCATGACGGGAATCCGCGATCTTGGGCGGCCGGCCTGTGGACGGCCCGCTGATGTGGACAACGCGCCGGCCGCGGCCAGCCACCGGGACCTGCGCTGACCGGATTGCCGCCGATCATTAGGATCGCGCCATGAGGCGCGGGGTCCAGGTCACCATCGGGCTCACCGTGCTGGCACTGATCGCCTGCGGCATCCCGCTGGCGTGGCAGAAACGCAACGTGGCCGGCTGTCAGACCGAGGTCGACGCCGCCCTGGAGCACGTCTACACCGCGCGCCGCTGGACCGAGACCGACCTGCCCGGCATCGGCGACTACCTCGAGGTGCACTACCACCTGACCGAGGCCGGTCTGCCCTGCGAGGAGCGCGGGCCGGAGGAGGGCGACTGGGGCTACCAGGGTGTGCTCCGGCTGCGTCCGGCGGACGGCGCGGCCCTGGCAGCCGCCTACGACTGGGCGCCGCTCCAGGGGCAGGATTTCCGGTACGGCACGCCGGCCCAGATGTGGCCCGGCCTGGCGCCGTTCGTCCCGGCCGACCCGGGCTGGCTGCACAGCGACAAGTACGCGCGGCTCAAGTCGACCGGCGAGAAGCGCGGCGACCTGTTCCTCAGCGCCGACCACTCCACCGCTTACTTCGTGCTGCACACGTGACGGGCGGCCGGTGGCGCCGTGCCCAGGGCAGCGGCGCCACCGGTCGTACCGTCAACTCCCGGTGACCACCGGGTGCAGGTCAGCGGCCGGCGGCGTCCAGGTCGCCGGGTCCGCCTCGACCTGCTCGCCGGAGCGGATGTCCTTGACGGTGTCCGGCGAGCCGGGGAACCAGACGTAGGGGATGCCGCGCCGGTCGGCGAACTGGATCTGCTTGCCGAACTTCGCCGCGGTCGGCGCCACCTCGGTCGGGATCCCCCGCTGGCGCAGCGCGGCCGCGATCCGGTCGCACGTGGCCCGCTGGTCCTCGCTGGGCAGCGCGACCACCACGCAGGTCGGCACCGACCGGCTGGCACCCAGCGCACCCTGCCCGAAGAGCAGGCCGAGCAGCCGGGAGACGCCGATCGAGATGCCCACGCCGGGGAAGCGGGTGTTGCCCACCGAGGCCAGGTTCTCGTAGCGGCCGCCGGAGCAGATCGAGCCGAACCGCTCGTAGCCGAGCAACTGGGTCTCGTAGACCGTGCCGGTGTAGTAGTCGAGGCCCCGGGCGATCTTCAGCTCGGCCCGGATCAGCCCCGGCGCGTGCTCGTTGGCCGCCTCCACCACCTGCGCCAGCTCACCGAGGCCCTCGTCGAGCAGCGGGTCGCTGACGCCGAGCGCCTTCACCGCGTCCACGAAGGACGCGTCGGAGGTCGAGATCGCGGCCAGCCGCAGACAGGCCTGCGCCTGCGCGTCGGTCGCCCCGGCGGTCTCGACCAGCAGGGCGGCCACCTTGTCCGGGCCGATCTTGTCGAGCTTGTCGACGGTGCGCAGCACCTGCGCGGTGTCGTCCAGCCCGAGCCCGCGGTAGAAGCCCTCGCACACCTTGCGGTTGTTGACCAGGATGACGGCCTGCGGGATCGGCAGCGACCGGAAGACGTCGCCGATCACCAGCGGCATCTCGGTGTCGAAGTGGAACGGCAGGGTGTCCCGGTTGACCACGTCGATGTCCGCCTGGAGGAACTCGCGGTAGCGGCCCTCCTGCGGACGCTCGCCGCGCCACACCTTCTGGATCTGGTAGCGCCGGAACGGGAACTGCAGCTTGCCGTGGTTCTCCGTGACGAACCGGGCGAAGGGCACGGTCAGATCGAAGTGCAGGCCGAGCTGGTCCTCGCGGGAGGACCCGGCGTCCTCCTGCAGCCGGCGCAGCAGGTAGACCTCTTTCGAGGTCTCCCCTTTGGAGAGCAAGGTCTCCAGCGGCTCGACCGCCCGGGTCTCCAGCGAGGCGAAACCGTAGAGCTCGAAGGTGGACCGGATCTTGTCCAGCACGTACTGCTCGACGATGCGCTGGGACGGCAGCCACTCAGGGAAGCCGGAAATGGGCACTGGATCTCCTAGAGGAAGCGGCCGGGCGCCGCGATCAGCTCCCGCAGGTACGGGTTCGACGCGCGCTCACGGCCGATGGTGGTGGCCGGTCCGTGGCCGGGCAGCACGACGGTGTCGTCGGCCAGCGGCAGGATCTTGTCCCGCAGGCTGGTCATCATCGTCGGGGTACTGCCGCCCGGCAGGTCGGTGCGTCCGATCGAGCCCGCGAAGAGCACGTCTCCGGAGAGACAGATCTCCTCAGCGTCCCAGGAGGAGGTTGCTCCGGGCAGGCGGAACAGCACCGACCCGCCGGTATGGCCGGGCGCGTGGTCGACGGTGATCTCCAGCCCGGCGATGCTCAGCGTCATCCCGTCGTCGAGCGTGGCGACGTCGTCGGGTTCCGAGTACGGCAGGCGGCCGCCGAACAGCGCGGTGAGGTCGACGCTCAGCCCCTTGGCCGGGTCGGTGAGCATCTCCCGGTCGTCGGGGTGCACGTACGCCGTGATGCCGCGGGCGCCGCAGACCGGCGCCACCGAGAAGGTGTGGTCCAGGTGGCCGTGGGTCAGCAGCACCGCGGCCGGGAAGAGCTTGTGCTGCGCGATCAAGTCGTCCAGCCGGTCCAGCACGCCGATCCCCGGGTCGACGATCAGGCACTGCTCGCCCGGCCCGGCGGCCACCACATAACAGTTGGTGCCGAAGGCCTGCGCCTCACAGCTGGCGACGAGCACGGGCCCAACCCCCTCATCGGAAAACGGGTGCGAATCGTAACGAGCCTAGCTGGGCAGCCGCACACCACTTTCTCAGGAGGTACCCGTACACTCTTGCGGGCGTGTGGCGTGCCGCACCCCTTGACATGCACAGGGAAGGACAGCGTTAGTGGCTCCCAGCAAGGACCGGCAGCGCAAGCTCGCGCGCGCGAAATTCGATCGCCAGATGGCTCGCCGGGCTGTGCGGGAGCGGCGTCGCCGCCGGATCCTGGCCGGGACCGGCATCGGCTTGGCCGTGGTGCTCGTCGCGGTCGGCGCCGCCTGGATCGGCGGGGCGTTCGACAGCGATGAGAAAACCACCACCGAGGCCGCCGACACGTGCCTGTGGTCGCCCCTCATCAAGAGTGACAACCCGGACAAGACGGATGTCGGCACGCCGCCCAGCAAGGACCTGCCGACCACCGGCACCGAGACCATGACGATCAGCACCAACCAGGGTGCCCCGATCACGGTGGGCCTGGACGTGGCGAGCGCTCCCTGTGCCGCCGCCAGTTTCACCCACCTGGCCGGCAAGAAGTTCTTCGACAACACCGACTGCCACGAGATCCTCTCGATCGGCGCGGTGCACTGCGGCGACCCGAGCGGGACCAACAACGGCGGCCCGCTCTACAGCTTCTACGACGAGAACAGCCCGGTCCTGCCGGAGCCCTCGCCGAGCGCCAGCGCCGCCGCGAAACCCGCGGTGCTCTACCCCAAAGGCACCGTGACGCTGGTCGGCAACCCGGTCGGCAGCAACGGCAGCCAGTTCCTCATCTTCTTCAAGGACTACGCACCGACCACCGACGCGCCGTACTCGATCGCCGGCAAGGTGACCGGCGGTCTGGACACGCTGGCGAAAATCGGCAAAATCACCACGGTGGCCGATGACGCGGGCGACAAGGTCAAGCCCTCGCAGAAGATCACCATCAAGACCCTGACCGTCGGCGCGGATGCCGCCGCCACGGCCGCACCCTCGGCGAGCGCGCAGTCGTGAGTTCGGAAGAGACCAGCAGGAGGAACGACGTGTCGTCGATCAAGGACCGGCAGCGCGCGGCGGCGCGGGCCCGGCTGGAGAAGGAGATGGCCGAGCGCGCCGCGGCAGCCAAGAGCCGGCGGCGCAAGCAGGCCATCATCGGCTCGGCCCTGGCCGTGGTGGTGGTCGCCGGCGCAGCCGTGTGGCTCGTCACCGCGCTGAAGAAGGACGACAAGAAGTCGACCGCCAGCGCGGCCGGCACCGTCGCCTGCAGCTGGACCCCGGAGGACTCGACGACCGGCGGCCCGGGCATCAAGGACACCGGCGGCACCCCGCCCACCACCGTGCCGAACGTGGGCAAGGAGACGCTGACCCTCGACACCGGCCTCGGCGTGATCACCGCCGCGGTGGACAAGGCGAAGGCGCCGTGCACCGTCGCCGCGTTCGACTACCTGGCGGCCAAGAAGTTCTGGGACGGCACCAAGTGCCACCGCCTCACCACCGCGGGGATCAAGGTGCTGCAGTGTGGCGACCCGACCGCGAAGGGCAAGGGTTACCGCGAGACCGACGGCCAGGGCGGCCCGAACTTCAAGTATGCCGAGGAGAACCTGCCGCTCGGCAAGGACCCGACATACCCGAAGGCCACCCTGGCGATGGCCCGCACCCAGACGCCGGGCACCACCGGCAGCCAGTTCTTCATCGTGTGGGGCGACGACATCAAGGCTGACTCGCTGCCCGCGGAGTACACCATCCTCGGCACGATCACCAAGGGCATGGACATCGTGGAGAAGGTCGGCAAGGCCGGCAGCGTCACCAAGGGCATGGACATCGTGGAGAAGGTCGGCAAGGCCGGCAGCGACAACGCGAACAACCAGGGCGACGGGACACCCCAAGCTCGAGGTCACATCAAGACCCTGACGATGGCCGCGGCGTAACCCCGCGACGAACGAGAAATCCCCCGCACCCTGCCACGCAGGTGCGGGGGATTTTCGTTGGCGTCAGGCGCCGGAGGTGACCCGGTAGGCGTCGAAGACGCCGTCCACCTTGCGCACCGCGGCGACCAGGTGGCCGAGGTGCTTCGGGTCGGCCATCTCGAAGGTGAACCGGCTCACCGCCACCCGGTCCCGGGTCGTGGTGACCGTGGCGGACAGGATGTTCACCCGCTCCTCGGAGAGCACCCGGGTCACGTCGGCCAGCAGCTTGTGCCGGTCGAGCGCCTCCACCTGGATGGCGACCAGGAAGGTGGACGCGGAGGTCGGTTTCCCAGCTCACCCTCGACCACGCGCTCCTCCTCACCTCGACCACGCGCTCCTCCTGCTCGCGCAGGTCCTGGGCGTTGGCGCAGTCCTCCCGGTGCACGCTGACCCCGCCGGAGCGGGTGACGAAGCCGAACACCGCGTCGCCGGGCACCGGGGTGCAGCAGCGGGCCAGTTTGACCCAGACGTCGGAGACGCCCTTGACCACCACGCCCGGATCCTGCGCGGTGCTGCGGTTGCGCGGCGGCCGGGTCGCGACGGCGGTCTCGGCGATGTCCTCCACCGCGCCCTCCTCGCCGCCGAAGCCGGCGACGAGCTTGGACACCACGGACTGCGCGGAGACGGTGTTCTCCCCCACCGCGGCGTAGAGCGAGGCCACGTCGGGCAGGTGCAGGTCGCGTGCGATGGTGGTGAGGTTTTCGCTGGTCAGCATGCGCTGCAGGGGCAGGCCCTGCTTGCGCATCGCCTTGACGATCGCGTCCTTGCCGAACTCGATCGCTTCCTCGCG
This sequence comes from Actinoplanes octamycinicus, assembly GCF_014205225.1. Lineage (NCBI taxonomy): Bacteria > Bacillati > Actinomycetota > Actinomycetes > Micromonosporales > Micromonosporaceae > Actinoplanes > Actinoplanes octamycinicus. Next base: position 9,880,983 of record NZ_JACHNB010000001.1, read on the forward strand.
GCGCTCCTTGTTGAAGAACTGCCGGATCTTCGTCCGGGCCCGCGGGCTCTTCACGAAGCCGAGCCAGTCCTGCGTCGGGCCGGCCGTGCTGGACTTGGACGTGAAGATCTCGATCACGTCGCCGTTGGAGAGCGTGGACTCCAGCGGGACCAGCTTGCCGTTCACCCGGGCGCCGATGCACTTGTGGCCGACCTCGGTGTGCACCGCGTAGGCGAAGTCGACCGGGGTGGAGCCGGTCGGCAGCGGGATCACGTCGCCCTTCGGCGTGAAGACGTAGACCTCCTGGCTGGAGAGGTCGAACCGGAGCGCGTCCAGGAACTCGGACGGGTCGCTCGCCTCCCGCTGCCAGTCGAGCAGCTGCCGCAGCCAGGTCATCTCGTCGATGTGCGCCGGCGGGCCGACGATCGTCGCGCCCTTCTGCTCCTTGTACTTCCAGTGCGCGGCGATGCCGAACTCGGCGGTGCGGTGCATCGCGAACGTCCGGATCTGCATCTCGACCGGCTTGCCGGTCGGGCCGATCACGGTCGTGTGCAGCGACTGGTACATGTTGAACTTCGGCATCGCGATGTAGTCCTTGAACCGGCCCGGCACCGGCTGCCAGTTCGCGTGGATCACCCCCAGCGCGGCATAGCAGTCGCGAACCGTGTCGACCAGGATGCGGACGCCGACCAGGTCGTAGATGTCGTTGAAGTCGCGGCCCCGGACGATCATCTTCTGATAGATCGAGTAGAGGTGCTTGGGGCGGCCGGTGGTCTCCGCCTTGATCTTCGCCGACTTGAGGTCGAGGCTGACCCTGTTGGTCACCTGGCGCAGCAGCGCCTCGCGCTGCGGCTGGTGCTCCCCGATCAGCCGGTTGATCTCCTCGAACCGCTTGGGGAACAGGGTGCCGAAGGCCAGGTCCTCCAGCTCCCACTTGATCGTGTTCATACCGAGGCGGTGGGCCAGCGGGGCCAGGATCTCCAGCGTCTCCTTGGCCTTCTGCTCCTGCTTGGCGCGCGGCAGGAAGGTCAGGGTCCGCATGTTGTGCAGCCGGTCGGCCAGCTTGATCACCAGGACCCGCGGGTCCTTGGCCATCGCGACCACCATCTTGCGGATCGTCTCCGCCTTGGCCGCGTCGCCGAGCTTGACCCGGTCGAGCTTGGTGACGCCGTCGACCAGCAGCGCCACCTCGGCGCCGAAGTCGTTGCGCATCTGCTCGAGGCCGTAGTCGGTGTCCTCGATCGTGTCGTGCAGCAGGGCGGCCACCAGCGTGGTGGTGTCCATCCCCAGGTTGGCCAGGATGGTGGCGACGGCGAGCGGGTGGGTGATGTAGGGGTCGCCGGACTTGCGGTACTGCCCGGAGTGCCAGCGGGCCGCGACGTCGAACGCTTTCTGCAGCTGGCGCACGTCGCCCTTGGGGTGACTCGCCCGGTGCGTGGCGATCAGCGGCTCGAGCACCTCGCTGACCTGCGTGCTCTGCCACGGCGCGTTGAACCGGGCCAGCCGGGCCCGCACCCGCCGCCCGGTGGGCGCGCTGGCGAAGCCGCCGAACCCGGTCTCGCCGGTCGGTGTGAAGGGCTGGGTGCTCTCCGGATCGGAGCCGTTGGCTCCCTCGGTGTTGGCGCCGTCAACCGGAGCCTTGTCGTCAGCGCTGGCCGTCTCGACGGGCGTCGCGTCGCCCGAGCCGGTCCGCGAATTCTGGGTCGGTTGCACCGTGCCCTCCGCCGGAGGGACGACGTCGCTGGACACCGGCCTCCTCATCACCTTCGCCATGGTCTCCGCCGGTGCGGGACGCCCGGCGAAGTCGAAATCTCCCAGGGGTGGCCCTCTGGAACGACCATCCTACCCGCACCGACCTCGCGAATGGCCCGGCCGAACCAGCGAATCGGGTGGACCGGCCGGGCGAAGAATGGCGAACTCGGATCAAACGGTCAAGAGGGCGTGTACCGTACGCGGGCTCAGCTTCTCCCGGCCGCCCAGGAACCCCAGCTCCAGCAGCACGGAGAAGCCGGCCACCGTCCCGCCGGCCCGCTCCACCAGGTCGATCGCGGCGGCCGCGGTGCCGCCGGTGGCGAGCACGTCGTCGACCACCAGGACGCGCTGTCCGGCGACGAACGCGTCCTCGTGCACCTCCAGGGTGGCCTCGCCGTATTCGAGCTCGTACGACGCGGACAGGGCCTTGCGCGGCAGCTTGCCGGCCTTGCGGACCGGCACCACGCCGGTGCCGGTGGCGTACGCCAGCGCGGCCGCCATCAGGAAACCGCGCGCTTCCACGCCGGCCACCACGTCGAACGAGCCCGCACCGTGGTGGGCCACGATCCCGTCGATCACCTGACGGAACACCTCACCGTCGGCGAACAGCGGCATCAGGTCCTTGAAGACGACCCCGGGCTTGGGGAAATCCGGCACGTCGATGCTCGCGCCGGCCACCAGAGCGGCCAGCTCAGCCGGGGAATTCTCGCTAGTCACGGCGGAAAGACTACGGCCCGCCACCGCGAGTCGCGGTGACGGGCCGTCAGCAGGTCGTCCTCAGCGCTTACCGCCCGGACGATTACCGGCGCCGCCGGGGCGGTTGCCGCCGCGCCGCGCGGACGGGCGGGCGCCCGGACGCGGGGTGGAGCTGCCCGCCATGGCCGGCTGCACGTCCGCCTCGGTGGCGTTCGCCGGGCGGCTGCGCTCGCCACGGGCCACGTCGTCGGAGCGGTTGGCCCGGCGGCTGAGCACCCGGGCGTTGTGCGCCTTGATCTTCGGCTCCTGGTCCTTGAGCGCGCTCAGCACCGGAGCGGCGAACAGGATCGAGGAGATGACCCCGAAGCCCATGCCGACGAAGAGCACCAGGCCCAGGTCCTTCAGGGTGCCGGCGCCGAGCAGGCCGGCGCCGATGAAGAGCAGGCCGCCGACCGGCAGCAGGGCCACCAGACCGGTGTTCAGCGAGCGCATCAGGGTCTGGTTGACCGCCAGGTTGGTCGCCTCGGCGTAGGTGCGGCTGCTGCCCGCGGTGATCCCGCGGGTGTTCTCCTGCACCTTGTCGAAGACCACCACCACGTCGTACAGCGAGTAGCCGAGGATGGTCAGGAAGCCGATCACCGTGGACGGCGTCACCTCGAACCCGACCAGCGAGTAGACGCCGGCGGTGAGCACCAGGTCGAGCAGCAGCGAGGCCAGCGCGGCCACCGCCATCCGCCACTCGAACCGGACCACCAGATAGCCCACCACCAGCACCAGGAAGATGATCAGACCGAGCAGGGCCTTCTGACTGACCTGGCCGCCCCAGGCCGGCGAGACCTGGCTGTCACTGATGTCCTCGGCCTTGACCCCGAGGTCGCCGACCATCGCGGTCTTGGCCGCCTCGGCCTCGCTCGCGGTGAGCGCCGAGGCGCGCACCGTGTAGCTGGCGTCCGCGCCGTCGCCGACCTTCTGCGCGGGGGTGGTGGTCGCCTCCGGGTTGGCCCCGGTGACCGCCTTGTCGACCGCGGTCTGGATCTGATCCTGGGTCAGCGTCTTGCCGTCGACCGAGGCCGGGACGCTGAACGAGGTGCCACCGGCGAACTCGATGCCGAGCTCGAAGCCGCGGATCACGAAGCTGCCGATCGAGATCAGGATCAGCGCGGCCGCGATGGTGAACCACATCTTCCGGCGGCCCACGATGTTGATGTTCGCTTCACCCGCGTAGAGGCGGGACGCGAGACCGGGACGGGCCATGTCAGGCCTCCTTCACACGCGAGGAGACGGACTCCTCGGTCGAGTTGCGGCGCAGGACCCGGCCGAGCCCGCTGACCCGCGGCGACAGGAACGCCTTGGTGTTGGCGAACATGGTCATGATCGGGTGCCGGAACAGGAACACCACGAGCAAGTCAAGCACGGTGGAGAGGCCCATGGCGAAGGCGAAGCCCTGAACCGCGCCGATCGACACGATGTACAGCACCACGGCACACATGATCGTGATGGTGTTCGCCGAGATGATCGTCCGCCGCGCCCGGTGCCACGCCCGCGGCACCGCGCTGCGCGGCGACCGGCCCTCGTGGATCTCGTCCTTGAGCCGCTCGAAGTAGATGACGAAGGAGTCCGCCGCCACACCGAGCGAGACGATGAAGCCGGCGATCCCGGCCAGGGTCAGCGTGTAACCCATGCTGCGGCCCAGGAAGACCAGCGCGCCGAAGGTGAGCAGACCGGAGAGCAGCAGGCTCAGGAAGATCACCGAGCCGAGCAGGCGGTAGTAGAAGAACGCGTACACCGCCACCAGGGCCATGCCGATCGCGGCGGCGATCAGGCCGGCCTCGAGCTGCTGCAGGCCCAGGGTCGCCGAGACGGTCTGCATCGGGCCGGCCGAGAAGGTCACCGGGATCGCGCCGAACTTCAGCTGGTCGGCCAGCTTCTTGGCGGACACCGCGTCGAACTGGCCGGTGATCTGCGAGGAGCCGGTCAGCACGCCCTGGATCTCCGGCGCGGACAGGATCTCCTTGTCCAGCACGACCGCGACGGCGCAGTGCTGCGCGGTCGAGTCGATCGACTGGATCGCGGTGAGGCACGGCTCGCTGGCGGTGGCGTTGTACGCCTGGCGGGTCAGGTCGGCCCACTTCTTCTGACCCTCGCTCTTGAAGTCGAGCGAGACGACCCACTGACCGTTCTGCTGGTCGAGCTGCGGGCTGGCGCTGGAGATGTCGTCACCGACGACCTTGGCCTTGTCCAGCTTGACCTTGGCGACGCCCTGGTAGCAGGCCACCACCTCGGCGTCCTTGTCGTCGATCGAGCCGTTCGGCCGCTTGTTGAGCTGGTCGCAGCTGATCGTCGGGACGTTGAACTGCATCTCCGGGCTGAGCGCGGCCACCTCGGCCGGGGTCAGCGTGGAGAACGGCTTGTAGGGCAGACCGGCCTTCGGGTCGGTGCTCAGGTCGACCGGCGCCTTCAACGCCTCGGCCTGCGCCCAGAGCTTCTCGCCGACCTTCTTCGCGATCGCCGCGCGCTGCGCCTTGACGTCCGCGGTCACCGGGGCGTCCGCGGACGCGGTGGCGGCCGGGGCCGCGGCCGACGCCGACGGAGCGGGCGAGGCCTTGGCCGACGGGGTGCTGCTCGGCACCGCCTCGCCGCCGCCCTGACCACCGGTGCCCGCCGACGGCTTGGAGCTGACCTTGGGGACCGCGCTGCCGCTGACCTTCGGCTTGGCACCGGCCGACGCGGACGGGGCGGCCGACGGCGCGCCGCTGGCCGACGCGGCCGGCGACGGCGACGCCGGGTTCAGCGCGCTCGCGGAGACGTCGCCGGTGGTGGCGGTGAGCAGCCGGAACCGCATGTTCGCGGCCTGCGCGAGGTCCTTGAGCTGGTCGTCCGCCTCACCGGCCAGGGAGACCACGATGGTGTTGTTGCCCTGGATCACCACGTCGGCCTCGGAGACGCCGAGGGCGTTCACCCGCTTCTCGATGATGCTCTGAGCCTGCTCCATCGCCTCCTTGGTCGGCACCCCGCCGGCCTGCGACGCGATGTACGTCGCCTGCGTGCCGCCAACCAGGTCGAGACCGAGTTTCGGCTCCAGGCGGTCGGTGAAGCTGCCCTTGGCGTCACCGGCGAAGAAGACCAGCAGATACAGGACGACGAAGATCAGGCCGAGCACGCCGAGTTGGCGTCCGGGATGCATCTGTCCCTGTGGTGGTCGTGCCACGGCGTTCGGTCTCCCTGTGTTCCGGCCGCGCGGCCGCGCGGCACTGTCGATCGGTGGCCGGCCGTCGGCGTCTCGGACGGCGGCCGGGACGGACCGGACCCGTCGGCGTGGGCGCCGCGGGCCGGTCCGGGGGTGGTGTTGTCAGTCCTGCTTCCGGACGTCGACGACCGGGTTCGGCGGCTCCTCGGCGGTGGCCGGCTCGGCGGCGACCGGCTCGGTCTCGGTCTCGGCGGCCGGCTCGGCGGCGCGGGTGACCACCCGGGCGATCGCCGGGCGGGCGAACCGGACCACCACGTCCGGCGCGATCTCCAGGGTCACCACGTCGTCCTCGGCGGCCACCACGGTGCCGTGCAGCCCACCGATGGTCACGATCTCGTCGCCCGCGCCGAGCTTGTTCTGCATCTCCATCGCCTCCCGGCGCCGCTTCTGCTGCGGCCGGATCATCAGGAAATACATCACGCCGATGATCAGGATGAAGGGCAGGAAAAGCCCCAGTGGGTTGGAGCTCGCGGACTCGGCCACGTACACGGGAAACAGCCTTCCGTAGGCCACCGGGACCTCGCATGAGGCTCGCCGGGGCAGCAAAACATCCGGGTTGAAGCGGGGGCGAGTCTAATCGGTCAACCTGGAGACTACGAATGCGGCACACGTCACGTTCACATCACGAGGTATATTCACGCATCTCGCGCGAACAGGTCCCCCTGGAAGACCCCGGACCTGCCGTCCTGCGGCGGGGTCTTGCCGAGATGCGCCCACCCGGCCTCGGTGGCCACCCGGCCGCGCGGGGTGCGCGCCAGCAGCCCGGCCCGCACCAGGAACGGCTCGCACACCTCCTCCACCGTGTCGGACTGCTCACCGACCGCCACGGCCAGCGTGGAGAGCCCGACCGGGCCACCCTTGAACGACTCGATCAGGGCGCGCAGCACGGCCCGGTCCAGCCGGTCCAGGCCCAGCTCGTCGACGTCGTAAACCTGCAGCGCGGCCCGGGCGATCTCGTCGGTGACCACCCCGTCGCCGCGGACCTCGGCGTAGTCACGGACCCGGCGCAGCAGCCGGTTGGCGATCCGCGGGGTGCCCCGGGACCGGCCGGCGATCTCGGCCGCGCCGGTCGCGGTGATCGGCACGCCGAGGATCCGCGCCGAGCGGTGCAGCAGCGCGTCCAGGTCGGCCGGCGAGTAGAAGTCCAGGTGCGCGACGAAGCCGAACCGGTCGCGCATCGGGCCGGTCAGCAGGCCGGCCCGGGTGGTCGCGCCGACCAGTGTGAAAGGCTCCACATCGAGTGGGATGGCCGTCGCACCCGGGCCCTTGCCGACCACCACGTCGACCCGGAAATCCTCCATCGCGCTGTAGAGCAGCTCCTCGGCCGGCTTGGCGATCCGGTGGATCTCGTCGATGAAGAGCACGTCGCCCGGGCCGAGGCCGGTCAGGATCGCGGCCAGGTCGCCGGAGCGCTCGATCACCGGGCCGCTGGTGGTCCGGATCCCGGTGCCCAGCTCGGCCGCCACGATGTTGGCCAGCGTGGTCTTGCCGAGGCCGGGCGGGCCGGAGAGCAGGATGTGGTCCGGCGGGGTGCCCCGGCCCATCGACGCCTTGAGCAGCAGTTCCAGCTGGTCCCGGACCCGGTGCTGGGCGATGAAGTCGGACAGCCGGCGGGGCCGGACGCTGGCCTCGGCGTCCAGCTCCTCGTCGTGCGCGTCCGGCGACAGGTCGCTCATCGGGTCTTGCCCAGCAGGCGGATCGCCTGACGCAGCAGCACCGGCACCGGCGGCACCTCACCGTCGATCGTCTCGCCGATCGCGGCGACCGCCTGGTCGGCCTGGGCGGCGCTCCAGCCGAGCGCGAGCACACCCTGGCGAACCTGCTCCTGCCAGGCCCCGGCGAGCACGCCGGTGGTGCCGCCGTCGCCGAAGCCGACCGGGCCGATCTTGCCCTTGAGCTCGACGATCATCTTCTCCGCGCCGCGCTTGCCGATCCCCGGCACCTGGGTCAGGGCGGCGATGTCGCCGCCGCTGATCGCCCGGCGCACCGCGTCCGGCTGGTGCACCGCCAGCACCGCCTGGGCGATCCGCGGGCCCACCCCGTTGGCGGTCAGCAGCAGGTCGAACAGCTGCCGCTCGTCGTCGTCGGCGAAGCCGTAGAGGGTGAGCGAGTCCTCCCGGACGATCAGCGTGGTGGCCAGCCGGGCCTCCGCGCCGGTCCGCAGCGAGGCCAGCGTGGTCGGCGTGCAGAAGACCCGCATGCCGACGCCGCCGACCTCGACCACGGCACTGTCCGGGAGGATCGCGGTGACCACACCGCGCACGCTGGCGATCATCGGCTGCTCCTGCGGGCGGCGGCGAGCGCCGCGGCTTGGATCTTCGCGCGGGTGCCCCCGCGCCAGATGTGACAGATGGCGATGGCGATGGCGTCCGCCGCGTCGGCCGGCCGGGGCGGCGCGTCGAGCTTGAGCAGGCGGGTGACCATGGCGGTGATCTGCGCCTTGTCGGCGGTGCCGGAGCCGGTGACGGCGGCCTTCACCTCGCTCGGGGTGTAGGTCTGCACCGGCAGCCCGGCCCGCGAGCCGGCCAGGATGGCGACCGCGCTGGCCTGCGCGGTGCCCATCACGGTCCGCGCGTTGTGCTGCGCGAAGACCCGCTCGACCGCGACGCTCTCCGGCTGGTGCAGCGCGACCAGCTCGGCCAGGCTCCGGTCCAGGTGCAGCAGGCGCATCGAGATGTCCTCGTCCGGCTCGCTGCGGACCACGTGGTAGGCGATCAGCTTGCCGGGCCGGCCGGGCACGCCCTCCACCACACCGACGCCACACCGGGTGAGACCCGGGTCGATGCCGAGCACGCGCACCACGGCCTCCCCTCACGTACGTGTGTTCGACACCCTAATACGCGGTCCTCTTGCGCCCACCGCCGACACGCCTCGACGATGGGGGTGGGAGGCCGGGATGTACCTGATACCGCCGATGCAGGACGATCCACCACCGGAGTTCGTCGATGTCGTCGCGGCCCACGAGGGTGAGCTGCGGCACGAGGCCGTGCGCCTGGTCGGCGGCCATCCGGCCGGTCAGGAGATCTATCAGGACGTGCTGACCGACCTGGCCGGCCACTGGCGCCGCCTGCGCTTCTGGGGCCGTCTCACGCACTCCGACGCGCCCGGCATCTACCTGCGCAAACGCCTCGCGAAACGGACGTCGGCGTGGCGCGAGGACCAGGTCTACGAGGTCGAGGTCCGGGTGCTCCGCACGCCACAACCGGCGCTGGTCACGGTGGGCGGCCACACCGCCAGCCTCGCTTTCCACAAGGCCGCGGTGCTCGACGGTACGCGACGGGCGAACCTGCGCACCCTCGCCGACGCGTCGATCGCCTGGTGCCACGCCTGGCGCCAGTCCGAGCACCGCCGCATCCTGCGCCTGGTGATCGGCGGCGTCCTGCTGGTCGGCGGCATGGTCCAGGGCATGACCTGGCTGACCACCACCGGCTCTTAGGCCCGCTTCGCCGCGTACTCGGCTTCCAGCTCGGAGAGGCGCAGCTTGCGCTCCTCCACGTATCCGGGCTTGCCGGCGTCGTCGGCCAGCCGGTTGATGATGACCGTGGCGTCGTCGTGGGAACGCTCGGCGTCTCGCTCGACGATCCAGTACTCCGGGATGCCCTGCTCGGCATACCAGTCGGCCTTGTGGGTGTACTCACCGTTGGGCGAGTTCTCCGAGACCACCTCAACCACGAGACTGAAGGCGGAACCGGGCAGATTGGAATAGTCGGCGGCGTTCGGCGGCAGAGCGATGACGGCGCCGACATCCGGAAGGCGACAGTCGCGCGGCCGACGCCCCCGCACTCCAGGATCCTGGAACGCGTCGGCACCGGCCGCGTGCAACATCATCATGATCCGTCCCGCCATGGCCTTGTGCCAGAAGGACGTGGGAGTCATGACGACGAGATTTCCGTCGTGCAGTTCGTAGCGATAGCCGCGGGGCAGGTGAACAAGATCCTCGACATCCAGATCCTCGAGGGTGGCCAGGTGCAGCACTGGGTCATTCAACACGAGCACCCCTCCAGCCTACTTGCCCCGCGACTACCTGTCACGCGTCAATGAGTGCCATTACCTCGTCGGAGACATCGAAGTTGGCGTAGATGTTCTGCACGTCGTCGCAGTCCTCCAGGACGTCGATGAGCTTGAACACCTTGCGGGCCGGCTCCTCGTCCAGCGGCACCGTCATGGTCGGGACCAGCGGGGACTCGGCCGAGTCGTACTCGATGCCGGCGTCGCGCAGCGCGTTGCGCACCCCGATCAGGTCGGTCGGCTCGCTGATCACCTCGAACGAGTCGCCCAGGTCGTTGACCTCCTCGGCGCCCGCGTCCAGGACGGCCAGCATGACGTCGTCCTCGCTCAGGCCGGCCTTCGGGATGATCACCTGGCCCTTGCGGTTGAACAGGTACGACACCGAGCCGGCGTCGGCGAAGGTGCCGCCGTTGCGGGTCAGCGCGGTGCGCACCTCGGTGGCCGCCCGGTTCCGGTTGTCGGTGAGGCACTCGATCAGCAGCGCGACACCGTTCGGCCCGTACCCCTCGTACATGATCGTCTGCCAGTCGGCGCCGCCGGCTTCCAGGCCGGAGCCGCGCTTGACCGCGCGGTCGATGTTGTCGTTCGGAACCGACGACTTCTTCGCCTTCTGGATGGCGTCGTAGAGCGTGGGGTTACCGGCCGGGTCGCCGCCACCGGTCCGCGCCGCGACCTCGATGTTCTTGATCAGCTTGGCGAACATCTTGCCGCGCTTGGCGTCGATGACCGCCTTCTTGTGCTTGGTCGTCGCCCACTTGGAGTGGCCGGACATGCGTAACCTCCGTGTCTACCGTGCGGGTGCGGCCTGGCGGACCATCTCGACGAAGTACCGGTGGACGCGAAGGTCGCCGGTCAGCTCCGGGTGGAAAGCCGTGGCGAGCAGGTTCCCCTGCCGAACGGCGACAATCCTACCGGCGGCGGCGCCGGAAGCGACGCGGCCCAGCACCCGCACGTCGGGGCCGACCTGCTCGACCCACGGCGCGCGGATGAAAACCGCGTGGAAGTCGCCGCCCTCGATCCCCTCGATCTCCACGGCCGCCTCGAACGAGTCGACCTGCCGGCCGAACGCGTTGCGCCGGACGGTCATCTCGATCCCCTGGAAGGACTCCTGGTCGGGACGGCCGTCCAGCACCGTGGTGGCCAGCATGATCATGCCGGCGCAGGAACCGTACACCGGCATGCCGTCCGCGATCCGCTTCCGGACCGGGTCGAGCAGGCCGAACGTGATCGCCAGGTTGCTCATCGTCGTGGACTCCCCGCCGGGGATCACCAGCGCGTCGACCTCCGCCAGCTCCTCGGGCCGGCGGACCGGGCGGGCCAGCACGTCCGACTCGGCCAGCGCGGACAGGTGTTCGCGCACGTCGCCCTGCAGGGCCAGCACTCCGATGTTCACGCGTCAACTCTAGGACCTCCCCGGCGACGGGCTAATGCAGGCCACCGGGGGGTCGATTGGCTATCGAGCGGCGCGGCCCGCGCTTCCTACGATCGGCCTACCGAAACCCCGCACGAGGAGTCGTTCCATGTCTGAGAACCAGCCCGCCATCGGCACCGCCCGCGTCAAGCGCGGCATGGCGGAGATGCTCAAGGGCGGCGTGATCATGGACGTCGTCACCCCGGACCAGGCGAAGATCGCCGAGGACGCGGGCGCCGTGGCGGTGATGGCGCTGGAGCGCGTCCCGGCCGACATCCGGGCCCAGGGCGGCGTCTCCCGGATGTCCGACCCCGACATGATCGACGGCATCATCAACGCCGTCTCCATCCCGGTGATGGCCAAGGCCCGGATCGGGCACTTCGTCGAGGCCCAGGTGCTGCAGGCGCTGGGCGTGGACTACATCGACGAGTCCGAGGTGCTCACCCCGGCCGACTTCGCCAACCACATCGACAAGTGGCAGTTCACCGCGCCGTTCGTGTGCGGTGCGACCAACCTGGGCGAGGCGCTGCGCCGGATCACCGAGGGCGCCGCGATGATCCGCTCGAAGGGCGAGGCGGGCACCGGCGACGTCTCCAACGCCACCACCCACATGCGCAAGATCCGCGCCGAGATCCGCCGCCTGCAGACCCTGCCCGAGGACGAGCTCTACGTCGCCGCGAAAGAGCTGCAGGCGCCGTACGAGCTGGTCAAGGAGGTCGCCGAGGCGGGCAAGCTGCCGGTCGTGCTGTTCACCGCGGGCGGCATCGCCACCCCGGCCGACGCCGCGATGATGATGCAGCTCGGCGCCGAGGGCGTCTTCGTCGGCTCGGGCATCTTCAAGTCCGGCAACCCGGCCCAGCGCGCCGCCGCGATCGTCAAGGCCACCACGTTCCACGACGACCCGGACGTGATCGCCAAGGTGTCCCGCGGCCTGGGCGAGGCCATGGTCGGCATCAACGTCGACGAGATCCCGCAGCCGCACCGCCTCGCCGAGCGCGGCTGGTAATCGTCCGCTCGCCATCGTCCGTTCGCGAAGGGCCGTCCTGCCGGGCGGCCCTTCCGCATGCCCGCCGACAACCATCCCCGCTGCCGCGACGCCGCCTGTTCTCTTGCGGATCTTTTTCCGGTACGACTCGCGGCTCCGTGCGAGCCGGCTCGCGAGGCTCCGGCCCACGCACGACCACGACGCGTGTCGTGCGGGTCCGCTCAGTGCGCGGTCAGAGCCGCGACACCCGCCGTTGGTCACTGTCCCGGCCGCGGCCAGCGCCCCCCGGCTGGCCCTCAGGGGTGTCTCGACCGCCTTGAGACACCCCTCAGACCCAGCCCGGACCGTGAGCCGCGGCCGCAACCGTGACCAACGGCGGACATCGCGGCCCCTCACCGCGGGACGGCGGCCCCTCACCGCGGGACGACGCCCCTCACCGCGGGACGACGCCCCTCACCCCGGGACGACGCCCCTCACCGCGGGACGGCGGCCCCTCACCGCGGGACGGCGGCTCTCACCAGGCGACGGCGGCTCTCACCGTGCGCTGGGCGGACCCGCACGACACGCGTCGCGGTCGTGCGTGGGCCGGAGCCTCGCGGGCCGGCTCGCACGGAGCTGCGAGTCGTACCGGAAAAGATCCGCAAGAGAACAAGCGGTGTCGCGGCAGCGGGATGGCTCAGACGGCCTGGGCCGGGAGGGCTTCCGGGGACGGGGCGGGGGCCGGCAGCGGGGGCAGCTCCGGCATCACCGGCTCGACGATGTCGAAGTAGCGCGGGCGCGGGTAACGGCCGGGCAGCCGGAGCACCCGGACCAGTTTGCGGCGGCGGGCGGTGAGCGCGTCGCGGACCAGGTCGGTGTGCACCTGGCGGGCCAGCACCACCCGGCGGCTGCTGGCGATCAGGGTGCGTGCCGCCGGGTCGGCCGGGTCCAGGTCGATCCGCTGCAGCTGGCGGGTCAGGTCGTTCTCCGCGGACTCGCGCTCGTCCGGCTCGGCGTCCAGGGCCAGCCGGGCGGCGGCGTAGAGCTCGACCCCGTCGATCCGCTCGGCGACCACCGCGGCGGCCGCGGCACGGCGCAGCAGGTGGGCGTCGAGGGCGCGCTCCGCGGACTGGGCCCGGGCGTGCACCCGCTCGACCCGCTGGGCGGTCCAGCCGAGGTACGCCGAGAAGATCGTGGCCAGCACGACGACACCCACCACCCACCACATGCGGGGCATCGTAGTGCCGGAATGTGTCGGACCGTCAGCTGCCCTGTGCCGATCAGGTCTCGTCGTCGTCGAAGACGCGCCCGTCGGTGGCCTCGATCGCCGTGGTGTAGACCTCGAGGACCCGGGCGGCCACACTCGGCCAGTCGAACGTACCGACCACCTGGCGGGCGCAGGAGGCCAGCTCAGCGCGTCGCGCCGGGTTGTCGAGCAGCTCGCCGAGCAGGCCGGTGAGGGCGGCCGCGTCGCCGTTCGGGAAGAGGGCGCCGGCCCGGCCACCGTCCAATACCCGACGGAACGCGTCCAGGTCGCTGGCCGCGATCGTGGCGCCGGCCGCCATCGCCTCGGTGAGGATCATGCCGAAGCTCTCGCCGCCGGTGTTCGGCGCCACGTAGACGTCGACGCTGCGCAGCATCCGGGCCTTGTCCGGCTCGCTGACCAGACCCAGGTGCTCGACCCGGGAGTGCAGCTCGGCCGGGATGTCGTCGAACAGCTCGTCCCGGTCACCCGGGCCGGCCACCAGCAGGCGCAGGCCGGGGCGCTCCTTGGCGAGCGTGACGAACGCCGTACGCAACAGGGGGAAGCCCTTGCGAGGCTCGGTGAAACGGCCGAGGAAACCGAGCGTGCCGCCCTCCCCGGGCCAGCCCGGCAGCGGAGCGGCGGTGGCGAATTTCGCCACCGCGACCCCGTTGGGGATCTCCACCGCGCCGCCGCCCAGGTGTTCCACCTGCACCTTGCGGGCCAGCTCGCTGACCGCGATCCGGGCGGTGATCTTCTCCATCACCGGCTGGAGGAAGTTCTGCGCGACGGCGAGCGCCCGGGAGCGGGTCATCGCGGTGTGGAAGGTGGCCACCACCGGGCCGCGCGCGGAGAGCACCGCGAGCAGCGACAGGCTGGGCGTGAGCGGCTCGTGCACGTGCAGCACGTCGAACTCGCCGCGGGCCAGCCAGCGGCGCACCCGGGCGGTGGAGACCGGCCCGAAGGCGATCCGGGCCACCGACCCGTTGTACGGCAGCGGCACCGCCCGCCCGGCCGGCACCAGGTAGGCCGGCAGGTCGGCGTCCTCGTCGGCGGGCGCCAGCACACTCACGTGGTGACCGAGCCCGATCAGCGCCTCGGCCAGGTCCATGATGTGGTTCTGCACGCCGCCGGGGACGTCGAACGAGTAGGGCGAGACGATCCCGATCCGCACGCCGGCCCCCTAGATCCAGAGTTTCTGGAGCATGTGCCAGTCCTGCGGGTGCTCGGCGATGCCGATGGCGAAGGCGTCGGCCATCAGCTGCACGGTCCGCTTGACCCGCTGGTCGAGCGTCCCGTCGGCCGGCGGCATGATCTTGTGGAGCCGGGCCTCGACGCGGTGCTCGGAATACCACAGGTCCGCCACGTAGAGCGGGGTGCCGGTGCGGATGGCGAGGATCGCCGGGCCGGCCGGCATCCGGGTCCGGCCGCCGAAGAACCGCACCTCGACGCCGCCGCGGGACAGGTCCCGGTCGGCCAGCAGCGGCACCACCCAGCCCTGGTTCAGGTGCTCGGTGAGCACGTCCAGCACCGGGCGGTCGCCACCGGTGTGCGGCAGCACCCGCATGCCGAGGCTCTCCCGGTAGTCCAGGAACTTCCGGGCGACCGACTCCGGCTTGAGCCGCTCGGCCACGGTGATCATCTGCCAGTCGTGGGAAACCACCCAGGCGGCGGCCGCGTCCCAGTTCGCCACGTGCGGCAGGGCGAGCACCATGCCCCTGCCCTCGGCCACGACGCTTTTCATCTCGTCGTACGACTCGGCCTCCATGTGGAAGCCGGCCGCGTTCTCCTCGCGGGACCGGGTCGGCAGGCGGAACGCCTCCATCCAGTACCGCGCGTACGACCGCAGGCCGTCCCGGACCAGCGTCTCCGGCATGTCCGGGCCGACCACCTGCTGGTAGTTGCGGCGCAGCCGCTGGGTGCCGGGGCCGTTCGCCTTCCAGGCGCGGTCGGCCACCCGGGTGAACAGCGCGCGGGCCACCGGCAGCGGCAGCGCCCGCACCAGACGCCACCCGGCCGTGTAGCCGAGCGTGATGAGCTGGTCCTTCACTCGACCGCGACCTGAGGCTCGGTGCGCCGGGCGTGCAGCAGGCGCTGGGCCGCGGTGATCACCGAGAGGACGGCCAGCACCCAGAGCGCGGCGGGCAGGCCCCAGGGCAGCCCGGCCGCGCCGAGCAGACCGCCGACGCCCACGATCAGCAGGCGCTCCAGGCGCTCGGCGATGCCCACGTCGGCGTTCAGCCCGAGCGACTGGGCGCGGGCCTTCACGTACGACACGACCTGGCCGAAGACCAGGCTGATCAAGGCGGCGATCATCCCGTTGTACGGGTTGCCCTCGGTGGCCAGGTAGTACGCGACCGCACCGAACACGGCGCCGTCGGCGATCCGGTCCATCGACGAGTCGAGAAGGGCCCCGAACTTGCTCGAACCACCACGAAGCCGGGCCATTGTCCCGTCGAGCACATCGGTGAGAGCGCAGGCGGTTACGATCACGGTGCCCCAGAGAAGCTGACCCTTCGCACCGAAGTACGAACCGATCAGCACCCCGACGGTGCCCGCGACGGTGACGGCGTCGGGTGAGACGCCGATCCGGAGTAGGAACTGTGCGACCGGGTTGACGCCGTACGAGACGACGGCACGGGCCGTTACTTGGACGATCTTTGCCATGGCCGTCCCACCATATCGGCGCGGACCTGGTGACGGTACGGCTCGCCCCCGGGTTCGCCGGATCGTCACCATCCGGCACGATCTGGTGTCTCTCGGTCCTTGCGACCGGGACAGCCCCGGGTGTGGGATTTGTAGAACAGCGGCGTAACAGACCGGAAACGACGGGAGCGCTCGGCATGGCGCAGAAGACTTCGGAGAAGGGGCAAGCCGGCGCAGCCGCGCCGGTGGTGACAGAGCCCGGCAGAGTTCGCAACGTGGTGCTGGTGGGCCACTCCGGCGCCGGGAAGACCACGCTGGTGGAGGCGCTGCTCGCGGCCACCGGCACGATCCCCCGCGCGGGCACCGTGACCGACGGCACCACGGTCACCGATCACGATCCGGCGGCGGTGCGGCAGCAGCGTTCGGTCGCGCTGTCCTGCGCCCCGCTGGTGCACCAGGACGTGAAGATCAACCTGCTGGACACCCCGGGTTTCGCCGACTTCGTCGGTGAGCTGCGGGCCGGGCTGCGCGCGGCGGACGCGGCGCTGTTCGTGGTCTCCGCGGTGGACGGCGTGGACGACGCCACCATCGCGCTCTGGGAGGAGTGCGCCGCGGTCGGCATGCCCCGCGCGGTGGCGATCACCCGGCTGGACCACCCGCGCGCCGACTACGAGCAGGTGCTGCAGGACTGCCAGGAGGCCTTCGGCGAGAACGTGATGCCGGTCTACCAGCCGATGCTGGGCGACGACGGGCAGTCGATCGCCGGCCTGATCGGCCTGGTCACGCTCCGGGTGCTGGACTACTCGGGCGGCTACCCGCCGACCGCCAAGGCGGCCGAGCCGGAGCACCTCAACCCGATCGCCGACGACCGGAACCAGCTCATCGAGGGGATCATCGCGGAGAGCGAGGACGAGACCCTGATGGACCGCTACATCGGCGGCGAGCTGATCGACACCGACGCGCTCATCCCGGACCTGGAGAAAGCCGTCGCCCGGGGCAACTTCTACCCGGTCATCCCGGTCTGCGCGGGCACCGGCGTCGGCCTGGACGCGCTGCTCGACGGCCTGGTCACCAGCTTCCCGTCGCCGCTGGAGCACGACCTGCCGGTGGTCACCGGGGTGGACGGCTCGGCCCGGCCGCCGCTGACCTGCGATCCGGCCGGCCCGGTGGTGGCCGAGGTGGTGCGCACCACGATCGACCGGCACGTCGGCCGGGTCTCGCTGGTCCGGGTCTTCTCCGGCACCCTGCGCCCGGACCAGACGCTGCACGTCTCCGGGCACGGCCTGGCCGAGCGCGGCCACCCGGACCACGACGCCGACGAGCGGGTGGCGCACATCTACACCCCGCTCGGCGCCACCTTGCGCGAGGTCGGCTCGTGCGTGGCCGGCGACATCTGCGCGATCACCAAGTCCGGCTCCGCGGAGACCGGCGACACGCTGTCCAGCAAGGACGACCCGCTGCTGATGGCGCCCTGGTCGATGCCCGAGCCGCTGCTGCCGATCGCGGTGGTGGCCAAGACCCGCTCGGACGAGGACGCGCTGGCGAAGAACCTGGCCCGGCTGGTGGCCGGCGACCCGACGCTGCGCCTGGAGCGCAACGCCGACACCCATCAGCTGGTGCTCTGGACGATGGGCGAGTCACACGCCGACGTGGTGCTGGACCGGCTCCGCGCGGGCGGCGTCGAGCTGGACACCGAGCCGGTGAAGGTGGCGCTGCGCGAGACGTTCGGCGGCCCGGCCAAGGGGCACGGCCGGCACGTGAAGCAGTCCGGCGGCCACGGGCAGTACGCGGTCTGCGACATCGAGGTGGAACCGCTGCCCCGCGGCTCCGGCTTCGAGTTCGTCAACCGGGTGGTCGGCGGCGCCGTGCCGCACAACTACATCCCCTCGGTGGAGAAGGGTGTCCGGGCTCAGCTGGAGAAAGGCATCGTGGCCGGCTACCCGGTCATCGACCTGCGGGTCACCCTCTTCGACGGCAAGGCGCACAGCGTGGACTCCTCGGACGCGGCGTTCCAGACCGCCGGGGCGCTGGCCCTCAAGGAGGCGGCCGCGGCCGGTCAGGTGACGCTGCTCGAGCCGGTCGACGAGATCGTGGTGCGGGTGCCGGACACCTACGTCGGCGCGGTGATGAGCGACCTGTCCGGCCGGCGCGGCCGCCCGCTCGGCACCGAGTCCGAGGCGGACGGCGGGCACAGCCTGGTCCGGGCCGAGGTGCCGGCCACCGAGCTGGTGCGCTACGCGGTCGAGCTGCGCGC
The DNA here is from genome assembly GCF_014205225.1 of Actinoplanes octamycinicus. Classification (NCBI taxonomy): domain Bacteria; kingdom Bacillati; phylum Actinomycetota; class Actinomycetes; order Micromonosporales; family Micromonosporaceae; genus Actinoplanes; species Actinoplanes octamycinicus. Next base: position 9,899,183 of record NZ_JACHNB010000001.1, read on the forward strand.
GCTCTCCTCCGGCGCCGGCACGTTCTCCCGCACCTACGTCCGGCACGAGCCGATGCCGCCGCACCTGGCCGAGGCGATCAAGAAGTCCGCTAGCTAGGCCAGGCTTTCGCGAGCATCAGACGGGTGTCGGCGAGCAGCTGCGGCAGCACCTTGGTCCGGCCGATCACCGGCATGAAGTTGGCATCGCCGCCCCACCGGGGCACCACGTGCTGGTGCAGGTGGGCGGCGATCCCGGCGCCGGCCACCGCGCCCTGGTTCATGCCCAGGTTGAAGCCGTGCGGCCGGCTCACCGCGCGGATCACCCGCATCGCCGTCCGGGTGAAGGCGGCCACCTCGACCGTCTCCTCCTCGGTCAGGTCGGTGTAGTCGGCGACGTGCCGGTACGGGCAGACCATCAGGTGGCCGGGGTTGTACGGATAGAGGTTGAGCACCGCGTAGACCAGCTCACCACGGGCCACGACCAGGCTCTCCGGCTCGGGCAGCCCGGGCGCCAGGCAGAACGCGCAGCCCTGCGGCGTGTCGATCCCGTCGATGTAGGTCATCCGGTGCGGGGTCCACAGTCGTTCCAGGCCGTCGGGGTCGGTCACGCCCGAACACTACCGTCCAGGTGGACGTGACAGCGCCCGCACCGGCGGCTCGGCCACACCGCGCCGGGTCGGCGTCGCGCAGCACGTCGTCGGGCATGACCCGGCCCGCTCCCGCCGAGCCGGCGCGCGGACACGCCGGCGGCGGGAGCGGGAACTGAGGTCAGACGGCGGACGGCCCGGTGTTGACCCGGGAGCGGACCACCTCGGCCACGTGCGCGACCGCCTCGTCCAGCGAGACGCCGTTGCGCTGCGAGCCGTCCCGGTAACGGAACGACACGGTGCCGGCGTTCACGTCGTCGTCGCCGGCGATCGCCATGAACGGGATCTTCTGCTGCTGCGCGGTCCGGATCTTCTTCTGCATCCGATCGGTGGAGTAGTCCACCTCGGCCCGGATGCCCTCCTTGCGGAGGCGGTCGACGAACGCCGCCAGGTAGTCGGCGTGGTCGTCGCGGATCGGGATGCCGACCACCTGCACCGGCGCCAGCCAGGCCGGGAACGCGCCGGCGTAGTGCTCGACCAGCACGCCGAAGAACCGCTCGATCGAGCCGAACTTCGCCGAGTGGATCATCACCGGCTCCTGCCGGGTGCCGTCCGCCGCCTGGTACTCCAGGCCGAACCGGGCCGGCATGTTGAAGTCGTACTGGATGGTGGACATCTGCCAGGTCCGGCCGATCGCGTCCTTGGCCTGCACGCTGATCTTCGGGCCGTAGAACGCCGCGCCGCCCGGGTCGAGCACCAGCTCGAGGCCGGACTCCTTGGCCACGTCCTCCAGCACCCGGGTGGCGGTCTCCCACTGCTCGTCGGTGCCGATGAACTTGTCGCTCTTCGGGTCCCGGGTCGACAGCTCCAGGTAGTAGTCGTCCAGGCCGAAGTCGTCGAGCAGCGACCGGACGAAGTTCAGCAGGTGCTTGATCTCGGCCGGGGCCTGCTCGGCGGTGACGTAGGAGTGCGAGTCGTCCTGGGTCAGGCCGCGCACCCGGGTCAGGCCGTGCACCACGCCGGACTTCTCGTAGCGGTAGACCGTGCCGAACTCGAACAGCCGCATCGGCAGCTCACGGTAGGACCGCCCGCGCGACCTGAAGATCAGGTTGTGCATCGGGCAGTTCATCGCCTTGAGGTAGTAGTCCGCCCCCTCCAGCTGCATCGGGGGGAACATCGTGTCCTTGTAGTAGGGCAGGTGGCCCGACGTCAGGAAGAGGTTCTCCTTGCTGATGTGCGGGCTGCCGACGTACTGGAAGCCCTCCTCGATGTGCCGGGCCCGGACGTAGTCCTCCATCTCGCGCTTGATCACCCCACCCTTCGGGTGGAAGACCACGAGACCCGACCCGATCTCGTCGGGGAAGGAGAACAGGTCCAGCTCGGTGCCCAGCTTGCGGTGGTCCCGGCGCTCGGCTTCGGCGAGACGATTGAGGTACGCCTTCAGCTCGTCACGTGACGGCCAGGCCGTACCGTAGATCCGCTGCAGTTGGGGGTTCTTCTCCGAACCGCGCCAGTAGGCGGCGGCCGAGCGCATCAGCTTGAACGCCGGGATCAGCCGGGTCGACGGCAGGTGCGGGCCCCGGCACAGGTCGCCCCAGACCCGCTTGCCGTCCTTGTCCAGGTTGTCGTAGTGGGTCAGCTCGCCGGCGCCCACCGCGGCGGCCTCCGCGTCCACGTCGCCCTTGATGTCGACCAGTTCCAGCTTGAACGGCTCGGCGGCCAGCTCCGCCTTGGCCTCGTCGAGCGACGAGTACTCCCGGCGGTGGAAGGTCTGGCCGGCCTTGACGATCTCCTGCATCCGCTTCTCGAGCCTCGTCAGGTCCTCCGGCTGGAACGGCTTCTCCACGTCGAAGTCGTAGTAGAAACCGTCCCGGATCGGCGGGCCGATGCCGAGTTTCGCCTCCGGGAAGACGTCCTGCACGGCCTGCGCGAGCACGTGCGCGGTCGAGTGCCGGAGCACGTCCAGGCCGTCCGGGGTGTCGATCGCGACCGGGGTCACCTCGGTGTCGGCAGCCGGCGACCAGTGCAGGTCACGCAGCCGGCCGTCGGCCTCGCGGACCACGACGACCGCTTTCGGCCCGGTGGCCGGGAGCCCGGCGGCGGCCACCGCGTCGGCCGCCGTAGTCCCGGCCGGGACGACTAGTGGGTCGGCCACAGCGGGTGTACGGGGTGCAGACACGGTGATCTCCATTCGATGAGCGACTAGGCGTCCTGATGCTATCCGCCTGGCGATTACTGTCCGCTCCCGGCGGCCAGCCACGCCGGAAGCGGTTCCCGATTCGCCAGCCAGCCGGCGGGGATGCCGGCGGTCCCGGTGTACGCCGCCACCACTCCCCCGGCGATCGCCGCGGTGGTGTCCACGTCCCCACCGGCGACCACGCACGCCGCCACGGCGGCCGGGAAGTCGTCCAGGTAGCGGTCGGCGGCCCAGAGCGCGAACGGCACGGTGTCCTGCGCGGTCGCCTGGCCCCCGGTGCCGAGCCGGGCCGCGGCCTCCTCGACGCCCTTGATCGTGGCCGCGTCCCGGAGCCCGTCGCGGACCACGCCCGGCGCGGTGTGCATGGCGGTGGCCCGCAGCAGCTGTCCCGGCTCGGGCCGCAGCCCGTCCAGCCGGGCGGCGGTGGCGAACGCGGCGGCCACGGTGACCGCCACCCCACCGGCGATCCCCTCCGGGTGCGCGTGGGTCACCTCGGCGGCGCGGGCGCCCTGGGTGGCCGCGTGCGCCAGCGAGTCGGCGTGCCAGGCCCCGAGCGGCGCGGCCCGCATCGCCGCCCCGTTGCCGCACGAGCCTTGCCCGTGGAAGGCCGCGGCGGCCGCGATCGGCCAGGGCAGCCCCTCCCGGATCTGCCGGAGCATGACGACCGCCCCGGGCCCGTAGCCCCGATAGGGCTCGAAGACCTGGGCGAGGCGGGTGGCGAACGCGTCCCGGTCGAAGTCGCCCTCGTCGAGGGTGGCCACCAGGCAGCAGGCCTGCTCGGTGTCGTCGGTCCAGTCCCAGGGCGGCGCCGGGACGCGGCCGTCGAGCAGGTCGGCGGGCTTGTTGCCGGGCACGAAGTACTGGGCGCCGAGGGCGTCGCCGACGCTCAGGCCGGCCAGGCTGTCCAGGGCCAACGCGAGTCGCGTACTGGGGAAGAGGATGAAGGACATCGGTACTTCGGATCGTATTCCATCACTGAGAGTCATCAAAGCATCTCACTCCATGACCCTTTAGGTTCTGCCCGCCGGAGTCGGTACGGTCTTCGCATGGCCACGGTGTTGCTCGTCGAAGACGATCATGTCGTGCGTGGCGCCATGCTCCGTTCGCTCGCCGACCGGGGGCACGCCGTGCACGCCGTCGGCACCGCGCTGGAGGCTCTCCGGCGGGTCGCCGCGGAGACCCCCGACCTGGTCGTGCTCGACCTCGGGCTGCCCGACCTGGACGGGTCGGACGCGCTGCGGATGCTGCGCGGCATCACCGACGTGCCGATCATCATCGCCACCGCGCGCGACGACGAGCAGACCGTGGTGCGGCTGCTGCGGGCCGGCGCCGACGACTACATGGTCAAGCCGTTCACCGGCGCGCACCTGGACGCCCGGATCGCCACCGTGCTCCGCCGGGTCGGCCGGGCCAGCCGCGCCGCCCAGCCCGCCGTCCACGAGGTCGGTGAGCTGCGGGTTGACGTGGGCGAGCGGAGCGCTACCCTCGGCGACCAGCCGCTGGCGCTGACCCGCAAGGAGTTCGACCTGCTGGCGTACCTCGCCGCCCGCCCGGGCCGAGTGGTTTCCCGTCGTGAGCTGTTGGAGGAGGTATGGCGACAGCCATCGGTCGGCGAGGACCAGACCATCGACGTGCATTTGTACTGGCTCCGCCGGAAACTGGGCGAGTCCGCGGCGAAGCCCCGCTACCTGCGCACCGTGCGGGGGGTCGGATTCCGGTTGGTGGCGCCGGACTGAGGTTGCGGCTGGCCTACACCACGGCCGCCACCACCGCCGTCGCCGCCCTGGTCTTCCTCATCCCGCTGGGCTGGGGGCTGCGCTCCGACCACCGCGACCAGGCGCTCGCCGAGGCCGCCCAGCGGACCTCCACGGTGGCCGGCGCGATCGTCGCCGGCGCCGGGCAGAAAGGCGTGGCCGCCGCGATCACCGAGGCCGGCGGCCCGGTGGTGCACGTGCCCGGCCTGGCGCCCACCGACGGCGGCCGGGCCAGCGCCCGGCAGATCGACCAGGCCGCGACCAGCACCGAGGCCAGCGTGGTGGAGGTGGCCGGCGGCGTGGTCCGGTTGCAGCCGGTCACCGCGGCCGGCAAGTCCTGGGTGGTCGAGGCGTTCGTGCCGGACTCCGAGCTCGGCGCGAACACCGCCCGTGACTGGTGGCTGCTGCTCGGCCTGGCCGTGGTGCTGGTCGGCGGTTCGGTGATAGTGGTCGACCGGCTCGCCCGTGGCGCCGTCAACTCGGCGAACAACCTGGTCGAGGCGGCCCTCGCGGTCGGCGACGGCGACCTGGACGTGCGCATCTCGCCGTCCGGGCCGCGCGAGCTGGCCGAGGCGGGCTACGCGTTCAACCGGATGGCCGACCGCCTGGTCAGCTCGCGCACCGACGAGCGGGAGCTGGTCGCCGACCTGTCGCACCGGCTGCGCACCCCGCTCACCGCGCTGCGGCTGGACGCCGAGGCGCTCGACCCGGACGACACCCAGATCATCGACCTGACCGCGGACGAGGTGGACCGGCGGCGCGGCATCCGGCGCATCCGGCAGGCCATCGCCACCCTCGAGGACGAGGTCAACTCCCTGATCAACACCACCCGGCAGGCGGTCGCCCGCGAGGTGGCCGCCGCCCCCGAGGAGGGCCTGTGCGACGCCAGCGAGGTGGTCCGGGAGCGGATGACGTTCTGGTCCGCGCTGGCCGGCGACCAGAACCGGCAGTACCGGGTGGTCGGCGCGCAGATGCGGATCCCGGTCCCGGTGGCCCGGGCCGAGCTGGCCGCCGCGCTCGACGCGATCCTCGGCAACGTGTTCCGCTACACCCCGCAGGGCACCGCATTCGAGGTGGCGCTCTCCCGCCGGGACGGCTGGGTGGCGCTGCGGGTGGACGACGCCGGCCCGGGCATCCCGGACCCGGAGCGGGCGCTGCGCCGCGGCCAGAGCCAGCAGGGCTCGACCGGCCTGGGCCTGGACATCGCCCGCCGGCTGACCCAGTCCACCGGCGGCTCGGTCAGCCTGGACCGGGCCACCATGGGCGGGGCCAGCGTGGTGATGCTGATCGCCGACGCCGAGGCCGTACCCAAGACACCGAGTCGTTTCGGACTGGTCGGCCGTGGCCGGCTGGGACGACGCCCGAGCTGATCCGCAAGCCCCTTCCCCCGTACGGAACAGAAGTTGCTTAGATCTGTTTTAAGAGTGTTCCCCTGGCTCGCCCGGGCTGGCAGTGTTCCCTCCGATCCCATCCGGCTCCCCGGTTCGCACACCGCACGTCCCCATCGCCGCGGCCGGCGGAGCCCCCGCGTGGTGGGAGGCGGGCACCCCATGGCCCCCTCCCACCGCGTACCAGCTACACCGTTCCGACAAGGAGCTGCTTTGCCCGCGCATCGCCGGTCAGCGTTCCGTGGGTCGCCCCCAGGGCGGCGCCGCGCCGGAGCTGACCGGGAGCAGCCGCCACGCTCCGTCACCACCCGGATGCTTCCGGTGGCTCTCGGCCTGGCCCTGCTCGGGGTCGGCGGCGTGGTCGGCCCGAGCGTGATCGGCAGCTCCGCGCCCGACGACCCGGGCCGGTTCGAACTCACCGCGCTGCCCGCGGACGCGCCCGACCAGGGCCTGATCTACGACGGGCTGAAGCCGGCCGCGAAGAACGCGCTGTGCGCCGGGTCCTACGTGCTCTTCGACGAGACCTGCACGCACGGGCCGGACCGGGTGCCCACCGGCCTGTCCGTCGGCAAGGACGTCGCCCCGGTCACCGCCGCCACCAAGCTGCCCTCGTCGGTCCGCGTGGTCCGGAACGCTCCCGTCCCGGCCGACGCCGAGATCGCCCGCGACCTGGGCGGCAGCGCGCTCACCCCGGAGGCGCCGGCGCTGATCCCGGACCCGGCCCCGGGCAACGCCGACTTCGTGCTCGGCCCGGACGGCGTGGCCTGCGAGGGCGACGGGCAGAGCGGCAAGCGGGTGCAGGTGCTCTACCTCTACGCCGCCGGCGGCACCAGCAAGTACAGCCGGTACGTCAACTCGTTCCGCACCTGGGCCGGCGGCGTCGACGCCATCTACGACGCCAGCGCCGGCGAGACCGGGGGCTCCCGGCACGTCCGCTACGTGACCACGCCGGACTGCACGGTCTCGGTCTCCGAGGTGGAGCTGCCGGCCGGCTCGCTCGGCTCGTTCGCCGCCACGGTCAAGGCACTCGGCGCCCTCGGCTACAACCGCACCGACCGCAAGTACCTGATGTTCGCCGACACCAACGTCTACTGCGGGATCGGCACCTACGTCGACGACCAGCGCCCCGGCCGGACCAACCGGAACAACGCCGGGCCGTCCTACGCCCGGGTCGACGCCGGTTGCTGGAGCTCGGTGATGGCCGCCCACGAGCTGACCCACGTCTTCGGCGCGGTGCTCAACGGCGCCCCGAACGGCACCGGCGCGGGCGGCTGCCTGGACGACTACGACCTGCTCTGCGGCGCCGACCGGGCGAACCGGACGGTCCGCCAGGCCTGCCCCAAGTCGCACGAGGTGCGGCTGGACTGCGGCCACGACGACTACTTCAACACCAACCCGAAGCCGGGCAGTTTCCTGGACACCCACTGGAACGTGGCGCTCAGCGACTTCCTGCTGCGCAGCGACGGCGGCGACGACATCCCGGACGTGCCCGGCGCGGTCACCCCCGACCCGACCGGGACCGCCGAGCTGCCGGCCACCACCGCCCCGGCCAGCCCGGACCCGGCGCCCAGCTCCGCGACGCCGGCCCCGAGCACCAGCGCCCCGGCCGGCGACCCGCCGGCCGGCCCGAGCACCGCACCGAGCGCGTCCGCGCCGGCCGCGCCGCTGCCCGGGGCGAGCGCGCCGCCCGGCGCGCCGGTGGCCGTCGAACCGGCCGCCTTCCAGCCGCCGAAGGCGGAGAACGGCGCGAACGGCTCCGGTGACCAGGACGCCGGCGCGCCCCAGCCGCCGACCGCCGGCGGCGGGGTGCAGGCGGCGCTGGAGATCCGCGACGCGAGCAGCCTCTCCGTCCGGCTGACCTGGAGCGCCGCCTCCGACAACGCGAAATACCAGGTGTCGGTGGACGGCAAGCCGGTGGCCACGACCAAGGCGACCCGGGCCCGGCTGATCGGGCTCAAGCCGGACGCCACCTACAAGGTCGAGGTCACCAGCAAGTCGCAGGGCTACCGGGCCACCGGCACGGCCCGGACCGCGCCCGCCGCCCGGCCGGTGCAGAACTCGTACTTCGTGCTGACCAACGCGCTGACCGGCGGCGCCGCCGACCTCTACGCGGCACGCGCCACCGACGGCACGCCGGCCACGCTCGGCCCGGCCGACGGCGGCAACCAGCAGCAGTGGCAGCTCGTCCCGGCCGCCGACGAGGGCAGCTACACGCTGGTCTCCCGGGCCAGCGGCAAGTGCCTGCTGCCGCTCGGCGGCGCGGCGGTGGCCGGCGCGCCGCTGGTGCAGGGCGGCTGCACGAGCCCCGGCACCCAGTGGCGGCTGCAGGCGTCCGACCACGGCTTCACGCTGCGCAACGGGACCGGCGATCTGGTGGCCGGCGTCGGCAGCCAGCGGTTCGGCTGGCACCGGGTGCTGACCCTGGAGCCGGACACCGCACAGCGCCACCAGAGCTGGACAGCCGTCCCCAGCTGACCGTTTCCAATTCCGTCAAGGCGGGCGTGCCGTGGCCCGCTCGCCGAGGAAGGACCGGAGGGAAAGCGATGCCCGATCTGCTGAGCAGGCCGGAGACCGAGCCGGAGGAGGATCCGGCCCGGTTCTACCGGCGGCGCCTGATCCGCTGGCTGACCATCCTCACCATCGGCACCATCGTCATGGTCGCGTTCTGGCAGGACCCGCTGTCCCCCTGACCGGGTCAGTGCGTGGCGGCGGCTTCGTAGGCGTCGATCTCGGCGGTCAGCTTCGCCTTGCCGTCGAAGGACAGGAAGCTGTGGCGGACGGCGGCGCGAGCCAGGTCGGCGACGCCGTGCTGGTCGAGGCCGAGCAGGGTGGCGGCGACCGCGTACTCCCGCTCCAGGCTGGTGCCGAACATCGGCGGGTCGTCCGAGTTGACGCTGATCGGCACGCCGGCCGCGACCAGCTTGCCGATCGGGTGCTCGGCCAGGTCGGCGACCGCCCGGGTGCGCAGGTTCGACGTCGGGCAGACCTCGAGCGGGATCTGCTGCTCGGCCAGGTAGGACATCAGCCCCTCGTCCTGCGCCGCCGCGATGCCGTGCCCGATCCGCTCGGCGCCCAGCTCCCGGATCGCGTCCCAGATCGTGCCCGGCCCGGTGGTCTCCCCGGCGTGCGGAACGCTGTGCAGCCCGGCCGCCCGCGCCTTGTCGAAATACGGCTTGAACTGCGGCCGCGGCACCCCGATCTCCGGCCCACCCAGACCGAAACTGATCAGCCCGTCCGGCCGCTCCTCCAGCGCGATCCGCAGCGTCTCCTCGGCCGACGGCAGCCCGGCCTCCCCCGGGATGTCGAAGCACCACGCCAGGTCCACCCCGAAGTCCCGGCGGGCCCCCACCCGGGCGTCCTCGATCGCCTCGCAGAACGCCCCGGCCGGAATCCCGCGGCGCACGCTCGAATACGGGGTGACGGTCAACTCCGCATACCGCACCTGCTGCCGGCTCAGCTCCCGCCCGATCTCATAGGTCAGCAGCCGCACGTCCGCCGCGTCCCGGATCAGGTCGACCACGCTCAGGTAGATCTCGATGAAGTGCGCGAAGTCCCGGAACTCGAAATACTCGGCCAGCGCCGCCGGGTCGGCCGGCACCGGTGAACTACCCTCATGCCGCGCCGCCAGCTCCGCCACGATCCGCGGCGACGCCGACCCCACATGGTGCACGTGCAGCTCGGCCTTGGGCAGCCCGGCGATGAACGCGGTCAGGTCGGTCACGTCTTACTCCTCGGTTGGCAGCGATCCTCTCGCAAGAACTTAGCGAGCAGCTGGTCCCGAAGCCTGCCTACCCAGGCGATGTCCGCCGGGGCCGCACTGGTGCTCCACGCCCTGTTGCTCCACAGCCCTGTTGCAGCACAGCCCGCCACGGCACAGGCCGCCACGGCACAGCCCGCCCATCCCAAGGGGGAAGCCCCCGCAGACAGTGTGGCGCGGGGAAGGAAGATCATGCGGGTGGCCTGTGGACAACGCGCGGCTGTGGACAACGACGGCGCGGTGCCTAGGCCGTCCGGGCCACCACGAAGATGCGGCGAAACGGGAAGGGGACCAGGTCGCCGCGGGCCGGGTAGGCGCCGGCGATCTTCTTGGCCAGCTCGGTCCGGAACGTGGGCCAGGTGTCCTCGTCCAGGGCCGCGCGGACCGGGCGCAGGGCGGTGCCCTCGATCCAGCGGAGCACCGGGTGGTCCGGGCCGGCCACCGGCAGCAGGTGCAGGTAGGTGGTCTCCCAGGCGTCCACGGTCGCGCCGGTGGCGGTCAGCCGGGCGGCGTAGTCCGCCGGGTCGTCGACCGGGGATTCGCGCAGCACGTGGGCTACGCCGAAGTCGGTCGCGGTGGCTCGGAGCAGGCGGTGTGACGGCGCGTCGAAGTTGCCTGGCACCTGCATGGCCAGCCACGCGCCGGACGGCAGTTCGGTCGCCCACCGGGTGAGCATCTCCTGGTGGCCGGGCACCCACTGCAGCGCCGCGTTGGTGACCAGCACGTCGGTGTCCGGACCCGGCCGCCAGGAGGCGATGTCGCCGAGCCGGAACGTGACCCGGCCCGCGCCGACGGCCGGGACAGCCGCCGGACCGGTGGCCGGGACAGCAGCCGAGCCAGCCGAGGGACCGGCGGACGGGACGGCGGCTGGGTCAGCTGCGGTTGCCTTGTCGATCATTTCGGGAGACGAGTCGACGCCGGTCACGGTGGCGGACGGCCAGCGGTCGGCGAGGGTACGGGTCAGCTCGCCGGGGCCGCAGCCCAGATCGGCGACGGCTCGCGGGGCGGTGGCGCCGATCCGGGCGACCAGGTCGAAGAACGGACGGGAGCGCTCGTTGCCGAAGCGCCGGTAGACAGCGGGATCCCACATGACACACCTCCGGACGTACCGAAAACGGCTCTTGAATTAAACCGTACGTACGTTCTGTTTGAAGACAACAGCCGGGCGGTAGGGTCACCACGTGGAAAAACGAAGCTTTCGCCGGATGGGCCGGGACGCCTCGGTGATCGGTCTGGGTGCCTGGCAGCTCGGCGCCGACTGGGGCGACGTCAGTGAGGCCGACGCGCACGCCACCCTGCAGGCCGCGGTCGATGCCGGGGTGACGTTCATCGACACCGCGGATGTGTACGGGGACGGGCGCAGCGAGCAGATCGTCGGCTCGTTCGTCAAGGACAAGCCGGGTCTGACGGTGGCCACCAAGATGGGCCGCCGGGTGGCGCAGGAGCCGGGCAACTACACGCTGGACAACTTCCGGGCGTGGACCGACCGGTCCCGGGCCAATCTCGGGGTGGACACCCTGGACCTGGTGCAGCTGCACTGCCCGCCGACGCCGGTGTTCAGCAGCGACGAGGTGTTCGACGCCCTGGACACGCTGGTGCAGGAGAAGCGGATCGCCGCCTACGGCGTGAGCGTGGAGAAGGTCGAGGAGGCGCTCACCGCGATCGCCCGGCCCGGCACGGCCAGTGTGCAGATCATCCTGAACGCGTTCCGGCTCAAGCCGCTGGAGCGGGTGCTGCCGGCCGCCGCCGAGGCCGGGGTGGGCATCATCGCCCGGGTGCCGCTGGCCAGTGGCCTGCTCTCCGGGCGCTATGACGAGCGGACCACGTTCGCCGCCGACGACCACCGCAACTACAACCGGCACGGCGAGGCGTTCGACGTCGGCGAGACGTTCTCCGGGGTCGACTTCGCGACCGGTCTGGAAGCGGTTCGCCGGCTGCAGCCGCTGGTGCCCGAGGGCGTCACGATGGCGCAATTCGCGCTGCGCTGGATCCTCGATCAGCCCGCCGTCACCGTCGTGATCCCGGGTGCGCGCAATCCCGAGCAAGCGCGCGCGAACGCGCACGCCGCCGCTGTTCCGCCGCTTTCGCCGGAAACCCGGGAAAAGATCGCCGCAGTCTACGATGAGCTGATTCGCCCTCAGGTGCACGACAAATGGTGAACAATGAAAGCGACACTCCGGCCGACCCCACGCGCTTGCGTGGCTGGCTGAGCATGTCGCTCGGCCTGCTGGCCATCGTGCTCGGTGCGGTGTGGACCCTGCAGGGGCTCAACATGTTCGAGCACGAGCTGATGAGCGACAAGCCGATCTGGGCAGCGGTCGGCGGCGCGGTCGCCGGGCTCGGCCTGGCGCTGGTGATCATCGGTATGCGCCGCCGGAGCAGCGGCCGCGCGACGGCATGAGCACGGCCCGGTCACTTGGTGGTCCGCCTCTGGGCAGGCGAACACCATGACGACCGGGCCGGGCCAACAATTGTCAATGATGCGGTCGGAACAATAGGTCGTACAAAAGCGGCCCCGCACCCTCCGGCGAGGTTGCGGGGCCACCGGTCAGGCCGGCCTCCGCCAGGCGGCCGGCGTGCCGGCCTCGCGACCGGCGGATTGGTCTCAGAGCGGGCGAACCTGCTCCGCCTGCGGGCCCTTCTGGCCCTGGGCGATCTCGAACTCCACCCGCTGGTTCTCCTCCAGAGTGCGGTAGCCGCTCGTCTGGATGGCCGAGAAGTGGACGAACACGTCAGCACCCCCGCCGTCGACGGTGATGAAGCCGAAGCCCTTGTCTGCGTTGAACCACTTCACGGTTCCTTGCGCCATGCTGAACTCTCCTTCTGAAAATGCCGGCCCGCCCTACGCGGCAGCGGAGCGCGGGGCCGATGACCGTTTTCGAGCAGCGGCGCCGCGAGGCGGCCCTTTCAGAGGACGTCCCCTCCGCTCGGCTTTGCGACACCTCGTGGCCCTCCCGGGAAGGGCCGGTGTCCCGCCGCCTGACGGAAGCAGCGAACCACGTACGCAAAAACTGGCCACACTGTACCCGAAAATCGGGCCGGAAAGCTGCCCCTCGAAGGAATCCAATAAAGCGTGGCAGATATGGAAAAGGCTCCCCACTTCACGGTTACGAAGTGGGGAGCCGTCAAGACACCTGTCTATACGGGTAGTGATCTAGTCAGGCCAGTGACCGGTCAGGCGCTTGGTGCCGGCCGCGCTGCCCCGGTGGACCGCCGCCTTCACCACGGCGAAGATCGCGCCCTGCAGCGCCGCGGCGATGAGCACCTCGCCCCAGCCCCGGCTCTCGTCGCCGGCATCCGGCGCGTCGTCGTCGCCGGATGCCAGTTTCCAGACCTTCTTGAAGACCATGCCGGCCACCGCGCCCGCGGCCACGCCCATCGCCACGTTCACCGGCTTGAGCGCGATCTTCTCCAACTTGCCCGCCATCAGCGCCTCCCCCGCACGATCAGAATGACTCCGGCGACCGCCGCCAGCCCGGCGGCGAGCAGCACCAGCGGTGCCGGGTTCAGCCGCACCGCGGCGGCCTGCTCCCGCACCTGCACGCGGACCCGCTCGCGGGCCTGCACGACCTGCTCCCGGGCCCGGGCCTTGACGTCCGCGCGGGCCGCCAGGGCCTGCACGGTGTCACCCAGCTCGGACCGGGTCTGCTTGATCTCGGCGCGCAGCGCCACCAGATCAGGTTTCGTGGTGGTCCCGTTGCGCTCGCTCATCCCCGGCCTCGCTCCACCGCGTGCTTGACCTCGTCGACATCGGCTTTCAAGCCCTCGATCGCGGCCTGCGGCTCGGCGGGCGTGGCCCGGCGGAACTGGGAGCGGCCGATCAGCGCCAGGACGCCGGCGATCAGGAAGACCGCCACGGTGACCGTCAGACTGGCCAGCCAGAGTGGCCAGACCAGGCTCAGGGCGATGATCGCGGTCGCGATCAGGGCACCCACACCGTATCCGGCGAACACGCCCGCGCCGCCGAACAGACCGGCGCCGATCCCGGCGTGTTTCCCTTTCTCCGCCAGCTCCGCCTTGGCCAGGGTCAGTTCGTCCCGGACCAGTTTGCTGAGCTGTTCACTGGCGCGCTGCACCAGCTCCGCGGTGGACTGCTCGGACAACGGTCGGGCCGCCCTGCCATTGAGCACATCGGCCATCGCTCCCCCTTTCGCTGTGTCGCCTGTATGCCCTGTTCACCGGCCGCTCAATCCTGAAACACCGGCCGCCGTGGAAACCGTGTCGTCGTGCCCGTCGGCGCCGCCGAAGGCAGCGCCGCGCGCCTCGGCGTCGTCGCCACCGCTGAACACCCGCGCGTCCGGAGAGACGTCCGTCCTCCTTGTCCCCAGAGACTGCCGCACCGGCGCCACCCCGTCATCCGTCTCGTCCAGCTGAGTGCGCATCCGGGGCAGCGCGCCGCGCTGGTTCTCCCACATCCAGGCGACCAGCCGCTCCCGGACCAGGCAGCGCAGATCCCACAGGGCGCCCGCGTCGGCCGCGCTGACCAGGGCCCGGAGCCGGATCGTGCCGCCGATCGCCTCGGTCACCTGGAGCACGCAGACCCGCTCGTCCCACAGGTCGGAGCCCTCGCACACTCGGCGCAACTCGGTCCGCAGCGGCTCGATCGGGGTGGACCAGTCGACGTCGATCTCGGCCGTGCCGAGCACCGCCGAACTGGACCGGGTCCAGTTCTGGAACGGTTTGGTGGTGAAGTACGAGGTGGGCAGGATCAGCCGCCGGTCGTCCCAGATCTGCACCGCGACGTACGTCAGGGTGATCTCCTCGATCCGGCCCCACTCCTGCTCCACCACGACCACGTCGTCCACCCGGATCGCGTCGCTGAACGCCAGCTGCAGCCCGGCGAAGACGTTGCCGAGCGTGCTCTGCGCGGCGAGCGCCGCGATCACGCTGACCAGCCCGGCCGAGGCGAGCACGCTGGCGCCCAGCGCCCGGATCCCGGGGAAGGTCATCAGCATCACGCCGAGGGTCAGGATCACGATGGCCGCGACGGTCACCCGGCGCAGCATCACCACCTGGGTCTTGATCCGCCGGCGGCGCAGGTTGTCCGGCACGTCGGTGCGCCACCGGGCCAGCGTGAGGTCCTCCAGGACCAGCAGCAGCGCGGCCACCAGCCAGCCGAGCGAGCCGATGCAGAGCAGCACCAGCAGGTGCAGGACCTCGGCCCGGCCGGGGAACTCCCCGGCGACGACCCGCAGCGCCTGCTGGATCGCGAACAGGGTGACGGTCACCAGGAACGGGCGGTGCATGGTTTTCGCCAGCTCGGCGGCGAGCGCCGAGCGGCGACCAATCCGGATCATGGCCCAGTGCGACGCCTCGACGAGCACGACGGCCGCGACAGCGGCCCCCGTCACGCCGAGCACGGCGGTCAGAACGCTGGACACGAGCTTTCCTCTCCACGGTCGGGTGCTGTGCCAGCGCTCCAACTTGCCCCAGAGGGCAGGCGGCACACACCCGATATGGCGGATGTCGGATACAGCTCACACCCGCCACCCGGGAGTGTCAGTCAGATCTTGCGGCTCTCGGACCGACGGTTCGCTCAGATCTTGCGGCCCTCGGACCCACGGTTCGCTCAGATCTTGCGGCCCTCGGACCCACGGTTCGCTCAGATCTTGCGGCCCTCGGACCCACGGTTCGCTCAGATCTTGCGGTACTTGGCCTGCGCGAAGCAGTAGATCCCGAAGGCCGCGATGCCGAGCGCGATCAGGCCCAGCAGCCACACGCCCCACGGGTGGCCGGCCAGGGTCTTCAGCGCCGCGTCCAGGCCGCGCGCCTTGTCCGGGTCGTAGGTCACCGCGGCGGTCACGAACAGCACGCCGGCGATCGCGTACGCGACGCCCTTGGCCATGTAGCCGGACATGCCCAGCCGGATGATCGGCTGCCGGGTGGTGTGCGGCATCTGCTGGGTGTTCAGGTGCTTGGTGAACTTCCGCTTGAAGCCGTACACGAAGATCCCGATGCCGACCCCGACGACCACCAGCCCGGCCAGGCCGACCAGCCAGCGCCCGCCCTCGGAACCCATCAGGCCGGCCGACTTGCTCTCGTAGTTGTCGCCCATCGAGGCGTTGGCGCCCTGGATCACCTTGATCGCAAGCCAGCCCAGGTACGCGTAGAGCACCGCGCGGACACCGGAGAGCACCCGCTCGGCGATCGCGCTCCGGGTCTGCTCGCCGCTCTCCCCGACGACCGCCTCGAAGAGCTGCCACACGGCCATCGCGAACAGGCCGATCGTGATGATCACCAGCAGGGTCTTCCCGTACGGCTGACGGGCCAGCTCCTGCAGAGCGCCGGACTGGTCGCTCTGCTTGCCGGAGCCGCTGATCGCGACCTGCAGCGCGATCCAGGCGAACAGCAGGTGGATGATGCCGTAGCCGACGAAGCCACCCCGGGCCAGGAACTCCAAGGGCTTGCTGTCCGCGGCGCGTGACGCGTGATATTTGACGTTCGAGGTGGTGGAGGACATGCCCTCAATGTGACCGAACAGGCCCTCCGTCAAACTCCGGGTGCTATTCTCCCCGGCTCACCGGGAGACCTGCACCTGGATCGCGCTCTGCGTCACGCTCGACAGCGAGAGCTGCAGCCCGCCGACGTCGACCGCCTGCTGCCCCTTCGTCAAGGTCACCTGCTGGCCGGCCACCTCCAGGGTGACCGTGTCGTCGTCGGCGCTGACGAACTCGGCCTCCACGCCGAACACGTCGACGCTGGCGTTCGTCTCCCGCTGGATGGTCACGGTGCACTGGTCGACGCCGCAGCTCACGTCGTCACCGCACCCGGTGAGCAGGGCGGCCCCGAGGGCTGCGGAGACCAGGACGGCGGCGACGCGGCGGCGAGAAGAGGAGATCAGCACCCGTTTCACGGTACGGGCTGCGAGCAACCGTAGGCTGGCGATCAACCCCCGAGGAGGCTGCACGTGAGCGACTATCCGGTCCAGGACAACGCCGGGGCGCACCGGTTCGAGCTGCTGGTGGACGGTGCGGTGGCGGCGCTGGCCAGCTACCGGCTGCGCGGCCCGGACGTGGTGACCGTGCTGCACACCGAGACCCACCCGGACATGCGCGGCCGCGGCCTGGCCGGCGAACTGGCCCGCCAGACCCTCGACCTGATCCGCTCCCGCGACCAGCGGATCATCCCGGCTTGCCCGTTCTTCGCCCACTACATCACCGAACACCCGGAATACGCCGATCTGGTCGCCGACTAGTCCGTCCCCGCCCGCCCAGGGGAGGCCATCCCATCGATCAGCGTGGGCGAAAAGACCCCGGTCCCGCCCACGCCCTGTGGACAACCCGCCATTGTGGAGAACCCGCCGGAAGCCGGGCGGTGAGCGGCTCGGGGTGACCGCGACCGCTCGATGCCCCGACTGATCAGGGCCGCGACGCAGCACCCCTGGCACAGACAGCCGCAAGACGGACCTTGCGACACAGTGAGCCACGAAGCAGGGACGCACGGCGGGGAGGCAGGGACGCACGGCGCAGAGGGCTACGACGCACGGCGCAGAGGGCCACGACGCCGGGGCGCGCTGCGCGGAGAGCCACGAAGCAGGGACGCACGGTGCGGAGGGCCACCAAGGCAGGGACGCACGGTGCGGAGGGCCACAACGCACGGACGCAAGGCGCAGAGGGCCACGACGCGCGGCGCAGAGGGCCGTAACACAGGGGCGCGCGGCGCGAAGAGCCACGACCGGCCAGAGCCGCGCCCCTCCCCCGAATCCCCGCCGCCGGTCAGGCGGCGACCGGCTCCGGGACGTCCGCGCCGGCGATCAGCTCCGCGGCGGCCTGGCCGCAGGCCCGGGTGGCGCCGAAGGTGGCCACGTGCACCCCGCCGACCACCTTGATCGGGATGCCCATCTCGACCACGATCGCGTCCGGCCGGGCCTCGATCATCCGGTCCAGCGTGTCGGCGATCCAGCGGTGCCGGTGCACGTCCCGGACCACCAGCACCAGCGGCCGTCCGGCGGCGGCGGCCAGCAGGGTGCCGGCCGGGTCGCTGAGGGCCGCCAGGTCGTCGGCGCCGAAGCGGACCGAGGTGGTGCCGGGGAGCAGGCCGGCCAGCGGCGCGCCGATCCCCCACGGCGTCTCGCTGCCGATCGCGATGTTGCGCTCCGGGGCGAACTCGACGACGTGCGGCACGCCGGCGATCGGCAGGTCCGGCGCGCCCGCGGCCCGGGTGACCCGGACCGCGCGGCGGGCGGCGGCGAAGCCGATGTCCGAGCCGAGCGCGGAGGCCGGCTGCGCGCCGGGCACGACGCCGGCTTCCCGCTGGGTGCGCGTGGTCCAGTCGGCCAGCGCCCGGACCCGGGCGACCGCGTCGCGCAGCCGCTCCTCGGCGAGTTCGCCGGAGCGCACCGCGGCGACGATCGCGTCGCGCAGCCGGATCGCGGTCTCCTCGTCGGCGTGGTCGCCGCCCACGCAGATCGCGTCGACACCGGCCGCCAGGGCGCGCACGGTGGCGCCCTCCAGGCCGAAGCGGCGGCGTACGCCCTGCATCTCGATGCCGTCGGTGACGATCAGGCCGTCGAAGCCGAGCTGCTCACGGAGGAGGCCGGTCAAGATCTTGGGGCTGAGCGTGGCCGGCAGGGCGTCGTCGTAGGCCGGGACGAGCAGGTGCCCGGTCATCACCACCCGGGTGCCGGCGGCGATCGCGGCCTGGAACGGGATCAGCTCGATGGCGGCCAGCTCGGCCAGGCTCTGGGTGATCAGCGGCACGTCGTGGTGCGAGTCGACGGCGGTGTCGCCGTGGCCGGGGAAGTGCTTGGCGCAGGCGGCCACGCCGTACGCCTGGATGCCCCGGGTGAAAGCGGCCGTGTGCCGGGCCACCAGCAGGGGTTCGGCGCCGAAGGCGCGGACCCCGATGACCGGGTTGTCGGGGTTGTTGTTGACGTCCGCGTCCGGCGCGTAGTCCAGCGTGATGCCGGCCGCGGCCAGGTCGCGGCCCAGGTCCCGGGCGACCGCCTCGGTCAGCTCCGGGTCGTCGATCGCGCCGAGCGCCAGGTTGCCCGGGCGGGAGCTGCCCAGCCGGGACTCGAACCGGGTGACGTCCCCGGCCTCCTCGTCGATCGCGACGATCACGTCGGGCCGCTCGGCGCGCAGCTGCGCGGTGAGCGCGGCGACCTGGTCGGGCGATTCGACGTTGCGGGCGAACAGCGCCACGCCACCGAGACCGGCGCCCAGCCAGCGGCGGACCCAGTCCGGCGCGGAGGTGCCGACGAAGCCCGGCTGGAGAACCGCAGCGGCAAGTTCCGGCAATTCGCCGTGCTTGGACATGATCCCCCGTACCTCCGTCTACGTGCGCGAACGCCTATGTGAACGTTCTCCCCCGTTCGGGGACCTATGGTCACACCCGCCACACACATTAGTCAACAAACCTTTCTATTAGCCGGGACCGCGGAGCGCAGTAGAGTGGCGGCGTGCCGCTCACCCCCCTCGCGGAAGCCACCGTCGACTGGTCGCAGGTGCACGCCGTCAAGCTGCTCGGTGTCGCGCTCGGCGCGCTCTTCCTGCTCTGGGCGATCCGCCGCATGTTCCGCGGCAAATAGGGGTACACAGGCCGCCCGATGAAACTTCCGATCTACGGCCCCCGCCTGCGCAAGGTGGCCCGCACCCACTTCGGGTGGCCGTCGCTGCGACCCGGCCAGTTCAAGCCGATGCGCGCCGTGCTGCGCCGCCGGGATGCCCTGGTCGTGCTCCCCACCGGGGCCGGCAAATCGGCGATCTACCAGATCCCGGCGGTGCTGCTGCCCGGCCCGACGGTGGTCGTCTCCCCGCTGCTGGCTCTGCAGCAGGACCAGATCACCGCGCTCAACGAGCGCAACGACCCGAAGATCCGCGCGGTCCGGGTCAGCTCCGCCGAGACGGCCCGCGAGCAGCAGGAGGCGATCGCCGAGCTGCGCGCCGGCCGGGCCGAGTTCCTCTTCATCACCCCGGAGCAGCTGGCCAACCCGGAGCGGCTGGCCGAGGTCAAGTCGCTCAAGCCGGGGCTGGTCGCGATCGACGAGGCGCACTGCATCTCGGCCTGGGGACCGGATTTCCGGCCGGACTTCCTGGCCCTCGGCGAGATGATCGAGCAGCTGGGCCGGCCGCCGGTGCTGGCGCTGACCGCGACCGCGTCGCCGCCGGTCCGCGAGGACATCATCGCCCGGCTCCGGCTGCGCGACCCGGAGATCCACGTCTCCGGGCTGGACCGGCCGAACCTGTTCGTCGAGGTCGCCCACTGCCCGGACGAGGCGTACCGGTGGCGGCGGCTGACCGCGCTGCTGGACGAGGGCGAGCGGCCCGGCATCGTCTACGTGCCGACCCGCCGCGCCGCCGAGGAGCTGGCCGGGAAACTGACCGAGGCGGGGTATTCGGCGGACTACTACCACGGCGGGATGGCCGCCGGGCTGCGCGAGCAACGGCACGAGGACTTCACCGAGGACCGGGTGGAGATCATGGTGGCCACCTCGGCGTTCGGCATGGGCATCGACAAGCCGAACATCCGCTGGGTGGCGCACATGGCGCTGCCCGACTCGCCGGACAGCTACTTCCAGGAGATCGGCCGGGCCGGGCGGGACGGCGAGCCGGGCCGGGTGCTGCTGCTCTGGCGGGCCGAGGACGAGGCGATCCAGCGGTTCTTCAACGGCGGCGGGCCGGACCAGGACGAGCTGCGCGAGCTGGCCAAGACGCTGCACAAGGGCCCGACCACGAAGACCGCGCTGCAGAAGGCGAGCGGGCTCGGCCAGCGCCGCCTCGGGCAGTACCTCGCCCTGCTGGAGCAGGTGGGCGCGGTGCGTACCGGGAAGAACAGCAAGCTGGTCGCCCCACCCGGAGCACCGCTGCCGGCCGCGGCCGCCAAGGCCGCGGTGGCCGAGCACGAACGGCAGCAGGCCGTGATCAAGTCGCGCACCGACATGATGCGCGGCTTCGCGGAGAGCCGGCAGTGCCGCACCGAGACGCTGCTCGCCTACTTCGGCGAGGAGATCCGCCGGATGTGCGGGCACTGCGACAACTGCCTGGACGGCAGCGCCGAGGCGGTCAACGCGGTCGAGGAGGAGGGCCCGTTCCCGATCCACAGCCACGTCCGGCACGGCGAGTGGGGCACCGGCATGGTGATGGGCTACGAGGAGGAGAAGATGACCGTCCTCTTCGACTCGGTCGGCTACAAGACCCTCTCCGTCCCGGTGGTCGTCGAGCAGCAGCTGCTGACCGCCGCCTAGGCACGCTCCGGCCCCCGGTTCGCCCGCGGGGCGCGGCGGGCCGCCGGTTCCGGTCAGGGCGCTTTCCGGTACGGCCGGAGCTCGCGGCGGGCGCTCACGTCGTACCGGAAAGCGGCGGCCGGAAAGCACCGGCGGGCCGCGCACCGGACCGCGGACCGTGACCGGAATCGGTCAGCGGGGCTCGCCGCGATAGGTGCCGAAGGACCACAGGTTGCCCTCCGGGTCGCGGACGGTGAAGTCGCGCGAGCCGTAGTCGGTGTCGAACGGCTCGCGGACGATCGTCGCGCCGGCGGCCCGGGCCCGCGCGAAGAGCTTGTCCGGCTCGTCGGTGACCACATAGGCGCCGAACGTGCCCGGGTCCAGATGCCACGGGTTCTCCGCGTCGTCGCGGACCGAGCCGAGCATGATCCCGCCGCCCGGCGGCCAGCTCAGCTCGGCGTGGTCGACCCGGTCGCCGGCGCCGTGCACCGCGGTCTCCTCGAAGCCGAACGCCTCGACCAGGAACCGGATCAGCGCGCGGGCGTCGGTGGCCCGCAGCGTGGGCCAGACCTGCGGGGGCGGTGGTGTCCTCTGATCAGTCATGCAGCCCATCGTGGTCGCCGCCGGCGGCCACGGCTTGGACGAAACCGAACTCGTCGGCCAGCCAGCGGGACGGCGGGCAGCCGGCGAACGCCTGGAAGTCGCGGACCAGGTGGGACTGGTCGGCGTAGCCGTGCGCGGCGGCCACGTCGGCGAGCCGGACATCCGGGCGCAGGGCGCGGCGGGCCCGATCGAAGCGGGCCATCCGGGCCGCCTCCTTGGGGCGCAGGCCCAGCTCGGCGCGGAACCGGTCGGTGAGGTGCCGGGGCGTCCAGCCGACCTGGCCGGCCAGGTCGGCGATCGAGGCGGGAGCGCCGCGGCGGACCGCCGCCCAGACGTGCGCGACCCGCTCGGTGCCGGGCCGGTCCGGCCGGGAACGGACCAGCGTGCCGAGCGCGGTGTCCAGGACCGCGAACCGGGCCGGCCAGCCGGCGGCCGCGGCCAGCCGCTCCCGGATCTCCGCGACCACCGGCTCGCCCAGCACCGCGGCCGGGTCCACGTCGAGGCCGGCCAGCTCGCCGGCGGGCAGGCCGAGCAGCGCCCGGCAGCCGAGCGGATGCAGCGCCACCTGCACCCCGGACTGCCGGCCGTCGTGCGTGATCGTCGCCGGGCGCAGGTGCAGCCCGCCGAGCAGCGCGTCGTAGACACCCGGGGCCTGCCGCCGGTCCGGGTGCTCGCTGATCACCAGCGGCTCGTCGATCGTGAAGATCAGCGTGAGGTAGGGCGACGGCAGCCCGCGGTGCCGGCCCGGCGGCAGGCCCCGCTGCCGGTATCCGGAGTAGAACGCGACGTGCGCCCGCAGCGGCGGCGCCGGGCGCGCCTGCGCGTATTCGTCGACGGTCGTCACCCGACCAGCATGGCAGGGCCGGGTGCTGCCGGGCCCGGGGCGAGCGTCCCGGACCCGGCGGCTCTCAGGCGGCCAGCGCGCCGGCCAGGTGGTCGCGGAAGCTCCGCTCGTCCTCGGTGACCGTCTCGGCGCCGATGCCGAGCAGCCCGCCGGTCGAGGCGGCGCCGACCACGGCGTCGGTGATCTCCAGCAGCCAGTGCCGGTAGGTCTCCGCGTCGGCCACCGAGGCCTTCGCGGCCAGCAGCGCGGCCGCCTCGGCCGCCCGGCCGAGCACGTCCTTGGCGTAACCGGCGGGGTCGGCCGGCTCGATGACCGGCGGCTCCTCGCCGAGCTCCGGGTCGCCGGCCTCCGCCACCGCGGCCGTGGCGACCGCGGTGACCAGGGTGCTCGCCGAGGCCCGGGCGTCCGAGATGCGGCCCAGTCCGGCCGCGCTCTCGGCCCGGGTCTTGCGGGCGCTGTCGTGGGTGGCGGCGCTCGCCGCGGTGAGCACGGCGTGCGGGAGGCCGACCAGCAGCCCCCACTCGGCGTCGGTGAAGCCCAGCTTGGCGTAGAGCGGTTCGTCCGTCACTCGGGGTTCCTTTCGCTTTCGTCGGCAGCCGACAGCGCATTCTTTCGCACCGCCGAGCCGGCGCCTCCTCACCACCCCTCTACCCGATCTTGCCAATGGGTAAAAACTTCAGGGCCGGGCCTCGTAGACGATGTTGAACGGGGTCTCCGCCGCCCGCCGGAACCGGGTGAACCCGGCGTCCGCGGTGAGCCGCCGGATCGGCTCCTCGCCGGCCTGCGCCCCGAGCGAGTAGCCGCCCTCCTGGGAGAGCGCGTTCGGCACGCACAGGTAGGCGGAGAACGAGTAGTAGACCCGCCCGACCGGGTTCAGGTTGGCCTCGACCGTGTTCCCGGCGGCCGGCTCGACGATCATCCAGGTGCCGTCCGGGGCGAGCTGGGAGCGCACGTGCCGGGCCGCGCCCAGCGGGTCACCCATGTCGTGCAGCGCGTCGAACGTGGTGACCAGGTCGTACGGCCCGCCGGTGAAGTCCTGCGCGCCGGCCGCCTCGAACCGGACCCGGGAGTCCAGCCCGGCGTCGGCGACCCGCTTGCGGGCCTGGTCGATCGAGCCGGCGTGCAGGTCGGAGCCGGTGAACACGGAGGACGGATAGGCGTTCGCCATCAGCACGGTGGACGCGCCGTGCCCGCAGCCGACGTCGGCGACCCGGACACCCCGCTCCAGGCGCGGGACCACCCCGTCGAGCGCGGGCAGCCAGTCGGCGACCAGGTTCGCGCTGTACCCGGGCCGGAAGAACCGCTCGCACCCGGTGAACACGTCGTCGTCGTGCTGGTGCCAGCCCACCCCCTGCCCGGACCGGAACGCCTCCTCGATCCGGGACTGGGCGCGCAGCGCGCCGAGCGCGAGCTGGAACGCACCGGGCGCGAAGATCGGCCCGTCCGGGTCGGTCAGGGCGAATGCCTGTTCCTCGGTGAGCGAGTACCGCCCGCCGGCCGGGTCGTACGTGACGTAGCCGCCGGCCGCCTGGCCGCGCAGCCACTCCTCGACGTAGCGCGGCGCGGTCCCGGTCCGCTCGGCCAGCTCCTCGGGCAGCGCCGGGCCGGCGGTCAGCCCGCGGTACAGGCCGAGCCGGTCGCCGAGCACCACCCCACCGGCGGCGATGGTGGCGCCCAGGTCGCCGACGAACGTGTGCACGAACTCCATCAGTTTGTTCTCATCCATGAATTCGTTTCTACGGAGGCGGTGACCGGGGGAAATCGGTGTCGGCTACCTAGCTCGGCGCCCGGCGCTACCTAATTCGGCACCTAGACTCGCCGGCATGGCGCTGCTGGAGCGCGACCACGAGCTCGCCGAGCTGGCCACCGCCGCCCGGCGGGCGCGCGCCGGGCAGGGCTCGGTGGTGCTGGTCACCGGGGAGGCCGGGATCGGCAAGTCGACCGTGGCGGCGGCGGTCCGCTCGGTGCTGCCCGCCGAGGGGCGGCTGCTCACCGGCTGGTGCGACGACCTGGCCACGCCCCGGGTGCTGGGGCCGCTGCGGGACCTGACCGGCCGGGTCGGCACCGAGCTGACCGAGGCGCTGGCGTCCGGCGACCGGGGCCGGGTCCTGGAGGCGTTCCGGGCCGAGCTGGACTGGCCGGGGCATCCGACGGTGCTGGTCATCGAGGACGTGCACTGGGCCGACGAGGCCACCCTGGACGTGCTGCTCTTCCTGGTCCGGCGGATCGCCACGCTGCCGGTGGTGCTGGTGCTGACCTACCGGGACGACGAGGTGGACGCCGGCCACCAGCTGCACCAAGTGCTGGCCCGGGCCACCCCGGTGCGCCGGCTGCCGCTGCCCCGGCTCTCCGCGGACGCGGTCCGCACCCTGGTCGGCGACCGCGCCCTGGACCCGGAGCGGATCTTCGCGGTCACCTCCGGCAACCCGTTCTTCGTCACCGAGGTGCTCGGCGCCGGCGACGCGGACGCGGTGCCGGCCACCGTGACCGAGGCGGTGCACGCCCGGCTGCAGGGTCTGGACCCGGGATGCCGGGCGGCGCTCGGCACCCTCGCGGTGGTCCCGCACGCGGTGGAGCGGTGGCTGGTCGAGGCGGTGGTGCCGGGCGGGCTGGCCACCCTCGCCGAGGCGGAACGGCGGGGCCTGCTGCGGGTCAGCCCGGGGCGGGTGGCGTTCCGGCACGAGCTGACCCGGCGGGCCGTGGAGACGGCGCTCACCGCGTACCAGAAGATCGTGGCGAACCAGGCGGTGGTCGCCGCCCTCCGCGACCGCGGCGGGGTTGATCTGTCCCGGCTGGTGCATCACGCGGCCGGCGCCGGGGACGACGAGCTGATCATCCGGTGGGCGCCGGCGGCCGCGGCCGAGGCGGCCCGGGCCGGCGCGCACCGCGAGGCGGCCGCGCACTACCGGCAGGCGCTGGACCGGGCGGCGGCCTTCCCGCCGGGTCCGCGGGCGGATCTGCTGGAGGGGTACGCCGAGGAGCTCTACCTGCTGGGCGACGCGTCCCGCGCGGTGACCGAGCAGCGGACCGCCCTGACGCTGCGCCGGCAACTGGCCGACCCGGCCGCGCTCGGGCTGGCCCTGCGCCGGCTGTCCCGGCTGCACTGGTGGGCCGGCGACCGGCCGCAGGCGGAGCGGTGCGCGGTCGAGGCGGTCGCGGTGCTGGCCGCCGCCGGCGATCCGGCCGCGCTCGCCTTCGGCCTGAGCAACCAGGCCCAGCTGCACGTGCTCAACGGCGAGGCGGCCGAGGCGATCGCGACCGGCGACCGGGCGATCGCGCTGGCCCGCTCGTCCGGCGCGGACGGGGTGCTGGCGCACGCGCTGAACAACGTCGGGTTCGCCCGCTGGGAGGCCGGTGAGGCGGCGCGCGGGCAGGCGCTGCTGGACGAGAGCCTGACGGTGGCGCTGGCCGCCGGCGAGGCCGACCACGCGGCCCGCGCCTACACGAACCTCAGCTGGCTGCTCCTCGACAACCTGCGGCTGGACGAGGCCGCCGAGGTGCTGACCGAGGCGATCGACTACGCCGAGCGCAACGAGGTGATCGGCTTCCTGCGCTACCTGCACCTGGGCCGCGGCCGGCTGCACCTGGCCCGCACCGAGTGGGCGGAGGCCGAACGGGAGGCCGGCTGGGCGCTCGACGCGCCGCCCAACATGCGCTGCACCGCGCTGGTCGTCCAGGGGCTGTCCCGGCTGCGCAGCGGCCGTCCGGGCGCCGAGGAGCTGATCGCCGAGGCGTGGACGATGGCGCTCCGGATCGGCGAGGCGCAGCGGGTCGGCCCGGCCGGCGCGGCGATGGCCGAGGCCGCCTGGCTGCGCGGCGACGACACGGCGGCGGCCCGGCTGGCGCCGGCCTATCGGCCGGTCTTCCGCCAGGAGGGCTTCGGCTACTGGTTGCGGCGGCTGGGCACGGCGGTCCCGCTGCCGGCGAGAGCGCATTTCTACGGGTTGCAGACCGAGGGCTCGGTCCGGGCCGCGGCCGAGGGGTGGACCAAGACCGGTTTCCGGTACGAGGCAGCGGTCGCCCTCAGCCACAGCGACGACCCGGCCGACCTGCTCGCCGCGATCGCCGACCTGGACGCGATGGGCGCGGTGCCGCTGGCCCGGCGGCTCCGGCAGCAGTTGCGCGAGCGCGGGGTGACCCGGGTCCCGCGCGGACCCCGCCCGGCCACCCGGGACAACCCGGCCGGGCTGACCGGCCGGCAGCTGGAGGTGCTGCGCCTGCTCGCGGCCGGGCACAGCAACCCGGAGATCGCCGGCGAGCTGGTCCTGTCGGTCCGCACGGTCGACGCGCACGTCGCCGCGGTGCTGGCCAAGCTGGGCGTGCGGGACCGCCGGGAGGCGGTCACCTGGTACCGGCGCCGCGCTTGAGACAATGCCCGGCGTGCGCTCCGAGACCGCCGGCAGGCGGTCCCCCGGCACCCGCGCCGCGCTTGAGACAATGCCGGGCGTGCGCTCCGAGACCGCCGGGAGGCGGTCCCCCGGCATCCGCGCCGCGCTTGACACAATGCCGGGCGTGCGTGAAGTCGTCGACGGAGTCTTCGAGCTCGGCCTCGGAAAAGTCAACGTCCACCTGGTCGTCACCGACGACGGCGTGGTCCTGGTCGACACCGGGCTGCCCCGGCTGGCCCCGGTGATCGAGCACGCGCTGAAAGGCATCGGCCGGTCGCTCGGCGAGATCCGGGCGATCCTGCTCACCCACCACCACGCGGACCACGCGGGCAGCGCCGCCGACCTGCGCGCCCGGACCGGCGCGCCGCTGGTCGCGCACGCCCTCACCGCGTTCCACCTGGCCGGCTCGGAGCAGGCGCCGGAGCCGGAGGGCCGGTTGCGCAGGTTCCTGTTCCGCCGGCTCGGCAAGGTGGAGCCGACCAAGGTGGACCGGATGGCCGGGGACGGCGCCGAGCCGGTGCCCGGGTTCACCGCGGTGCACACGCCCGGGCACACCAAGGGGCACCTGTCGTTCCTGCTGGACCGGGCCGGTGGGGTGCTGTTCGCCGGCGACGCGGCGACCGCTGCGAACGGCCGGGTGGCCGGGCCCCCGCCGGCCACCATGACGGGAGTCCCGCCGGTCACCGACTCGGAGAAGGCGGCGGCGAGCCTGGCCCGGCTCGCCGAGCGGGATTTCGAGCACGCGCTCTTCGGCCACGGCCGGCCGGTCACCGGTGGGGCGGCGGCGCTTTTCCGGGAGGCGGCCGGCTGAGCGGTCCGGCCATCATGGGGTCTATCCTCATGCGTCACGGTCGATCGAAGGGGGCGTGATGGGCTCGCTCGGCAGCGTTTTCCGTGGGGTCGCCACCATTCTGCTGGCCGCCGGCGCGATCGGCTCGGTCGTCTCCGGCCTGGCCCTGCTGATCACCCTGCTGGTGGCGAAAGATCGGGCCGGCCTGGCCGGCACCATCTTCATGATCTCCGGAGCGGTGCTGGCCGTCGCCGCGGTGCTGTTCGGCGTCGCCCGCGCACTGACCAGGAACAGCACCGCCGACCCGGCCGCCGACCAGCCCTGACCACCGTCTCCAGCCCGCCGCACGGTCCCCGGCTGGCTCCCAGGGGTGCCTCGAGCACCCCGAAACACCCCTCACGCCCAGCCACCGACCGCGACCGCCGCGCCACCCCGGACCACAACGCGCCACACGGTCCCCCGGCTGGCTCCCAGGGGTCCCTCGAGCACCCCGAAACACCCCTCACGCCCAGCCACCGACCGGGACCTGAGTCCGGCTACTCGCGGCCGAGCAGGCCTCGTTCGAAGGCGGCGGCGACGGCCGCCGCGCGGTCGCGGACGCCCAGCTTGGCGTAGGCGTGCAGCAGGTGCGTCTTCACCGTCGCCTCGCTGATGAACAGCTTGCCGGCCGTCTCCCGGTTGCTGCAGCCGCGCGCGATCAGTGACAGCACCTCCAGCTCCCGCTGGCTGAGCGGCTCCTTCTCGCCGGCCGGGGCGCGCAGCCGGCCCATCAGCCGGCCGGCCACCGACGGGGACAGCACCGACTCGCCGCGGTGCGCGGCCAGCACGGCGCGGAACAGCTCCTCGCGCGGCGCGTCCTTGAGCAGGTAGCCGGTCGCCCCGGCCTTGATCGCCGGCAGCACGTCGCTGTCGGTGTCGTAGGTGGTCAGCACCAGGACCCGGGCGGTGGAGCCGGCCGCTTTCAGCTCCCGGATGGTGGAGACCCCGTCCAGCACCGGCATCCGCAGGTCCATCAGGATCACGTCCGGGCCGGCCGTGGCCGCGACCGCGAGCGCCTCCCGCCCGTCCCCGGCCTCGCCGAGCACGGTGAACCGGTCGTCGCCGGCGAACATGCCGCGCAGCCCGTCCCGCACCACCGGGTGGTCGTCGACGATCAGCAGTCCGATCACGCGGCGCCGCCCATCGTGATCGCCGGGACGCACGCGGACAGCGCGGTGCCCCCGCCCGGTTCCGACTCGACGGCCAGCGAGCCGGCGATCCGGGCCAGCCGCTCCCGCATCGCGCTCAGCCCGAACCCGCCGCTGTCGGTCACCTCGCGGGGCTGGTCCGGGTCGAAGCCGGCACCGTCGTCGCGGACGTCCAGGGTCACCATGTCCTCCATGTACGAGAGGGTCAGTCCGACCCGGGCGGCGTTCGCGTGCCGGGCGACGTTGGCCAGCGCCTCCTGGGCCGTACGCAAAAGTGTCGTCTCGATCTCCGGGAGCAACCGCCGCGCGGTGCCGGTGGTGATCAGGTCGGCGCGCACGCCGTGCATCCCGGACCAGGTCTCCACCACCTCGCCGAGCGCGTCCGGCAGCCCCGCGTCGTCCAGGTGCTGCGGGCGCAGCGCCTGCACCGACCGGCGGGCTTCGGCCAGGCTCTCCCGGGCGAGCCGTTTCGCCGCGGCCAGGTGCCGGTCCCGCTCGCCGGGGTGCGCCTCGGCCGCCTCCAGCTGGGTGACGATCCCGGTCAGCCCTTGGGCCAGCACGTCGTGGATCTCGCCGGCCATCCGCTGCCGCTCGTCCAGCACGCCCGCCTCGCGGGCCTGGGCGAGCAGCTGGGCGTGCAGGCCGGCGTTCTCCTGGAGCGCGGTCTCCAGCTTCGCGTTCGCCTCGGCCAGCTCGTCGATGATCTCGTTGCGCCGGATCGCCTTGAGTTCCTTCTGGCTCTCCATCCGGGTCATCGCGATCGAGATGCCCGCGTTGCAGAGGAACAGGAAGCCGAACAGGACGATCCCGCCGCCGGTCCCCAGTGTGCGGAAGCCGCCGGACTGGGAGGCCGCGGTGACGAACGCGACGGACGCCGCGCCGAGCAGCCGCCACCAGCCGGGCAGCGTGTAGACGGTGAACAGGTAGCCGGTCCAGACGAAGAAGCCGTAGAGCGGGTGACACCAGACCAGCAGCGCGGACAGGCTCAGGAAGACCAGGAAGAACAGGATCGACACCGCCCGGTTCCGGTCCTCGGACCGCGGGGTGACCCGCCAGACCAGGAGCAGCGCGGCGGTGGCCGCGGCCACCGCGAAGGTGGTCGGCAGCGGCTGCATCGGCAGGTCCATCGGCCGGCCCAGCACCGCCAGCAGGGTCGAGGCGGCCAGCAGACCACCGGCGACGGCGAGCAGGCGGCGCTCGGTCCAGTCGGTGCGCACCGCGACTCCGATCCCGCCGTCCATCGCCCCTCCCCCGCTCGTCCGGCCCCAGTCTGTCAGTTCCAGCGGAACAGGCGCGCGGCGCCGAGTCCGAACAGGACCAGGTAGCCGAGCAGCACCATCGAGGGGAGCGGGTGCGGCCACTGCCCGGCCATCGTCTCGTGCAGGGCCCGCTCGCCGGCGCCCAGCGGCGTGAAGTCACCGATCCGCTGCACCAGGTCCGGCATGAACTCGCGCGGCAGCCACAGGCCGGCGAAGAACATCGACGGGAAGAAGAGCAGGGTGCCGATCGCGTTGCCGGCCTTGCCGGACGGCGCCAGGGCGGCGATCAGCAGGCCGATCGCGAACACGCCGGCCGCGGTGAGCAGGAAGGCGAGCAGGAACCCGGGCAGGTTGGCGGCCAGCGGGACGTCGTAGACCAGGTAGCCGACCGCGACGCACAGCGTGGACGAGGCCAGGGCGATCAGCAACATCGCGGTCAGCTGGGCGCCGAGCAGGGCGATCGGCCGGACCGGGGTGGTGGCGAAGCGGCGCAGCACCCCGCGTTCCCGGTAGGTGGCCAGCACCATTGGCATCCCCTGCAGGGCGACCACGGCCAGGCTCAGGATGATCGCGATGCCGACGTAGACGTCGATGGTGCGCACCCCGCCCAGCTCCGGGGACGGCTCGCGGAAGGCCGGGATGCAGCCCAGGATGACGACCAGGATGGTCGGGAAGAGCAGCGAGAAGAAGACCGCGACCGGCTCGCGCGTCTGCAGTCTGAGTTCGGTACGGGTGAGCTTGGCGAAGACGTTCATGGTCACTCCTGGTTCCCGTGGCCGGTCAGGCGGACGAAGGCGTCGTCGAGGCTGGCCCGTTCGACGCGCAGGTCGCCGGCGACGATCCGGTGGACGGCGAGCACCGAGGTGACCGCGTAGAGCAGGTTGCCGGTGCCGGTCACCTCGACCGAGCCGCCGTGGTGGCGCACCTCGCGTACCTCGGGCAGCGCGGTGAGCAGCGCGTCGTCCAGCGGCGCGGACGGGCGGAACCGGATGATCTGCTCGGTCTCGGCGCGCTGCACCAGGCCGGTCGGGGTGTCCAGGGCGACCACCTCGCCCTTGTCGATCACCGCGAGCCGGTCGCAGAGCCGCTCGGCCTCCGCCATGAAGTGGGTGACCAGCACGACGGTGACGCCGCGGTCGCGGACCGACTCGATCAGGTCCCAGGTGTCCCGGCGGGCCTGCGGGTCGAGACCGGTGGTCAGCTCGTCCAGGATGGCGATCCGCGGATTGCCGATCAGCGCCAGGGCGATCGAGAGGCGCTGCTTCTGACCGCCGGAGAGTTTTCCGTACGCGGTCCGCAGCTTCCCGTCCAGCCCGAGGTCGCCGGCCAGCCCCCGCCAGTCCGCCGGGTCCGGGTAGAACGCGCTGTAGAGCTCGAGCGCCTCGCGTACCGTCAACTTCTCCTGAAGCTGGGACTCCTGGAGCTGGACGCCCACCTCGGCGCGCAGCGAAGGATCGCGCGGAGCGCGGCCGAGCACGGTGATCCGGCCGCCGTCCGGCACCCGCAGGCCGGCCACGCACTCCACGGTGGTGGTCTTACCGGCCCCGTTCGGGCCGAGGATGCCGAAGATCTCGCCGCTCTCGACGGCGAACGACACGTCGCGGACCGCGACCGTGTCCCCGTAACGCTTGCTGAGGTTGCCGACCTCGATGACTGCCATGCACCCAGCGTCACGGATGGACCGGGGTGCCCGAATCGACCGGCGAGCGATCGCCGCCATCCACCAACCGGTGGATGGCGGACTACGCCACCGCTTCCGCCTCGGTCTCCGCGGCGGTCCGGCGCAGGCCGGTGACCGCGGAGTAGACCGAGCCGATCTGCGCGGCGACCCGCTTCCACGAATACGCCTGCCGGGCCCGGTCCAGCGCGGCCGTGGCGTAGGTGAAGCGCCGCACCTTGTCGTTGATCAGGCGGCGGACCGCGCCGCCGAGCGCCCGCGGGTCCCGGGCCGGCACCAGGTCGCCGGTCAGGCCGTCGACCACGGTCTCGGTCAGCCCGCCCACCGCGGTCCCGACGATCGGCACGCCGCAGGCCATCGCCTCCAGCGCGGACCGCTCGAACTGCTCCTGCCAGGGCGCGGCGACCAGCAGGTCGGCGGAGCGGTACCAGCTGGGCATGTCCCGGTGCGGGACGGCGCCGATCAGCCGGAGCCGGTCGGCGACCTGGAACCGTTCGGCCAGCGCGCGCAGCGACTTGGCGCCCGGGTCGGCGGTGAGCTGGTCGGCCGGCGGGCCGCCGACCACCACCACCTCGGCGCCCGGGACGTAGCGCATCGCCTGGATGACGTCGCCGAAGCCCTTGTGCTCGACCAGCTTGCCGACCGAGAGGATGCGCGGACGTTCCGGGTCGCGCGGGGCGATCGGGCCCTCCGGGGTGAACCGCTCGCTGTCCACGCCGGCCGGGACCACGGTCAGCTGGGCCCGCGGCACCCCGATCCGGACCAGGCCGCGCACCTCGTCCTGGGTCTGCGCGACCACCCGGTCGACGGCCCGGCCGAGCGCCCGCTCGTAACCGGTGCGGGACGGGCCGGCCGCGTTCGGGTCGATCACGCCGATCTCGTGGAACGACTGCACGACCGGGATGTTGAGCTGTTTGGCGGCGGTCACCGCGGCCAGGCCGCTGGTCCAGAAGTGGGCGTGCGCCACGTCCGGCACCCAGTCCTCGCGCTGCCAGCGGTCGCTGAGCACCCGGGCGAATTCCGCCATGTGCGGCAGCAGTTCCTCGTCGGGCAGCAGCCGGGCCGGGCCGGCCGGCACGTGCACCACGCGCACCCCGTCGGCGACCGGGACCACCTCGGCCACCTCCGGGTCGGTACGGCGGGTGTAGACCCGCACCTCGTGCCCGAGTTCGGCCAGCGCCGTGGACAGGTCGGCGACGTGGGCGTGCTGGTCGCCCACGCCGAGCGGGCTGGCGTGCTCGGAGATCATCGCAATGCGCACGGGCGGGCTCTCCTCAGCGGCGAAAACAGCGGTCACAACGGCAGATTTCGTTGCCCAACGGCCCCCTCCGTAAACATCGAGCGATCACCGGGCGTCCGGGTTAAGGGACCGGACGCCGGGTAAATCGGCCGTGTGGCAACCGTGACGCGAACCGTGCAGGCCCCGCCCGAGCGGGTCTTCGCCGTCCTGGCCGACGGCTGGTCCTACAGCGACTGGGTGGTCGGCACCTCCCACATCCGGGAGGTCGAACCCGCCTGGCCCGATCCCGGGGCCAAGCTGCACCACAAGGCCGGCCCGTGGCCGTTCTCCCTGCACGACTCGTCGACCGTGCTGGAGTGCGTGCCGGACCGCGAGCTGAAGATCCGGGCCGGCCTGTGGCCGCTCGGCGAGGCGGTGGTCGACATCGTGCTGGAGCCGGCCGCCGACGGCAGCACCCGGGTGGTGATGCACGAGGACTTCGAGTCCGGCCCGCTGCTCTGGGTCCGCAACAAGCTCAACGACCTGGTGCTGCACCAGCGCAACGTGGAGGCGTTGCGCCGGCTCGCGGACATCGCGGAGTCTCACTCGTAGATCTTCCGGTGGGCCGCCTGGACGGCTCCCCGGTACGCCGCCCCGGTCAGTCCGCGGTCGCGGGCCAGCGCGGCCCGCGCCGCGTTCGCCCCGGGCGCGCCGTGCACCCCGCCGCCGGGGTGCGCCGACGAGCTGCCCAGGTACAACCGGTCCACCGGCGTGTCGGCCCGGCCCAGCCCGGGCACCGGCCGCAGGAACAGCTGCTGGAACGCGGCCGACGTGCCGCCGCCGAGCGCCCCGCCGACCAGCGACGGGTCCTCCCGCTCCAGGTCGCCCGGCGCGAACACGTTGCGCCCCACGATCCGGCTGCGGAAGCCGGGGGCCTGCTGCTCCAGCACCGCCTCGATCCGCTCCACGTGCGCCGCGATCTCCTCGGCCGGCCACTGCTGCCGGTGCGGCAGGTGGGTGTACGCCCAGGCGCTCTCCGTCCCGGCCGGCGACCGGCTCGGATCCGCCGTGGTCATCTGCCCGAGCAGCAGGAACGGGTGGTCCGGCACCTGCCCGGTGGCGATCTCCGCGGCGTACCGGGTCAGCCCGTCCAGGTCGGCCCCGAGGTGCACCGTCCCGGCCCGGCCGACCTCGGCGGTGCGCCACGGGATCGGCCCGTCCAGCGCCCAGTCCACCTTCACCGTCGCGCCGTCCCACCGGAAGTGCGCCAGGTCCTCGGCCAGCCGCGGCGGCAGCCACCGGGTGCCGACCAGGTCCAGGTAGAGCGCCGGGGCCGGCACGTCGGCGATCACCGCGCGGCGGGCCTGCCAGTCCCGCCCGTCCGCGGTCCGCACTCCCATCGCCCGCCCGCGGGCCACCAGCACCCGGGTCACCGGCGCCGCGTAGACGATCTCGCCGCCGCGCGCCCGCAGCCGGCGGACCAGCGCCGCGGTGATCTGCCCGGCGCCGCCGACCGGCACCGGCCAGCCGACCTCCTGGCCGAGCATGGCGAGCAGCCAGCCGTACACCCCGCCGCCCGCCTCCTCCGGCGACAGGTCGGTGTGCAGCGCGCAGCCGGCCAGCGCCACCTGGGCGCCCTCCCCGCTGAACAGCTCCGAGCCGAGCTCCCGGGCGGAGAGCACGAGCCGCCGGGCCAGCCGCAGCGACTGGCCCACACCGAGCCGCCGGGCCAGCCCCAGGCCGGCCCGGACCGGCGGGAACGGCCGGGTGATCGCCTCCAGCATGCCCCCGGACACGCCGGCCCAGTCGTCGTACGCGTGCTTCCACCGCTCGCCGTCGCCGGGCGCGAACGCCTCCATCGACGCCATGGTCCGCTCCAGCTCGCGGCTGACCGTCGCGGCCCGCCCGTCGGGCAGCAGGTGGGTGAAGACCTCCGGGGCGTGCGTCCAGGTCACCCCGTGCTGGTCGAGCTCCATCTCGCGCATGACTGGGGAGGCGTACCCGAGCGGATAGAACGCGCTGAAGAGGTCGGACAGATAGCCGGGCGCGGTGATCTCGCCGGACCGCACGGCGCCGCCCGGATGCGCGGTGGCCTCCAGCACCCGTACCGACCACCCCGCGTCGGCCAGCACATTCGCTGCCACCAATCCGTTGTGCCCGGCTCCGACGATGACCGCATCAACGATGTCCACATTCGCACGTTAGCCACGTTTAGCCCCGAACCGCGAGGGCACCCCGTGAATCATGGAACGGGGAAACAGCAAGCACGGCGCGGTGCTCGACGAGCAGATGGCCCAGGAGGTGCGTGGCATCTCCCAGGGTGTCGCCGGTGGCCGCGCCGAGGAATGGCACACACCCGAGCCGTCCGGCGAGGATCAGCCGCCAGTCAGCATCGCCCCGAACGGGGATTTCGGCCGCGGCATCCCGAACGGCGTGGGCAGCG
This sequence comes from Actinoplanes octamycinicus, assembly GCF_014205225.1. Lineage (NCBI taxonomy): Bacteria > Bacillati > Actinomycetota > Actinomycetes > Micromonosporales > Micromonosporaceae > Actinoplanes > Actinoplanes octamycinicus. Next base: position 9,934,420 of record NZ_JACHNB010000001.1, read on the forward strand.
CCCAGGGCGAGGCGCTCAGCCGGTTCGGAAGTTTCCTGGGCCGGAACGCCTTCCCCGGCGACCGGTCGGCGCTGGAGGCCTCCGCGCTGGCCATGGAGGCGCCCGACGACGTGCTGCGGCGGATCCGGACCCTGCCGGAGGGCAGGACGTTCCAGAACACCGCCGAAGCCTGGCACGCAAGTGAAGGAGGAACCGCGTGAGCACGGTCACCGAGTTCGTTGACGTCAACGTCCCGGTTCGTACCTGCTACGACCAGTGGACCCAGTTCGAGGAGTTCCCGCGCTTCATGGAGGGCGTCGAGGAGATCCACCAGCTGGACGACACGCACATGCACTGGAAGACGAAGATCGCCGGGATCGAGCGTGAGTTCGACGCGCAGATCACCGAGCAGCTCCCGGACGAGCGGGTCGCCTGGACCGCCACGGAGGGCGAGAAGCAGGCGGGCGTGGTGACCTTCCACCGCCTCGACGACACGCACACCCGCGTCACCGTGCAGCTCGACTTCGACCCGCAGGGCTTCCTGGAGACCGCCGGCGACAAGCTCGGCATGGTGGACCGCCGGGTCAAGGGCGATCTGCACCGCTTCAAGGAGTTCATCGAGAGCCGCGGCGGCATCACCACCGGCGCCTGGCGCGGCAAGGTGGACCGTCCCGGCATCTGACCGCTTCACCGATCACGGCCGCCCTCCGGGGCGGCCGTTCCCATGCCCTCTTCCTTCCGGCCCGCCCCTCCCCCGGTCCGCCGCTCGCGCGAGGTCCGCCGCTCGCGCGAGGTCCGCCGTTCGCGCGCGGTCCGCTGTTCGCGCGCGGTCCGCTCGCCTTGCGGTTTGCCCCTTTTCGGTACGGTCTCCGCGCCGCCCGCGCGCCGCTGACCTCCGGCTTCCCGTTTTCCGTACGCCGTCCGGGCGCTCGCCGCCGAGCCGTTTCACCGGGCTGCCACCGGGTACGCGACAGTCATGACCGATCAACCCGAAGGCGCCTGGCGCGACGAGGAAAAGCTGCCGTTGAAGGACCTGAAGAACGCCATGGCGACGTGGGACACCGACGGACAGAACGAGCCCAACGACAACGACACCGGGAACCAGCCGGGTGACAATGTGCGGCCGAGCACGGTGGGACCGAGCGGACCGCAGTGACCACCGCCTTCGCCGCCGGGCCGCGTCGCGGCGACGGGCTCGCCACCGGACCGGGCCGCGGCGGCCGCACCACCGGGCCGAGCCACGGCGGCCTCGCCACCGGGCCGGACGGCGGCGACGGGCTCGCCGGGCCGGGTCGCGGCGGTGTCAGCCGCGCCGGCGGCGAGCCGGCCCGTGCCGGCGGACGGTCACACTGCCCAACCCGTCCACCGCGTGGACCGCGTACCGGCCGGCGGCCCGGTGCCACCCGTCCTCCCGGAGGATCGCGCCGGCCGGCGTGCCGTTGCTGGTGAGCCACGGCGTGACCACCGCGCCGGCCCCGCCGTCCAGCACGATCCGGAACGGCGCGGCAGTGCCCGCGGTGACCACCACCGAGCCGGCCCCGCCGGTGAAGGTGACCGGCACCGTGCCGACCGGCTCCGGCAGCCACATCTCGGCCAGCCCGCAGGCCCCGAGGACGATCCGCCGGATCCGCCCGCCGCGCAGGTCCAGCTGCTGCTCCCCGGCCCCGGCCGGCAGCCGGATGTCCCACCGGACGTCCCGGTTCAGCAGGATCCGCACCTCGTCCAGCCCGTCGCCACCGGTGGCCCGCAGCCGCACCAGCACCCGCCCGTCACGGCGCGTCACCACCGGCGCCACCCCGGCGTCCGCCGCCGAACTCACCCGGTAGAGCAGCCCCGGCAGCGCCACCGTCTCCACCCGAACCCGGCTGGCCGCGTCACTCACCGTGAGCCACCCGTCTCCGGCAGCCCCGCCGCCCCCGGCACCGAGCGCACCACCGCCGCGCAACCCACCACCACGGGAACCACCGAGTGATCCGCCACCGCGCGATCCGCCCGGCGCCCCCTGACTGCCCGGATCCGTCAGCGGGCCGGCCTGCACCCACTCGCGGCGGACCGGCGCCGGGGGCGCAACTCGGGCAGATTCCGGGAAAGTTCCCATCAGGCCCGCGATCACCAGCGCAAACGCGGCCAAGACGGCAGCTGTTGAGCGACGTGGACGCAATGCTGAGGGCACCATCGGACAACGTAGAATCGGCCGAACGGGTGACGGCGATCCGGACTTATCGCGCCAGACTTTCCGGGTGCGATCTGCCGGATTCCTGTCTGAACGTCAGCGCCGCTTCGCGTGGCTGGGCTTCCTCCTGGCCGCCTTCCAGGCGCCGCTGGCCGCGAAGCTCATCGATGACGCCTCCTGGTTCTTCGCCGTCGTCGTCGCTCTAGTCGTCGCCACCGTCATCATCGCCGACGACTCCCAGCGCCGCCGCCCCGAGCCGGTCAACTACCCGGAGTAACCCTCCTCCACCACTGGCAGCGGCCCTCCGGGGCCGCCCGCACCCCGCCGCCGACTCTCCAGCGGCCATACCCCCGCGCCAGCTGTCAGGTGCCGGTCCGCATCCGCCGGCAGCCTCCCGCGGAGGTGATCAGCCGGGCTGGGCCTCGTGGCCACGGCGGCCGTGGGTGCGCCGGCGTTCCTTGAGTTCGGCCTCATAGAGGTGGCGTCGCCCGCCCGCGAGCTGGTTCCGGGCGTCCTCTTCCATCTGCCGGAACTCCCGGTAGTACCCGTCGTCATACTCCTCGACGAGCTGGAACGTCCACCGCCCCGGCACCACGTTCCGCCCGATCAGCTCCCGCTCGATCCGTTCCGCGATCGCGGTGTGCCCGCCCTGCATGAGCAGCGAAACCGCCTCGTCGAGCATGAAGTCCGCCGTCCCGGTGAGCTGATGCATCGAGTACAGATGCCCCCGGATCCGCTCCACGGTCTCCAGCGCCTCACTCAGCTTCCCCAGCGCCTCCACCGTGATGTCATCCACCCCGTCCGGCCGCCGATGAGCCGCATCCGGCCCGCCGTCCCGCGCCGCGCCGGTCCCGCCGCCCCGCTGCGCCGCGCCGCTCCCGCTGTCTTTGCCGCTCTGCCGCGCCGCGCCGCTCCCGCCGTTCTCCACCGCGCCGGCGCTGCCGCTTTCCTCGGTCGCGCCCGGTCCACCGGCGTCCCCGGCCCGGCCGCCGTTCGTCACACCCGCCATCGCACCTTCTCCCTGATCGGATTCCGGTTCCGCTCATACCCGCTTCGTCCGCCGCCGAACAACGGCACCTTCAACCGAGCTGCACCGTTAGGGAGAACCGTTGGCTACCCGGCGGTCTCTAACTTTTCTTCTCATGAATGGTCTGTTCAGCAACGCCGCCGCCCGCGCCGCCCTCCGCTCCGCGCACGCCTCGCTCGCCGACCTCACCGCCGCCGTCGGGGTCAGCGGTCTCGCCGCCGCGCAGTCCTCCCCCGGCCTGATGTCCGTGATCGACCAGCACGCCGCCGGTATCCGCGACAGCCTCGACGCGGACACCCGCCCGCTGACCCCGATCCTGCTCGCCGCCTACGCCGAGGGTGTCCGCGACGCCGCCTACCAGCACGGCTGGCTCGCCCCGGAGGGTGAGATCGACTGGTCCGAGAACGACTGGGTCCTCCGCCGCCTGCTCGCCGTCTGCATGCTGGCCCGCACCCTCCCCACCTCGAACTGACCCGGGCCGAACCAACGCGTCCCAGCCAACGCGCCGCGAGCCAACGCACCGCGAGCCAACCGGCTTCGAGCCAACCCGCTTCGAGCCGACGCGTCCCGGACTGACCCACCCGAACTGACCCGGCCTGTCCATCGCCGCACCGGGCCGCTTCAGCAAGACCGTTCACCAGCCCTGCCGACGGCGTACCGAGGCAAGGGCCGGTCCGACCGATCACCCGGCCACAAGCCGACCCGATCAGCCATACCAGCCCAAGCCCTCAGGGCCGGCACCGCCCAGCGGTGCCGGCCCTTCCGCTTCCCCAGCTCCACAGCCAGCCCATCGCGCCGATCCCCAAGCGCGGGCCCGACCGCGCCGGCCCCCACGCACAGGCCAACCACCCTGGTCCCCACAAGCGCATCAATCACGCTGACCTCTCACCCGGGCCGACCACCCTGATCTCCACACGCGCGTCAATCACGCCGACCTCTCACCCGGGCCGACCGCGCTGACCCCCACCTGCAGGCCAACCCCCTGATCCCCACACGCGCGTCAATCACGCTGACCTCTCACCGGGGCCAACCGCACTCACCCCAACCTGCAGGTCAACCGCACTCCCCCCCCGCAGCCCAACCCCAATGACCCCACGCGGGCCGACCGCGCTGCTTCCGTCGCGTGGGGCAACCGTTCGCTGACACGCACGGGCAGTTGATCGCCGCCAGGCCGTTGCTACGTGCCGGTCGGGCGCGACGGGATCGTGGGATCGTCGTCGTCCGGATGGCCGACCGCTGACTGGCGCTGATCCGGGGTAGGCAGCGAAACCACCTGCGTCCGATCCCCCTCCTCGGTGTTGTCAATGATCAACGTCTGGTCCGGCCCCGGCGACGGAATCACGGTCGTCGTCTCATCGCCCGACCCTTGAGTGATCACCGTGGTCCGGTCCGGATCCGCAGCGCCGCCATCTCCGCGACCGGAAGCGCCATCATCGGCGTCGGATTCCGCGTCGACCACCGTCAACTCTTCCTCGCTGCCGGCCGAGGACCCATCCATGCCACCAGCAACCGGCTTCTGCTCGCTACCGTCCGGCGCCCGGTCCGTGCCGCTAGCAGCCGGGGCTTCCGTCTCGTCGTTGTCCCCGGCGTCCTTGCCCTGGGGAGAGCCTTCCCCGCTGCCGGTCTGTGGCGTCGCCACGGTCGTCTCGTCGTCGGCGGCCTCGGGATCCTGACCATCGACGTCGCCCGCGGTCTCCTCGCTGTCGTCAGCGACGGCAGCCTGGGCCCCCGGTCCACCGCCCAGCAGAACAGTGGGCACCGACTTGTCATCGTTCGGCTGGCGGGCGGGCAGACCCGGTCCGCCGTCGGCCAGAAACACCGTGGGCACCGTCTCGGCGCCCGCGTCCGGCGGTGATCCCGCCAGCCGTCCACCGCCGGATCCGGGACCCGCCGCACCACCCGGCGCCTGCCCGAACGAGGCCGCTCCGGACTCATCACCGCCCGGACCTCGACCGGGTGAGGCCGCTTCCGGCTCGCCGCCCGGCGTTCGATCGGACGAGGCGGTCGCGGGGGCGCTGCCACCCGCCGGCGATCCGCCGCCCGGACCGGGTGAGCCCGCCAAGAAGCCGCCGCCCGCCGGCTCCCCGACGCCCGGCTCCGGCGCGACCGCCGGGGCCTCCACGGTCTCCGGGGACTGCGGATTGCCGCTGTTCGCGCTGTGGTAGTCGGACCAGAGCGGGCGAACGCCCGGGGTGATGATGGTCGTCTCGGCGGGTGTGCCGTGTGGGATCGGGTCGGTGGAGTCGGCGTCGTGCGGCGTGGGCGGGAAGCCGGCGAAGCCCGGAATGAAGTGCAGGCCGTCCTCCCCCGGGGTGGGGATCACCTGGGTCTCGTCATCGGGGCGGCCCGGGAAGGCCTGGGCCGCGCGGCGCTCCTCGGCGGCGCGGGCCTCGCGCTGGCGGCGGTCGATCTCCGCGCGGCGCGCCTCCTCGGTGCGCCGGAGCTCCTCCGCCTGCCGGGCCGCCTCGGCGCGGCGGACCTCCTCGGCGCGGCGCTCCTGCTCGGCGCGACGCTCCTCCTCGGCTCGCTGGGCCTCCGCCCGGCGAGCCTGCTCGGCTCGTTCGGCCTCCGCCCGGCGGGCCTCCTCGGCGCGCTTGGCCTCGGCGAGGCGGCGGGCCTCCTCGGCTTTCCGCTCCTCCTCGGCGCGGCGGGCCTCCTCGGCCAGGCGGGCTTCCTCGGCCAGCCGGGCCTCCTCGGCGCGACGCTCCTCCTCGGCGCGGGCGGCGGCCTGGCGGGCGCGCTCCTCGGTGTAGGCCCGGGCCTGCTCCCGGATCGCGGCTGACTCCACGGCCGCCCGGTCCAGCCAGCCCTCCCAGCGCTGCTGCATGGGACGGATCAGGCCGCCGCCGACGCCGACGATGATCACGCCGGCGACGGTGACCAGCACGGTGATCAGCAGGGGGCGGGTGACCGTGGTGGCGATGCCGATCTGGTCCAGGCCGGCGATCACGCCGAGCGTGATGATCACGGCGGCGGCCACCCGGGCCAGCACCCGGGCGTAGCCGAGGTCGCCCAGGGCGTTGCCGATCAGGTCGTGGGCGGCGCCGGCCACGGCGATCGCGGCCACCACGATGACGATCGCCACGAACAGCTGTGGCAGCCAGCCGATCAGCGCGTTGAGCAGGGTGCTCACCTGGTTCGGTCCCCACAGGCCGAAGGCGAGCTGGACGGCGATCAGCAGCACCACCCAGTAGGCCAGGCGGGCGCAGAGGACCACCGGGTCGGTGCCGCGCAGCAGCCGGCCGGCGAGGCCACGCTGGGCGGCCCGGTCCAGGCCGACGCGGCGCAGCGCTTTCCCGGTGATGGCGCGGGCCAGCCGGGCCAGCAGCCAGCCGATCAGCAGCACGGCGACGAACGCCAGCGCCACTGGGAGGTAAAGCACCAGGGACCGCCACATGTCGCTCAGTCCACGGCTCAACCCGTCGCCGGTCATCCGCCCTCCCTAGCTCCGCATGGCACGCCGGTCGGCGCCTTCCACGAAACCCTAGGACTCGGATGTACCACCAGCCCCCGACAAAACCGGGCGGGAATCCGGCCGCCAGAACCGGCCACGGTGCGACGAAGAGCCGAATCGGGGGTCGGACCCGCACCCCACAAAGGCGAGAAAACGCCCGCTCAGTGCGCGGACAGCTCCGACTCCGGCCGTCCGGTCGTCGCGTTCGGCACTCCGCCGGCGCCCGGGTTGCCGTGTCCGGCGGTCACGGCCGGCTTGCCGGTCCGCGCCGTCCGCGAGGGTGCGGCGGGCGTCGACTTGCGCCGCCTGGGCGCGACCGTGGGCGAGGTGGTGGTGGGAACGGCCGCGGCGGGCGTCACGTCGTTGACCGGGTGCTCGTCGGGCACCGGGGTGCCCGCGCTGGCGACCGGGGCCGGCACGGTGGGCCTGGTCGATCCGGCGTCGTCGCCGGCGGTCAGCGCATAACCGGCGCCGGCGGTGAGCAGCGCCGCCAGCGCGACGCCCACCAGTACAACCGGCCGCCGTCCGGGTACAGCCGCCCCACGACGGCCGGCTTCGGAGAGCTGGGCCGCTTCACCCGGAATGCCAGAAGTGCGCCCCGGATCCGAAGAGGCAGATGACGACGAGAAACCGGCCACCCCGGACTCCGACACCACCAGACGCCGCCCGGACTCCGGATAAGCCCGCGGATCGGGGGAAGAAGGACCGCGGGAAAGAGGACCGGAGGGATCGGCGGAGCCAGGACCGGAACGGAATGCGTCGGGGACGGACGGATCGGCGAAGGAGGAATCCGGGAACGAGGGATCCCGCAGCGAGGAACCCAGCGAAGCGGCAGCACCGAGCGAGGAAGCCGGGGAGTCGACCACCGCCGGCATGGTCACCGTCTCCGCCGACTGTGACCACCCTTCCAGCTCCGCCCACCGCCGCTCGGCCAGCACGTCCCGCACCGGAGCATCCGTTCCCCGCCCGGGCACCCGGACCGGCAGCGGCTCGCCTCGTTCGATCACGGGCGCGACTATAAATGATCAACGAATACGCAGGTCAGACCCGGCGACCACGCAGTGTGACGGACTGCGGGAGCAACTCCCGGCACACCGTCAAGAATCGGACGGTCGGCCGGTGCGGCATCGTACAAACGGCCCACTCGGGATAGTCTTTCTGCATGGTCGGCTCGGGAGCGGCACGCCCGCCAGCGGTTTCCACGCTGCCCGTGCAGTCGGCGGGCGCGCGAGGTTGTGCCTCACTGGTGCACGCCCACGACTGGTCCGGCACCTCGCTGGGCCGGATCGACGGGTGGGACCCGGCCGTGCGCGCCGCCGTCGATCTGCTGCTCGAGTCCCCGGTGCCGATGATGCTGGTCTGCGGGGCCGACTGCGTGGTGCTCTACAACGACGCCTACGCGGAGGTGCTCGGCGATCTGCACCCGGCCGCGCTGGGCCGGCCGGCCGCGCGCGCCTTCGGCGAGGCCTGGGACCAGCCCGGCATGGGCGACGTGATCAGCCGGGTGTTCCGGACCGGTCACCCGGTGCTGGAGCCGGAGAGCCAGGTGACGCTGCGGCCGGGCGGCGCGGAGCCGGCCTTCTACACCCGCGGGCACTCGGTGGTGCGCGACTCGCGCGGCGCGGTCGCCGGGGTGCTCACCGTGGCCGCCGAGACCACCCAGGTGATCCACCGGCTGCAGAGCCTCGGTGAGCTGACCGCGCGGCTGGCCGGGGCGCTGACCATCGACGATGTCACGCGGGTCGTCCTGACGTACGCGATGGCGTCCTTCGATCTGGACCACTGCGCGCTCGCGGTCGACGACGGCGCGTCCTACCGCTATGTCCGCCGGATCCGCGGCGAGATGCTGGACGAGGCGGACGAGCGACTGCCCCCGGTGTGGCGCCGGGTGGCCGCGGATCCGGCGGCCCCGCTGGTCGCGGCGGCCGAGTCGGGCCGGGCGACGTTCGTGGCCGACGGCGAGCCGCTGCGCGCGATCGCGCAGGACCGGCACGAGCGGCGGGTCCGTTCGCTGGCCGCGCTGCCGCTCCGCACCGCGTCCGTGCGCGGCGCGCTGACCATGGGTTTCCGCCGGGCGCACGCCTGGCTGCCGGCCGAGCGGGCGCTGTTGCGGGCGGCCGCCGAGCTGGTGGCGCAGGCGGCCGAGCGGGCCCGCCGGTTCGAGGCCCAGCACGGCACCGCCCAGCTGCTGCAGCGCAGCATGCTTCCGGAGCACCTGCCGGAGCTGGACACGTTCCGGATCGCCGCGCGCTATGACGTCGGCGTCGACGGCAACGCCGCGGGTGGCGACTTCTATGACGCGTTCCGGCTCATCGACGGCCGGCTGGCCATGGTGCTCGGCGACGTGGCCGGGCACGACGTGCGGGCCGCCGCGGTGATGGGCCAGGTCCGGGCGGCGCTGCGGGCGCTGGCGCTGACCGATCCGGCGCCGCCGAGCGTGCTGGCCGGGCTGGACCGGCTGGTCGGCTCGCTGGGCGCCGAGTCGCGGAACGAGGAGATCTTCGTGACCGTGGTCTACGGCGTGCTGGACCCGGCGGACGGCTCGGTCACCCTGGCCAGCGCCGGGCATCCGCCGCCGGTGCTGCGCCGGGCCGGCCTGGCCGGTGAGCCGGCCACCGCCGAGCTGGTGAAGGTGCCGCCCGGCGCCCCGCTCGGCCTGGGCGGCCGCTGGCAGACCGGTTCGCTGACGCTGGAGCCGGGCGACACGATTCTGATGTACAGCGACGGCGTGGTGGAGCGCCGCGGCCACCCGCTGAACGCCGGTCTGGACGCGCTGGTCGCGGCGGCCGCCGGCTCGGCCAGCGGCGACCCGCGGAACATGTGCTCGCTGGCCACCGCCGCGGTCGAGGGCACCACCGACGACGACGTGGCGGTGCTCGCGGTGGAGCACGCGCTGGCGATGAGCCGGTCGGCGACCATGCAGGTGGCGGCCGAGCCGACCGGTCCGAGCCGGGTCCGGCAGTGGATGTCCACCCGGCTGCGCGAGTGGCTGGTGCCGGAGCCGGTGATCGGCGCGGCGATCCTGTGCACCAGCGAGCTGACCACCAACGCGCTGCTGCACGCCGGCACCCCGGCGCAGGTGCACATCGACCTGAACGCGGAGCGGCTGCTGGTCTCGGTGGCCGACACCGGCACCCGGGGCAGCGTGATCCGGGCGCGGGCCGACACGCTCGCCAGCCGGGGTCGCGGGCTGGGCCTGATCGAGGAGCTGAGCGACTCGTGGGGCACCGATCCCACGGTCCGTGGTTCCACGGTCTGGTTCGAGATGTTGCTCAACAGAGAGTGACGACGCGCACGCGAAGACGTTTCTCGATCCGGTTACTGTGCGCCCATTACGTGAACGTTCTTCCAGAACCGCTGCCAGCATCACGTGGATCACTTGTCCACTTACGCTAAGTAGTTTAATACTGCTCTAAACCGGACAATGAACCGTGCGGTGGTGACGAAGCGTTATCAGTGCCGTAGAGTGCTCAGCAACTGGGGACGTCCATGATGGAGCGGCACATGCGGATCAGAGGGTATGCACCACTAACACCCTGTTGGGTGGAACTCGCGAGTGCGGATCCTGCGCGAGCGGCGCAGTTCTACGGAGAGTTGTTCGGCTGGGAGTCAGCCGGTGACCGTTTCAAGCTCGGCGGGCGGGCCGTGGCGGGGCTCACGCGCAGCGGCGCGACCCGGCCGGACGGATGGCTCACCCACCTGAGCACGCCCGACCTCGAGGAGACGCTGGAGCAGGTGGCGCTCTCCGGCGGCGTCTGTGTGAGCGACCCCGCCGACGCGCACGGGGGGCGCCGGGCGATCGTGGCCGATCCAGCGGGTGCGGTGATCGGGCTCTGGGAGCCGGACGACTTCGCCGGGGCGCAGGCCGGCGGCGAGCCGGGCACCATGTCCTGGCCGGAACTGATCACTGACGACCCGAGCGCCGCGGCCCTGTTCTACGGTTCCGCGTTCGGCTGGCTGCTGCGGCACGACTTCGGCGTCGGCGAGTGGCTGAACCAGGCGCACGACGCCATCGCCGGCCTGGCCTCGGGTTACCGCGGCGCCTGGTGGCGAGCGGCCTTCCAGGTCGAGGACATCCAGGCCACCGCGGACCTCTGCGAGCGCCTCGGCGGCGCGCTGCTCGCCGAGCCGGCCGAGGCCGGGCTGTCCGAGTTCGCCGAGCTGCGCGACCCGTTCGGCGCCCGGTTCACGGTGGCGGCGCCGCTGCACCGGCCGGTCGAGCTGACCGTCTCGCTCGGTTCGCTCGGCGGCCTGCCCGCCTTCGAGTAGCCGTTCGCTTCGCCTCTGATCTGACGCTTCACCTGCGGAACGGCCGGCCCTCCGGGGCCGGCCTTTCGCATTCCGGCCCGACCACATCAGACCGCTGATTCCTGACCGGTTTCCGGCCCAGCCACATCAGACCACTGTTTTCCGGATGTTTCCGGTCCAGCCACATCAGACCGCCGATTTCCGGTACGCCGTCAGCACCGTGCCGCCGCGTCGGCAGCCACGGCATGCGCTCGTGGCGAGTTCGGTGACTCCGCTGCCGTCCTGGTCGGCGGGCCGTGAGGGGCCGCCTCAGCCCGGCGCGGCCTCGCGGTCGTGCGGGGAAGCGGGCGTCGCGGCCGGCCACGGGACCCGGCACAGCACGTACCGGCAATGAAGTTTCAGATTTGAAGGAGTAATCTTCGGAACATGGCCGAACCGCTCAGCGAGAGTCAGCAGCAGCACTGGCGCACGTTCATCGAGGGCTCATGGGCGCTGCACACGACACTCGAGGACGAGTTGCGGGCGGCGACCGGGCTGAGCATGAACGACTACCACGTCCTGGTCGCGCTCGCCGAGGCGCCGGGGCGGCGGATCCGGATGGGCGAGCTGGCCAACCGGCTGGTGCTGTCGCCGAGCCGGGTCACCTACCAGATCAGCTCCATGATCAAACGCGGACTGGTCGACAAGGAGAGCTGCCCCGACGACAAGCGCGGCTTCGAGGCGGTGCTGACCGAGCGGGGCCTGACGGCGCTGCGCGAGGCGGCGCCGGCCCACCTGGAGACGGTCCGGCGCAGCTTCATCGACCACCTCGACGACGAGGAGTTGGCGGTCATCGGCCGAGCCTTCGCCAAGATCCGGCAGAGCTGAGCGCCGCCACCGCGAGAGCCCCCTTTGGCCGCCGCCCGGAGCTTCCAGCCCGGGCGGCGGCCTTTTGCCGTCGCACACCCCGCCGGCGCGGACGAGGGATGACCCGGCTCACAAGTTGTTCAGATTTGAAGAGAAACCCTGGTCTTTCAGATTTGAAAGAGCTACGCTCGTCTCACTGAAGTCAGGAGGGCTCGAAATGCCTGCGATCACCGTTGATGACGTCCTTGTTCTGCCCCGTCTCCCGCAGCTGGACCCGGTCGTGACGGAGTACCGGCCGGTTCGCCGCCTGACGACCGCGCCGCAGGGTTACGAGGGTGAGGGGTTCCCGGTGCGCCGCGCCTTCGCCGGCGTGCCGCTCACCGAGCTCGACCCCTTCATCCACCTGGACCAGATGGGTGAGGTGGACTACGCGCCGGGCGAGCCGAAGGGCACGCCGTGGCACCCGCACCGCGGATTCGAGACGGTCACCTACATGATCGACGGGATCATGGACCACCAGGACTCGCTGGGCGGCGGTGGCTCGATCACCAACAGCGACACCCAGTGGATGACCGCCGGCTCCGGCATCCTGCACATCGAGGCGCCGCCGGAGCACTTGGTGACCAGCGGCGGCCTCTTCCACGGCCTGCAGCTCTGGGTCAACCTGCCGCGCGCCGCCAAGATGATCGACCCGAAGTACCAGGACATCCGCGGCAAGGCGTCGGCCCTGGTCACCACGCCGGACGGCGGCGCGCTGATCCGGATCATCGCCGGCTCGGTGGCCGGGCACGAGGGTCCGGGCTCCACCTTCACCCCGATCAACCTGGCGCACGTCACGCTCCAGCCGGGCGCGCGGCTCGACCTGCCCTGGCAGCCGGACTACAACGCGCTGGTCTACACGCTCTCCGGCGAGGGCTGGGCCGGGACCGACATGCGACCGATCACTCTCGGTCAGCTGGCCACCTTCGGCGCGGGCGACGCGATCCGGGTCGAGGCGAAGACCGAGCTGGACCTGTTCATCATGGGCGGACGGCCGATCCGCGAGCCGATCGCTCACTACGGCCCGTTCGTGATGAACACCAAGGCCGAGCTCCAGCAGGCTTTCGAGGATTTCCAGAAGGGCCGCCTGGGCACCGTGCCCGCTGCCCGGTTGCCGCACACCGATTGATTCCCCTTCGGTACGAGGTGAGCACCGGGTGTCCGGCTTCCGGCGTACGGAAACGGACAACCCGGTGCCTAGCGGGCCGGACGGAGTCGCTAACCTGCGGTGATGGTGATCCGTCAGGCGCTGCCCGCGGACGCGGAGGAGCTCGTCCGGTTGCGCGCCGTCATGTTGCGCACCTTCGACGCGCCCGGGTGGAACGACGACTGGCGTGAACCGGCCCGGCTGACCCTGGTCGAGCGGCTCGGGCAGGTCGAGCCGACACTCGTCGCGTTCGTGGTGGACCGGCCGGACGGGCGCGGGCTGGCGGCCTGCGCCCTCGGCCAGATCGAGCAGCGGCTGGGCAACCCGTCCAACCCGGACGGCCGGGTCGGCTACGTCTACAACGTGGTGACCGATCCGGACATGCGCCGGCGCGGGTATTCGCGGGGCTGCATGGAGGCGCTGGTGGCCTGGTTCCGCGAGCGCGGCGTGCGGGCCGCCGACCTGAAAGCCTCGGCGGACGGCGAGGCGCTCTACGAGTCGCTCGGTTTCCGGAAGACCCGGGAGCCCGGGATGCGGCTGCGGATCGGCTGAATCAGCCGGCCGTGCGGGCCTCCAGCGAGCGGGTCAGCTCGGCGCGCAGCCGGTCGAGGTCCACCTCGCGCTCGGCGAGGATCAGCATGGCCAGCCCGCCGCCCTCGCGGAGCACGCCGAGCAGGATGTGCTCCGGCGCGATGAACTTCTGCTTCAGCCGGATCGCCTCGCGCAGCGACAGCTCCAGCACCTTCTTGTTCCGCGGGGAGAACGGGATGTGCCCGCTGGTGGTGAAATACTGCTTCCCGAAGATCCCCCGCTTCTTCGGGGCCGGGCGCGGCAGGCGCAGCGAGCCGGCGCCGAAATTCTCCTCGATGGCGGCGCGCACCGCGTCCAGGTCGATGCCGATCGCCTTGAGCGCGGCGGCGTCCTCGGCGTCCCGCTCGGCGGCGGCCGCCGACTCGGTGGTGCGGTCGCCGACGTGCCGGACGACCGCCTCGCGCACCGCCGCCCGGTCGACGCCGGCCTCGCGCAGCACGACCGCCGCGCCACTGTCGCCGGCCAGCATCGCGAGCAACAGATGCTCCGTGCCGATCGTCGAGTGGCCCAGCTCCCGGGCCTGCTCCTGAGCGCCGGTCACGACGGCGCGCGCACTCAGGGTGAATCGCTCGAACATCTCAGCCCTCCCGCGGGTCGTGCATCGGCATCAGGCGTGCGTGCTTCTTGTGGACGCCCTGGCGGGTCACCTCGAGCGCGTCGGCGATCTCCTGCCAGGACCAGCCCTTGCTGCGGGCATTGGCCACCTGCAGGTGCTCCAGGCCCTCCAGCAGGCGGCGCAGCGCCACCACCGCGCGCAGGCCGACCCGGGGGTCGGCGCTGCTCGCGGCGGCGGCGAGGTCGGTTGCCTCGGTCATGCTGTCAACCTACGTTGACGAGGCGCACATGTCAACCTTGGTTGACGGGTGCATTCGGGTCGGCCGCGGGAACTAGGCTTCCGGCATGGATGGGATCGAGCGATTCGCCGACGTCGTGGTCCGCGCCGGGGTCAACGTGCAGCCCGGCCAGGGCGTGGTGCTGAACACCGACACCGCCCACCTGGAGGTCGCCCGCGCGGTGGTCGAGGCCGCCTACCGGGCCGGCGCCGCCTGGGTCGAGCCGATCTGGAGCGACGGTCCGATGACCCGCTCCGCGGTCGACCACGCCGGCCTGGAGCAGTTGCGCGCCAGCCGGCCGTGGGTGCTGCAGCGCACCCGCGAGTGGGCCGAGCAGGGCGCCGCCTGGATCGCGCTGACCGGCGACGCCGACCCGCACGTGATGGACGGCGCCGACCCGGTCAAGGCCGCCGCGAGACGGGCCGAGGAGGCGAACGCCCGGCGCGACGCGGTGCTCGGCAAGCTGCGCTGGACGGTGATCGGCGCGCCCAACCCGGGCTGGGCCACCCAGGTCTTCGGCGAGCCTGACGTGGAGCGGCTGTGGGCCGCGGTCGGCACCGCGATGCGCCTCGACCTGGACGATCCGGTGGGCGCCTGGCAGCGGCGGTCCGCCGAGCTGGCCGAGCGCGGCGCGGCGCTGGACGCGCTGGAGCTGACCGAGGTGCGCTATCACGGCGAGGGCACCGACCTGACCGTCGGGCTGATCCCGGGCTGCCACTGGACCGGTGGCGGCATGGTCGACGACGCCGGCCTGGCCTACATGCCGAACATTCCGACCGAGGAGGTCTTCACCAGCCCGGACCGCCGCCGGGCCGACGGCACGCTGCGGGTCACCAAGCCGCTGGCGCTGCAGGGCCGGCTGGTCGAGGGGCTGCGGCTGACCTTCGCCGGCGGGCGGATCGTGGAGGCCACCGCCGAGCGGGGGCAGGACATCATCGAGGCCCAGCTGGCCACCGACGAGGGCGCGCGCTACCTGGGCGAGGTGTCGCTGGTCGACCGGGACAGCCGGGTCGCCCGGGCCGGCATCGTCTTCCACAACACGCTCTACGACGAGAATGCCGGGTGTCACGTGGCCTGGGGCCAGAGCTTCCCGTTCGCCGTGCCCGGCGGCGTCGCGATGACCGCCGCGCAGCGCGCCGAGCTGGGGCTGAACACCTCCGGCGTGCACACCGACGTGGTGGTCGGCGGCGAGGGCATCACGGTCACCGGCACGGGTCCGAAGGGGACGGTGGACCTGATCCGGGACGACGCCTGGGTGTTGTGAGAGCCTGGTCGTGCTGGATCATGACATGAGCAGGATCGCCGTGGTGCCCAGCAGCACCAGCAGCAACACGGCGACGAGCAGGCCCGTCTCGGCGGATTCGGCGGTTTCGGGCGTGGCGGTGGTGGTGAGGGGTTCACTGCTCATGATGAAGACTCCTCCGCGGGTCGCGGGACATGCGTGCGGCGGCCGGGGGGCTTACGGTGAGGGCGTCATCGACCTCAGAGGGGTTGCCTGTGCCATCGGAGGACTGGCTGCTGACCGCAGACGAGCGCGGCAACCCGCACACTGACATACCCACCTGGTGTACCGGAAACACTGTCGAACCGCTTATTCACGGAAAGACGTACTTCTCCCGATTGATGGCGGAGGTCCAGCAGCTGGAGAAAGGTGACCACCTGCTGTTCACCGACTGGCGGGGCGATCCGGACGAGCTGGTCACCGACGACGGGCCGACCATCGCCGAGCTGTTCGCGGCGGCGGCTCGGCGCGGGGTGCTGGTCAAGGGCCTGCTCTGGCGCTCCCATCTGGACAAGCTGGCGTACAGCGAGGAGGAGAACCGGAACCTCGGCGAGACGATCCGCGAGGCCGGCGGCGAGGTGCTGCTCGACCAGCGGGTCCGGCGCGGCGGCTCGCACCACCAGAAACTCGTGGTGCTGCGACATCCGGACCGGCCGGAGCGGGACGTGGCCTTCGTCGGCGGGATCGACCTGTGCCACAGCCGGCGGGACGACGCCGAGCACCACGGTGACCGGCAGGCGGTGCGGATGGCCGGCGCGTACGGCCCCACCCCGCCCTGGCACGACGTGCAGCTGGAGCTGCGCGGCCCGGTGGTCGGCGCGCTCGACCTGACCTTCCGGGAGCGCTGGTGCGATCCGGCGCCGCTGGACCAGCACGGGCCGATCTCCACCGCGATGGACAAGCTCAAGCACGCCGACCTGCACGCCGACCGGATGCCGCCGCAGCCGCCGGACCCGCCGCCGGCCGGGCCGATGACCGTCCAGGTGCTGCGCACCTATCCGGCGATGCGCCCGCGGTACAGTTTCGCCCCGCTCGGCGAGCAGACCGTGGCGCGCGGTTACACCAAGGCGATCAAGCGCGCCCGCCGGCTGATCTACCTGGAGGATCAGTACCTCTGGTCGACCGAGGTGGCCCAGCTGTTCGCCGAGGCGCTGCAGGCGAACCCGGAGCTGCACCTGATCGCGGTGGTGCCGCGGCACCCGGACGTGGACGGCCGGTTCGCGCTGCCGCCCAACCAGGTCGGCCGGCAGCAGGCGATCGACCTGTGCAAGAGCGCCGCGTCCGACCGGGTGCACGTCTTCGACCTGGAGAACCACGCCGGCACCCCGATCTACGTGCACGCCAAGGTGTGCGTGGTCGACGACGTGTGGTGCAGCGTGGGCAGCGACAACTTCAACCGTCGTTCGTGGACGCACGACAGCGAGCTGTCCTGCGCGGTGCTCGACGACACGGTGGACGAGCGGGAGCCGCGTGATCCGGCCGGGCTGGGCGACCGGGCCCGGCGTTTCCCGCGCGAGTTGCGGCTCGCGCTGATGCGCGAGCACCTCGACGCCGACGACGACAAAGATCTTCTGGACCCGGTCTCTTCGGTACGCAGGATGACCGAGGCCGCCGACGCGCTGCGTGACTGGCGGGACGGGGACCGGCGTGGTCCCCGCCCGCCGGGCCGGTTGATCCCCCACTCGACCGAGCGTCTGCCCTGGCTGCAGCGGGTGTGGGCGACCCCGGCCTACCGGTTGATCTACGACCCGGACGGCCGGCCGTGGCGGGACCGCAGGGCGGGCCGGTGGTGAGGGGTGTATCCAGCCACACCTCCACCCGGGTGGTCAGCGGGATGGGCCGCGCGTGACCGGTTGCCTACGGTGATCTGGTGTCCACCACAACGTTGAGCGCGGCCCTCCGCGACCGTCGCTATCTGATCACTCCCTGGCCCTGGCGGTCGGCGCTGTTCCTGGCGACCACCGCGATCATCGCCGCCCCGATCTCCTTCGGCCTCTGGCTCGGGTTGCTCCCGCTGTTGGTGGCGGCGAACGACGTCGGGCACGGCCGCGGGCCGGACGGCGCGGTCATCTTCCTCGCCCTGGTCGGCGCCGCCGTGCTGGTCGTCGCGGCTCCGCTGGTCGCGCTGCCGGTGGCTGCCCTGGACCGGCGCCGGCTGCGGCTGGTCGACCAGCGCCCGCTGCGCGACGGCCACCACGGGGACCTGATCTCCCGGCTGCGCGACGAGGGCACCTGGCGCGCGGTGCTCTACACGCTGCTGCTCGGCCTGCTCGCCCCGCCGGTCTTCCTCGGCGCGTTCCTGGCGCTGCTCACCGAGGCGCTCCTGCTGCTCAGCCCGTTCAGCATCGGCACCTGGAACTTCGGGACGTACGAGGTGCACGGCGGCCCGCGGAGTGCCCCGCTCTGCCTGCTCGGGATCGTCCTGGCACCGGTCCTGCTCTACCTGGCCGGGGCGCTGGCCGCCGGGCACGCCGCGCTGGCCCGCCGGCTGCTCGGCGCCGGGGATCCGCTGCGGGACCAGCTCAGCGAGGTGCACCAGTCGCGAGCCCGGCTGGCCGACGCGTTCGACGCGGAGCGCCGCCGGATCGAGCGGGACCTGCACGACGGCGCCCAGCACCGGCTCACCAGCCTCACCCTGCAGCTGGGCATGGCCCGGCTGGACCTGCCGGACGGGTCGCCGGCCGCCGAGCCGCTCGGGCTGGCGCACTCCCAGGCGAAGGAGTTGATGGTGGTGCTGCGCGACCTGGTGCACGGGATCCGGCCGCAGGTGCTGACCGACCTCGGACTGCCGGCCGCGCTGCGCGAGCTGGCCGCCAACTCGCCGATCCCGGTGACGGTCGAGGCCGAGCTCACCACCCGGCCGCCGGAGGGGATCGAGACCACGGCGTACTTCGTGGCCGCCGAGTCGCTGACCAACATCGCCAAGCACGCCCGCGCCACCGAGGCCCGGGTCCGGGTGACCGGCGACGGTACCCGGGTCGACCTGGAGATCGAGGACAACGGGCGGGGCGGCGCCGACCCGGCCGCCGGCAGCGGGCTGACCGGGCTGGCCGACCGGGTGGCCGCCGCCGGTGGCCGGCTGCTGCTGGCCAGCCCGGACGGCGGGCCGACCCTGCTGCGAGTGGAGCTGCCATGTCCGCGGTGACCGTGCGCGTCGTGCTGGCCGAGGACGGGGTGCTGCTGCGCGAGGGCCTGATCCAGGTGCTGGGCCGGTTCGGGTTCACCGTGGTGGACGCGGTCGGCGACGCCGAGCACCTGATCACTTCGGTCGGCGTGCACGAGCCGGACCTGGTGGTCACCGACATCAAGATGCCGCCCGGCTTCCACGACGAGGGGCTGCGGGCGGCGGTGCAGCTGCGCCGGATGCGGCCCGGGTTGCCGGTCGTGGTGCTGAGTCAGTACGTGCAGGAGGAGTACGCGTCCGACCTGATCGGCACCGGCGACGGGGTGGGCTACCTGCTCAAGGACCGGGTGGCCGACATCGAGGAGTTCGTGGCGGCGCTGCGCACCGTGCTGGCCGGCGGGACCGTGGTCGACCCGGAGGTAGTCCGGCGGCTGCTGCACCGGCCCCGGGATCCGCTCGCCGGCCTGTCGCCCCGGGAGCGGGAGGTGCTCGGCCTGATCGCCGAGGGCCGGTCGAACTCGTCGATCGCGGGCGCCCTCTTCGTGAGTGAGACCGCCGTCGGCAAGCACGTCGGCAACATCCTGGCCAAGCTGGGCCTGCCACCCACCGACGACACCAACCGGCGGGTCATGGCGGTGCTGACCTACCTCGGCGCCCGAGCCTGAGCCAGGCGCCAGACGTGCGGGGCCCAGATCGGGGCGGACGGGTCGCCGTCGCGGGTGAGGGCGACCCGCCAGGCGCGCATCGGCGGGCGGCCCAGGCGCCACCAGCGGTCGATCAGAGCGGTGGCGACGGCGGTATAACGGTCCGCCTCGGCGCCGCCGGCCAGCACCGAGCCGTCCGGCAGGACCACCGCTCCCCCGGTGCCGGACTCGTCCAGCAGGGCCAGGTGGCCCTGCTCGCGGCCGGGCAGCGCGGCCAGGGTGGCCCGCCGGTGCCAGGCGCCGGCGGCGTACCAGAGATCGCGGAACGTTCCGCTGTCCAACGGGGACGCCCAGCGCGGCGGGGCGGTCTCGGTCAGGCCGGGCAGCACGCCCGCCGACGGCGGGTGGCTGCCGGCGTGCCGGGCGCCGAGCGGACCGGCCGCGCTCATGAAGCCGGACGGGCAGACCACCACGGCGGTCACCGGATCGCCGGGACGGGCGGCCAGCACCGGGTGGTGACCGGCGTGCTCGACCGGGGCCAGCACGAACCCGTCCGGCGTGAGCTGCTCGAACCAGTGCGGCGAGAGCCCGGCGACGCCCACGGTGACGATGACCCGGTCGTACCGGGAATCGGGTGACCCGCGATAACCGTCGCCGGCGACGATCCGCACCCCGGCGATCCCGGCCCGGGCCAGCGCGGAGCGCGCCCGCGCGGCCACGTCCGCCTGGACGTCCACACTGGTCACCTCGGCGCCCAGGGTGGCCATCAGCGCCGCGTTGTAGCCGGTCCCGGCGCCGATCTCGAGCACCCGCAGACCGGGGCGCAGGTCCAGCGCGGCCAGCATCACCGCCATCAGCGACGGCTGGCTGGAGGAGCTGACCGGCACCTCCCCGTGCAGCTTGGTGACCAGCACGTCGTTGCGGTAGACCGCGGCCAGGAACTCCGGGTCGTCCGGCTCGACCCGGCTGCCGTCGCGCCGGTGGAACCCCTCCGGCACGAACAGCTCCCGGGGCACCGTCGCGAAGGCCGCGGCCAGCTCCGTGGTGAGCGGGACGCCGTCCTGCCGGATCTGGTCGAGGAAGAGCCGCCGAGCATCCGCCATCCCGTAACGGTACTTTTAAATGCCCGCCCCGGCGGCGGCCAGGCATTCCGGCACGTCATTGGCGTGGTAAGGCCACTCCGACTGCTCGATGCCGGCCAGGAACCCGGCGTAGGTGGCGGCCGACATCAACCGGGCCACCGGCCGCAGCAGCGCCACCGCCCGCTCCGGGTCGCAACCCGGCACGCCCGCCCGCCAGCGCTCCGCCCACGCCGCGAGCACCGGCTCCGGCGAGTCCAGGCCGTCGATCAGCCGCAGCAGGTCGAAAGCCGGGTTGCCGATCGCCGAGTCACCCCAGTCGACGATCACCAGGGCGCCGTCCGGATCGGTGCGCACGTTGCCCGGGTGCAGGTCGCCGTGCAGCAGCGTGTCCGGCAGGCCGCACGCCGCGACCTCGGCCAGCCGGGCCGGCAGGCCGTCGATCAGCTCGGCCAGCCCGGGGATGTCGCCCAGGTAGGGCGCGGCCACGTTGGCGAACCGGCTCGCCTCCAGCCGCCGGTCCGGCACCCCGGCGGCGAGCAGCTCGCCGGTCCGGCCGGCGAACCGCGTCTGCACCGGGTGGAAGGCCTCGGCGATCCGGCCGCACAGGTCGGCGCCCGCGCCGTAGCGGTCCTCGCCCGGCACGTGCGTGAGCAGCATCCGGCCGGCCTTGCCGGCCGCCATCACATAGGGCACCAGGCCGGGGACGACCGAGCCGACCAGGCCCAGCACGGCCGGCTCGTGCGCGAGGAAATCCGGCACCTGCTTGAGCCAGGCGACCGGGCCGGCCGGGCCGTCCATCCGCCAGATCGCGGACAGGTTCCAGGTCCGCTGCTGCCGCGGGGTCAGCTCACCGAAGCCGAGCCGGTCCAGCACGCCGGCCGCCCAGGCCAGCGTCGCGCCCGGGCCACCGGGCTCGGCCCACGGGGCGCGCCGCGCGTGCGGCACCAGGTCGGCGCCGAGCGGGATCAGCCCGGCCGGCCGGTCCCGGGTCTCGGCGAGATAGGTGACGTGCCCGCCGGGCGGCGCCGCCCGGTCGGCGTGCAGCAGCCGCAGCACCGTGACGTCGACGCCCGCCGCGGCGACCACCTCGGCCACCTCCTGCCACCAGGGGCTCTCGACGGGGAACGGCGGCAACGCGCCGAGCAGCTCGCCGGCCGGGTCGACCAGCACCAGGGTCACGGTTCGGGACACTGCCTCATTCTCGCCCACAGGTGATCCCGATCGGCACGGCCCAGCAGACGCAGCCGGGCCATTCCGCCGTCCGGGAAGATGTCCAGCCGGGCGTGGGTCACCTCCGGCCCGTCGAGCAGCGCGAACCGGTGCGGGGTGTCCGGGCGCAACGCGGTCCGGGGCAGCAGCTCGACCTGGTCGCCCTCGGCGGTCAACCCGGTCAGCGCCGCCCAGCCGGGGGCGTTGCCCTTGAAGTGGCTGGTGTCCAGGTCGGCGAAGCGCAGCCGGGCCGGGGCGGCGAGCTGGACCAGCACCCAGTCGTTGGCGTCGTCCCGGCGGCGGGCGGTCTCCCAGCCGTCGCCCATGTTCAGCGCCAGGCCGGGCATCAGCATCCGCTGCGGGTGGCCGTAGAACATGTTGCTGCAGTCGACGACCCGGCCGCCGTACTCGGCGGCGGCCACGTCGAACACCTCGGGCAGCAGCGCCGGGTCGGGCAGCACCTCGCCGTGCACGCGCAGCCGGGCCACCCCGCCGTCCGGGTAGATCATGAGCCGCACGTGGGTGTACCGCCGCGGATCGCTGATCGGGAACGGGTTGCTGCTGTCGCCCTTCAGCTCGGCGCGGGGCAGCAGCTCGGTCCAGTCGGCCGCGGCCAGCTCGGCCGGCCCGGGATAGCCGGGCAGCGCGGTCGCGTCGACGGAGGCGTACGGCGGAAAGTTGCCGGTGAAGAACGAGGTGTCCACGTCCACGCCGCGGATCACCCCGGGGGCGCCCAGCCGGATCACCGCGAAGTCGTGCCCGGGGCTGCGCCGGCGGCGGGTCTCCCAGCCGTCGTACACCTGGCCCTTGTGGTCGAAGGTCTTCGGCGCGTGCCCGGGCGCGGACGGCAGCACCAGGTGGTCGGCCGCGGCGAAGAACTCGTCGTTGGCGTACACCACGCCGCCGCCGAACGCCCGGGAGGCGAGGTCGGGCAGATCCTTCATCGTTCCCCCCTGAGCAGAAGTCGTCCGCCGGGCTGAGCGCCGGTGACCGGCCGGCCCCGGAGCCACGTCGTGCGGACCACGCCGTGCAGGGCCGCTCCGGCGTACGGCGTCACCGGGTTCTTGTGGTGCAGCGCATGCGGGTCGACCACGAACGTGGCGTCCGGGTCGAACGCCACCAGGTCCGCGTCGGCGCCGACCGCGATCCGGCCCTTGTGCGGCAGGCCGGCCAGGTCGGCCGGGCGGGTCGCCATCCAGCTCACCACCTCGGCGAGCGGATGCCCACGCTCGCGGGCCGCGGTCCAGACCACCGGCAGGCCCAGCTGCACCGACGCGATGCCGCCCCAGGCCGCCGCGAAGTCGCCGGTGTCCCGGCGTTTCAGCTCCGGTGTGCACGGCGAGTGGTCGCTGACCACGCAGGTGATCAGGCCGTCGGCCAGGGCCGCCCAGAGCCGGTCCGCGTTGGCCGCGTCGCGGATCGGCGGGCAGCACTTGAACTCGGTGGCGCCGTCCGGGATCCGGCCGGCGTCCAGGGTGAGGTAGTGCGGGCAGGTCTCCGCGGTGACCCGGACCCCGTCGGCCCGGGCCTGGGCGATCAGCGGCAGCGCGGACGCCGCGGACAGGTGCAGGATGTGCACCCGCCGGCCGGTCTCCCGGGCGACCGCGATCGCGGTGGCCACCGCGGCGTGCTCGGCGTCGGCCGGGCGGGACGCCAGGAAGTCGGCGTAGGCGGCCGAGCCGGCCGCGTCGTGCAGGTGGTCCGGGTCCTCGGCGTGGATCACGAACAGCGCGTCGGCGGCGGCCATCGCGGCGGCCAGCTGGTCCCGGTCGACCGGCGGGAACTCCGGCACACCGGAGTCGGCCAGGAAGGCCTTGAAGCCGAAGACCCCGGCGGCGTGCAACTCGGGCAGGTCGGCGGCGTTGCCCGGGATCGCGCCGCCCCAGAAGCCGACGTCGACGTGGCACTGCCCGGTGGCGGCGGCCCGCTTGGCGCGCAGCGCCGCGGTGTTCACCGTCGGCGGCAGGCTGTTCAGCGGCATGTCGATGATCGTGGTGACGCCGCCGGCCGCGGCCGCCCGGGTCGCGCTGGCGAAACCCTCCCACTCGGTTCGGCCCGGCTCGTTGACGTGCACGTGCGTGTCGACCAGGCCGGGCAGCAGCACGAGGTCGCCCAGGTCGGTCTCGATGTCCGCCACCGGCTCCGCGTCGTAGGGCCGGATCGCGGTGATCCGCCCGTCCGTCACCACGACCGCCGCCGGGCCCTCCCGGTCCGGCAGGATCGTCCGCCGGGACCGCACCACCAGATCCCCCATGATCCGACCCTAGTCGCGATTTGTTTCGGCGCGACCCTTCGCTGATCTCCGAACTCGCGATTTGCTTCGGCGCGGCCCTTCGCTAGTCTCCGAGCATGACGCGACGGTGGCGAATCTCCGCGGTGGCCGCGGTGGCCGGCCTGCTGGTCGCCGGCGGGGAACTGGTCACCGGGTCGCCCGGCAGCGCGGCGCTCCTGCTGGCCGTCTTCCTGCTCCTGGCGGTGGTGACGTCGCCGCTGGTCTTCCCGCGCACGGTCGCCACGGGCGGCGACCGCCCGGTGATCTACTGGCGCCCCGGCTGTCCCTACTGTCTGCGGCTGCGGACCGTGCTCGGCCCGCGGGCGGCCCGGTTCCAGTGGGTCGACATCTGGCAGGACTCGGAGGCCGCGGCGATCGTCCGCGGCATCGCCGACGGCAACGAGACCGTGCCGACGGTGGTCATCGACGGGCAGGGCTTCGTCAATCCGGATCCGCGCTGGGTGAAGGAGAAACTGCAGACCGCTTGACGGTACGGATCCGCCCCGCCCCGATCGTGCCTTGCGCGCCACCTCGCCCCGCCTCGCCTGGGCCTTGCGCGCCGCCCCGCTCCGCCTCAGCCTTTGTTCGCCGCCCCGCCTCGCCTCGGCCTTGCGCGCCGCCCCGCTCCGCCTCAGCCTTTGTTCGCCGCCCCGCTCCGCCTCGGCCTTTGTTCGCCGCCCCGCTCCGCCTCGGCCTTGTGCGCCGCGCCGCTCCGCCTTGTGCGCTACCCCGCTCCGCCTCGGCCTTGTGCGCCGCGCCGCTCCGCCTTGTGCGCCACCCCGCTCCGCCTTGTGCGCCGCCTCGCTTCTGACTTGCGCGCCACCTGCCTCTGTCGGCGTCACGCTGCGAGGCCGGCCAGCTCGTGCGGTCGCTCGCGGTGTGCCGGGCGCACGTGCGTCCAGCGCAGGAAGCGGTCGAACATCTCGTGCGGCGGCCGCCGCGGCAGGTCCACCACGGCCTGCTCCAGGTGCCCGGACATGTAGAGGGCCAGCGATACCCGGTCCGCCTCGGCCGCCAGGATGGCCCGGGCCGGCTCGCACGGCCAGGCCGATCCGCACGACCGGCACTCCCAGGACGGGCGTTCCCAGGTGTGCTCCGGATCGTCGTCCTCGGTGAGGTGCAGACTGCGGGTGACCGACGGCGGCGGGATCGTCGCCGCGTCCGGGCACGGGTACCACTCACACCCGCAGGAACATCGTTTCCTCCAGGGCGCGTACCAGACTCGTACCGGTTCGTGTCGCACCTTCATCGCCTCCCGGCGGTCCCGGCGTCCTGTCGCCGGCTGATGCTGGGTTGTACGTATCCGGCACGCTCCGGTTCGAGGTCATCGACAATTCGACGGCCGCGGATGGTGCACGTTCTGCGGTTTCCGGCGGGTGTGAACGGCCGCTCCCGGGGGCAGCGGGGCGCCTCCACGACTCCTGCAATCGGCCCGCCCGCGCAACCTCACCGCGAACCCGCCCACGCCCCCTCACCGCGACCTGCCCACGCACCTCCTCACCGCGACCGCTCTCGCAACCCCCACCGCGCCCGCGCGACCCGCCCTCGCGACCCTCACCGCGATCTGCCCTCGCGACCCGCCCCCGCGACCCCGACCGCGACTCTCACCACGACCCGCCCCCGGCGACCCCGATCGCAACTCTCACCACGACCCGCCCCCGCGACCCCGACCTCTTCAGACCAGAGTGAGCAGCTGCTCTCGGGGGAAGCCGGCGTCCGTCAGGGCGCCGCAGTCCAGGCCGCGCAGCAGATAGCCCGCCAGGGCACGGGCCGTCGCCGGCTCGTCCAGGATGCCGCTGTCCTGGCGGTCCAGGTAGCGCCGCAGCCGGGTGACCGCCGCGTCCCGCCCGTCGCGGAAGAACGCGTAGGTCGCCGCGAATCGGCTGGGCAGCTGCGCCGGGTGCAGATCCCAGCCCTGGTAGAACCCGCGCTCCAGGGACCGGCGGACCAGCCGGTGGTGCAACCGCCAGGCGGCGTGCACGGCGGCGCGGTCGCCGATCGGCAGGATGTTGGTCGAGCCGTCGCTCAGGCGCACACCGGTCTGCGCCGCGGCGGCCTGCATCACCGCCTTGGCGTAGTCGGCGGCCGGGTGCTCCATCGACTGGTGGGCGGCGGCCACCCCGGCGGCGGCACTGTAGTCGTAGGTGCCGTAGTGCAGCCCGGTGCACCGGCCCTGAGCCGCGGTGATCAGGCGGGCGACGGTGGCCGTGCCATCGGCGGCGAGGACTGCCGAGGGCAGCTCGACCTGGATCTCGAAGGTCAGAGATCCGGGGCGGAGACCGTACCCCAGCTCGAGTCTCTCGCAGACCGCGACCATCGCCGCCACCTGGTCGGGGCCGCTCACCTTGGGCAGCGTGATGGTGAAGGGGTCCGGAAAGGACTCCAGGAACAGGTCGAGGGTGCGCAGCGCGCGGCGCCGGGTGGGCGCCTCCAGCGACTTGATCCGCAGGCCGACGAACGGCGGGCGCGGGCCGGCGCGGAGGATCGCGGCGGCCTCGCGCACCGCGGCGTCCTCCTGGTCGTCGTCGCGAACGCCGTACCCGTCCTCGAAGTCGACGCGCAGGTCCTCGATCGGCTCCCGGCTCAGCTTCTCCCGGACCGCCGGGTCGGGCCACGGAAAATCGTGCTCGTCCATCGCGGCCAGCGCGATCGCGCCCCAATCGCGGAACCCGCTGAGCCGGTCGGCCGGCACGTAGACGGTGTGCACGGGTTGCCGCCCGGCGCGCTCCCCCGGGTATCGGGCCCGGAGGAACGCGTCGTGGGCAGCGAGGCGCCCATCGATCTCGGAGTAATCATGATCGGACAGGCGCATGTGACTCCCCGGATTCGTCAGTCGATCGAGTCGTAGGCCGCGGTGGTGAGGAAGTCGGCGAAGTCGTCGGCGAGGGCCACCCGCTCGAACAGCTTGCGGGCGTCCTCGAAGCGACCACCCTCGCCCGCCGCCTCCTTGATCTTGGCGAGCTCCTCGTCCTCGATCCGGCTCACCAGCTCGGCGGTGATCGGCGTGCCGTCCGGCAGCTTCACCCCGTTGTGGATCCACTGCCAGATCTGCGAGCGGGAGATCTCCGCGGTGGCGGCGTCCTCCATCAGGTTGTGGATCGCCACCGCGCCGTTGCCGCGCAGCCAGGCCTCCAGGTACTGCAGCGCCACGTTCACGTTGTTGCGCAGGCCGGCCTCGGTCACCGGGGCGTCCAGCGCCGCGACGTCGAGCAGGTCGGCGGCGTCGACGGCCACGTCCGGGCGGAGCTTGGACAGCTGGTTCGGCTTGTCGCCGAGCACCCGGTCGAAGATCGCCTGGCAGACCGGGACCAGGTCGGGGTGGGCCACCCAGGAGCCGTCGAAGCCGTCGCCGGCCTCGCGCTCCTTGTCCTCGTTCACCTTGGCCAGCGCGATCTTGTTGACCTCCGGGTCGCGCCGGCTCGGGATGAACGCCGCCATCCCGCCCATCGCGAACGCGCCGCGCCGGTGGCAGGTGGAGACCAGCAGCTCGGAGTAGGCCCGCATGAACGGCGCGGTCATCGTCACGGCGGCCCGGTCCGGCAGGATCATCCGCGGGTTGTCGCGGAAGTACTTGATGATGCTGAACAGGTAGTCCCAGCGGCCGGCGTTCAGCCCGGAGATGTGCGGGCGGAGCGCGTAGAGGATCTCCTCCATCTCGAAGGCGGCCGGGATGGTCTCGATCAGCACGGTGGCGCGGATCGTGCCGACCGGGATGCCGAGCTGCTCCTGGGCGTACGTGAAGACGTCGTTCCAGAGCGCGGCTTCCTTGTGCGACTCCATCTTGGGCAGGTAGAAGTACGGCCCGCTGCCCCGCTCGAGCAGCTCCTTCGCGTTGTGGAAGAAGTAGAGGCCGAAGTCGACCAGGGCGCCGACAGCCGGCTCGCCGTCCACCGGCAGGTGCCGCTCGTCGAGGTGCCAGCCGCGCGGGCGCATCACGATGGTCGGGTACGGCCCGCCGTTCAGCTCGTACGTCTTCTTCTCGGTCTCCAGCGTGATCGTCCGCCGGATCGCGTCGTACAGGTTCTGCTGGCCGTCGACCACGTTGGACCAGTGCGGGGTGTTGGCGTCCTCCAGGTCGGCCAGCCACACCTTGGCGCCCGAGTTGAGCGCGTTGATGGTCATCTTGCGCTCGGTCGGGCCGGTGATCTCGACGCGGCGGTCCTGCAGGTCGGCGGGCGCCGGCGGGGCGGACCACTCGGCGGCCCGGATGTCGGCGGTCTCGGCGAGGAAGCCGAGGCTGGCGCCCGCGGCGATCTCGGCCCGCCGGGCGGCACGCGCCTGGAGGAGCTCATTCCGGCGCGGCCGGAACCGCCGGTTCAGGTCGGCGACGAACGCCACGGCCTCATCGGACAGGATCTCGGTCATCGTTGACGGCTCCTCTCGGTGTGGTTACTCCCGCGTAGCGTAGTGGTGACGCCGCCCCACGTCAGCGGCCGCGAGAGCCAAGAAGATCACACTTGGCATGGGGCGGACATCCACCGTTAACGCTCCGCTGCCAGCAGACGACGGTGCGCTCTCCTCGCCTCTCTCGTCAGCGTCTCCTCGTCCGCGCCGACCAGCTCGCCCCGCTCGACCACCGGGCGACCGCCGACCAGCGCCAGCTCGACCCGGGCCGGCGGACCGAAGACCAGCGCCGCCACCTTGTCGTCGATGCCGTCGTGCCCCAGCCCGTCGAGCCGCCACAGCACCAGGTCGGCCAGCTTGCCCACCTCGATCGACCCGAGGTCGTCCTGCCGGCCCAGGCACCGGGCACCGCCGATGGTGCCGAGCCGCAGCGCCTCCCGGGCGTCCATCGCTTTCGGCCCGCCGCGCTGCCGGGCGGTGTAGAGCGCCTGCCGCAACTCGGCGCCCAGATGGGAGACCTCCTGCGAGGCCGCGCCGTCCACGCCCAGCCCGACCGGGACCCCGTGATCGACCAGCTCACGCACCCGGGCCAT
Organism: Actinoplanes octamycinicus; assembly: GCF_014205225.1. Lineage (NCBI taxonomy): Bacteria > Bacillati > Actinomycetota > Actinomycetes > Micromonosporales > Micromonosporaceae > Actinoplanes > Actinoplanes octamycinicus. The sequence continues at coordinate 9,963,307 of NZ_JACHNB010000001.1, forward strand.
GCCGGCGCCGAGGCGCGCGTTGGAACTCGGGCAGTGCGCCACCCCGGTCCCGGTGGCGCCGAGCCTGGCGATCGCCGAGTCGTCCAGGTGCACGCCGTGCGCCAGCCAGACGTCGTCGCCGAGCCAGCCGACCCGCTCCGCGTACTCCACCGGGGTGCAGCCGAACTGCTTGCGGCAGAACTCCTCCTCGTCGTCGGTCTCGGCGAGGTGGGTGTGCAGCCGCACGCCCTTGCGCCGGGCCAGCACCGCGGCCTCCGTCATCAGCCGGGTGGTGACCGAGAACGGCGAGCAGGGGGCGACCGCGATCTGCAGCGTCGCCGCCGGTGACGGGTCGTGCCAGCGGTCGATCGCCGCCTCGGTCGCGGCCAGCGCCTCGTCGGTGTCCTCGACCACGTGGTCCGGCGGGAGCCCGCCGTCCTTGCGGCTCAGGTCCATCGACCCGCGGGTCGGGTGGAAGCGCAGGCCGATCTTCCGCGCCGCCTGGATCTCGGCCTCGAGGACGTCGCCGCCGTCGCGGGGGAACACGTAGTGGTGGTCCATGCTGGTGGTGCAGCCGGAGAGGGCGAGCCAGCCGAGCCCGGCGCCGGCCGCCGCCCCGACGATCTCCGCGTCCAGCCGGCCCCAGATCGGGTAGAGCGTGGTGAGCCAGCCGAAGAGGGTCTCGTCGAGCGCGAGTCCTCTGGTCGCCCACTGGTAGAGGTGATGGTGGGTGTTGACCAGTCCCGGCGTGACCAGGTCGCCGCCAGCATCGATCTTGGTGCATGGATCGGAGATGTCCGGCACGCCCGGGCCGACCGCGGCGATCCGGCCGTCGTCACCGACCACGACATGGCCACCGGTGTACTCGGTGCCGCGCGCGTCGACGGTCGCCACGGTCGCGTTCTCGATGACGATCACAGGTACCACTCCGAAGCCGCCGGAGGCACGTCGTCGCGGGTCACGGTGCCCTCGATCAACCCATACGGCCGGTCCCCCGCGATGAACACCTCGTTCTCGTTCTCCAGGCCGAACGGCGACAGATCCACCAGGTAGTGATGCTTGTTCGGCAGCGCCAGCCGGATCTCCGCGATCTCCGGCCGGGCGGTGAGCGCCATCGTGCCCATCGACAACAGCGTCTGCTGCAGGGACAGGCTGTACGTGTTCACGAACGCACTCGTCATCGCGTCGAGCGCGCCCTGGAACGACTTGCCCCAGTCGGCCTCGTCGCTCAGGTGCCGCCATTTCGCGTCCACCGCGGTGGCCAGGATCCGGTCTCTCGTCTCCGGCAGGGTCGTATAGCGGTCCTTGACGAACCCGTGGAACTCCGACGCGGTGGTGTTCATCAGCACCAGCCCGGTGACGCCGGAGACCACCTGGACGGCCTCCCGGGTCACGGTGACCGCGGTGGTCCGGGTGTGGTCGCCACGTCGCTGGAAGGAGTGCGGGCCGAGCCGGTCCCAGGCGAACGACTCGACGGTCACCCGGGCCGAGTCCAGGTGGCCCTGGGTCCGGACGAAGTGCCGGGCCAGCAGCAGGGCGAACTCCTCCGGCTCGCCGACGCCGTGCTGCTTGGCGAACGCGTACACGGTGTTCTTCATCGTGTCGGTGGGCAGCACGCCGGAGTTGTCGCCGGTCTGGTGGGTGGCGGTCAGATCGCCGGCCAGGGCGACGCTGACATTGAGGTCCACCAGGCCGTGCGTGTCACCGTCGCGGTGCACCCGGACCAGCCGGGTCTCCGCCTTGCCGTAACGATTGGGTCCGAGCACGATCGCCAACGAGTCAGCTCCCTCGATAGGTGGTGTAGCCGTAACGGCTGAGCAGCAGCGGCACGTGGTAGTGCCGCTCCGGGTCGTGGACGTGGAAGGCGACCGTGATCTCCGGGAAGAAGCACTCCGCGCCGAGGTAGGGCTCGACGTAGAAGAACAGCCGGTAGCCACCGGCCTGCCAGTCGCGCATCGGCACCTGGCAGCGCAGCCGGCCGTCGTCGTCGGTGCGGCCCTCGGCCACGGTCTGCCAGCCGTCCGTGTCGCGGCGCTCCAGCCGCACATAGACGTCCCGGGCCGGGTCGCCGGTGACGGTGTCCAGGATGTGGGTGGAGATCCGGGCGTGGAACTCGGCGGTGGTGCCGTCGTCAGAGGGCATCGAGCACCCGCTCCAGCCGCAGCCCGGCGATCTTGCGCAGCTCGTCGGCGACGATCGCCCGCTCGGTCGCCTCGTCGTGGTCCAGCCGCTCGCGCGCGGCGGCCAGGATCTCGGCCTGGCTCCGGCCGCTCGCGAAGATCAGGAACACGTGGCCGAACCGCTCCTCATAAGCTCGGTTGGCCTCAACCAGCGCGGCCTTGGTGGTGTCGTCGGCACTCCGCGCCGCGGCCGACTGCTCGGCGCGGGACCAGGCCGCCTCCCGCGAGGCGCCGGCCGCCCGCTCGCCGATCCGCGGGTGCGCGGACAAGCCCTGCAGGACCTCGTCCCAGGTCAGCGCACGGGCCGCGGCATCGGCCTCGGCCACGATCGCGGCCCGGTCGGGAAACGGCCGCTTGGCGGCGATCGCGGCGCCCCAGGCCGGCGCGGCCAGGCAGGCGAGCAACTGCTCCCGCAGGCGCTGGGCCGGCAGCGCGTTGAACACGTCCACCGCGCTCATCGCCTCACCCCTCTTTCCGTGTCGATCAGTCAAGCAGTCGGCGCCCGCCTCTGGCGCCGGCGGAGCGAAGAATTAACACGGCCACCCTGCCACGAACCTCCGACGGAAACACGGCCGATCGGCGGGCCTGTGGACAACCGCGGTTGTCCACAGGCTCCGAAAAGTTGTCGGTGGGATCGGCAAGACTGGGCGCGTGCTGATCCCCGCCGACACCCTTCCCGATCTCCCGGTCCGCGACCTGCTGCCGGAGGTGACCGCCACGCTGGCCGAGTCCGGCGCGGCGGTGCTGGTCGCGCCGCCGGGCACCGGCAAGACGACGCTGGTCCCGCTGGCCCTGGCCGGCGCGGGCCGGGTCATCGTGGCCGAGCCGCGCCGGGTCGCCGCGCGGGCCGCCGCCCGGCGGATGGCCGCGCTGCTCGGCGAGCCGGTCGGCGAGCGGGTGGGTTATGCGGTGCGCGGCGAGCGCCGCGTCTCCCGCCGCACCGTCGTCGAGGTGGTCACCACCGGGTTGCTGGTCCGCCGCTTGCAGCGAGATCAGGAGCTGTCCGGTACGACGACCGTGGTCCTCGACGAGTGCCACGAGCGACACCTCGACTCCGACCTGGCCCTCGCCTTCCTGGTCGAGGTGCGCGGAGTGCTCCGCCCGGAGCTGCGCCTGCTGGCGACGTCGGCCACCGCGGACGCGGAGCGCCTGGCCGAGGTGCTCGACGGGCCGGTGCTGACGGCGTATGCCCGCACCCACCCGGTCGAGACGGTCTGGACGCCACCACCCGGCCCGGTCGCGCCGCCGCACGGGCTGCGCGTCGATCCGAAACTGCTCGACCACGTGGCCGCCACCACCCGCCGCGCGCTCGCCGAGGGCGACGGTGACGTGCTGGTCTTCCTGCCCGGCGCCCGGGAGATCGAGACCGTCGCCGGCCGGCTGCGCGGGGTGGACGCCGAGGTGCTGACGCTGCACGGCCGCCAGTCCGGGACGACGCAGGACGCCGCGCTGCGCCCCGGGCCGGGCCGCCGGGTGGTGCTGGCCACCGCGATCGCGGAGAGCAGCCTGACCGTGCCCGGGGTGCGCGCGGTGGTCGACTGCGGGCTGAGCCGGGTCCCGCGGATGGATCACGCCCGCGGCCTGGGCGCGCTGGCCACCGTGCCGGTGTCCCGGTCGTCGGCCACCCAGCGCGCCGGGCGGGCCGGCCGTGAGGCGCCCGGGCGCGCCTATCGATGCTGGTCCGAGGCGCAGCACGAGCGGTTGCCGGCTCAGCCGGAGCCGGAGATCGCGGCGGCCGACCTGACCGGGTTCGCGCTCGACCTGGCCCTGTGGGGCGATCCGGAGGGCAGCGGTCTGGCGTTGCCCGACGCCCCTCCGCCGGGTGCGCTGCGGGCCGCGAGCGCGACGCTGCACGACCTCGGCGCGATCGACGCCGCGGGCCGGGTCACCGCTCGCGGGCGGGCCCTGGCCGGCGCGGGCCTGCATCCACGGCTGGCCCGCGCGCTGCTCGACGGCGCGCCGCTGGTCGGCGCCCGCCGCGCCGCCGAGATCATCGCCGTCTTCGACGACCCCCGGTCCGCGGGCGACGACCTGGTCGCGGCAGTCCGCCGGGCCCGGGCCGCGGGTGATCCCGGGTGGCGTGCCGAGGTCCGCCGCCTCACCGCCGCCACCGACCCGTCCCCCGAGCCTCCCGTCGCCTCGTCCTCCGCCCCGCCCGCCGGCGGGAGCCGGATCCCCGACGACCTGGCCGTCGGCCTGGTGGTCGGGCTCGCCTATCCGGAGCGGGTCGCCCTGGCCCGGGAGCCCGGCGGCCGGGCCTACCTGATGGCCGGCGGCACCGCGGCCGATCTGCCGGCCGAGAGTTCGCTGGCCGGGACCCGGTGGCTGGCGGTCGCCGCCGCCGACCGGGCGCCGGGTGCCCGCACCGCGCGGATCCGCAGCGCCGCCCCGCTCGACGAGGAGACCGCCCGCGAGGTGGCCGGCCCGCTGCTCACCGAGGAGACCGAGATCGGCTGGATCGACGGCGACGTGGTGGCCCGCCGGGTGCGTCGCCTCGGCGCGATCACGCTGGCCGGCGTCCGGCTGACCGACCCCGATCCGGCCGCGTTGCGCGAGGCCCTGCTGACCGGCCTGCGCACCGCCGGGCTGGGCCTGCTCACCTGGAGCCGGACGGCCGAGGAGCTGCGGGCCCGGCTGGCGTTCGCCCACGCGGCGCTCGGTGACCCGTGGCCGGACGTCTCGGACGCCGCCCTGCTCGACCACGTCGAGGAGTGGCTGGACCTCGGGTCCGCCCGGCGCCGCGCCGACCTGGCGAGACTCGACGTGGCGTCGGCCCTGCGCCGGCTGCTGCCCTGGTCGGTGGCGGGCCGGCTCGACGAGGTCGCCCCGGAGCGGCTGCCGGTGCCGAGCGGCTCGCAGATCCGGCTGGACTATTCCGACCCGACCGCCCCGGTGCTCGCGGTGAAGGTGCAGGAGGCGTTCGGCTGGCGGGACGCCCCGCGGCTGGCCGACGGCCGGATCCCGGTCCTGCTGCACCTGCTCTCCCCGGCCGGCCGGCCGGTGGCCGTCACCCGCGACCTGGCCTCGTTCTGGCAGCAGGGCTATCCGCAGGTCCGGGCCGAGATGCGCGGCCGCTACCCGCGCCATCCGTGGCCGGAGGACCCGCTGACCGCCGCGCCCACCCGCCGCGCCAACCCCCGCTCCCGCTGATCGGAAGGAGAAACACCATGACCAGCACCTTCACCCCGGGCGAGAAGACCTGGCTGGCTCATCTCGGCACCCTGCGCCAGGTGGTCCGCCAGGAGTTGGTCGCCAGGCAGCTGGCCGAGCGCCTGAGACCGGATCCGCAACGGGTCCTCGACGTCGGCTGCGGGCAGGGCAGTCAGGCGCTCCGGCTGGCCCGGCTCGGCCACGAGGTGACCGCGCTGGACTCCTCCGAGCCGATGCTGGCCGAGCTGACCCGCTCGCTGGAGCGGGAGCCCGCCCAGGTCCGTGACCGGGTGCAGGTGGTCCGGGCGGATGCGAGCCGGCTCGCCGGGACGTTCTCGCCGGGCTGCTTCGACGTGGTGCTCTGCCACGGCGTGCTGATGTACTTCGCGGATCCCGGCCCGCTGCTCACCGACCTGGCCCGGATGCTGGCACCGGGCGGCACGCTGTCGCTGCTGGTTCGCAACGGCGACGGCCTCGCGATGCGCCCCGGACTGCTCGGCGACTGGGCGGCGGCGGGGGAGGCGTTCGACTCCTCGGCGTACCGGAACCGGCTCGGCGTGGCCGCCCGGGCCGACCGCCTGGCCGACCTCACCGCGGCCCTGGCCGGCCGTGGTCTCGAGGTCTTCGCCTGGTACGGCGTCCGCGTCCTCACCGACACCGCCGCCGACGACGCGCCCCTGCCCAGCGCCACGGAGCTGAACCGGATCCTCGACTGCGAGACCCGGGCCGGCGCCACCGATCCGTACCGCGGCGTCGCGGCCCTGACCCATGTCTTCGCCCGCCGTCCGTGACCTCGGCGCGGCCGGCAGAAGGCCGCCCGCCCCTGACCCCGGAACGGCCGACAGAAGGCCGCCCGCCGGCCCCGACCTCAGCGCGGCCGGCAGAAGGTCGCCCGCCGCCCCTGACCTCGGCGCGGCGGAGAGGAGGTCGCACGCTGCCGAGACCGCGCTAGGCGGTCGGCTCGGTCCGGCCGCCGGGCTGGTTCAGGTCGGTCAGGCGGGCCGGGGGCCCGAAAAGGTACCCCTGGCCGAGCGGGCACCCGAGGTCGTTCAGGGCCGCGGCGCGCTCCTCCGTCTCGATGCCCTCGCCGACCACCGTGATGCCCAGGCCGGCGCAGATGGCGAGGACCGAGCCGCACAGCGCGCCGGCACGCTCCGGGGCGGTGTCCACGTCGGTCAGCGTCGAGTCGAGCTTGACCGTGTCCACCGGGAGGCCGTGCAGCTGGGCGAGCGCGTGGTAACCGCTGCCGAAATCGTCCAGGGCGACGCGGACGCCCCGGGCGCGGAGGCGTTCGACCATCGCGGCGGCGCGCGGCAGGTCCGGGATCCGCAGGGTCTCGGTGATCTCGATGACCAGGCGTTCCGGCGGCATCGCGTGCCGGGCCAGGGCGGCGTCGACGGCGTCCTCCAGACCCTGCTGGCCGAGGCGGCCGGCCGAGACGTTGACGTGCACGTCGATCGGCCGGCCGTACCGTTCGGCCAGCGCGTGGGCGTCGGCGCAGGCCTGGTTCAGCACGAAGTCGTCGATCGCGGCGACCAGGCCGGTGCGCTCGGCCATGGTGACGAAGACGTCCGGGTGGACCGGACCGGCGACCGGGTCGGTCCAGCGGGCGAGCGCCTCGACGGCCACCGTGACGCGGTCGCTGAGCCGGACGATCGGCTGGTAATGCACCTGGAAACCGGCCGCGGCCGGGCTGCCGCCGGTGAGCGCGCCGGCCAGCAGCTGCGGGAGGTCGGCGTTCGGGCCGTGGACCGGGCCGGTGTAACGGATCAGGGCGCCCTTGCCGCGGCGCTTGACCGCGTACATCGCGGCGTCGGCGCGGCGCAGCAGCAGGTCGGCGGAGAGCTGGTCGCCCGGCTCGGCGGTGACCAGGCCGATGCTGGCCCCGACGCTGACCGAGCGGCCGTCGATCAGGTACGGCTCGCGGAGGGCGGCCAGCACCCGCTCGCCGACCCCTTCCGCCTCGGCCACCCACTCCCGGTCCGCCTCCGACGTGGGGAAAGCGGCCGCACCCACCGGGGCGGCGGCCGACAAGGCCGGGGCGGAGGAATCCGCGGAAGGCGCGGACACCAGGGAGGCCGACGGCGCGGCGGAGGCGGGCACCCCGTCGAGCGACGAGGCCGGACGCGGCGCGGGCACCGAGCTGACCGGCGCGCCGGACAGCACCGTCCCGGCCGCCAGGAAATCGGTGCGCCGACGCAACTGGGCCGGCGGCCGGGCCCGGTCCCCCGGCCAGCGCCCCGCCCCACCCGGCCGGGCGTCCTCGGACACCCGGATCCCGGCCGCGGACAGCACGTACCGTCGCTGTCTGCCGACCACCCGGCGCAGTGCGGAGACCGCACCCCCGCGCGGTCGCGGCGCCGGCGGTGGAACCGCCGCGTCGCTCTGGTCCAGCACCACCGCGAACTCGTCCCCGCCGAGCCGGGCCACCAGGTCCTGCGGCCGCACCGAGGCCCGCAGCCTCTCGCCGATCGCGTGCAGCACCCGGTCGCCCATCGCGTGCCCGTAGGTGTCGTTGATCAGCTTGAAGTCGTCGAGGTCCGCGAAGATCACCGCGACCGGGGTGCCCCGGTGCTCGTTCGAGTCCAGTGCCAGCACCAGGCGCTCGCGGAACAGGGCACGGTTCGCCAGCCCGGTGAGCGGGTCGTGGTAGGCCTGGTGGTGCAGCCGCCGCTGGGTCTCGGCGACCCGCCCGAGCAGCACCGTGTTGTCCAGGATGGTGATCATCTGCCGGGTCACCACCAGCCCCAGGCCGAGCCAGCCGAGGTATGCCTGGAAGGACGTCAGCGGATGCCCGGTCACCGTCCGGGCCAGCAGCACCACCCCGGCGACCAGCACCGGCACGTAAGGCAGCAGCAGGTGGAACCAGTCCCGGGGCAGCGCGGTCAGGTCCGGCGGGACCGGCGCCGGGCGCGGCGGGCTGAGCGCGGCGAGCGCGATGCAGGCCGGCCCGAGCAGGTGCCCGGTGGCCTCCAGCCAGGAGGGGCCGAGTTCGAAGAGCCGCATGGTGTCGGCCACTCCGAAGGCCAGCAGCCCGGCCCCGATCAGCGCCAGGGGCCGCCGCCCGGCCGGCGAGTCGGGCCGGGTGGTCAGCAGCAGCACCACCATGGTGACCAGCACCAGGTCGGCGATCGGGTAGGCGACCGTCCACCAGGTCAGCGAGTCCCACTCGGTGACCGCGTTCAGGAAGGACGAGGACCAGCCCAGCGCCAGCACCGACCCGGTGATCAGGACGCTGTCGATGAGCAGGGCGATCTGGTCGCGCCGCGGCGAGGTGGGGATCGGCCGGAGGCGGGTCCGGGTCACGCCGAGCAGGCCGACCAGCATGCAGACCGGCAGCACCACGAACCCGATGTCGAAGATGCTCCGGTGCGCCAGCCGGTCCTGCCCGGTCAGCTCCTGGATCACCCACCAGAGCCGGACCGCGGACCAGGCGGCCAGCCCGCCGGCCGCCAGCCACCGCCAGTTGCGCGGGATGCCGGTGCGGCGGCGCGCCGCGACCAGGCAGGCCCAGGCCGCGATCGCGCCCGCGGCGAGTTGCGCGGTGTCGGTGTAGAGCCGGGGCGCGCCCACGAGCTCACCGACCGCGACCACCGCGAGGGCGAGCGCCAGAGTCCCGATCAAGCGCGCCGTCGTGATCACCACCAGTGTCCGGGCCGTGGTCAAGATCCACGGCCGGATGAAAATACCGGGTCAATCCCCGTCGGTCACGTCGGCGATGACAACCGTGACGTTGTCCGGACCCCCGCCGCGCAGCGCGAGATCGACAAGCCTCTCCGCGCACGCCTTGGGGTCGGGGACGATCCGCATCTCTTCCTCGATGGTCGCATCGTTCACCACCCCGGTGAGACCGTCGCTGCAGAGCAGCCACCGATCGCCGCCCTGCGGCTCGACGATCACGTAGGCCGGGCTGACCGGCTCGCCCTGCAGGACCCGGGTGACGACCGCCCGGCGTGGGTGGCCGGCCGCCTCCTCCGGCTTGATCAGCCCCTGGTCGACCAGCATCTGAACGTACGTGTCGTCCTTGGTCAGCTGGTTGAGCCGCCCGTCGCGGAGCAGGTAGGCCCGGGAGTCGCCGACGTGCGCCATCGCGGCCCGCTCGCCGTTGAAGAGCACCGCGGTCAGCGTGGTGCCCATTCCCTGCAGCGAGGGGTCGGCGGCGACCGTCTCGGCGATCCGCCGGTTCGCCAGTTCCAGCGCCTGGTGCAGCGCGTCCATCTGATGTTCGGTGTCGATCGGGGCGTCGAGCGAGACCATGGACTCCACGGTGATCCGGCTGGCCAGATCCCCGGCGGCCATGCCGCCCATGCCGTCCGCGACGACGAGAAGCCGATCACCGGCGTAGTGACAGTCCTCGTTGTTGCTCCGGACGTGTCCTTGGTCGGTGACGGCCGCCCACCGCAGGTGCAAGGTCATGGCGTGCAGCCTGCCAGGTCGATGGCTGGCTGTCTGCACGTGGTGGGCGGCATGTCGCACATGTCGTCGATGAAAATACACTCAGGCCGGGTCATGGGGCCGCCCCAGGCATCTAGGATCGATTTCGGTCACCTTCCGTGTCGGCGCGATCCACTCCAGCGCCGATGTCTCGATCGGCCAGCCGCGGACGTCCACGGCGCTCTCCGGCGGGCGCACCGGCTCCGGGCAGAGCGTCTTCGACCGTACCTCGTCGTTCGGGATGAACGTCACGTCGCCCAGGCTGTCCAGCATGGTCGTCGCGGTGTCGTCGACCGCGATCAGCTGACCGCGCACCACCTCGCGGACCGGGCCGTCCTTGGGTCCCACCTCGACCGCGCTGCTGGGCAGCACCGGCGCGCGCAGGAAGACCACGCCGACCACGATCGGCAGGGTCATCGCGGCGCCGATCGCCGGCCAGTGGGTGACCAGCCGGGCCCAGCGGGCCGGGACCGGGCCGGTGAGCAGCGGGCCGAGCAGCGGCGGCACGGCGAGCAGCAACGCGGTGCCGTACTCCCCCTCGCGCACCGCGGTGACCACGCCCGGCCAGACGAAGATCCAGGTGAGCAGGCCGACCAGCACCGGGACGCCGATCGTGATCCAGAGCATCACCGGGCGCCGGGCCCGGAGCCGTTGCACCGCGGTCAGCCCGAGCACCGCGACGACCAGCATCTCCAGCGTCGGGAGCATCCGCAGCTGCCAGGTGAAGCCGGCGATCAGCACCGCGATCAGCACCACCCAGTCCGGCATCCGCAGCGCGGCCACCGCGACCATCGACCGGCCGGCGTCGCCCGGCTTGCTCACCAGCAGGATCCCGCCGAGCACCCGCAGGGCCAGGATCACCGCCGGCACCGCCCAGGTCAGCGTGATGAAGAGGGCGCTGATCATGCCAAGCGGGTTGATGTACTGGACCAGCAGCAGCATGGTCGGCAGGTCCTGCCGGCTGAGGTACCACAACCGCAGTACCAGCAGCATCAGTGGGAACGCCGGCAGGACGGTGAGCAGCCAGTTCAGCTGCGCGCGCCGCCGGCGCGGGGCGATCACCGGGCCCTTCACGAAGATGTCGGTCACTTCAGCAGGTCCTCCCAGGGGAGCTCCCGCACGTCCGGCCGGATCACCCGGGGCTGCTGGGCGACCGCGATCGGCACCTTCCCGTTGGCCGGCACCTCGGTCTGGAAGTTCGTCTCGAACGCCTTCTCCCAGCGCTCGTCGTTCGGGTCGGCGTAGGAGCGCCACAGGGTGAGGTCGACCAGCTTCTTCAGAGCCGGGTTGTCGCCCACGTTCACCCCCCACCGCTCGGTGCCGTCCAGCCCGAGATCCCAGTGGTCGTACTTGCCCGGATATCGCGCTTTCCACCCCGCGAGGATCGCCGCGTCGGTGCTGACCGCGTCCACCCCCTCCGCCCCGCCCTGGTTGAGCAGCGCGAAGCACTCGCGGACCCGGTTCTTCGAGATCACGATCGCACCGGCCGCCTTGGGCGCGGTGAGGCTGGTCGAGGTGGACAGGGTGCAGACCCTCTTGCCGGCGAAGTCGTCCAGCGAGGCGACCGGCTTGTGTCCCCTCAGCGTCATCACCGACTGCTCGGTGTACAGATAGGACTGCGAGAAGTTGACCTTGTCGGCGACCCGCTTCGGGGTGATGCTGTAGCTCGCGATCACCAGCTGGACCGGCACCCGGTTGCCGTTGACGTCGGTGGCCTGCATCCGCGCCCGGTCCTCGGACTCCATCCCGTAGAACTTGACCTCGCTGCGCCGGAACCCGAGATCCTCGGCGATCATGTAGGCGATGTCGATGTCGAAGCCGGACCAGATCTTGGTCGCCGGGTCGAAGTAGGCCGTCCCGAACTGGTCGTCCTTGACCCCGATGGCCAGCTCGCCCCACGAGTCGACGCCGGACTGCGCGCGCAGCTCATCCACCGACGGCGGCCCGCCGACGAACAGCCGCATCATGGTCAGCGCGACCGCCAGCACCAGCCCGGCACCCAGCCCGGCCAGCCGCAACGCGGCCATGTTGAACCGCTCTGGCGGATCCGGCAGCACCTCCGGCTGCTCCAGCGGCACCGGCTCGGTCTGCGGCGGCAACCGCCCCTCGTCGACCGCCTCCTGCACCGCGATGTCCCGCGCCGCGATGTCCTCCACGGTCCGCCGCTTCAGCGGCCAGACCCGCCTGAGCTGCGGCGGCAGGTCACCGCGCAGGGCGTCGCCGAGCCGGCTGGCGGCATCCCGCTTCGGCGGGCCCGCCGGGCTCCGCGTCGCGTCCCGCTTCGAGGCGTCCCGTCTCGGTTGATCCGCCGAGCCCCGAGGCGCGTCCCGTTTCGACTGATCCGGGACGGTGTGCGGGGCTTCGGAAGTGTCCGAGGCCGGCACCCGCCCACCCAGCGGCGTCCCCTCCGTCGAGCTCTCCCCCATCGGCCCTCCCCACTTCTCCCGGTCGGGCCATCGTGCCCCATCCCGTCAGGGAACGGGGTCCCCGGTACCGAACGGGACCCGCGGACCACACCTGCGAAGCCTGGCCGCCGCCAGCCGCAGCCCTTTGCCCAGCCCATACCGTTCGATCGCGGTCAATGCGTAGGCGCTGCAGGTCGGCTGATAACGACACCGGGTCGGCAGCCGCGGAGACACCTTCCGATATCCGCGGATCGCCCCGGTCACCATCCGCTCCGTCGGCCGCGCGGTCGATCGATGCCCGAGCAGTGCCACGATCGTCAGCAGCGTGCTCAGCCGGAACAGGTCACAGCCGAGAAACCCGAGATCGCAGCATCCGCCATCACAGTCGCATGCGTCGTACCAACGGTCTTTCTTCTGCTCCTCCGGCTGCGGATCATCGGGCACGCTTTCCACCGGCACATCGTGCCCGATGGATTCAACCCCGCCGTCAGCCGAAACGGCATGATTTCAGCCGCGACCCCGAGATCACATCAAAGATCTTCGGATACGCGCGTCCGCTGGGGTACGGATCGCATGCTCCCGCGCGGGGCGGGTGCGGCGATCAGGACGCTGGCGCGTCCCTAACAATCGCCGCACCCTTCACGGTCCGCGGCTGGTCACCGAAACCCGGTTGTCCACACCACCGCGTCATCCACAAGCCCACCCCCGAGCCCCTGGAAAACCCGCCACACTGTCCGAGGACGGCCTCCCCCTTGGGGAGGGCGGGCGGTGAGCGCGTCGGGGAAGACGGGCGGTGAGCGCGTCGGGGAGGGCGGACTGTGAGCGCGTCGGGCAAGGAGACGAGCCGGCCAGGTCAGCGGGAGGTGCGGACCACCACAGCGCTCTCCGGGGGGAGGACGACGCGGTCGCGTTCGAGGACCACGCCCTCGGCGGTGGCCAGCAGGACGGCGGACGGGACGGCTCGGAGGCTGACGGTCTGGGCGGTGTCGGCCAGGTTGGCGGCGACGGCGTGGCGGCCGCGGCGGATCACCACGAACTGGTCGCCGTGCCAGACCTCGACCTCGGAGAGCCAAGGGTCGGTCAGGTCCGGGATCTCCCGGCGCAGCCGGATCAGTTTCCGGTAGAGCGCCAGCATCTCCGCGTGGCCCGGTTTGCCCAGCTCGGACCAGTCCAGCTTGGAGCGCTCGAAGGTCTGCGGGTCCTGCGGGTCGGGCACGTCGGCCTCGTCCCAGCCGTGCCGGGCGAACTCGCGCCGCCGCCCGGTCTGCACCGCGGCCGCCAGGTCCGGCTCCGGGTGGCTGGTGAAGAACTGCCACGGGCTGCTCGCCGCCCACTCCTCTCCCATGAACAGCATCGGGGTGAACGGCGAGGTGAGCAGCAACGTCGCCGCGACCTTGAGCAGGCCCGGGGACAGGGTGGCGGTGAGCCGGTCGCCGACCGCGCGGTTGCCGATCTGGTCATGATTCTGCAGGAAGGCGACGAACCGGTGGCCGGGTGTGCGCTGCCGGTCGACCGGCCGCCCGTGCCGCCGGCCGCGGAACGACGACCAGGTCCCGGCGTGGAAGAACGCGCCCTCGAGCACCGTGCGCAGACAGTCCAGCGAGCCGAAGTCGCCGTAGTAGCCCTGCCGCTCGCCGGTCAGCAGGCTGTGCAGGGCGTGGTGCACGTCGTCGTCCCACTGCGCGTGCAGGCCGTAGCCACCGGCCTCGCGCGGGGTGATCAGTTTCGGATCGTTCAGGTCCGACTCGGCGATCAGCGAGAGCGGCCGGCGCAGCGCGGTGGACAGCGACTCGGCCTCCACCGCGAGCTGCTCCAGCAGGTGCACGGCGCCCTCGTCGTGCAGCGCGTGCACGGCGTCCAGCCGCAACCCGTCGACGTGGTAGTCGCGCAGCCACATCAGCACCGAGTCGGTGATGTAGCGCCGGACCTCGCCGGAGTCCGGGCCGTCCAGGTTCAGCGAGCTGCCCCAGGTGTTCGACGAGGACGACAGGTAGGGCGCGAACATCGGGGCGTAGGCGCCGGACGGGCCGAAGTGGTTGTAGACCACGTCGAGCACCACGCCCAGACCCTTGCGGTGCGCGGCGTCGACGAACCTCTTCAGGCCGTCCGGGCCGCCGTAGGCCTCGTGCGGGGCGAACCAGCAGACGCCGTCGTACCCCCAGTTGTACTCACCGTTGAACGCGTTCACCGGGAGCAGCTCGACCAGGTCGACACCGAGGTCGACCAGGTGGTCGAGGCGCTCGATGGCGGCGTCGAAGGTGCCCTCCGGGGTGAACGTGCCGATGTGCAGCTCGTAGAGCACCGAGCCGGGCACCTGGCGGCCGGTCCACGCCTGGTCGGTCCAGGCGAACGCGTCGTGGTCGTAGACCCGGCTCGGGCCGTGCACGCCGTGCGGCTGCCAGGCCGAGCGCGGGTCGGGCACCGGATTGTCGGCGTCGGGCAGCACGTAGGAGTAGTCGGTGCCGGGGCCGGCCGACGGCACGTCCAGGCGCCACCAGCCACCGTCGCCCGGCTCCATCGGGTGCTCGTCGTCACCCAGGCGCAGCTTGGGCGACTTCTCCGGCGCCCATACCTCGAAGGTCGTCATCTCACTCTTTCACCAGGAGAGCGACGGGATAGGTGTGCAGCAGCTCGGCAACGGCCAGGCGATCTCCACCGTAGCTGGCGTTCGTGAACACTTCCGTCCAACTGTGTCCGTCGAGTGACAGCGTGGTGTCGTGCCATCCGCCGTGGCGTGACAATCCGACCGGCAGCCGGGTGGCGACCACCACCACGCCGCCCCGGTCGAACGCCAGCACGTGCTCGCCGACCCGTCCTTCGGCGAACACCGGCCGGTACGAGGTGAACAGCTCCGGCCGCTGCCGGAGCAGCCGCAGCGTACGGCTGACCACGAGCAGCTTGGCCGCCCCGGTGTCGTCCACCGGCGGCTGCCAGCCGTCGTCGAGCCGGCCGAGCAGCTCGCGGCGGGCGGCGAAGTCGACCGGCCGCCGGTTGTCCGGGTCGACCAGCGAGTAGTCCCAGAGCTCGGTGCCCTGATAGACGTCCGGCACCCCGGGCATGGTCAGCTGCACGAGTTTCTGACCCAGCGAGTTGACCCAGCCGGGCGGCGTGATCGAGGCAGCGAAATCGGTCACCTCGCGGTGCAGCGCCGGGTCGTCGTAGATCTTGTCGACCATCGCCCGCAAGGCCGTCTCGAACGCCTCGTCCGGCTGGTACCACGTGGTGACGACAGCCGACTCACGGGCGGCCTTCACCGCGTACGCGAAGAGCCTGTCCCGGTCGATCGGCCAGGCGCCGACCGCGACCTGCCAGATCAGATGGGCCAGCGACGGATCCGGGAGCGGAGCGACCCGGACCCAGCGGCGAACCACCTCGGTCCAGTCGCCGGGCACCTCGGAGAGCACCGCGAGCCGGGCCCGGACATCCTCGCCGCGCTTGGTGTCATGGGTGCTCAGCGCGGTCATCGTGGCCGGCCAGTCCTGCTGCCGGGACTCGGCGCACTCGTGGAACTCGTCCACCGAGACGCCGAACTTGAGCGGGTCGTTGCCCACCTCGTTGCGGGCCGCGAACCGGGTCCAGCGGTAGAACGCGGTGTCCTCCACACCCTTGGCCATCACCGCGCCGGTGAACTGCTGGAACCGGGCGGCGACCTCCTCGGCGGGGTTGCGGAGCCGGGCGGTGAGCTGGTCCAGCGTGCTGATCAGCTGCGGACGCCGGCGGCCCGCCTCGGCCCGGGCCTGGGCGAGGTAGCGCGCGCCACCCGGCAGGTAGGAGCGGTAGACCGGGAAGCAGGCGGCCAGCTCGGCGAGGCCCTGCGGCGCGGCCTCGATCTCCGGCACGAGCCGGGACAGCCGCCCGAGCTCGGCGGCGAGCAGCTTGGTGGCGACCGTGCGCTTGGTCTCGTGGACGAGGTTCTGGAAGCTGGTCGTGCCGCCGGTCAGGTAGTGGTCGAGCGTGTCGAAGAACGCCTCCGTGCCGGCGTCCACGAACACGCCGTTCACCTCGGCCATCGCGTCGTACCCGGTGGTGCCGTCGATCGGCCACCGGGGCAGCTGCTCGCCCGGCTCGAGGATCTTCTCGATCACCAGCCAGGCCTCCGGCGCGGCGTCCCGCAGCCGCCGCAGGTAGTCCCCCGGGTCGCGCAGCCCGTCCGGATGGTCGACCCGGATGCCGTCGACCAGCCCCTCGCGGACCCAGCGCAGGATCTCGGCGTGGGTGGCCTCGAAGACCTCCGGGTCCTCGACGCGCAGCCCGGCCAGCTCGGTGATCGCGAAGAACCGCCGGTAGTTGATCTCGGAGTCGCCGCGGGTCCAGTTGACCAGCTCGTAGTGCTGCCGGTCGTGCACCTCCCGGGGCGAGCCGCCGCCGGTCCCCTCGGCGATCGGGTACCGCTTGTCGTAGTAGACCAGCTCGTCGCCCTCGACCTGGAGCTGGTCCAGCGCGTCCGGATCGTCGGCCAGCACCGGCAGCAGGATCCGGCCGCGGGACCAGTCGATGTCGTAGAAGCTCGCGAACTTCGACTCCCGCCCGTGCTTGAGGACCTCCCACCAGGTCGGGTTGACCTTGGGGACGGCCACCCCGGCGTGGTTCGGGACGATGTCGACGACCAGGCCGAGCCCGGCGTTCTTCAGCGCCGCGGACAGGGCGCGCAGCCCGTCCGGGCCACCCAGGTCCGGGCTGACCTGGGTGTGGTCGACGACGTCGTAGCCGTGCTGGGAGCCGGGCGCCGCGGTCAGCAGCGGGGCCGAGTAGAGGTGGCTGACGCCGAGGTCGGCCAGGTAGTCGGCCAGCTCGGCGGTGGCCTTGAGCGGGAAGTCGGGGCGGACCTGGACTCGATAAGTGCTGCTGGGGCGCATCACACCGTCCTGTCGAGCACGATGAGGGAACGATCCGGCACCCAGATCTTGTGGCCGGCCTCCACGACCGACGGGCGATCCGGGGACGGCTCGGCGGTTTCGATGACTTTCTCCCACTTCTCCCCGTACTCCGCGGGAGGCGTGGCGAACTCGATGGGCGCGTCGTGCGCGTTGAAGAAGAGCAGGAACGAGCTGTCCACGTGGCGCTGGCCGTACTGGCCACGCTCGCGGATGCCCTCGCCGTTGACGAACAGGGCGACCGCCCGGCCGAAGTCGTTGCCCCAGTCGTCGCCGGCCATCTGCCGGCCGTCCGGGGTGAACCACTCCAGGTCGGGCAGCGGGTCGCCGCCGCCGCGGGCGGTGACCGGCAGTCCGGTGAAGAACCGGCGGCGCTGGAACACCTGGTGCCGGTGCCGGAACGCGGTCAGCTTGCGGGCGAAGTCGAGCAGCTGCTCGTCGGCGTTCTCCCAGTCGATCCAGCTGATCTCGTCGTCCTGGCAGTACGCGTTGTTGTTGCCCTGCTGGGTGCGGCCCAGCTCATCGCCGTGCGAGATCATCGGCACGCCCTGGCTGAGCATCAGCGTGGCCAGGAAGTTGCGGCGCTGCTTGGCGCGCAGCTCGAGCACCTTCTCGTCGCTGGTCGGGCCCTCGATGCCGCAGTTCCAGGACCGGTTGTGGCTCTCGCCGTCCCGGTTCTCCTCGCCGTTCGCCTCGTTGTGCTTGTCGTTGTAGCTGACCAGGTCGTTGAGCGTGAACCCGTCGTGCGCGGTGACGAAGTTGATCGAGTGGAACGGCTTGCGGCCGTCGTCCTGGTAGAGGTCGGCGGAGCCGGTGATCCGGCTGGCGAACTCGGCCAGGGTGGCCGGCTCGCCGCGCCAGAAGTCACGGACCGTGTCCCGGTACTTGCCGTTCCACTCGGTCCAGTTCGGCGGGAAGTTGCCGACCTGGTAACCACCCGGGCCGACATCCCACGGCTCGGCGATCAGCTTCACCTGGCCGACCACCGGGTCCTGCTGGACCACCTCGAAGAAGGTGGAGAGCCGGTCCACGTCGTAGAACTCCCGGGCCAGCGTCGAGGCCAGGTCGAAGCGGAAGCCGTCGACGTGCATCTCGGTGACCCAGTAGCGCAGTGAGTCCATGATCAGCTGCAGGCTCTGCGGGGAGCGGACGTTCAGGCTGTTCCCGGTGCCGGTGTAGTCCATGTAGAACTGCGGCTGGTCGTCGACCAGCCGGTAGTAGGTCCGGTTGTCGATGCCCTTGAGGCTGAGCGTCGGCCCGAGGTGGTTGCCCTCCGCGGTGTGGTTGTAGACCACGTCCAGGATGACCTCCATCCCGGCCGCGTGCAGCGCCTTCACCATCCCCCGGAACTCCTGGGTCTGCTGGCCGAGCGTGCCGGTCCCGGAGTACCCGTGGTACGGCGCGAAGAAGCCCAGCGTGTTGTAGCCCCAGTAGTTGCGCAGGCCCAGGTCGTGCAGCCGGTTGTCGTGGACGAACTGGTGCACCGGCATCAGCTCGACCGCGGTCACGCCGAGGCCCTTCAGGTGCTCGATGATCGCCGGGTGGCCGATCGCCGCGTAGGTCCCGCGCATCTCCCGGGGGATCTCCGGGTGCCGCTGGGTGAGCCCCTTCACGTGCGTCTCGTAGATCACCGAGTGGTGGTACGGGATGTCCGGCCGGCGGTCGTTGCCCCAGTCGAAGTACGGGTTCACCACCACGCCCTTGGGCATGTACGGCGCCGAGTCCAGGTCCGACATCTGGTCCGGGTTGTCGAAGTCGTACGCGTACAGCGACGGGTGCCAGTCGATGTCCGAGTCGACCGCCCGCGCGTACGGGTCCAGCAGCAGCTTGTGCGGGTTGCAGCGCAGCCCGCGGTGCGGCTCGTAGGGACCGTAGACCCGGTAGCCGTACCGCTGCCCCGGCTCCACGCCGGGTAAGTAGGCGTGCCAGACGAACGCGTCCTGCTCGTGCAGGAGCACCTTGCGCTCGTTCCCGGAGGCGTCGAAGAGGCAGAGTTCGACCGCCTCAGCCACCTCGGAGAAGATCGCGAAGTTGGTACCCGTCCCGTCGTAGGTCGCCCCCAACGGATACCGGTGACCAGGCCAGACCTGCATTTCTCGTGGACCCCCCTCGGCCTTCGGTCAGTGCGACCGGCCCGCGGTTCATGCCCGTCCGCGGGGTGGCTCAATCCTGTCCGGCCGCGTCATCGCCCATTCTCGCGGAGAGGACTGATACCGTCGGCCCGACTGTCCGATTAGGCGCTGATTTATCCCCTTACGGGGGTTTAGCGTGTGCCAAAACGAGCATAGAGGCGACGTGCCGCGGATTGATCCTCTGACCTTCGGGCCCCAGGTGTGCGCCGTCCACACGGAGGACGCCGGAGCCGGCCGGGAATGGCTGGTCACCGACGGTCTCGGCGGCTGGGCCAGCGGCACCGTGAGCGGCCTGCGGACCCGTCCGGAGCACGCGCTGCTGACCGTCGCCGGGCCGGGCCGGACGCCGCACGTCGCGCTGGCCGCGCTCGACCTGACCGTGACGCTCCCCACAGGCACGAAAGTGCCGCTGTACACCCATGCCTGGGAATCCGGCGTGCTCGACCCGGCCGGCCACCGCTTCCTGGAGACCTTCACGCTGGCCGCCGGGCTGCCGCGGTGGCGCTGGCGGATCGGCGACGTGGTGATCGAACGCGAGCTGGCGATGCGCCCCGGCCTCGCGGTGGTCCACCGGGTGCTCAGCGCGCCCGGCCCGGTCGGCCTGTCGGTCGCCGCGATGTGCACCTGGCGGGAGGCGGCCGGCAGCCGCCGCGCCGACGGCCCCGGGCTGCGGATCGAGCGGGTCGCCGACGGGGTGCTCGTGGAGAACGCGTACCGGCTGGCCGGCCCCGGCTGGCAGCCCGCCGGGCAGTGGCACATGGGCGCCCGGACCGGCGACCGGGCCGAGGACCTGTGGCTGGCCGGCACCTTCGGCAAGCAGGCCGCAGCCGGGGAGAGCCTGGAGATCTCGGCGTGGGCCGGGAACCTCGCCGACCGCCCGCCGGCGCCGCCGGTGGTGCTGGCCGCGGCGCGCGAGCGGGCTCATCGGCTGGTCACCGCGGCGAAGGCGGAGGGGTACGCCGGGACGCTCGCGCTCGCCGCCGACACGTTCATCGTCCAGGCCGCCGACGGGCCGGTCATGGTCGACGGGTACCCGTGGGGCGGACGGCCGGCGTCGCTCGCCGCGTACGAGGGGCTGTTCCTCGACACCGGGCGGGCCGACGAGGGCCGGGAGCTGCTCCGCGCCCTGGTCGACCGGCCGGCCGACGCGCTGGACTTCCCGCTCTGGCTGGTGCACGCGGTGGACCGGCACGTCACCCGGACCGGGGACAGCGACCTGGCCCGGGCGCTCGGCGTGCCGCTCGGCCGGCTGCTGCGCCAGAGCCTGACCGGCGACGGGCCGCTCGCCGTCGACCCGGCCGACGGCCTGCTCGCGCTCGCCCCCGGCCCGGATCGGCCACGGGTCGGGAAGCTCGTGGAGATCAACGCGCTCTGGGTTAACGCGCTCGCCGCGCTCGGCGACCTGCTGGCCGAGGGCGGGCGGGTCGACACCGAGCCGCGCGACCGGCACGCGCTGGCCTGGGAGTCGTTCCGGCGGCGGTTCCCGGCGCCCGAGGGGTGGCTGCACGATCTGGTCGAGGGGCCCGCGGCGCCCTACCCGCTGGGGGCCGGGACGCAACACGACGATCCGACGCTGCGGCCGTACCAACTGCTCGGCTGGTCGCTGCCGCACGCGCCGATGCGGGGCAGCGCCGGCCGCACGGTCCGGGCCGCCGGGGAGTCGCTGCTCACCCCGGTCGGGCTGCGCACCCTGGCCCCGGACGAGTACGGGTACGACGGCGCCGGCCCCGAGCAAGGCCTGGTCCGGCCGTGGCTGATCGGGCCGTACGCGGACGCCTGCGCGGCCACCGGGCACCCGGTCGACGGGCTGCTCGACGGGCTCGCCGCCCACCTGACCGAATGGGGCGTCGGCTCGGTCGGCGAGGCCGCGCACGGCGACGCCCCGCACCGCGCCGTGGGCCGCCCGTTCGACGCGCTGGCCGTCGCCGAGATGCTACGAGTGGAAACGAGGTACGCGCCGTGAGCCGGATCCTCCTGCTCTCCTGGGAGTACCCGCCGCTGCTGGTCGGCGGGCTGGGGCGGCACGTGCACGCGCTGGCCGGCGCGCTCGCCGCCGCCGGGCACGAGGTCACCGTGGTGACCCGGCAGGCGCCCGGCGCGCCGCCGGTGGAGCACGTCGAAGGCGTCCGGGTGATCCGGGCCGCCGAGGACCCGCCCGCCGTGGACGTCACCGGCGGCAACCTGCTCGGCTGGACGCTCGCCTTCAACCACGCGCTGACCCGGGCCGCCCTGCGCGCGGCGCGCGGTCACCGGTACGACCTGGTGCACGCGCACGACTGGCTGGTCGCGCACACCGCGGTCACCCTGCGCGACCACCTGGACGTGCCGCTGGTCGCGACGATCCACGCCACCGAGTCCGGGCGGCACCAGGGCTGGCTGCCGGCCGCCCACAACCGGACCATCGACGACGTCGAACGCTGGCTGTGCGCCGAGGCGGACCGGGTGATCGTCTGCTCGGAGTACATGCGCGCCGAGGTGATCCGCCTCTTCGGAGTGCCGGCCGAGCGCACCGAGGTGGTGCACAACGGGGTGGACGCGCTGCGCTGGCGGGCCCGGCCGCGGGCGGTCGCGGCGGCCCGGGAACGGTACGCCGGCAGCGACGGTCCCCTGGTCAGCCTGGCCGGCCGGCTGGTCTACGAGAAGGGCGTGCAGCACCTGCTCGCGGCGGAACCGCTGTTGCGCGAACGGTTCCCCGGCCTGCGGATGGTGATCGCGGGCGACGGGCCGTACCGGGCGGAGCTGGAACGTCTCGCCGGGCCGGCCGTGACCTTCGCCGGGTTCCTGACCGGCCACGATCTCACCGCCCTGATGGCGGCCTCGGACTGTTACGTGGTGCCGAGCATCTACGAGCCGTTCGGGATGGTCGCGCTGGAGGCGGCGGCGGCCGGGACGCCGGTGGCGGTGGCGGCGACCGGCGGGCTGGCCGAGATCGTCGAGGACCGGGTGACCGGGGTGAAGTTCCCGCCCGGCGACCCGGAGGCCCTGGCCGGCGCGGTGGCCGGGGTGCTCGCGGACCGGGACCACGCGCGGGCGCTGGCGTGGCGGGCCCGGCAGCGGGTGGTCGACGACTACAACTGGCCGTCGATCGCGGCCCGCACCGCCGCGGTCTAC
Source organism: Actinoplanes octamycinicus (assembly GCF_014205225.1). Lineage (NCBI taxonomy): Bacteria > Bacillati > Actinomycetota > Actinomycetes > Micromonosporales > Micromonosporaceae > Actinoplanes > Actinoplanes octamycinicus. The sequence continues at coordinate 9,985,572 of NZ_JACHNB010000001.1, forward strand.
GACAGCACCCGGCCGCCCGGGTCGTCGCTGCTGGCCAACGAGCCGAAGTTCCTGCTCAGCGGCCGTCCCGGGATGCCGATGGCGGTCCCGGTCGGGTAGCTGCCGGCGCGCCTCGCCCCGGACCGCCGCGCGCCTCGCGGTAGTCGGCTGGGCGTGGCGGGTGCCTCGAAGGAGTCGAGACACCCGCAGGGACCAGCCCGACCACCGCGAGGCGCGCCGCGACGCCGGCCGGTCAGTCGGCCTCGCGGGTGGCCTGGTAGATCGACAGGGCGGTCCAGGCGGCGGACAGCAGCGGGACCGGCACATCGTGGCGGCCGGCCTCGGCGACCAGGTCGCCCACGATCGCGTCGGCCTCGACCGGGTGGCCGGCGATCAGGTCGCGGTACATCGACGAGGTGGTCGGCTCGGTGCTGGCCATCGTGTCGCGGAGCATGGTCAGCGCCTGCGGGCGGGGCGGGAACCCGGCCGCGGTGGCGACGGCGACCGTCTCGGCGGTCAGGGCCCGGTTGAACTCCGGGCCGCCGGGCGCCGCGTTGATCGCGCCGATCGAGCCGCGCTGCAGCGTGGTGGCGCCGCCGATGGTGGCCAGCAGCACCCACTTCTCCCACATCTCGGCCCGGATGTGCCGGGACGCCCGGGAGTCGAAGCCGGCGTCGCCGAGCGCCGCGGTGACCTTGTCCAGGCGGTCGTCGGGGCCCTCGCCGAACGGGCCGAAGACCAGGCGGTGCAGGGCGGACATCTGGACGACGTCACCGTGGTCGTCCAGCGTCCCGTGGATCATGCAGAGGCCGCCCCAGACGTGGCCGGGCCCGAACGCGCCGGTCAACGTGTCGACGTGGCGCATCCCGTTGAGCAGCGGGATCACCACGGTACGGTCGCCGACGGCCGGGCCCAGCGCGGCGATCACGGCGTCCAGCGCGTAGCTCTTGACGGCGATCAGGACCAGATCGTACGGACCGTCGACGGTGGTGACGGTCCGCGGCGTCAGCCGGGTCTCGCCGGTCGGCGACGTGATCCGCAGACCGCGCTCGGCCAGCCGGGCCTGCCGCCCCGGCCGGACCAGGAACGTGACGTCCCGCCCGGCCTGGGCGAGCCGGCCGCCGAAGTAGCCACCGGTCGCGCCGGCGCCGGCCACCAGGATCCGCATCAGCCCAGCTGCTCGTCGTCGAAGCACCAGCGCCAGGTCTCGCCCGGCTCGAACGAGCGCATCACCGGGTGGCCGGACTCGGCGTGGTGGGCCGACATGTGCTGGCGCGGCGACGAGTCACAGCACGCGACCACCCCGCAGGTGAGGCAGAGGCGCAGGTGGACCCAGTCGTCGAAGCCGGCGGCCACGCACTGCGGGCAGCCGTCGGCGTAGCGGCTCTGCGGTTCCGGGTCGCCGGATTCCTTGAGATGCTGGCAGATCACTCGTCACTCCGGTGCAGCTGGGACTCTTCCAGGTCGAGCTCGCGCTGGGCGCGGACCAGCACCTCCTCCGGGATCCGGCCCTCGTTCCGGGCGATCTTGAAGACGTGCCGCTCGGCTCTGATCATCTCGCGGCGCAGCCGGCCGTACGCAGCCGAGGGGGTTTCCTGCTGCTGGCTGCCCAAACGCTCCCACGCGTTGTTGGACCGGCTCTCCACCAGCCCGCGCAGCCGGTCGACCACCGAGGCGGGCGCGCCGTCCGCGTGCTCGTCCAGCGCGGCCAGGGCGGCCCGGCCGGCGGCGTGCTGCACCCCGGCCTCGGCGAGCGCGTCCTGCGCGCTGTTGTCCTCGCGCACCCCGAGACGGCGGGCCATGGCCGGCAGCGTGGTGCCCTGGATCAGCAGGGTGAGCACGATGATCGCGAAGGCGATGAAGACGAACAGCTCGCGCGGGTAATAGGGCACGCCGGTCTCGTCGCTGGGCGGCGGCAGGGTCTGCGCGGCGGCCAGGGTGACAACGCCGCGCATCCCGGCCCAGGCCAGCACGGTCACCGCGGCGGCCGGCGGGCGCGCCTCCCGGGCCCGGACCCGCGGGAGCAGCCGGGCCAGATAGGTCGCCGGGTACATCCACAGGAAGCGGACCAGCACCAGGGTGCCGAAGACCGCGGCGGTCACCGTGAGGGTGGTGGCCATGTCGGTCTCGATGCTGCTCACCACCATCCGCAGCTGCAGGCCGACCAGCAGGAACACCACGCCCTCCAGGAGGAACGTGGTGAGCCGCCAGACCGCGTCCATCTGCAGCCGGGAGGTGGCCGAGAGCAGGTAGGGCATCCGGTGGCCGAGATAGAGCCCGGCGATCACCACGGCCACCACGCTGGAGGTGTGCAGCTCCTCGGCGACGATCACCACGACGAACGGGGTGAGCAGCGAGACTGCGTCGTCGAGCAGCGGATCGTCGATCCACCGGTGCAGCTTGGCCGCGCCGACCGCGGCCACCATGCCGATGATCAGGCCACCGCCGGCTTTCAGCGCGACCTCGCCGGCGATCTCCCAGAACCCGACCGCGGCGCCGGCCAGCGCGCCCACCGCCACCCGCACCAGCACCAGTGCGGTCGCGTCGTTGAGCAGGCTCTCGCCCTCCAGGATGGTGACCACCCGGCGGGGCAGGCCGACCCGGCGGGCGATCGCGGTGGCGGAGACCGCGTCCGGCGGGGCGACGATGGCGCCGAGCGCCACGCAGGCGGCCAGCGGCGCCGCCGGGACCAGCCAGTGCACCACGAAGCCGACCGCGAACGCGGTGACCAGCACCAGCCCCACCGCGAGCAGCAGGATCGGGCGCAGCGCGTGCCGGAAGGCGGGCACCGAGGTCTGCAACGCGGCCACGTAGAGCAGCGGCGGCAGGATCCCGATCAGCACCAGCTCCGGCTCCAGGTGCGCCTCCGGGAAGCCGGGAAGGTACGACAGACCGAGCCCGGCGACCAGCAGCACCAGGGGCGCCACGAACCCGAGCCGGCGGGCGAGGGCCGCGCCGACGACTGCGATCGCCACGAACACGACCGTCTCGACGATGCTCTCCATGGCGGGAAGCTTATTGCCCGCCGGATCCCGGCATCAGGTGGTGCTCACCACCCCGGAACGCGCCACGGTCCGGGCCCAGGTGCCCTCCATGCCCTTGCGGGTGCGGACCACGTCGACCGAGAACTCGTACGGCGTGCCGGGCAGCAGCCCGGTGACCGTCGCGGTCATCCAGCCGCAGCCGCCCGGCGGGACGGTCAGCCAGCCCGGCGACTCCGGCTGCGAGCCGGCCTGCAGGTCGTGGCTGACCGCGATGATCCGGTACTCCACCAGGTCGGCGCCGCCCGGGTTGAACCAGGAGACCACCGCGCTGGTGGCGCCCGGCGTGACGTCCATGCCGTTGATCGCGCCGCCCTTGAACCCGGTCGTCCCGCACGGCGCGCTGCGGCTCGGCGCCGGGGTGGCCGGCGGCTTGACGGTCGGCGACAGGGTGGCGGCGGCCGGCCGGGCCCGCGGCCCGAAACTGGTGGTCGGCGACGGCGTGACGCTGCCCGCCGTCATCCACAGCCACGGGCTGGTGCCGGACGGGCTGGGCTGCGCCTGCGCGGTCCCGGAGGAGGCGCAGGCGGCCAGCAGCAACGGCCCGGCGAGCATGGGCAGGACGACGGCGGCAGCTTTCCGAATCCCCAGCACGTCCTCCACGTTCGGGCCGGGGCGCCGGGTCCTTAGCCGTTCCGGTAATGGTCCCCGGCACGCCGGGCCAGATCCTTGGTGGCCGCCGAGTTGACCCAGGTGCCGAGCACCACGCCGGCACCCGGGACCAGCTTGGCGAACACCTTGCGGGCGGCGCGCACCCCGGCCATCCGGGCCAGGTTGACGGTGAGCTTGACCAGCGCGCCGCCGAGCGGGCCGCCCTGCGGGCCGGTGAAGATCCGGCTGGCACGCTCCCGGCCGGCCGCCACGCCGAGCGCGGTACGGGCGGTCTCGGCGACCCGGTGCACCCGCTGCAGGACGAGCAGGTCGGTGGCGCGCTCCGCGGCGACCGGGTCGGCGCCGTGCGCGGCCGCGATGTGCAGCACCATCCGGGCCTGGGTCCAGGCCAGCACGCCGACGTCGAGGACCGCGCCGGGCAGGCCGGCCACGCCGGAGATGGCGCCGGAGAGGCGGGCCAGGGTGGTGAAGTTCCGGACGGCCAGGGCGGCCAGCTCGTCCGGGGTGATCCCGGGACGGTCGGCGCGGACCCGGGCGGCCCACTCGGCGGCCTCCGGGCCGAGGCGGCGGACCGCGTCCAGGGCGAGGTGCTCCGGGGCGTACTGCGGGTCGGCCTTCATCCGGGCCCAGAGGGAGCCGGGTGGGACGGCGGCGTCGCCGGTCGCGGCGGGAAGGGGTAGTGGCTGGTGGCTCAACGATCACTCCCGAGGGGGGCGAGACGGCGATCTACCCCCATAGTGGCGTCCGGGCGCACGCCGGTTGCCCGGGTGCGCCGACTTTTCGTGGTGACTGTCACAGCCGGGTGCTTGCCGTGCCGAGGTCGTACGTCAAGATTTGGAACATGGACCACGGCGGGCCGGAATGTTCCGGGCGGCCTGGCTGTTGTCGGCGGAAAGCCCGCGTCGCCGGGCGATGTCTTGAGGAGGTCCGCAGCGTGCTCGACCCACACGGGCTCTACGAGGTGGCCGGGGAACTGCCGGCCCTGGACGGCCCGGTGCTCATCCAGGCGCTCACCGGGTTCGTCGACGCGGGCAGCGCCATCCAGCTCGCCCGCGAGCACCTGCTGGAGGAGCTGGAGAGCGAGGTCGTCGCGACCTTCGACCTGGACCAGCTCCTCGACTACCGGTCCCGCCGCCCTCCGATGATCTTCGTGGCCGACCACTTCGAGAGCTACGAGGACCCGGTGCTCGCCCTGCACCTGGTGCGCGACCAGCTCGGCACGCCGTTCCTGCTGCTCACCGGCCCGGAGCCGGACCTGCAGTGGGAGCGGTTCATCGCGGCGGTGACCCAGCTCATCGAGCGGCTCGGGGTCAAGGTCACGATCGGGCTGAACGCGATCCCGATGGCGGTGCCGCACACCCGCCCGGTCAGCGTCACCGCGCACGCCACCGACCGCGGCCTGCTCGGCGAGCACGAGTCCTGGCTGCAGCGGGTGCAGGTGCCGGCCAGCGTCGGCAACCTGCTGGAGTTCCGGCTCGGGCAGAACGGGCACGACGCGCTCGGGTACGCCGCGCACGTCCCGCACTACCTGGCCCAGACCGGTTACCCGGCGGCCGCCGAGCTGCTGCTCGACTCGGTCTCCGGCAACACCGGGCTGGCGCTGCCGACCGGCAAGCTGCGCGAGTCGGCCAAGCAGGTCCGCGAGGAGGTGGACAAGCAGATCGCCGAGGACGAGCAGGCGGCCCGGCTGGTCACCTCGCTGGAGGCGCAGTACGACGCGTTCCTCCGCGGCCGGCAGAACAACCTGCTGGTGGACTCGGACAGCCCGCTGCCGACCGCCGAGGAGCTCGGCGCGGAGCTGGAGCGCTTCCTCGCCGAGCAGACCCGCGACGAGGGCTAACGCTTGCGCATCAGGAAGTCGATGACGGCCGGGAGCTGCGCGTCCCAGTAGTCCCAGGCGTGCTCTCCCGGGCCGAAATCGGCGTCCAGCTGCACCCCGGTGGCCTGGCAGGCGGCGACGAACCGCCGGTTCTGCGCCAGCAGATGATCCTCGGTGCCGCAGCGCAGCATCAGCCGGGGCAGCCGGGCCGGGTCGCCGGCCCGCAGCAGGTGCAGCAGATCCTCGTCGCCGCCGGCCACCACCCGGTCGGCGAAGACCCGCTCGACCAGGGCCCGCATGTGCGGCCGCCGGTCGTGCTCCTGGATGTACGCCAGATCGAGCGCCCCGGACAGCGTCGCCGCGGCGGCGAAGCGCTCCGGCTCGCGCAGCGCCCACTTCATCGCGCCGTAGCCACCCATCGACAGGCCGGCCACGAAGGTGTCCTCGCGGCGCTGGGAGACCCGGAAGAACTGCCGCACCGTGGCCGGCAGCTCGGCCGAGAGAAAGTCCCAGAACCGCATGCCGCTCGCCTCGTTGGCGTAGAAGCTGCGGTGCACCTGCGGCATCACCACGGCCAGGCCGTGCGCGGCGGCGTAACGCTCGACCGAGGTGAACCGGCTCCAGGCGGAATGGTCGTCGGTCAGGCCGTGTAGCAGGTAGAGAACCGGGGGCGGGTCGCCGGAGTCGTGGTCGGGGAGAAGCACGGTCATCGAGGTACGCAGCTCGAGCACCTCGGAGTCGAAGTCACATCGGATCAGGGCCACGTGGCCATCCTTCCCGGTCTCAGCCGGCCGGGCACCGTCCGTCCAGGACTGTCACCGAGGGGAAGACCGGCTCGGTGCTCCGCAGCAGCGCGGCGCTGTCCACCACGACGACCAGGCAGGCCGGGCTGCCACCGGACGGGTTGGTCACCTCGAACTGATGGTCGCCGGCGGCCCGCACGCTGATCCGCACCCGGCTGCCCCGGGCGGCCTCGGCGAGCGCCTCCTCGACCTCGAAGGACGAGACGTTGATCCCGCTGACCGGGGCGGCCCGCAGCTGCTCGGCGGCTCGCTCGGCGACCGCGGAGACGGTCTGCGGGCCGGCGTTGCCGCGCTCGTGGAGCACGACCGCGACGAGGCCGATCGCGCCGAGGATGCCAAGACCGGCGACGACCGCGCGGCGGGGGTTCTGCATGCCCCGGAGCGTGCCGATCCGAGGCGTCCGGCGCAAGCCCCGGTCGATGGGTGAGCGGTTGGGAATGTCGTACCCGTCGATTAGAATGTATGTACGAAAGAGGGGCCCTGAGCTGCTGATCTTCGACCGGGTTAGAACGCCTGTTCGAGGCTATGCGGCGAGTGAGGAGACCGACGTGACCACGTCCACCATGTCCACGATCTCGACCACCCCCGTGCCCGTCATCCCGCCCTACGCCACGATGCTCGGCTTCACTCGGTACGTCTCCCGCACCGGCCCCGCGAAGGCCACGTTCGTCGGCGGCCTGCGCAAGCAGCGGGAGCGGCGCAGCGGGTTCAACCCGCACGGCCAGCTGGTCAAGGCACTGAAGGCGGACATCGCGTTCCGCACCGGCGGCAGCTACCTCGGTGGCGTCGTCGATCTGGTGAAAGAGCGGTGGAAGCCGCTCTACGAGTCGCTGCGGGCCGGCGGCCGCACCTATCTGGCGTCGCTCGGCGACCCCGAGCAGATCACCCTGGTCCAGACCCGGGACGCGCTGGCCAGCGTCGGCCCGCTCGCCGTGAAGATCAACCCGCACTTCGGGCTGCGGTTCGGCGACGGGCACCGGGAGGCGGTCCGGCTGCACTTCGACGAGGAGCCGCCCAGCCCGGAGCTGGTCACCGCCATGCTGCACCTGATGGCCCGGCACATGGAGCAGATCCTGCCGGACGCCGACCCGGTCCTGGTCGACCTGCGCCGCGGCGTGACCCACCGGCTGAACCCGGCGACCCGGCCGGCCGACGTGGAGAGCTGGCTGGCCGGGGAGGCGGCGGCCTTCACGGCGATGTGGTCGGCCACCGCCAGCCCGGCGGCCTGATCGCCCGATGCTCCGTCTGACCGGCCCGGCCGCTCCCCCGGCCGGGCCGGTCAGCGGTCCCTCGGCCGCTCACCACCGCGCGGCGCCACCCTCGCGTGGCTCCCACCCCCCACCGCGGTCCCGTTCCCCGGCGCGCTGCCCCGCGTCGGGGAACGGCCCTCCGCTCGGGTCGGGATGGCCGCCGATGGGGTCGGCTAAGGTGGCGGGGTGAGTCCGTTTCCCGGCGTTCTACCGCCGCCGCGCTCCTGAGCGGAGCGTGAGCCGCGCCGTCTGAGCCCCGCTCGGACGGCCCTGTCGCGATGCGTTCCGCAGCCGGTCCGACACCGACTCACCCCTCCGCGGAGCGCGCATGTTCTCGTCCTCACCCTCGGCCGCCGCACGGCTGAGCCTCGTCCACCTGTCCATCGCCGGGGTCCTCTGGGGCACGGCCGGCGTCGTCGTCCAAGTGGTCGCCGGCCGGACCGGGCTCGGCGCCGTCGCGATCGGCTTCTACCGGCTGCTCTTCGCCGCCGGGACCATGCTGATCCTCGGCTTCCCGGCCCGCCGGCGGATCGGGGCGGCGTTCCGCTCGGCACCCGCCGCGATCGTCGCCGCCGGGACCGGGCTCGCCGCCTACCAGGCGCTCTACTTCGTCGCCGTCCGCCTGACCGGCGTCAGCATCGCCACCGTGGTCAGCCTCGGCCTGGCCCCGCTCCTGCTCAGCACCTGGGAGACGATCCGCACCCGCCGCCGCCCGGCCACCGCCGAACTCGGCGCCTCAGCCGCGGCGATCCTCGGCCTGGCACTGATCTCCGGCGTGTCAGCGCACGGCGCGGGCACGCTCGGGCTGCTGGCGGCGATCGCGTCGGGCACCGTCTACGCGGCTTCCACCGCGCTCAGCCGCCGCACCGCCCAGGGTGTGCCCCCGCTGATCCTGACCACGCTGTCCTGCACGATCGGCGCGATCACCCTGGCCCCGATCGCCCTGACGCAGGGCGTCACCTTCGCGCCGGCGCCGGGGTCGATCGGCCTGCTCGCCCACCTGGGCGCGGTGACCACGGCGCTCGCCTACGCCTGCTTCTACACCGGCCTGCGCCACACCACCGGCAGCGTCGCCGTCGTGGTCACCCTGCTGGAACCGCTGACCGCCGCCGTGCTCGCGGTCCTGCTGATCGGCGAACCCCTCCCCCTGACCACCATCATCGGCGGCCTGCTCCTCCTCGGCGCGGTGACCACCCTCTACCTGGACGCCGCGCGACCGAGCAGCACCCCCGAACCGAGCCTGACCACCTGATCCGGCCGGGCAAGGAGGCGACCCCCGAGCGGTTGGATCCGATTTTTGTACGCTTCCGTCCCGCCGCACCCCCTGCCCGCGCGAGGTCGCCGGACCCCACGGCCGCGGCGCGCCGCCGGCCCGGCGACCCGCACGGCCGCTTCCCGCAGCCCGCCACGGAGCCAGCACCAGCCAGGACTCCCCGCCGAGATCGAGACCAGGCCGAGACCGACGCCGTCAGCAGCCGGACGGCCGCACCGAGACCCGGTGAGCACGGCCGGCGCGGCGCGGCGACCGTACCGAAAAACGGCGAAGCCGGAGAAAAGCGAACCGGAGGGAGAAGAAAGGGGAGGGAAAGCGGACCGGGAGGCGACAGCGGATCGTGGGGCGGGTCAGGTGGTGAGGGCGATGGTCAGGGCGCCGGCGGCCACCAGGACACCGGCCCACAGGCGGTCCACGTTGAACCAGGCGCGGCGGAGGATCTTGACGCCGAGGAACTCGTAGACGAGGAGGGCGCAGGCGGCCATCACGGTGAACATCGCGATGGTGTGGACGCCGGCGGCGGCCAGACCGGTCAGGGCTCCGGCCGGGGAGCCGGACATGGCGTGGCCGGCGTGGGTGACCGGGACCGGGGTGGTGGCGAGCACCGGCAGCAGCATCAGGCCGGCGCCGTGGGCCGACGACATGAGGAACGACCAACCGGCCAGCTGGGCCGCGGAGAGCCGCATCCCGGCCCAGCGGAAGTGGCGGTCGGAGAGCAGCCGCCACAGTCCGAAACCGACCAGCAGCACGCCGCCCGCGATCCCGACCACGTTCGCCGCGACCACCGAGCGGGTGGCCGAGATGATCGCGGCGACGATCGCGACCGAGGCGAGATGCCCGGCCGCGATCGGGGGCAGGGAGCGCAGCAGCACCGCGCGGCTGCGCTCCTGCATGCCCCGGGCCACCGCGAACAGCCAGCCCATCGCCGGGTTCAGCCCGTGGAAGGCGCCCAGCGCGACCAGCGCCGCATAAGAGCCCCAGGTCACGGCGCGACCATCGCCGCGCGGGAGGGCCCGGTCACGGCGCGGCCAGGGGTGGGTGGGAGGGCTGGGTCACGACGGGAAGCAGTAGGAGTCGGAGGAGGCGTCGCCGCCCTGCAGCCGGGTCTGGTGGACCCGCCGCCCGCGGAACTCGTCGCCGTGCGGGAAGAAGCGCTCGTCGAGCGTGAACGTGGTGTCCGTGACGTCGACCTTGGCGAGCCAGGCGCCGACGCCGTCCGGGTAGAACTGGTCGTCCCAGGAGCCGTAGAGCGAGTTCGTCACGTAGACCCGCTCGCCGTCCCGGGACACCTCGACCATCTGCGGACCGCCGGCCAGCCGCTCGTCCGGGAAGGCCGGGTGCGGGGTCCGCCGGACGATCCCGCCCAGGTGCACCGAGTCCAGGAAGATCGGGTGGAACGGGTCGCTGACGTCGTACCGGCGCAGCTCGCCGGTGCCCCAGCAGGAGACGTAGAGGTACTTGTCGTCGACGCTCAGGTCGATGTCGGTGACCAGCGGCGGCACCGCGCCGAACGGCTGCAGCGCGGGCGGCAGCAGCGCCGGGTCGGCCGGCTCGGCCGGGATGTCGATGACCTTGCGGACCTCGAAGCCGCCACCGGACCGGTGCCACACCCAGATCGAGGCGGACAGGTCCTCCACCGAGATCACCACGCCGAGGAAGCCGTGCGAGGCGGTCGGGTCGTGGGCCGGGCGCAGCTCCAGCGTCATCTGGTACTGGTCGCCGAGGTCGACCGTCTGCACCAGGGTGCGCTTGGCCAAGTCCCAGAAGTGGATCCGGTGCCCGTACTCGCGCCCGAGCAGCAGCTCCGGCACGATCCCGTCCTCGATCATGTCGGGCGTGCCCCACTCCGAGGTGACCAGTACGTCCTGGGTGAGGTGCCACCAGAAGTCGTACGCCAGGTGCTGGTCGCCGCGGTCGGCCTCCCACTGCCCGCGCACGTCGAAGGTCTGGTGGTCGAGGATCGCGATCCCGCCCGGGCCGTCGCCGCCCTGCCCGGCGCCGAGCGCGGAGACGTAGATCCCGTCCGGGCCGCAGTGGATCGTGTGCGGGCGCGAGTAGTCCGCCTTGGCGGCCAGCTCGGCGGCCGGGATCTCCTTGACGAGCCGCGGGTTGCGCGGGTCGTCCTTGGTGTCCAGCACGTAGATCCGGGACGACCGCAGACCGGGAACGATCAGGTAGCGCCGCTCCACGTGCGGGTGCGGCGCGGTCGGGCAGAGCGCGCTGCTGCACGCGTTCCAGCCGAAGTGATGCAGCTCGTCACCGGTGTGCGGCAGGTCGGTCCAGCCGACCACGGTGCCGTACCCGGCCGACGCCGGATCGGTGTCGATCACCGCGATCGCGTCGGGCTGCTCGGCCGCCCGATCGAAAGCGGCCACATAGGCCAGTTTCTCCGCCGGGGCACCGGCCGCGTCGCTGGGCGAGGGGTAGAACGTCGGATCCGGTGTCCATCGCGTCATGCCGCTCATCGTCACCCGGCCGGGCGGCCACGAGAAGGTTTACATCTGTCAAGTTTGATAACCTCCGGCCCGACACAGGGGGAGATCATCAATGCGTTACGACACCGGCTCCGGCCATACCCACCGGACGGCCGCCTGGAACCGGGCCACCTGGGCCTTGCTCGGCCTGCTCGGCGCCGTTCTGGTCACTGACCTGATCAACGGCGGGCTGCGGCTCTCCGGCGCCGGCTACCCGACTCTGCTCGCGACCGGCCTGCTGTGGGTGGCCGCGGTCGTCGGCACCATCGGCATGGTCTTCGTCTGGAACAACCAGACCCGGCTGCTGGCCGAGGCGCACCACGCGAACCCGAAGAGCTACGTCTGGAGCCTGAGCTGGCACCTGGTCGCCGTGGTCCCGATGCTGACCGCGATCCTCACCCTGGGCCGCGACGCCGACGACCGCGCGACCGTGCTCGGGCTCGCCCTGCGGGCGGTGGTCATCCTGGTGGTGCTCGCCGGCGTACTGGTCAGCCGGGCCAGGGTGCTGCGCCTGGTCCGCGACTCGGCCGGCGTCCAGGGATCAGCACAGACAACCATGTGAAGCCGTTCATCGTACGTCCAACGGCAGCCGCACCAGCACGGTCGTCCCGTCGTCGTCCCCGGTCAGCTCGATGCTGCCGTGGTGACGCTCGACCACCGCCCGGCTCAGCGTCAGCCCGAGCCCGCTCCCGGGCAGCACCCGGTCGTGTCCCCGGCTGGTCCGGTACCGCCCGGTGAACAGCTGCTCCCGCTCGATCCGCGGGACGTCCGTGGCGGCGTCCGAGACGGCCAGCTCGGCCGCCCGCCCGGCCCGGCGCAGGCTGACCTCGACGTGCCCGCCGTCCGGGCTGTACCGGATCGCGCTGCCCAGCAGGTTCTCCACGATCTGCCGCAGCCGGTCCCGGTCACCCGGCACGATCAGCTCGGCCGGCAGGTCGGTGTCGATCACCACCGGCGCCGCGCCGATCGCCACCCGGGTCCGGTCCACCACGTCCCGGACCACGGCGGCCAGGTCCATCGGCGTCCGCCGCACGTCGGCGTGCCCGGCGTCCAGCGCGGACAGCTCCAGCAGCTCGTTGATGATCTCCCGGAGCTGCAGCGCGTTGCGTTCCACCACGGCGATCAGCCGCGGCCCGTCCCGGACCAGCGTCGCCTCGTCCGCCTCGCGCAACAGCTCGGTGTACGCGCTGATCGAGGTCAGCGGCGTGCGCAGCTCGTGCCCGATCAGCGCCAGGTACTCGTTCTTGCTGCGCACCAGCTGCCGCTGCAGGTCGTCGACCCGGCGCCGCTCGACGAACTGGCCCAGGTGCGCGGCGATCCCGGACATCAGCGCGACCAGCTCGTCCTCCGGGTCCTCGACCGCGTCGGCGAAGACGGTCAGCACCCCGATCGTCCCGGTCCCGTCGTGCACCGGGATGGCCAGCGCGGTGTGCAGGCGCTCGGCGGCGGTGTCCGCGGAGATCAGGCTCTGCGGGCGGCCCACGTCCCGGATCCACAGCGGCTTGTCCACCTGCCAGGCCCGGCCGGCCAGCCCCTGCCCGTAGGCCAGGTCGTCGGGCACGGTGATCCCGGTCGGCCAGCCCGGGGTGCTCCACCGCGCCACCGCCCGGATCACCTCGGCCGGCGCGTCGACCAGCCACAACTCGGCGTGCACCCAGTCCAGCGTGGCGACCACCGCCTCCAGCACCCGCGGCCCGGCCGCCTCGATGCTGGGCGTCTCGGCGAGCGCCGTGGTGACCGCCAGCTCGCAGGAGCGGAACCGCTCGGCGCGCCGCTGCCGGGTGACGTCCTGCACCGCCTGGACCGCGCCGACCACCTGGCCGTCCGGGCCGAGGATCGGTTGCGCGTCCATCAGGTAGTGCCGGTTGCGCCGGACCCGGCCGGGCCGGGCGAGCGGCTCGTCGCGGACCCGTTCGCCGCGCAGCGCCCGGAAGAGGCCCTGCTCGGGGGTGCCGTCCGGGTCGTCGGCCCAGAGCCGGCGCATCCGCTCGTTGGCGAAGACCACCTGCCCGTCGGCGTCGCACGCGGTCACCCCGTCGTGCAGGCTGTCCAGCACCGCGTCCAGGAACCGGTGCTGCTGCTCCAGCTCGTGCCGGGCCAGCTGCTCGCCGATCAGCAGGGTGGCCACCTCGGCTGCCTCGGCGACCGCGCTGATCTGCTCCGGCGACCACTCCCGCGGCCGCAGGTCGTAGGCGCAGCACACACCGAGCACCTGCCCGTGCCGGTCGTGCACCGGATAGCCGAGATAGGCGCCGCCGTGCTGGCGGACCACCCCGGGCGGCACCCGGTCGTCGGCGGTCGCGTCGTCGACGATCACCGCCCCGCCGCCGGCCACCACCATGCCGCCGAGCGAGCGGTCCAGCGTGGTGTCGTTGATCGCGTCCCAGTCGGCGGTCACGCCCCAGCTGCCGTAGAGCCGCAGCCGGTCGCCCTCGACGAACTGGATGCAGGCGCTCGGGGTCTGCGCCCCGCGCGCGGTCAGCGCGGCGAGCTGGTCGGCGGTGCCGGTGGCCAGCACCCCGCGATGCCGGGCCGGACCGGCCGCCGCGTCGGCCAGCACGTCGCGGAGCAGACTTGAGCCGGTGGCCGGCGCGGGATGGTCGCCGATGGCGCCCGGGTGGTCGCCCGCGACCGCGGGCCGGCCCGGGCGGTCGGCGGTGGCGGCCGCCGGCAAGCCTGGGTGCTCGTCGACGGCCGTCCCCCCGTGAAGCTCGGCCGGGCGTGCGAGAGCCGCGGCATCCGCCGCCCGTGTCCTTCCGGACCGCCCAGCGCCACTGCCGGGACCTTCTCGCCGCATGGCCGACCTCCACCGTCCAGCCTAGGTGCACGAAAGGGCTGAAAGCGGCAATTCGCCCTACAGATTTCCTGGTGGGCGGCGCGCGCCGGCCGAACAACGGGCGGCCGGACTCCCCGGGCGCATCCGGGGTCGCCGTGCGGCCGCCGGCCGGCAGCGGGGCGCCGCCCCAGCACGATTTCGCTTTCGATGGGAAACGACCACCCGCGCACCGGTCGTGCCACCGAATAACCATTCCGCCCGGGGTCACCGGCCGGGTGGATTGGGCGCCTTTCCTCCTTAATGACTCGGTGGTAGGCACGTTTGGCCTGGCCCAGGGCCCGGACGGAAGCGCAGGCGGACGCCTGAGCGCCCGGTTCGCCCGGGGATGGCGATTAGTTCGGGAACGGCACGGGCATCACCGCTGACCACATAGAAAACAATAGAAGTTTCATTTCGATAACATGAATTCCGTCTATCGAATCGATATCTCTACAGTCGCGTCACGCGCGCCGCCGGCCGCGGAAAAGGCATGGCGAAGGGAACACCCGTGGGTAAGAAGAAGTCCACTCTGGTCGAGGACGTCGCGCCGGTCGAGGAGACCGTCGCGGTGGAGGAGACCGTCGAGGCGGCGCCGGCGGAGCCGAAGAAGTCCAAGAAGGACAAGAAGGCGAAGAAGGCCGCGGCGGCCCCCGCCGAGGAGCCGGCCGCCGAAGAGGCGGCCGCTGCGGAGCCGGCTGAGGAGGCCCCGGCCGAGGAGCCGGCCGCTGAGGAGGCCCCGGCTGAGGAGGCCGTCGCCGAGGAGGCCCCGAAGAAGGCGAAGAAGTCCAAGAAGAAGTGACGCCGCCGGGCCGTCGCGCACCCCGCGCGGCGGCCCGTCCCGTACCGAAAAAGGGTGTTAAAGACGCTCGTAGCGGAGGTCGGCGATCGGGCGGCCGGCAGCCGCGCCGCGGCGCTCGAACTTGGTCTCCGGGCGGGCGTGCGGGGTCGGCGGCAGGCGGCGCAGGCCCGGATCGGCGTCCAGGGTCGCGGCCATCGCCTCGGCATAGTCCGGCCAGTCGGTGGCGCAGTGCAGCACCCCGCCCGGCCGCAGGCGGTCGCGGAGCAGGGCGACGCTCGCCGGCTGGATCAGGCGGCGCTTGTGGTGCCGGGCCTTCGGCCACGGGTCCGGGAAGAAGACGTGCACCGCGGCCAGCGCGCCCGGCGCCAGGCGGTGCACCAGCTGCATGGCGTCGCCCTCGGCCACCCGCACGTTGGTCAGGCCCCGCTCGCCGACCAGGGCCAGCAGGTTGCCGATGCCCGGGGTGTGCACCTCGACGCCCAGGTAGTCGCGGTCCGGGTCGGCGGCGGCCATCGCGGCGGTCGCGTCACCCATCCCGAAGCCGATCTCGAGAACCCTGGGCGCCTCCCGGCCGAACAGCTCTCCCAGGTCGAGCGGGGTGCGGTCGCCGTCGACGACGGTGAACCCGAAGCGGGGCCAGAGGGCGGCGTGCGCGTCGGCGTGCCGGGTGCTCATCCGGCCGCGGCGCGGGTGGAAGGTCCGGATCGGCCGAGCGTCGGGGCTGGCGGTGTCGGTGATGGCGGCGCTGGTCGCGGGCACGGCGGTGTCAGTCATGGCGGCGCCAACGATACGTCAGCGGGGGCGGACCGACGGCTGCGAGCCGGGGCGCAGCGGGGTCCGGGCGCCGGTCGCCAGGTCCACCGAGATGATCCACGAGCCGTTCCGGTACTGGCCGGTGACCAGGGCGTGGGTGGCGTCCCGGTAGCTGGGCTCGCGGTCCAGCGGGGCACCCACGGTGCGCTTCCTGCCGGTCTTGAGGTCCAGCTCGGTGACGTGCAGCGGCTCGTTCTGCGCGGCGGTCTCGCCCTCCTGGTACGCCGTGAAGGCCAGCCGGGTGCCGTCCGGGCGCCAGGCCGGGAGCACCGCGAATCCCCGGTTCTGCAGGCTGCCGCCACCGTAGGCGGCGACCATCCGCTCCGCGCCGGAGCTGATCGTGCCGATGCTCATGCAGGCGTCGTAGACCGCGTCGCACTCGCCGCCCCGGTAGGCGATCTGCTTGCCGTCCGGCGACCAGGCCACCGCGTCGTCGGCCCGCAGCCGCTCGGTGAGCACCCCGGTCGCGGCCTGCGGCTGCTCCGGCTCGGGCAGCTCCTCGCCCCGGCAGTCCCGGGGGAAGAGCACCTCGGGCTGGGCGGCCGCGCCGCTCGCCGGGATCCGGTAGACGCCCGGGCCGCCGGTGCAGGAGAGCGACCCGAAGGCCAGCCACTTGCCGTCCGGTGACCAGGACGGGCCGGCCGCCGCCCGGGTGGTCAGCCGGCGCTGCCCGGTGCCGTCCGCTTTCATGGTCCACAGCTGGCCGCCCTTGAGCACGGCGAGCTGCTTGCCGTCCGGCGACCACCGGGGGCGGGAGTATCCGCCCCCGGTGGTGAGCCGCTTCTCGGCCGGTCCGGTGCTGACGTAGACGTCACCGGCGCGGACGTAGGCCACCGGGTCCGGCGCCGCGGGCGCCGGGGTGAGGGCCAAACCGACCAGTAGTGCCGCCGTCGTGATCATGGCTGACCGCCCCCCGATGGTCCCTGCCTGCGCTTACGTCCTGCACCATCGTCGCAACCGGCCGACAACTTAAGAGGTTGGGTGCACTACCGCCGCCGAACCGCTCCCCCGCCGCACCGGCTCGGCCACGGCGATCTGGCCGCCGTGCCGGGTGAACTCGATCGCGGTGGCCGCCCCGATCTCCGGGGCGTCCGGGCCGAAGACGTGGCCGAGCGCGGTGAGCTGCGGCCCGTACGTCGTGTGGAAGGCCGGCTCGGCCTGGATCCCGGCGGTGTTGCGCTGCGCGGCGCGCGGCGCGGCGAGCGCCTGCGGCAGGGTCAGCCCCAGCTCCAGCCGGCCGTAGATGATCTGCAGCACGGTGGTGATGATCGTCGAGCCGCCGGGCGCGCCGACCGCCAGGAACGGCTTGCCGTCCTTGAGCACGATCGTCGGCGACATCGAGCTGCGCGGCCGCTTGCCCGGACCGGGCAGGTTCGGGTCGTCGAAGGCGCCCTGGGTGCCGGTGAAGTTGAAGTCGGTCAGCTCGTTGTTGAGCATGAAGCCACGGCCGGGGACGACCATCCCGTTGCCGCCGAACTGCTCCAGGGTCAGCGTGTACTCGACGACGTTGCCCCACTTGTCGGCGACGGTCAGGTTGGTGGTGCTCATCCCGTTGTCCGGGGTCGCCGCCGTGGTCGCCGGGGTGCAGCTGGACGGGCCGGGGGCCACCGGCTTCACCAGCGCCTTGTCCGGATCGATCTGACACGCGCGGCCGGCTGCCCACTTGTCGGAGATGAGCTTGCGCAGCGTCGACGGAGGTGTGTAGGCGCCGACGTAACGGCCCCGGTCCGCGAAGGAGAGCGCGGAGGCCTCCAGGTAGTAGTGCAGCTTCTCGACCGTCGACGCCGAGTCGATCGGGGACGCCTCGAGGATGTTCAGCGCCTCCCCGACCGCGGTGCCACCGCTGGACGGGGTCGACATGCCGTAGACGGTCAGTCCCTCGTAGTCCGACCTGGTGGGCGCGGGGTGCCGCACCCGGTACGCGGCAAGGTCCTTGGCGGTCAGCTGACCCGGGCGGATCGGATGGGCCCACGGCGAGGTGGGACTCTCCGAAACCTGCGGATCCCGCACCGTGGCGAGCAGGTCCCGGCCCACCTCGCCGCGGTAGAAGACCCCGGTCCCCCGCTTCGCGATCAGCCGATAGGTGTCGGCCAGGTCCGGGTTCCGGATCGTGGTGCCCACCGCCGGCGGCGCGCCGCCCGGCAGGTACAGCGCCTTCGTCGCGTCGAACTGCCCGAAGGCGGCCGCGTTGTCGGTCACCTGCCGCCGGAACTCGGCGTCCACCGTGTACCCCCGGTCGGCCACCCGGGCGGCGTCGGTCAGCGCGCTGGACAACGACCGCGTCCCCCACTGCCGGGCCGCCGACTCCCAGGTCGCCAGCGTGCCGGGCACCCCGACCGACAGGCCGCTGACCCGGGCCTCGTCGAACCCGTACGGCTGCCCGGTCGCCGGGTTGATGAAGTACGTCGAGGTCATCGTCGCCGGGCCGGTCTCCCGCCCGTCGATGGTGTGGACCTGGCGCCGGCGCGCGTCGTAGTAGACGAAGAACCCGCCGCCGCCGATCCCGGAGGCGAACGGCTCGGTCACGCCGAGGGTGGCGGCGGCCGCGACCGCGGCGTCCACCGCGTTGCCGCCCCGGCGCAGCACCTCGAGCCCGGCCGCGGTGGCGTCGGCGTCCACCGTGGCGATCGCCCCGCCGTACCCCCGCGCGGTCGGCGTCTTCGGCGTGGCGGCCGCCGCGGCCGGGGTGGCGAACCCCAGGGTGGTCAGGGAAAGCGCCGCTAGTGCTGATAGGAACCGCATCGGCCCTCCAGACAGGACAGTGTCGGTTGTCAATCCCTGCCTACCGCTGAAGGCGGCCGGGCACAACCGCTACAACGATCACCCGACACCGAACGGTTCGGGTTCCACCGCCGGGCAGCTGGCGCCGGCCGCCGGCAGGGTCAGGTCGATCAGGTAGCGCTCGACCGCGGTCTTCACACAGGGGCTGTGCGAGTACGCGATGTGCCCCCAGCCCTGGTAGGTCAGCAGGCGCGCGTTCGGCCCGAGCTGCGCCGCCACCTGCCGCGCCCAGGCGTGCCCGGTGGCCGGGTCGTGCAGCGCGTTGACCAGCAGCATCGGCAGCTTCGCCGGGGACAGCACACGCTGCGGGCTGGCCGGCGGCACCGGCCAGCCGACGCAGCCGGCGGCCGCGGACAGGGCCAGCGGCGAGGCCCGGACCTGCGGCGCGAGGGCCGCCAGGACATCAAGACGTCTCCGGTACGCGGTGAAGTCCCCGACCGGCAGCGCCCAGTCCCCGCAGAACACCGCCGGGAAGCTGTTCGGGGTCAGGTCGATCGGCGGCACGTCCCGGCCCCGTCGCCCGGCCGCCGCCGCGGGCTGGGCGGCGTCCTGCAGGTAGTGCGCGAAGGAGAACCACTGCGGGTCGTAGAACGCGCTGAACGCCGCCGAGATCAGCTCCCAGACGCCGAGCTTGGCCGGCGGGTCGTACGGATCCTCCAGGGTCCCGGCCGCGGCCCGGGCCATCAGCGTTCCCCAGAGTCGCGGGATGTCCTGGCCGCGCAGCACGCAGCGGGCATCCCGGGCGCACCACTTGACGAACTCGTTGAACGAGTCCTGCACCGCGGCGGTCTCCTGGGCCAGGAAGGTGTCCACGTCCACGCTGTGGTCCATCACCGAGTCCAGCACCACGGCGCGCAGCGTGCCCGGGTAGGTCTCGCCGTAGAGCTCGCCGATCAGCGAGCCGTAGGACGCGCCCAGGATGCTGATCCGCGGTTCGCCGAGCGCGACCCGCAGCGCCTCCACGTCCCGGACCACGCTGCCGGTGTCGGCGTGCTCGACCACCGGCCCGCTGCGGGCGGTGCAGTCGGCGGCCAGCTTGCGGTTGTACTCGGCCAGCGCGCGGAACGCCGCCTCGTCCGGGACCAGCGGCGACGGCTTCGCGTCGACCAGGGCCTGGGAGCAGAGCACCGGCGCGCTGCGGCCCACCCCGCGCGGGTCGAGCCCGATGATGTCGAACCGGCGGCGCAGCTCCGGGGTGAACAGCTCGCCGTCCAGGGCCATGTTGACCGCCGAGCCGCCGGGGCCGCCCGGGTTCACGATCAGCACGCCGATCCGCCGCGCCGGGTCGGTCGCCTGCCGCCGGGCCATCTGCAGCTCGATGGTCGGCCCGTACGGATCACCCCAGTCCGCCGGCACCCGCATCACGCCGCACTGCACCTGCTCGTCCTCGGGGCAGACCTTCCAGCTGACCGGCCCGGCCGCGGTGGCCGGCCGGACGAACCCGAGAACGGTGGCCAGGGTGAGGATCGCGGCCATGACCGGCCGTCGCAGCGCTCGCAAAACCCACATCTCCGCCCTGCGCGGCGGGACTCGGCCGCGCGGCACCATCTTCGGTCGCACTCAGGCAACGATTCTGGAGAATGCCCGTTATTGCATCGTATGGGGCATTTCTCGGTGAAATCGGCGTGGCAGGGTGGGACCATGCCGACCACACGCCTGGCCATCGCCGCCGTCGGAGCCGTCGGGGCCGTCCTGCTGACCGCCTGCTCGGCCGAGGAGTCCGCCGCCCCGCCGCTAGTCGATCCGGTCCCGTCGGTGTCGGCGCCCGCGCCGTCGACGGAGACGAGGAAGGGCCCGGATCTGACCGCCACCCCGGAGACCGTGGCGACCGGGATCCAGGTGCCCTGGGGGCTGGCGTTCCCCGGCGACGGCAGCGCGCTGGTCGCCGAGCGCCAGACCGGCGACGTCTACCGGATCGAGCCCGGCGCGGCGAAGAAGAAGGTGTTCACCGTGCCCGGCGTGCGGGCGGGCGGCGAGGGTGGCCTGCTCGGCCTGGCCGTGCGGGGCGACTGGGTCTACGCGTACTTCACCGGCGACGACGACAACCGGATCGTCCGCTTCAGGCTCGCCGGCGGCACCCCCGAGGTGATCTTCAAGGGGCTGGACCGCGGGTCGCGGCACAACGGCGGGCGGATCGCCTTCGGCCCGGACGGGATGCTCTACGTGGGCACCGGCGACGCCGGCGACGAGCCGCAGTCGCAGGACCGCGACGACCCGAACGGGAAGATCCTGCGGCTCACCCCGACCGGCCAGGCGGCGCCGGGCAACCCGTTCCCGGGCTCGCCGGTCTGGAGCCTCGGCCACCGGAACGTGCAGGGCCTGGCCTGGGACGCGCAGGGCCGGATGTACGGCATCGAGTTCGGCCAGGACACCTGGGACGAGGTGAACATCATCCAGCCGGGGAAGAACTACGGCTGGCCGGAGGTGGAGGGCAAGGCCGGCGACGCGAAGTACACCGACCCGATCGTGCAGTGGCGCACCGACGAGGCGTCGCCCAGCGGGGCGGCGGTCGCCGGCGACACGCTCTACGTCGCGGCCCTCAAGGGCGAGCGACTGTGGACCGTCCCGCTGACCGGCGGGACCGCGCGGGCCGAGCTGACCGGGAAGTACGGCCGGCTCCGCACGGTCGCCGTGGCCGCCGACGGTTCGCTGTGGCTGACCACCTCGAACACCGACGGCCGCGGCGACCCGCGGGACTCCGACGACCGGGTGCTGCGCTTCCCGCCCCTACCTGGGGGGTAGCTCCGGCAGGGCGGATATCGCTTTGGCGTAAATCGCCATCTGCTTGGCGTTGGGCACCACACCGTAGACCCGCAGCTGGTCCTGGAGGGCTTGTTTGACCTGGTCCTCGGACTGACCGCGGTGGGTCGTGGCGACCCGGTTGACGACGTAGTCGACCCGGAGCTGCGCCTGCCAGCCAGCTGCGCGCTGGCCGCCGGATCTGCCGAGGCTGCTGATTGAGGCGAGGGGTTCCATGCCCCGGTTATCGGTCGCACAGGTAGCTGTCTTGAAGATATGCGGACCCTGTGCACCACGATGGCAACCGGGGCACACCACTGCGGACATCAGGCCGGCGGGGCGTCCGTTCCGCCGGGCTGCTCCTCGGGCTGCTCGGCGACCGGTTTCGGCGGGTTCAGCCGCAGCCAGAGCAGCATCAGCCCGCCCAGGGCGAGCATCGCCAGCCCCATCCACAGGTTGATCCGCACACCCTGCGCCTTGTCGATCTCCTCCGGGCTGTCGAAGAGCCCGATCACCGTGACGATCACTCCGTAGACGACGAACATGCCGCCGATGACCGCGCGTACGTCGAAGAGCCGGGACTTGTCAGGCATGTCAACCTCACCAGAAGGGGACGTAGAGGAGGGCGGCCAGGATCAGCGCGACGGTGCCGAGCACCACCGGGTTGCGCCACCAGACCTTCTCGCCGGTGATCACCACGTCGGCGCCGGTGCTCGGGCCGGCCAGGCCGTAGACCAGGCCGCGCAGCTCGTTCTCCGGCTTGCTCGGGGTGAACGGGGTGACGATCCCGGCCACCACCACGGCCACCACGAACGCGGCGCCGGCACCCCAGAAGCTCTCCTCCAGGTCGGAGTTGAACTTGAGTGTCTCGGTCAGGTGCAGGACGTAGAGCGTGAGCGAGGCGAGGAAGCCGAGCAGCAGCGACCAGAAGCCGGCCCAGGCGGACATCCGCTTCCAGAACATGCCGACGATGAAGGTGGCGAACAGCGGCGCGTTGAACAGCGAGAACAGCGCCTGGATGTAGTTCATGATGTTGTTGAAGTCGGCCGCGATGAACGCGGTGCCGATCCCGATCAGCACGCCGACGATCGTGGCGATCCGGCCGACCCGCAAGTAGTACCCGTCCGGGCGGTCCTTGCGGATGTAGGACTGCCAGATGTCGTAGGTGAAGACGGTGTTGAAGCCGCT
Source organism: Actinoplanes octamycinicus (assembly GCF_014205225.1). Taxonomy (NCBI): domain Bacteria; kingdom Bacillati; phylum Actinomycetota; class Actinomycetes; order Micromonosporales; family Micromonosporaceae; genus Actinoplanes; species Actinoplanes octamycinicus. The sequence goes on from NZ_JACHNB010000001.1 coordinate 10,007,958, forward strand.
CACGTTGGCCGCCATGCCGGCCATGAACGAGGCGACCAGACCGGTCACCGCCACCCCGAGCACGCCGTTCGGCAGCAGGTCGCGCATCAGCAGCGGGATCGCGTAGTCGTACTTCAGGGCACCCTCGTCGGCGCCCAGCCCCTGCACGGTGACCAGGGCGATCAGGCCGGGGATCACGGTGACCACCGGGATCAGCAGCTTCGGAAAGGCGCCGATGATCGGCGTACGCCGGGCCGCGTTCATGTCCTTGGCACTCAGCGCCCGCTGCACCTCGGCGAAGTTGGTGGTCCAGTACCCGAAGGACAGCACGAAGCCGAGACCGAAGACGATGCCGATCCAGCTGGCGCCGAGCGGGTTGTCGGTGCTGCCGGTGTTCGAGAAGGTGTGCAGCGCGGCGTCACCCAGTTCGCTGCTCTGCACCTTGTCCACCAGCCCGTTCCAGCCGCCGACCTTGACCAGGCCGATGATGGTGATCGGGAGCAGCCCGGCGAGGATCACGAAGAACTGCAGCACCTCGTTGTAGATCGCCGAGGAGAGCCCGCCGAGGGTGATGTAGCCGAGCACGATCGCGGCGCCGATCACGATGGAGAGCCAGAGCGGCCAGCCGAGCAGGGCCTGCAGGATCAGTGCCAGGGCGTAGAGGTTGACGCCGGCGATCAGCACCTGGGCCACCGCGAAACTGACCGCGTTGAACAGGTGGGTCGGCCGGTTGAACCGCAGCCGCAGGAACTCCGGGACGCTGCGCACCTTGGAGCCGTAGTAGAAGGGCATCATCACGATGCCGAGGAAGACCATCGCCGGGACCGCGCCGACCCAGTAGTAGTGCAGGGTCATCATGCCGTACTGGGCGCCGTTGGCAGCCATCCCGATGATCTCGAGGGCGCCCAGGTTCGCCGAGATGAAGGCGAGACCGGTCACCCAGGCCGGCATCGACCGGCCGGAGAGGAAGAAGTCGGCGCTGTTGCGGATCGCCCGCCGGGCCGCGAAGCCGACGCCAAGAACAGTGACGAAGTAGATCGCCAGAATCAGATAGTCGACGAAATCCACGTCGAGCCGGAGACCGCTCACGGGCCCACCTCCCATGTCGGCCCGGGACTACCCGAATCGAAGATCTTTCACACTCGCTGGGTGAGCAGCGTCTCCAGTCCGTCGAGGATGCGCTCCAGCCCGAAGGAAAAGGCCTGGTCCTGTCCACCCTGGGCGGCCATGTCGGCGAGCGCCGCGGTGACCGCCGGGAAGCGGGCGGCATGCTCGGTCAGCGCGGTGATCATGCTGGACTCGTCGGGCTGCACGGCGAGCGCCCGAGCCTGCCCGGCGAGGACCGCGACGGTGTCCATCCGCTCGGCTCCGGTCAGCCCGGCCGGCAGCGCGGCCAGGGCCACCTCCATCCAGCCGATCTCGTGGGGGCCGACCGGACGCTTCCCGGTCGACGCCTCCAGCGCCCAGGGGTGAGCGACGAACACCGACAGCAGGCGATCAGCCCAGACGGTCAGCGCGTCGCGCCAGCCCTCCGAGGGCAGCACCGGAGGGGCACCCATCGCCCGCTCCAGCATCACCGCGACCAGTTCCGTTTTGCCGGGTAGATACCGATATAAGGCCATCTTGGTGTATCCGAGATCGGTGGCCACCCGCTGCATCGACACCGCGGCCAGCCCCTCAGCGTCGGCCACCGCGATCGCCGCGTCCGCGATCGCCTCCAAGGTCAGCGCCGGCTTGGGCCCACGCCGGCCACCGGCTCGCTCCTGCCAGAGGAAATCCATCTTGCCCTCCCCTCGAACTGCGTCTACCGTACACAGAAATAACTGAGTCCGATGGACACAGTTTCACGGAGGGAACCACCATGGACGTCCTGATCTCCGGCGCGAGCATCGCCGGCCCCGCCCTCGCCCACTGGCTGGCCCGCGCCGGCCACCGCCCGACGATCGTCGAGGTCGCCCCGCGGCTGCGCACCGGCGGCCAAGCCGTCGACTTCCGCGGCGACCTGCACATGGGCATCCTCGACAAGATGGGCGTGCTACCCGCGCTGCGCGAGGTGCAGACCCACGGCAAGGCGATGCGGTTCGTCGACGAGCACGGCGAGCGGCAGATGGAGTGGCCGGCCGAGATGGCCGGCGGCGACCTGGAGGTGTTCCGCGGCGACCTGGCCCGGATCCTCTGCGACGCGTCCGACAGCACCGAGTACCTGTTCGGCGACCGGATCGCCGCGATGGACGAGACCCCGGACGGCGTCGACGTCACCTTCGCCTCCGGCCGGCAGCGCACCTTCGACCTGGTGGTCGGCGCCGACGGGGTGCACTCCGGGGTGCGCCGGCTGGCCTTCGGGCCGGACGAGCAGTTCGTCAAGCACCTCGGCTACTACGTCGCCACCTGGGCCATCCCGAACGAGTGGGGGCTCACCCCGGACCACCGCTGGCACAGCGCACCCGGCCGGATGATCGGGGTCAGCGGCAACCACCGCGATCCGGGCGCGGCCGACGTGCTGGCGATGTTCGCCTCCCCGCGGCTGCGCTACGACCGCCACGACCCGGAGGCGCAGAAGGCGATCCTGCGCGACCGGCTCGGCGGGATGGGCTGGCTCGCGCCGCGCTTCCTGGCCGAGCTGGACGAGGTCGACGACCTCTATTTCGACCAGATCTGCCGGGTCGACGCCCCAGAGTGGTCCCGCGGCCGGATCGCCCTGCTCGGCGACGCGGCCTGCGGCGCCACCATCGGCGGCCAGGGCACCGGCACCGCGGTGGTCTGCGCCTACGTGCTGGCCGGCGAGCTGGCCGCGGCCGGCGGCGACCACCGCGTCGCCTTCCCGAGCTACGTGCAGCGGATCGCCAAGTTCGCCCGCGGCACCCAGAAGGGCGGCGACACCACGGGCCGGTTCATGGCCCCGAAGACCGACCGGGGCATCCGGATGCGCAACTACCTCAACAACCAGAAGTGGTTTCTCAATCTCACCTTCAAGATCGCCTCGGGCCGCAGCACCAACCTGCGGCTCCCCGACTACCCGGTTTGAGGACAGGACCGCTTTCCGGTACGCCGCAAGGCCCGCCGTGGTCCGGACCGCGGCGCGCGCCCACTCCCGGCTGGGTGTCAGGGGTGTCTCAACGGCGTTGAGACACCCCTGACACCCAGCCCACAACCGCGAGGCGCGTTGCGGTCCGGACCACGGCGCGCCTCGCGGTCTGACGGACTGTCAGCGCAGGGCGGCGACCGCCTCCGGGGTCACCTCGGTGACCGCCTCGACCACCAGCGACGCCTGGGCGAGCGCGTCCGGGGCGGCCGGATAGACACCGTGCGGGACGGCGATCACCGCGAGACCGGCCGCCCCGGCCGCGCGCAGGCCGTTGCTGGAGTCCTCGACCGCGGCGCACACCTGCGGGGTCAGGCCCAGCTTGGCGACCGCGGTCAGGTAGACGTCCGGCGCCGGCTTGCCCCGGGCCACCTCCTCGGTGGAGAGCGTCACCTCGAACTCGCCGGTCAGCCCGGCAGTCGCCAGCACCTGGTCGATCAGGACCCGGGCGGACGAGCTGGCCAGCGCGAGACGGTACCGCTCGCCGAGCGCCCGGACCGTCTCCACCGCGCCCGGGATCAGCGGCAGCGACTCCCGGTACCGCCCGGCCATCCGGGTCAGCACGTCCTCGGCGACCCGCGCCGGCGGCAGCGGGACGCCGACCTCCTCGGCCAGGTGGGTGGACCACTCGACGGTGCTCATCCCCATCATCCGGTCCTGGCTGTCCGGCAGGAACTCGCGGCCGTGCTCGGCCACGTAGGCCCGGCGGACCTCCTCCCACACCTCCTCGGTGTCGATGATCACGCCGTCCAGGTCGAAGACGACCGCCTCGATGCTCACCGTGCCTCCGCCGCGGGGATGTCCGGCCGGCTGATGGTCGAGATGTGGAGCCCCAGGTTCATCACGGGACAAAACACTACCTTCAAACCCTATTTGTACGGACGGTGACGGCCGCTGAGATGATCACGATCCACCGGTCGGGCGAGTTGCCAGTCGGTTGCCGGCCGGTAGCGTGCGGCGCATGCCCGTGCCGCCCCACCGCCCCTCGTCACCGTCCGTGAGCGTCGTGATCCCCGCCGGAACGGCCGCCCTGCCGGTCCTGCTCGCCGCGCTGCCCGCCACGGCCGAGGTGATCGTGGTGGCCGCCCGGGACGACGACACCACCGCGGCCGCGGTGCCGCCCGCCGTCCGGGTGGTCCGGCAGACCCGCGACGGCGTCGGCAACGCGCTGGCCTGCGGTGTCGCCGAGAGCACCGGCGACGTCGTGGTCACCCTGGCCGGCGACGGCTCGTGCGACCCGGCCGAGATCCCCCGGCTCCTGCAGGCGCTGCGCGACGGCGCCGACGTGGCGCAGGGCTCGCGGTTCCGCGACGGCGGGCGCGACCTGTCCGGCGGCCGGTTCGCCCGGATCGGGGCACGCGTGCTGCTCTGGCTGATGGCGGTGCTATTCGGCTGCCGGCGTACCGACCCGGGCTTCGGGTTCCGGGCGTTCTGGCGGGACGTGGCCGGCTCGGTCGGGCTGCCCCGGGTGTCCGGGATCGACCCGGTGCGCGGCGACGGCGCCGAGATCGAGCCGCTGCTGACCGTGCGGGCCGCGGCGAACGGGCTGTTCGTGACCGAGGTGCCGGCGGTGGCGTACCCGCGGACCACGCCGGCGACCCGGCCGGGGGTGCTGCCGGCGGTGTGGGCGCTGGCCGGGGAGCATGTCGACCGGCGGCGGGCGGCGCGCGGAGGCGAGGCGGAGAGCATCGTGGTGCTGACCGGGCGGACGGCTCCCGCGGCTTCGGCGGCTTCGGCGGCTGTGCCCGGGGTGCTCGGACGGACCGGGACCGACACCCGGCTGATCAACGCGGGTGGGCTGGGCGGCGGCGCGGACCGGAGGCCGGCCGGGGACGAGCCCGGGGCCCGGTGGCCGGCGACCAACCCGCGGGGCGGGCGCCTGCCGGAGCCCGGGGTGGACCGGCGGCAGGGTCCGCGGCGGGCCGGCGGCTCCGCCTCCGGGCTGTCGTTCGGCTCGCCGGGTATTTCGGGCGGGCGGGTGGTCGGCTCGGCGGGTGCTTCGGGCGGGTTGTCGTTCGGCTCGGCGGGCGCTTCCAACGGGCAGGCGGGCGGCGACGGTGCCACGGCGCGACGGCCGTGGCGGGACAACGCGGGCGGGGCGGCGGCTCGCGAGGTGGGCGCCGGGCGACGGCGGATGCAGGGGCGGCCCAACCTTCGCGTGATCAATGGCGAGGGGGGCGGGGGCGGTGGGCGTACCGGGAAACTGCGGGCCGTGCCGCGGCCGGACCTGAACGAATAAGCGACGAAGCACCGCCCGGACCGTGCCGGGCGGCGCTTCGCGGAATTCTGCTGGGGTTTTCGGGCCCCCCGGGTTCAGTAGCTTACGCCTGGGCTCGGTTGCGGAGGCGGGGCAGGATCTCGGTCGAGTAGAGGCGCAGGAAGCGTTCCTGGTCCGGGCCCGGGGCGTGGAAGACCAGGTGCTTGAAGCCCATGTCCAGGTACTCGGTGACCTTGGCGGCGTGCTCGTCCGGGTCGGAGGAGACGATCCAGCGGGTGGCGGTCCGCTCGACCGGCAGGGCGTCGGCCAGGCGCTGCATCTCGACCGGGTCCTCGACGCCGGTCTTCTCCTCCGGGGAGAGCGCGAGCGCGCCCCAGTAGTGGGTGTCGTTGCGGGCGCGGTCCAGGTCGTCGTCGAAGGAGACCTTGACCTCGATCATCAGGTCCAGGTCGTCGAGCTTCTTGCCACCTTTCTCGGCGCCCTCCTTGACCGCCGGCAGCAGCGTGTCGGTGTAGAGCCCGTGGCCCTTGCCGCTGGTGGTGATGAAGCCGTCGGCGATCCGGCCGGCCAGCCGGGTCGCGGCCGGGCCGGACGCGCCGATGTAGATCGGCACCGGCTGGTCCGGCTTGTCGTAGATGGTGGCGTTCTCCGTTCGGTAGAACTGCCCCTCGTAGGTCACCCGGTCCTCGGCCCACAGCTTCTGGATCAGCAGGACCGCCTCCTTGAGCCGGGCGAACCGCTCCTTGCCGTCCGGCCACCGGGTGCCGAGCAGCACCTCGTTGAGCGACTCGCCGGAGCCGACGCCGAGGATGGCGCGGCCCGGCGCGAGGCAGCCCAGAGTGGCGAAGGCCTGCGCGACCACGGCCGGGTGGTAGCGGAAGGTCGGGGTCAGCACGCTGGTGCCGACCAGGACCTTCTCGGTACGCGCGGCGAGCGCCCCGAGCCAGGGCAGCGCGGCCGGGGCGTGCCCGCCGTCGTGCCGCCACGGCTGCAGGTGATCGCTGACGAAGACCGAGTCGAAGCCCAGCTCCTCGGCGAGAATGCCGTATCTGAGCAGTTCAGCCGGAGCGAACTGCTCCGCCGACGCCTTGTACCCGAACCGAATCATGAAACCGAGCCTAACCCGCCGCGCGGTACGCCTTGCCCGCCTCGGTCGGGCTGTCGCCGTCCCGGTAGAGCCCGAAGTCGACGCTGTCCCCGACGGCGGGCAGGCCGAACCAGGCGTACCGCTCGACGAACGAGCGTTTCTCCAGGCCGGCGGTGGCGCCCTTGATGAAGGTGACCTTCTGGGCGTCGTTCGGGTACTTCGGCGAGCCGGAGAAGTTCATCAGGCCGAACTCGGTGATCCAGATCGGCTTGCCGTACCGCTGGTGCACCGCGTCGACGTAGCCGAGGAACTGGTCGACGGCGGCGGCGCTGAAGTCCGAGCCGTACCAGTGCAGGGCGATCGCGTCGACCCGCAGCCCCTTCGCCTTCGCCCCGGCCATGAACCGGTCCAGCCAGCCGCCCGCGGTGTCCCCGCCGAACGCGACCGCCGGGCTGACCAGCCGCATCCCGGTCGCCTCCAGCTGCGGCCAGGCCGCGAGGGCGTCCTCGACGCTCATGTTCGCCTGCCCGCCCATGTCCGGCTCGTTGAAGCCGAGCAGCACGTCCCCCTCGGCCTTGGCCTGCTTCAGGGTCGCGCCGGTGACGTTCTGCTTCCCCCAGATCATCGGGACGAACTCGACGCCGGCCGGGCCGGGGATCTCGTCGTTCTGCGCGGCCCAGTCGTAGTACCAGCCGGCTCCGACGTTCTTCAGGGCCGCCTTGGACCCGTCGAACTTCCAGACGCCGACACCCTTCTTGGCCGAGGCCTGCTTGGCCGGCACGGCCGGCTTCGCGGACGGGGATGCCGAGGTACGCGACGGCGCCGGCTTGCTCGTCGGGGCGATCGACGGCGGCAGTGACGGCGGCCGGCTGACCGTGGCCGGCGACGGGGCGACGACGGCCTGCGGGACGGCCGGCTCGGCCGGCTCGTTCAGCGTGTAGGCGGCCGCGGCGCCACCCCCGGCGACGGTCACCGCGAGCGCGGTGGCCAGCAGTTTCTGGGTGGCGCTCAGGCCCGCCTTGACGGCCAGGGCCTTGACCCCGCCGCCGGCGCCGGCACCCAGCCCGCCCGCGCTCAGCCCGGCGGCCAGCGACGGCGCCGGCACCACCAGGGCCATGCCGGCCAACAGCCGTTCCGCGGCGACCAGGTCCTGCCAGGCCGGCGCGCAGTGCCGGCACTCCCGGGTGTGCCGGGCGATCCGCTTGCGCCACAGCGCGTTCGGCCGGCCGTCCCACGGCTCGATCAGCACCGCCAGCTCCGGGCAGAGCGGCTGCCGGTGCAGCGCCCGGACCACCGCGCGGGCGGTCTCCAGCTGCCCCTTCATCCGCTGGATGCGGACCGCGGCGTGCTGCCGGCCCACCCCGGTGCCCTCGACGATCTCGTCGCGGGTCAGCTCGCCGGAGGCCTCCAGCCACCAGAGCGCGAGCAGCTCCCGGTTCTCCTCGTCCAGCCAGCGGGTCGCCTCGGCGGTCTCCCGGCGCTGGCCGGACAGCTCCAGCCGGGTGATCGCCAGGTCGGTGAAGTCGGCGCCCGGGTCGCGCAGGTCCGGGTCGAGCAGGGCGTGCTCGCCGGCCTGCCGGGCGCGGAACCGGTCCCGCACCTGGCGCACCGTGATCGCCACCAGCCAGGAGCGGAACGCCTCCGGCTCGCGCAGCTCGCCGAGGTTCCGCAGGACCCGGATCATCGTCTCCTGCACCACGTCGTCGACGTCCGCGTGCCCCTCCAGGGCCCGGCCCACGATGGTGTAGACCAGCGGAAGGTAACCGGCCACGAGCCGGTCGATCGCGGCCGGGTCGCCGGCGCGCGCGGCCACCACGGTGGCGGTGTCGGGTTGGTTCGCCATCTGCACTGCCCTTTCCTCCGGCGCCGGGGCGCCACAAGGGGAGACGGGCGCGAGGACCATGGATAACACGAATCGGCGACCGGGTCTCGGGCCCGGCACGGTTAACTCTCGGACCGATCGGGCACAGAAACGGCATGCGCATGTCGGTTCGGCTCAGCCTTCCCCGCGAGGTAGACAGTGTTCCCGCCGTGCGCCGGCTCCTGCGTTGCGCGTTGACGACGCTCCGAGTGGACGACCAGGCCGGCGCCGATCTGGAGATCGCCCTCACCGAGGCCTGTGCCAACGTGGTGAAACACGCCTCCGGAGCGGACGGCTACGAGGTCCGCCTGGACGTCGGCCACGATCATTGCTCGATCGACGTGGTCGACGACGGCACCGGGTTCGACCCGGCCGCCGGGACGGCGCCCGCGGCGACCAGCGAGCGCGGCCGCGGCCTGTTCCTGATCCGGGCACTGGCCGAAAACGTACGCATGCAGTCCAGCCCGCGCACCGGCTCGTTGATCCACTTCGAGAAGTCCTTCGCCTGACACGCCCTGACGGGCCGGTGCCCTGCATCCGCAGACCGTTTATTTGTCGTATAACAAATGTCGGTCCTGGAGAGGAGCACTGGTGTCCGACCACCCGGTCCCCATCGGCGCGCTGCTGCGTGCCGCGGCACCCGACCGCCTGCCCGAGGTGATCGCCGAGCATCTGCGCCGGCACTTCGCGGCCGAGCAGGTCGAGGTGCTCGTCGCCGACCTGGCGCTGCGCCAGTTCGCCCCGCTGCTCGGTCCGCCGGGGGCGGACACCGACCCGGCCGCGCTGCGCTGCCTGGGCAGCCAGCAGCCGGCCACCACCACCGGTCCGGCCGGCGCCCGGCTGCACCTGCCGCTGTCCTGCTGGGGCGAGCGGCTCGGGGTGCTGCGCGTCGACCTGCCCGGCCGGCCGGACACGGAGCAGGCCGACCAGCTGCGCCTGGTCGCCGACGAGCTGGCGGTGGCGTTGCGCGCCGCCGACCGGATGACCGACCGGTACCGCAAGGCGCAGTGCCTGCAGCGGCTGACCATGGCCGCCGAGCTGCAGTGGGACCTGCTGCCCGGCCGTTCGCTGGGCGACGAGCGGTTCCTGCTCGCCGGTCAGCTGGAGCCGGCGTACGAGGTGCGCGGCGACCACTTCGACTGGGCGCTGGCCGGCGACCGGCTCACCCTGACCGTGCTCAACGGTGCCGGCGAGGGCATGGACGCGGCGCTGCTGACCGCGACCGCGGTGAACGCGATGCGCAACGCCCGGCGCTGTGGCGCGGACCTGGTCGAGCAGGCCGAGCTCGCCTCGGACGCCCTGCACTCCCGGTACGGCGGCGGCCTGCACGCCGCCACCCTGCTGCTGGAGATCGATCTGGTCGGCGGCTGGGTGGACGCGGTCGACGCCGGGTCGCCGCACTGCATGATCGGCCGGGGCGGCGAGATCAGCCAGGTCCGGCTGGAGCAGCAGCTGCCGCTGGGCATGTTCGGCGAGGCCCGGTACGAGATCGAACGGTTCCGGCTGGAGCCGGGTGACCGGCTGCTCGTGGTCAGCGACGGGGTGCACGCGGCGGCGCCCGGCGGTGGTACCACCTTCGGGGAGTCCGCCCTGTTCACGGCGTTGCGCAGGACTAGGTTGCAACCGGCCACCGAGGCGGTCGGTACGGTGATGCGGGGTCTGCGGGAATTTCACGCCGGCTCCGAGCCGGAGGACGACGCGGTGACGGTCTGCCTGGATTGGCGCCGTTGACCGGTTTACGGCGACCTCGGGCGGGGTACACATCAGGCCTTTGAGGCTCGTGACTTCGCGACGGGAAACGCCATGGAGCACGCCACCGATGTCGCCGCGGCGATCGACACGTCGCTGGAGTCGCTGGTGGCTGTCCTGGAACGGGCCCGTCTCGCGCAGAGCCCGGCGATCCCGCCCGCGCAACTGCGGGTGCTGACCATCGTCGCGGAGAACCGGCACACCAACATGAGCCGCCTCGCCGAGGCGCTCGCCGTGGTGCCCTCCTCGGCCAGCCGGCTCTGCGACCGGCTGGAGGCGACCGGGCTGCTGCGCCGGGTGGCCGACCCGCGGGACCGGCGCGAGGTGCGGCTGCTGCTCACCGCCGCGTCCCGCCGGCTCCTGGCCGACCTGCGGGAACGCCGCCGGGAGGCGCTCGCCGAGGTGCTCGAGCGGATGCCGGTCACCGCCCGGCAGGACCTGGTCCGGGCGCTGCGCGCCTTCGAGGCGGCCGCGGCCGACGCCACCGCCGGCGACGATCTCCGGACCGCCTGATCCGCCCGCACCCCCTAGTCTGGAGCGATGCGTTTCGGCATCGTTATTCTTCCTGACCAGCGCTGGGCGGAGGCGAGCCGGCGGTGGCGGCTCGCCGAGGAGTTCGGCTTCGACCACGCCTGGACCTACGACCACCTGGGCTGGCGTGACCTGATCGACGGCCCGTGGTTCGACGCGGTGCCGACCCTCACCGCGGCCGCCACGGTCACCGAGCGGATCCGGCTGGGCACCTACGTCGCCTCGCCGAACTTCCGGCATCCGGCACACTTCGCCCGCGAGGCGATGGCCCTCGACGACATCTCGGCCGGCCGGCTGATCCTCGGGCTGGGCGCCGGCGGGATCGGCTTCGACTCGGCCGTGCTCGGCCGCCCGGAGCTGAGCCCGCGCGAGCGGGTCGACCGGTTCACCGAGTTCCTGGAGCTGTTCGACACCATCCTGCGGTCGCCGTCGACCACCTGGTCCGGGTCCTGGTTCTCGGCGGTCGACGCGCGCAGCCTCCCGGGCCCGGTGCAGCAGCCCCGGCCGCCGTTCGTGGTGGCCGCCAACGGCCCGCGCGCGCTGCGACTCGCCGCGAAGTACGGCGACGGCTGGGTCACCACCGGCCCGCAGTCCGAGACCCTCGAGGAATGGTGGCGCGCGGTGGCCGAGATCCGGGACCGATTCGAGACCACCCTGGCGGCCGCCGGCCGGGCGCCGGAATCGGTCGACCGATACCTCAATCTGGACTCGTCACCGGTCTTCTCGATGAGCAGTCTGGACGCGTTCCAGGAAGCCACCGGGCGGGCCGCCGAGCTGGGATTCACCGATGTGATCACGCACTGGCCCCGCCAGGCCAGTTGGTATGCCGGCGACGAGAAGACACTCGAAGCCGTGGCCGCGGAACTGCCCCGGCTGCGCCGAATTCTTTGACGCCGTCCGATGTGGAACGAGGTCAGCGGCCGTGCGCGGCCCGATAGGCGTTGCTGACCTCCTGCGGAATGCGGCCCCGCTCGGAGATTTTGTGCCCGTTGCGGATAGCCCACTCGCGGATCAGCCGGTTCTCGTCGCGGGAGCCGGCGGTCCGGGCCGGCGCGGCGCCCCGGGCCGGGATGCGCGCGGCGGAGCGACCCAGCCGCGTTCCCGCGTTGATGTACGGGTCCAGGGCTTTGCGCAGCTTTCCGGCATTGGCCTCGGAAAGGTCGATCGTGTAGCTGACTCCGTCGAGACTGAACTCGACGGTGCGATCCGCCTTCTTGCCGTCCAGATCGTCGATCAGGGTGGTGATTACCTGCCGCGCCATAACGACTCCCGAGAGAATTTAATCGCCCGCGCACAGTCTGGCCCCCGAACGGCATCCCGCGCAACTCCCCGGCGCGATCCGGCAATTCTTTTTTCGCCGATCGGCAGGTCCCTTATCAGAATGGGCTGTGGGTATTCGCACCGAATCCTGAGAAAGCCAGGTTGACCTCCGCCCCGGGTCTCACGTTAGGGTCGGCGCCATGCAGGACGAGCACGCCGCCTGGCTGGCGCAGCACCGGCAGGCCGTGGCCGGCCGCGCCGCCGCGCTGGAGGCCGGGCGCACCGCCGAGGCCCGGCGCGCCGCCGCGCTGCTCGAGGAGTTCGTCCGCCGCGCCGGGGAGCGCGGGCTGGTCCCGCACCCGCTCGCCGCGACCAGTTACGACGGCCGGTGGACCTACAAGACCCGGCTCCGCGGGTGGTACCTGAAGTCGAACCGGACCGTCGCCGTCGGCGAGGACGGGGAGTACTACGTGCTGACCGTCCCGGCCTCGCTCCGCGCCCGGTTCACCGGCGCCGAGCCGTCCCCGAGCATGCCCCGGCTGATCGTCGGGGCCGGCGGCGGCGACGGCGAGCCGATCCCGCTGGAGCACCTCCTGGACCGGCGGCTGGAAGCGGGAGCACGCTGGCCGTGACGGTTACCCGGATCACCGCCGCCCTGGCCTTGGTCGCCGCCCTCGTCACCGTTCCGCAAGCCGCCGCCGCGCCCGCCGCCGCCTCGCGGGCCACCGCCGCCTCGCGGACCGCCGCCGTGGCCGCCGAGATCCCCTGCCCCAAGCCGAAGATCGCCAAGCCGAGCGCGCCGCCGCGCCCGATCCCGCCGGCCGACGACCCGCTCGCCATGAAGGTCGGCGGCGACGCCCTGGCCACCCACGGCCTGATCATCCCGGCCGGCGCGAAGCAGCCGCCGGCGGTCACCGCGACCACCTGGATGGTCTCCGACCTGGACACCGGCGAGGTGCTCGGCGCCTGCGGCCCGCACGTCCACCAGACCCCGGCCAGCGTGCAGAAGACGCTGCTCGCCGCGACCGCGATCGACCGGCTCGACCCGAACCAGAAGATCAAGGTGGTGCCGAGCGACCTGGACATCGAGGTGAACAGCTCGGCGGTCGGGATCGTGGTGGGCGGCACCTACTCGATCTCCACGCTCTGGCTCGGGCTGCTGCTCAACTCCGGCAACGACGCGGCGAACGCGCTGGCCCGGATGGCCGGCGGCGGGGGCGCCGACGGCGTGGCCACCACGGTGGCCGCGATGAACGCCAAGGCCAAGGCGATCGGCGCCTTCCAGACACACGCGGTCACCCCGTCCGGACTGGACGGCAAGGGGCAGTTCACCAGCGCGTACGATCTGGCGCTGATCGCCCGGGTGTGTTTCGCCAACGCCGACTTCCGCAAATACGTGCTCACCAGGAGCGCGCAGATGCCGGCCCAGCCCGCCAAGAAGGTCAAGGGCTTCCAGTTCCAGAACGAGAACAAGCTGATCTACAACTACCCGGGCGCGATGGGCGGCAAGACCGGATTCACCACGGTGGCCCGGCACAGCTACGTCGGCGCGGCACAGCGCAACGGACGGCGGCTGGTGGTCACCCTGCTCGGCGCCGAGGCCCGGCCGATGCGCGGCTGGCAGCAGGGCGCGGCGCTGCTCGACTGGGGGTTCGCCCAGCCGGCCGGCGCCGCCGTCGGGCACCTGGTCACCCCGCAGGAGGTGGCCGCCTCGGCACAGGCGGCCGCGCCCGGCTCGGCCACCGCGGAGAAGGCCACCGCGGGCGCACCCGGGGTCAGCGCGGCGCCGGCCGGCCGGTTCAGCGGGCTGTCCGTGGTGGCGGCCGGGACGGTGGCGGTGGTGCTGACCGCGATGCCGCTCCTGCTGCTGCTCACCCAGCGGCGCCGCCGCCGGATCGGCAAACCCTAGGCCGTCGCCCCCCCCTGCCCCGCCGGGGCGGCCGGACCGGTCAGGCGGCGATCAGCCCGGCCACCCAGACGACCGCGATGCCCAGCGCGGCGGCGAACTCGACCAGCATCGACAGGCCCACCGCGGCGACCGCGCGCCGGGTCGACGGCCAGGCCTGATCCCGGCCCAGCCGGCCGGCCTCGGCCGCCCACACGCCGAGCAGGAACCCGAGCACCAGGCCGACCACCGGGACCACGAAGAAGCCGATCAGGCCGAGCACCCCGCCGGCCAGCAGGCTGGTGGTCGGCACCCCGGCGCCCTTCAGCTTCCGGCCCGGCCAGAGGTACTTGACGACCGTCCCGGTCGCGGCGATCGCCGTGGCCACCGCCAGGACCGGCCACCGCACCGCGGCGGACGCGTCCGAGAGCAGCGCCCAGAGCAACACCCCGGCCCAGCTCAGCAGCAGCCCGGGAAGCACCGGCAGGAACACGCCGAGGGCACCGGCGGCGATCACCAGCCCGGCGATCAGGTTCACCGACGTCGCGCTGTCGCTCAGGTCCATCCCCTCACCGTGCCCCGGCACACCCCCGCGGGAAACCCTCAAGCGGGCCCGCGCGCCGCCGATCGACTCCGGCAACGCGGACAGCCAGCCCGGTTCTCAAGCAACCGGGAGGCAACTGTCCGTGACCTTTTCCCGCACCTTCCGGGCTTCAAAGTTTCTCCCTGTCAGCCGGTGCCCACCCAGCCAACGGGCGCCGACAACAACCGGGGGAAACGACATGACCAGCACCGTGACGACCGCTGCCGACCTCGCCGCCGACACCGCTTCCGCCACGCCGGTGCTCACCGCCCGCGAGCAGGAGGAGCTGATCCGCGCGCACATGCCGCTCGTCGGCCACCTGGTGCGGGACATGCTCAGCCGGATCCCCAACCACATCCACCGCGACGACCTGACCAGCGCCGGCCTGCACGCCCTGGTCACCGCGGCCCGCGGCTGGGACCCGGAGCGCGGCGTGCCGTTCCACCGCTTCGCCGGCACCCGGATCCGCGGCGCCCTGCTCGACGAGCTGCGCTCGCTGGACTGGGCGACCCGCTCGGTGCGGTCCAAGGCCCGCAACACCGACACCACCCGGCAGAACCTGACCACCGCCCTGGGCCGCACGCCGACCCCGGAGGAGCTGGCCCAGGCGCTCGGCACCACCACCAGCGACCTGCACCAGACCGACACCGACGTGCAGCGCGCCACCGTCCTGTCGCTGCAGGGCTTCACCACCAGCAGCGCCGACGACCTGGTCACCGAGCGCGACCCGGGCCCGGAGGAGATGCTGCTGCGCCGCGAGCAGATCGGCTACCTGCACCACGCCATCGACTCGCTGCCGGACCGCCTGCAGACCGTGGTCACCGAGTACTTCCTGCAGGAGCGCCCGATGGCGGAGATCGCCAAGGACCTCGGCGTCACCGAGTCCCGGGTCTCCCAGCTGCGCGCCGAGGCGCTGTCGCTGCTCCGCGACGGTCTCAACACCCACCTCGACCCGGAGCTGGCCCCGAACCCGGAGAACCCGGAGAGCATCACCGCGCGCCGCCGGGCCTCCTACTACGCCACCATCGCGAACAACACCACCATGCAGAGCCGGCTGGCGATGACCAACGCGCACGGCCACACCGCCCTGGGCCGGGGCATGCGTACCGCGGCTGCCTGATTGTGCGAGCACTCCCGGAAGGGCTCGGCGTCTCCGGACGCCGAGCCCTTCCGGCATTACCGCGTTTTTTCATTAAGGTCGCAATATGGGCGAATTCGTGGTGGCACCCGCCAGCATCGACGACATGGGACTGCTCGCGGAATGGGCGACCGCCGAGGGCTGGAATCCGGGCACCGGTGACGAACGGATCTTCTTTCCGGTCGACCCCGGGGCATTTCTCGTCGGCCGCCTCGACGGGCACCCGATCACCTCGATCTCGGTGGTCCGCTATGGCGCCGGGCACGGGTTTCTCGGCTTCTACCTGACCGTTCCGGACCACCGCGGCCGGGGATACGGGCTGCGCACCTGGCAGACCGGGCTGGACCGGCTCGCCGGCCGGGTGATCGGACTCGACGGCGTGGTCGCCCAGCAGGACAACTACCGCAAATCCGGCTTCCAGCCCGCCTGGACCAACCTGCGTTTCCAGGGCGTCCCCCGGCTCGACCCGAACACGTCCGGCGCCACGCTGGTCGACGCGCGCGGCCTCAGCTTCGCCGACCTGGCCGCGTACGAGCGCCGCTTCGTCCCGGCGGACCGGGACACGTTCCTGGCCCTGTGGATCTCCGCGCCGAACCACCACGCGCTGGCCGCCCTGCAGGACGGTGCCCTGGCCGGCCTCGCCGTCCGCCGCCCCGCGGCCGAGGGCGCCCGGATCGGCCCGCTCTACGCCGCCACCCCGGAGATCGCCGCGCAGCTGCTGGACGCCCTCGCCCACGACGAGGACGACGACCGGCTGTCCGAGATCGCCCTCGACGTTCCCACCATCAACCCGGCTGCCGTGGCCCTCGCCGAACGGGCCGGCCTGACCCCGGCCTTCGAGACCGCCCGGATGTACACCACCGCCCGCCCCGACATCGACGTCTCCGGCTACTACGGGGTGGCCTGCCTGGAACTGGGCTGACGCGGTTCTCCACATTCCGGCGCCGTCCACAGGCTCGCCACACGATCAAGCCCCTCCCCGCCACAATGATCAGCGGGGGCGCCCCCAAGGGAAGGGCGGGGTCTGACGATCTTGCGTTTTGGCTGGTAGCGAATATCTGGCGGCGTACGCAGCGGATCGGTCATACATTTTTGGGATGCCTGACGCGCTCTTCGCACATCCTCGGCTGGCACTGGTCTACGACGCGTTCGACGCGGACCGCGGGGATCTTACGGCTTACCTACGGATGGTGGACGAGTTCGGGGCGGGCACCGTTCTCGACGTGGGGTGCGGGACCGGCACGCTGGCCGGGTTGCTGGCCGCGCGCGGCCTCGCCGTGATCGGGGCGGATCCGGCGGCGGCGTCGCTGGGGGTGGCTCGCCGAAAACAGGAGGCGGCCGGGCAGGAACAGGAGACGCCCCGGCACGAACAGGAGACGCCCCGGCAAGAACAGGAGGCGGCCCGGCAGCAACAGCAGGCGGCCCCGCAAGAACAGGCCCGGCAGCAACAGCAGGCACCCCAGCAAGAACAGGCCCGGCAGCAACAGCAGGCACCCCAGCAAGAACAGGCCCGGCAAGAACAGCAGGCACCCCGGCAAGAACAGGCGGCCCGGCAGGAACAGCAGGCGGCCCGGCAGGGACAGGTGACGGCCCGGGGAGAACGGGAACCGGCTCGGGGGAAGGCTGCCGGTTCGCGGGTTGAGTGGCTGCACGCCGGGGCCGGGGAGTTGCCCACGGTCTGGGGTGACCGGATACCCGTCGATCTGGCGCTGATGACCGGGAACGTCGCTCAGGTCTTCGTCACCGAGGACGAGTGGGTGGCCGCGCTCCGGGGAATCCGGGCGGTGCTGCGGAGCGGGGGCCACCTGATCTTCGAGAGCCGGCGGCCGGAGTTCCGGGACTGGGAGCGGTGGCCGGCCGAGAACGTGACGACCACCCTGGACGTTCCCGGGGTGGGGGCGGTGGAGCGGCGGTTCACGCTCGGGGAGGTTCGGCTGCCGCTGGTCTCCTTTCGGTACGAGTACCGGTTCCTCGCGGACGGGGCGGTTCTGACGTCGGACTCGACGTTGTGCTTCCGGTCGCGGGAGGAGATCGAGGAGTCGCTGGCCGGGGCGGGCTTCGACGTGCTCGAGGTGCGGGACGCGCCGGACCGGCCGGGGCGGGAGAACGTCTTCGTCGCCCGGGCGGCGGGCTGAGGCGATTCACCGGTGGCGGAGAGCGGCTCGGCGGTGCTGACGGCGTACGCGAAAGGAGCGGTCGGGCGCACAGCGAGCCGTGAGCGAAGCGCGGGGAGCGCAAGCACAGCGGACCGGGAGCGGACCGCGGGGAGCGCAAGCACAGCGGACCGGGAGCGGACCGCGGGGAGCGGAAGCACAGCGGATCGGGAGCGGACCGCGGGGGAAGGCCGGCCCCGCCGCAACGGCGGGGCCGGGATCGGTCAGGACAGTGCGGCGAGGACCGGCGGGAGCGGCTCGGTGTGCAGGACGCCGAGGCGCTGGGTGGCGCGGGTGACGGCGACGTAGAGGTCGGACAGGCCGCGCGGGCTCTCCGCGATGATCTCGTCGGGGCAGACCACCAGGACCGAGTCGAACTCCAGGCCCTTGGCCTGGCGGACGGTCATCAGGACGACGTGGTTGAGCAGGTCGGGCTGCTCCCCCACGGCGGCGCCGGGGACCGCGTCGACCAGGGCGGCGCCCAGCGACGGCTCCAGGCGGGCCGGGACCAGGACGCCGACCCGGCCGGACTCGACCGCGGCGGCCTCCTTGCGGACGTCGGCGATCAGCTCCTCGGCCAGGGTGCCGGCCGGCACCCGGCGGGCCCACGGGGTGACGCCGGCCGAGCGGACCGAGCGGGGCGGGCGCAGCTGCGGGTCGACGGCGGCCAGCACGTCGGCCGCGACCGCCATCACCTCGGCCGGGGTGCGGTAGTTGACGCTCAGCTCGACCAGCCGCCAGCGCTGTCCGACGTAGGGCTCGAAAACCTGGTCCCAGGTGGTGCTGCCGGACAGCTCGGAGGTCTGCGCGACGTCGCCGACCACGGTCATCGAGCGGCTCGGGCAGCGGCGCATCAGCAGCCGCCAGGCCATCGGCGACAGCTCCTGCGCCTCGTCCACGATCACGTGCCCGAAGACCCAGGTACGGTCGGCGGCGGCCCGCTCGGCCGCGGTTCGGGTGTCGATCACCTCGTGCCGCTCGACGAAGGCGCTCGCGTCGACCACGTCGATCGCCGAGAGGATCTCCTCCTCGACGTCCTCGAAGTCCAGCGAGCGGGAGCCCTCGACGATCTCCAGCACGCCCTCGGCGTACTCGATCGCGGCCTCCCGCTGCCGGGCCGCCTCCCGCTTCTTCAGCGTGTCGTCCACGCCGAGCAGCTCGGCCAGCTCGTCGAGCAGCGGCACGTCGGCCGGCGTCCAGCCGTGCTCCCGGTCGCGCAGGAACGACGCCGGCAGCCCGGCCGACTCCAGCCGGCCGGCGTCGGTGAGCAGGTCGCGCAGCACCTGGCGTGGGGTGAGCACCGGCCAGAACTCGAACAGCGCCTGCTGCACGTCGACGTCCTCGCGCAGCTCCCGGCGGGTCTCCGCCAGGTCGGCCTCGGAGAGCAGGTTGTCGCCGCCCAGCGGGTCGGCGCCGATCCGCTCGGCGATCTGCTGGGACAGCTGGTGGATCGCCTCGGTCACGAAGATCGCCCGGGCCACGTTGTGCGGGCGCTCCGACCTGCGGGCCGCGGCCCGGGCGTCCTCCAGGACGGCGCGGTCGATGCGCAGCGGGTAGCCGTCGTGGTCGACCTCGACGAAGTCGTCCGGCACGGTCTGCCGGTCGGCGACGGCGTTCTCCAGGGCCGGCAGCATCAGGTCGAGATCGCCCTTGAGCGCGGCGATCGCGGCCGGCTCGGCGGCTCGGGCGCGCACCCCGGGGAACATGTCGCCGAGCGTGGCCAGCAGCACGCCGGTCTCGGCGAGCGACGGCAGCACCTGGGAGATGTAGCGCAGGAACGTGGTGTTCGGCCCGAGGATCAGCACGCCGGACCGGGTCAGCTGCTGACGGTAGGTGTAGAGCAGGTAGGCCGCCCGGTGCAGGGCGACCGCGGTCTTGCCGGTGCCCGGCCCGCCCTGCACCACCAGGGCGCCGGCCAGCCCGGAGCGGATCACCTCGTCCTGCTCGGCCTGGATGGTCTCGACGATGTCGCGCATCCGGCCGGTCCGGTTCGCGGTGAGCGCGGAGAGCAGCGCCGCCTCGCCGGTCACGTCCTCCCGGCCGGTGCCGTCGCCGGCGGTGAGGTCGAGCACCTCGTCGTCGACGCCGGTCAGCACCCGGCCCCGGGTACGCAGGTGCCGCCGCCGGGTGACCCCGTCCGGGTTGACCGCGGTGGCCAGGTAGAACGGACGGGCCGCCGGGGCCCGCCAGTCGATCAGCAGCGGGTCCTGGTCGCGGTCCTCGGCGAACAGGCCGATCCGGCCGATGTAGCGCTCCCGCTCGGCGGCGAAGTCGAGCCGGCCGAAACACAGGCCGTTCTCGACGGAATTCATCTGAGCGAGTTGTTCCGCGTAGTGGGCGCGGGTGGCCTCGCGCTGGGTGCGGCCCTGCGGGGTGCCACCACCCTCCAGCAGGATCGCCTTGAGCCGGCTGTCAGCCTGCTCACGCAACTGGTCGAGCCGCTGGTAGAGCGCGGTCAAGTACGCCTGCTCGGAATCGATGTCGGCGTTCGAGCTTGACAAAATCGCCCCTTTTCGTGCTATCATTCCGGCCGCTGGCAACCGCTATTAACGGTTGCCTTTTCTGTTTACGGCAAACGACCAGACTAGCTGAACGTCCGGAGGTTACGGGCGGGGCGGCAAGTGTCAGGAAGTCGTCAACGACACGCCGGGGCCGTTACGCGAGGCGGCGTGCCGGGATTAACCGGGACATGGACAACAACCACCCGTACCGTCTTGCCGTCCTGGCCCTCGCCGCTGTCGCCACCCTCGGCGTGACCGCCGGTTGCTCCGGCGACGATGACACCCCGGCCGGCAACGCCGCCGCCGCGGCCGCCGCCGGCGGACCCGAGCCGAAGACCCTGGACGGGGCGAAGAACGCCGCGCAGACCGTGTTCGACCGGTTCAGCGGCGGCGACTTCGCCGGCGCCTGGGAGATGTACACCAGCTCCGGCAAGCAGGCGATCAGCAAGGACGACTACGTCAAGCTCAACCAGGCGTGCTCCCGCAAGGGCCTGGCGATCACCCTGACCAGCGCCCGGCTGGAGGGCACCGACAAGGCCATCGTGATCGCGAAGCAGCTGGTGGCGGCGCAGTCGTACACCATGGTCTACGAGAAGGACGCCTGGAAGCTGGAGCCGGCCGCCGAGGGGCTGGCGCTCTACAAGCTCGGCGCGGCCAAGGCGATCGCCGCCCAGAAGAAGGCCGGCACCTGCGCCAACGCGTAAGACGGTTTTGGGGCCCGCCGCGAACCGCGACGGGCCCCTGCCACCGGGGAGAGATCTATGCCGCGACCGGGATGCCGTCCGGCCCGGTCAGCGCGAGCCGGGTACGCAGCGTGCCGCGGCTGGCGATCCGGTCGTAGTACGCCGCCCGGCGCCGGGCCACGCAGCCCTCCTTGGGCGGGTTCTCGGCGGCCAGCGCCGGGTCCAGGTGGGTGTTCAGCCCGTCCCGGAGCAGCACCAGCGCCTCGGCGCGCAGCTGCGACACCCGGGACTCGCTGACCCCGAGGTCGGCGGCGATCTCGGCCATCGGCCGCTCCTCGAAGAAGTAGCCCTGGACCACCACCCGCAACCGGTCCGGCAGCGCGTCCACCGCGTGCCGCAGGTAGCCGAGCCGCTCCCGGAGGATCAACATGTCCTCCGGCCCGGGTGTGCGTTCGGTCACCAGGTCGTCGGCGGTCGCGGTGGCGAAGCCCTGCAGGCTGAACACCGTGGCCCGGTGCACGTCGTCGGCGGCGTGCTCGATGTCCTCGACCGTGCAGCCCAGCCGCTCGGCCAGCTCCTGCACGCTCGGGGTGCGGCCCAGCTCGGCGGTCAGCTCCTCGCGCGCCGAGTCGGTCCGGCGGGCCCGCTGGCGGACCGAGCGGCTCGCCCAGTCCAGCCCGCGCAGCTCGTCCAGCAGGGCGCCGCGCACCCGGGCGGCGGCGAACCGGGGGAACGGCACGCCCCGGTCCGGGTCGAAGCCACGGGCCGCGGCGACCAGGGCGGCGTACCCAGCGGACAGCAGGTCATCGCGGTTGACGTGGGCGGGGACCCGGGCCAGCATCTCGCGAACCAGGTGCCCGACGAGCGGCATGTTCGCTCGCACGATGTCCTCGCCACGCCGATCGACGGCAGGTGATTCACCGTTCATCAGGGGTCTCCTCAGTACCGGCCGGGGAGGGGTGTCCGGCGCTGAGGAAAAAGATCTGCGAGGCTGAGTGCGGCACGGTTCGATACCGGGTGCAGAGTGGTTGCCACGGATGACCGGTAGGATTGATCTCCAACTGACCTACGGAGAGTTACCCCTTTTGACATCGTTCATCGAGCTAGGCGTCCCCGCCGTTCTGTCCGGCGCCCTCGCCGAGCTCGGCATCACCACACCGTTCCCGATCCAGGCGGCCACGCTGCCGGACTCGCTCGCCGGGCGTGACCTGCTCGGCCGCGGGCGTACCGGATCCGGGAAGACGTACGCGTTCGTGCTGCCGGTGGTCACCCGCCTGGCCGCGTCGAAGACGCGTCCGAAGGCGGGCCGCCCGCGTGCGCTGATCCTGGCGCCGACCCGGGAGCTGGCCACCCAGATCGAGGCAAGCCTGCGTCCCCTCGCCGCGGCGATGGGGCTGAGCACCCTGACCGTCTTCGGCGGGGTCGGGGCGAACCCGCAGATCGCCGCGCTCCGCCGGGGCGTGGACGTGCTGGTCGCCTGCCCGGGCCGGCTCGACGACCACATCCGCAACGGGCACGCGTCGCTGGACGCGGTCGAGATCACCGTGCTGGACGAGGCCGACCACATGGCCGACCTGGGCTTCCTGCCGGTGGTCCGGCGGCTGCTCGGGCAGACCCCGGCCGGCGGGCAGCGGCTGCTGTTCTCGGCGACCCTGGACAACGGGATCGACGTCCTGGTCAAGCAGTTCCTCCGGAAACCGGTCACGCACCACGTGGACGCGGCCGCGCAGGCGCCCGTCGAGATGGACCACCACGTGCTGCACGTCCAGCCGGACGACCGCTTCCCGGTGCTGGTCGAGCTGCTCGCGGCGCCCGGCCGGTCGGTGGTCTTCACCCGCACCAAGCGGCGGGCCAAGGTGCTGACCCGGCAGCTGATCGCGGCCGGGGTGCCGGCCGTCGAGCTGCACGGCAACCTGGCGCAGAACGCGCGGAACCGCAACCTGTCCGCGTTCGCGGACGGGACCGCGGAGACCCTGGTGGCCACCGACATCGCGGCTCGCGGCATCCACGTCGACGACGTGACGCTGGTGGTGCACGCGGATCCGCCGGTGGAGCACAAGGCGTACCTGCACCGGTCCGGGCGCACCGCCCGCGCCGGGGCGCGCGGCACGGTGATCACCCTGATGACCGACGACCAGCAGGCCGACGTCCGGGACCTGACCCGCAAGGCCGGGATCCGGCCGGTGACCCGGCGGGCGCGTCCCGGCGACGCGCTGCTGGCCGAGCTGGCGCCGGGCGAGCGGAGCTTCGTGGCCCCGGCCCCGGTGCAGCCGGCTCCGCAGTCGCGGCCGGCCTCCCCCGAGTCGGCCGGGTCGGCCGGGTCGACCGGCTCGTCCCGGCGGCGGCGCGGTGGGCGCGGCCGGGCCGGGGGTGGCGCCGCGCCGGAAGGCCGCGCCGCCGCTCCGACCGGTCGCGGGACACCGGAGAAGGCGGCGTCCGGCCGCCGGCGGGGGTCCGCCGGTGGGCAGGCTCCGGCCTCGCCGGCACCGCGGAACGGCGGGAACGCCGGCCGGTCCGGGCAGGCCACCACGAATCGCTCGGGTACGCCGCAGCCTCGCCCCGCCACCGGCGGCGGCGGCGCAGCCGCGTTCTCCGCCCGCGCGGGTGGCCGTCGCTCCGGTCGCTGACCTCGACACGCCCCGTCCCCCGGGACGGGGCGCTAGGCCGGCCGGACCACCACGTCCAGGACGATCTCCACGGTCCGCTGGATCAGCCCCCGGCCGGACCGGACCCCGGCCGCGACCCGGTCCACCACACACCGGGCGGTGAACCGGTACCCGTCCGCCACCGGCTCCCCCGAGTCGACCGCGAGAACCACCTCGCACGAGCCGCCCCGGACGCTGAGCACCCCGGCGACCTGCCACCCGTCCGGCCCGAGCAGGCACCGGGTGGACCGGAAGCCGATCTCCGGGTGCCGTTCGGTGTCCAGGAAACGCGGCCCCCGCACGTCCCGGTCCCGGCGGGGATCGTCGGTGGTGAAACCGGCCGCGTCCAGCTCGGCCGAGGCGATCGACCGGGCCGGGTCGGCAGCCACCGTGACCGTGCCGCCGAGCACCGGCATGGTGCCGTGCACCGGCTTGAGCCCGAAGGCGTGCCGGGCGGTGAACCGGCACCCGGAGCGGGCCGGATCGATCGTGTACGTGCCGCTGCGAAGCTCATTGAGCGTGTTCGTCGTCATGCCCCGAGCCTCCGGCGAGCCGGGCCGCGGCACCTCAGTGCTGGTACTGATCGCCGGCACGTAACCGGGCGGCCAGCTGGGTGCGGTTGGCCGCGCCGAGCTTGGCCAGCGCGTGCCGGACGTGCGTCTCCACGGTCCGCTCCGAGATGAACAGCCGCTCGGCGATCGCCCGGTTCGCCAGGCCCTCGGCGGCCAGCGTGGCGATCTCCCGTTCCCGGGTGGTCAGCTCGTCCCGGGACAGGTCGGCGGCCTCGGCGAGCAGGCCGGCCAGGCCCAGCCGGCGGGCGATCGGGAGGGCTGCCGCGGCGTGCTCGCGGGCGCGGCGGCTGTCGACCGGACGGAGCGCCCGGGCGTACGCGAGATGGGCCTGGGCCAGGAACGGCTCGACGCCGATCCGCCGCTCCATCGCGATCGCCGTCTCGAAATGCCGGGCCGCGGCCGCCCAGTCGCCGAGCGCCGCGGCCATCACTCCGAGAGGCCGGGCGGTCGAGCCGTGACAGGCGGTAGTCGAGTAGAGGTAACGCACCGGCAGCGGCTCGACCAGCGCGTAAGCCTCCGCGGTCAGCTCCCGGTCGCCGAGCCAGGCGCCGATCTCGCCGGCGGTGATCACCACGAAGGTCCGCCGGCTGTCCGGGCGCAGGCCAGGCAGCACGGCCCGCAGCCGGCCGGCGCAGACCCCGGCCACCGCCCGATCACCGCGGTACATCGCCAGCAGCCCGACCTCGGCCATCGCGATCGGCACCGCGGCGAACCGGGCGGCCACCGCCGCCAGGTCGTCCGGCCAGGCCGGCGGCTCGCCGGTGAGCGGCGCCAGCCCGGTCCGGAACGCCGAGTGCAGCATCCGGCCCGGCTCCTCCTCGATCGTGCCGGCCAGCGCGTACGCCTCGTCGGACAGCTCCAGCGCGGCCAGCACCCGGCCGGCCAGCGCCTGCTGGGTGGCCCGGGCACGCAGCAGATGCCAGCGGATCACCGGCCAGCCCAGCCGGTCGGCCAATCCGGCCAGCCGGCCCAGCTCCGCGTCGAACCCGGCCAGGTCGCCGAGCAGCAGCAGGGCGTCCAGCCGCCAGATCCGGCCCCACAGCTCGGCGTCCGGCCGGCTGCCGGCCGCGGCCAGGTCGATGCTGCGGGTGGCCAGGTCGAGCACCTCCTCGGCGGCGGCCACCGGGTCCAGCACCTCGTGCCGGGCGTGCACCGCGGCGGCCAGCGCGTCCGGGTCGCCGGTCCGCTCGGCGAGCGCCATCGCCTCCCGGCTGATCGCCTCGGCGCGCGCCGTCTCGCCGGTCTCCACCAGCAGATACGCCAGCTGCGCGAGCACCTGCGCCCGTCGCGCCGCGCCACCGCCCCCGTCTTCGTCGCCTTCCTTGCGGCCGCCTCCCTTGGGACCGCTTCCCTTGCCGCCGCCTTCCTCGGAGCCGCTTCCTTTGGGGCCGCCTTCCTTGGAGCCGCTTCCCTTGCCGCCGCCTTCCTTGGAGCCGCTTCCTTTGGGGCCGCTTTCCTTGTCGCCGTCGTCCAGCGCGAGGGCCCGCTCGCAGAGCCGGAGCAGGGCGGCGGCGAGCGGCCCGCCGAAACCGCGGACGACCAGCGCGGCCGAGGCCGCCAGATCCGGATCACGCGAGGCCTCGGCCTGGTCGAGGAGGGCGGCGCAGTCACTCAGGGCGACACTCAGATTCCCATTACGGTACGCAGCGACCGCACGCCCCAACCGCAACGCGGAGTCACCGGGGAAGCCGTCCAGGGCGTGGCCGTACCAGGTGACCGCGGCCCCGTGATCGAGCTGCCGGCCGGCCGCCCGCGCCGCCGCCACGCAGGCGTCCCGGGCAGCGGCCCGGGAGCGGTCGTCGACGGCCGCGCGCACCCGGTGCCGGGCGATCTCGTCCGGCCGCGCCCCGGACCCGGCGAGCACCTCGGCGATCCGGGCGTGCGCGGCGACCCGCTCCCCCCGGCTCAACTCGGCGTAGCGAGCCTCGCGGACCAGCTCGTGCGCGAACCGCAGCCGAGCCGGGGCCCACGGGTCCTCCACCAGCACCCCGGTCCGGATGGCGGTCTCCAGCAGCGCCTCCACCTGTGCCGCAGAGTCGGGCGCGAGGTCCGGGCGGGCGTTGTCCACATTCTCTGGTTGTCCACAAGCCGCGCCCGGCTCCCCGGCTCGCCGCGCGACAATGGCAGATGGGACCGCCCCCTTGGGGTGGGCGGGCACTGGTTGAGGACCTTCGGGTTCGGCTTGAGGACCGCCGGGTGCGGCTTGAGGGCCGCCGGGTGCGGCTTGAGGGCCGCCGGGTGCGGCTTGAGGGCCGCCGGGTGCGGGTTGAGGACCGCCGGGTGCGGCTTGAGGACCGCCGGGTGCGACCGGCGCGGCAACGACCGGGTCGCTCCGGATCGCCGCCACCCGGGTCAGCAACGGCACGTCGATCTCCGAGCCGAACGCGGCCGCCAGGCCCAGCAGCTCGCGGCAGTCCGGCCCGAGTTCCGCGAGGCGGCGGCCGACCAGGCGGAGCAGCCCGTCCGGTGGCTGCACGGCGCCGGCCGGACGGCGCAGCCGGTCCGCGTCGGCGAGCAGCCGGATCAGCTCCCGGGTGTAGAGCGGATTGCCGCCACCGAGCCGATGCACCGTCGCCGGCCAGGACGGGTGGACCGGGCCGCCGGCGTGCTGCGCGAGGCAGGCTTCGACGGCCGGGACGTCCCAGGCGGCCAGCGGCAGCACCTCGGCGCCGGGCAGATCGAGGTCGCGAGCGGTGGCCAGGACCAGCAGCGGCAGGTCCCGCACCTCCCGGACCAGCGCGGTGAGCAGGCCGAGCGAGGCCGGGTCGGCCCAGTGCAGGTCCTCCAGCACGAACAGCAGGCCACCCGGCAGCGCGTCAACGGCCGCCACCCGGACCGCGTCCAGCACGGCCCGGTTGATCCGGAAGCGGGTCGCGGCCGGCGGCTCCCCCGCCACCTCGTCGACGGTGAGCAGCCCCGGACCCAAGCCACCCGCCGCCGGCCGGGGACTCCCGCCACCCGGTGACGCCGTCACCGGCAAGCGGGAACGCACGCCGTCCGGCGAGGCCGTTGCCAGCAGGCGCTGCCAGGGCCAGTAGGCCGGGGCGCCCTCGTCCGGGTCGGCGCGGCCGGTGAGCACGGTGGCGCCGGTCGCGACGGCGCGGGCCACCGCCTCCTCGACCACGGTGGTCTTGCCGATCCCGGCCTCGCCGGTGAGCAGCACCACCGCACCGGACCCGGCCACCGCCCGTGCGCGCAGCCGGTCCAGTGCGACCACCTCGGCGACCCGGGCGACCAGACTCATCCCGGCATTGTCCCGCCGCCCGAGCACCGCTCGGACTCGGGCGCGCGGACCCTTTCGGTGCCGGCTGGCGCACAGGGGTGCCTCCACACCCCCGAGACACCCGTAAGACCCAGCCCACCACCGCACCGCTCGGACTCCGGCGCGCAGACCCTCGCGGTGCCGGCTGGCGCACAGAGGTGCCTCCACACCCCCGAGACACCCGTAAGACCCAGCCCCCCACCACACCGCTCGGACTCCGGCACGCAGACCCTCTCGGTGCCAGCTGGCGCACAGAGGTGCCTCCACACCCCCGAGACACCCGTAAGACCCAGCCCACCACCGCACCCGCGAGGGCGGGCCCGGTTGAAGGGGTGCTGTGCGCTTCGGGAGACGCCCGGCTGGGGTGACGGGTGTCTCAGCGGGGCTGAGGGACCAGCCGGGGACCGTGGGGCGCTGCGGTCCGAGGGCGGAGTGGCCTGGCGCGACCGACGGGCACGGGACTGCGCTACCGGCGGGCACGGGACTCGCCGTCGTACCGGGGAATGGCGGTTTGGGGTGGGGACCGCCGGTCAGGCCTCGGGGACCCGGACCGAGATCTCGTCGCCGAGGGTGAAGCCGGCGTTGAGCTCCAGCTCGTCGCCGGACCAGAAGCGGCCCGGGTCGTACCAGTTCGCCTTGCGGGTGCGCGGCAGCAGGCCCATGTCCTCATAGGTCACCGCGACCACCTCGGCGCAGTAGGCCCGCTCCAGGGTCGCCGGGTCGTTGTCCGTAGGTTTCCACGGGGGCCGGATCTGCGGGACGCGGCCGCGGACCCAGCGCCAGGCCAGCTGCGAGGTGGACGGGAACGGGGTGCCGTCGAGGCGGGCCACCGTCTTGAGCGCCTTGTCCTCCATCGCCCGGGTGACACCCGGCTCCAGCTGGCGCAGCCAGCCGCGCTGGCCGTAGCGGCGGGCCCAGACGGTGACCGCGTCGCGCAGGTCGTGCAGCTGGACGCCGCGCTGGAAGGTGCCGGACCACAGGTCGGGCAGGGACTTGCCCAGCTCGGCGTGCCACATCAACGGTGGCATGTCCTCGATCACCAGGGACATCCCGACATGGTTCACCGGGCTGTTGGTGAGGGTCTGGATGGCACGGTCCGGGCCGGAGCGGCCCCGGAAGATCCAGATGTCACCCGTACGCGTCAGGTCGATGGCCTCGTCGAGGCTGATGTCGGCAACCACGTGTCTATTCTCAGCAGATGCGGTGGTGGAAGATAGCGGGACTGGCAGGGCTGGCGGGAGTCGCGGCGACCGGGGCGGTGATCGCCCGGGCCGAGCGCAAGCGCCGGGCGTACTCCCCGGACGAGATCCGCGACCGGCTGCACAAGCGGGTGGCCGAGGCCGCCCAGCCGGCCGAGGCGCCGGAGTGACCGCTCACTGAGTCAGGTCCGTGTCGCGCAGCAGCGACCAGAGGCCGGCGCCGTCCGGGGCGGAGAACCAGGTCTTGCCGCCGGACGGCACCGCCTCGGGCGTCTCGGACGGCCCGGGGATGGCGCCGGCCAGCACCGCCTGGGTGGGTGAGAGCCGGCGGATCGCCACGGCCGCCACGTTGTCCGGGTGCTCGCGGGCGAACTCCGAATAGATCTCCTGGTCGTGCTGGCCGTCGTCGCCGACCAGCAGCCACTTGATGTCCGGGAACTCCTGCGCGAGCCGGCGGAGCGTGGTGCGTTTGTGCTCCTGGCCGCTGCGGAACCAGCGGTCCGGGGTCGGGCCCCAGTCGGTGAGCAGGATCGGACCGGCCGGGTAGAGGTGCCGGCTGAGGAAGCGGGTCAGGGTGGGCGCCACGTTCCACGCGCCGGTGGAGAGGTAGATCACCGGGGTGCCCGAGTTGGCGTTCACCAGACGCTCGTAGAGGACCGCCATGCCGGGCACGGCCATCCGGGCGTGCTCGTCGAGTACGAACGTGTTCCACGCGGCGAGCATCGGCCGCGGCAGCGCGGTGACCATCACGGTGTCGTCGATGTCGGAGATCAGGCCGAACCGGACGGCCGGATCGATCACCCGGATCGGGGCGTCGGCCGGGGCGGCGCCCTCGCAGTGCAGCCGGACGGTGGCCCAGCCCGGCTCGAGGTCGCCCTTGACCCGGCAGTCGACATAGCCGCTGCGGTCGGTGCGGGTCTCGGTGACGCTGCCGCCCACCTCGATGCGCACCACCGCGCCGCTCACCGGGGTGGTGGTGAAGCTGCGCCAGCCGCGCACCTTCTCCCTTTTCCGCCGGACCAGGCGGGGCCGGGAGAGCAGCACCCGGCCCATCACCCGGGCCCAGCCGGGCGCGCCGTAACCGGTGTAGGCCGTGATGTACGGCTTCCAGCCGCGGTTACGCAGACCGCGCTCGATGATCTGGTGCACGGCGTCCTCGACCAGGGCCGCCCGGTGCATCCGAGCCACCTGCGCCGTCTCCGCCGGTGTTACCGCCACCATCTCCTCCTCGCCGTCCCGGTCACGCCGCCCGCCGGGGCAACGTTACCGGGCCGGTGTTACGGGCCGCTTGTGAACAAGGGGCTCCAGGATGGACGTCACGCCGCGGCGGGGAGTTCGGCGGCCGTCCATTGCTCGGCCCACCACTGCTGATCGACCGGTTCCGGGACATCCACCCGCATCGGGGCCTGGATCGCCTCGGCGCGCAGGGCCCGCAGCGTCTCGGCGGCCGCCTCGGCGCCGCGCCAGGCCGACCGTTCCCTCTCCACCGCGGCGTAGTAGTCGGCCAGCCGGTGCGCGCGGACCGCCTGGGCCAGCACCGACTCCTGCACCACCGGGTGCAGCCGGGGATTCCAGCCGCGGTGCGCGAGGACGTCGTTGAGCTGGTCCATCGACAGGTCGTGGGAGCGGCACCGGGCGGTGGCGGCGCGGTGCAGGTAACGCTGCCGGTCGACGTTCTCCCCCGGCTTGCGGCGGCGGCTCAGCAACGGGTAGGCGCCGGCGGCGGCGATCCGCTTGGCGTCCCGATCGGCTTTCTCGTACGCCGACCAGGCCTCGTCGACCGCCGACTGGGCGGCCTCCCACTCGGCACGCCGGCGCGCGGCGGTCCCGGCGGCCCGCCGGGCGGCGGTGGTGACCTCCTCGGCGTACCGCTCGCGCTCGGTGGCGGCCGGGGTCGGTTCGGTGAAGATCCGCGGCACCGAGACGGTGGCCGCGGCGACGGCGAGAAGCAGCACGATGATCAGCCAGATCCCGACGGCTTGCGGGATGGAACTCAGGAATGCGGAATCCACGGAACACCCCCAGAGAAGCGGAACTTGTGACAGGCCGGCTTACACGGTTGATCCAGGGACGGGCCGTAGTGGCTCGCCCGGCGGCGGAGAGTGTCAGCGGACCGGGGGCGCCCGCGGGTTGCCGGCAGCCGGGACGACGCCGGCCAGGTCAGCAGGAGAGAGTGCCGGAAGCTCGGCCGGGCCAGGTTCGTCGCACGGCGGCTCGGCCAGCTCTTGATCTTGAGTTGCGGAAGGCGGGGCAGCCGGCTCCGCGGCAGCGGCCGCGGACACCTGCTGGACCGGTTCAGCGACCGGGGCGGGTGCGGTGGCGGGCAGGCGCAGGGTGACGGCGAGGGCCAGCAGGGCGAGGCCGGTGAGGAACCGCAGCAACCGGCGACCATCCCACGGACGGTTCGCCTCCTGCGCCTCAGCGGTCACAAGATTCAACCTACCGGCGCGCACCGCAACGCGCACGGGTCGTTCCGGTCACGGCCACCGGATGGTGGTCCCCGCCGGTCACCCGGGCGAGGGACCATGGTGGTCATGGACCTCGAGGTGGTGGAGCAGGTGGCCCGTCTGGACGACTGGCTGGCCGAGGGTGGCGTGGTGGTGCTCAGCGGGGCGGGCCTGTCCACCGACTCCGGCATCCCGGACTACCGGGGCCCGTCCGGCTCGGCCCGGCGCAACGCCCCGATGACGTACCAGGCGTTCACCGGCGATCCGCTGGCCCGCCGCCGGTACTGGGCACGCAGCCACCTGGGCTGGCGCACGATCGGGCTGGCCCGGCCGAACGAGGGGCACCGGGCGGTGGCCCGCTGGCAGCGGGCCGGCCTGCTGCACGGCGTGATCACGCAGAACGTGGACGGCCTGCACCAGGCGGCCGGCGCCCGGGACGTGGTGGAGTTGCACGGCAACCTGGCCCGGGTGACCTGCCTGGGCTGCGGCGCGCTGACCCCGCGGGCCGACCTGGAGACCCGGCTGACCGCGGCGAACCCGGCCTTCACCGCGGTCGCCGCGGCGGTGAACGCGGACGGCGACGTGGAACTGGCCGAGGCGGAGCTGGACGGGTTCACCGTGGTCGACTGCGCGGCCTGCGGCGGCCTGCTCAAACCGGACGTGGTGTATTTCGGGGAGACCGTCCCGGCCGACCGGGTCTCCCGGGCGTTCGACCTGGTCGCTGGCGCGCGCACGCTGCTGGTGCTGGGCTCCTCGCTGACCGTGATGTCCGGGCGGCGGTTCGTGCTGCGCGCCGTCAAGCAGGGCGTCCGGGTGGCGATCGTGAACCGCGGCGTCACCCGCGGCGAGCCGTACGCGGATCTGATGATCGACGCGCCGCTGGGCGTGGTCCTCCCCAATCTGGCCGCCGAGACCGATGTGTACCGATTGTTGCCGCAGTAAACGAAACCGGTTCCGCCTGGTTATCGGAACGAAACCTAAATAGATCTCGCGGGCATTGACGTGACCGCCCTCACTGGGGTTGACTGCCGAAACCGGTCCCGAAACCGGTTCCGAACCCCGGCGTCACCGGCCGGACACAATACCTCGGAGGAGCTGTGCCGATCACCATCGCCGACGTGGCGGCTCGGGCCAAGGTCAGCAAGACGACCGTGTCCCGGGTTCTCAACGGCAAGGGTGAGCTGGACGAGTCGACCGCGGCGCGGGTCCGCGCGGTGATCGACGAGCTCGGCTACGTCCCCAGCGCCCGCGCGGTCAACCTGGCCCGTGGCCGCACCCGGGTGGTCGGCATGCTGGTGCCCTCGCTGACCTGGCCCTGGATGGGCGAGGTGCTGCAGGGCGCGGTGGACGTGCTGGAGGCCGAGGAGTACGGCCTGCTGCTGTTCACCTGCAACCGGGGCGACGACTCGATGCGGCAGTTCGCCGCGCAGGTCGCCGCCAAGTCGTTCGACGGCCTGCTGGTGATCGAGCCGGAGGGCACCCTCGACTACATCAAGACCCTGCACCACCGGGGCCTGCCGATGGTCCTGATCGACGACCGGGACCAGCTCTCCGGCGAGCAGATCCCGACCGTCGGCACCACCAACCACAGCGGTGCGGCCGACGCGGCCCGGCACCTGCTGGAGATCGGGCGCCACAAGCCGCTCGTGATCACCGGGCCGTCCCGGTTCGGCTGCACCGTTCAGCGCACCGACGGCTTCGTCTCGGCCTTCGCCGAGGCCGGTCACCCCATTCCGGCCGAGCACGTGCTGCTCGGCGACTTCACCCGCGCCGCCGGCGTCGAGGGCGTCCGGGAGGCGATCGCCGCCGGACGCGACTTCGACGCCGTCTTCTGCCACAACGACCTCTGCGCCTTCGGCGCCGTGCAGGCCATCCTGGACAGCGGCCGGCGGGTGCCGGAGGACGTCGCGGTGGTCGGCTTCGACGACATCCCGATGGCGGCACACCACCAGCCGCCGCTGTCCACGGTGCACCAGCCGATGCGCGAGATGGGCGAGGCCGCGGCCCGCTCGCTGCTCGCGCACTTCGAGGGCACCCCGCTTCCGAACCGGCCGACGGTGATCCCGGCGACCTTCACCGTGCGCGCCTCCACCCAGCCCTAACTCCGAACCGACAGACGACCGTTCGACCGGCCACCGGGCCGGCCGGACACCCTCGCGCACCTCGGGGCCGGCAGTCGCCGGTCACGCGATGCCGCACGCCCTCCGGGCACCCCTCTCACCCGACAATTCGCTATCCGAGGAGATTCTCCGATGCAGAGAAGGAAGCTGTTCGCGGCCGCCCTGGCAGGCGTGCTCGTTACGGGCGGCCTGGCCGCGTGCGGTGACTCGCCGAACGACAACAAGAACAGCGCCAACAGCAAGGGCGCCGACTTCCTCGCGATCGGCATGCCGAACGGCACCGTGACCGAGAGCAACAACCCGTTCCTCGGCACCGCGGCCGCCTCCTCGCTGGGCTACCGCTGGGTCATGTACGAGCCCCTCGGCATGTGGAACAACGTCAAGCCGGCCGAGCCCGCGAAGCCGTGGCTGGCCAAGGAGATCACCTGGGCGACCGACTACAAGGCGCTCGACGTGACCATCCGGGACAACGCCACCTGGTCCGACGGACAGAAGCTGACCGCCGAGGACGTGGCCTACACCTTCAACCTGATCAAGGAGAAGGAGGCGCTGAACATCTTCGCCCTCCCGATCGATCAGGTCACCGTGAACGGCGACAAGGTGAAGATCACCTTTAAGTCGTCCCAGTTCACCGCGTGGCACAAGATCATCAGCCAGATCCCGATCGTGCCGAAGCACGTCTGGGAGAAGATCGCCGACCCGGCGACCGACCCGATCAAGCAGCCGGTCGGCAGCGGGCCGTACACCCTGAAGTCGTTCAGCCAGCAGGGCATCGTGCTCGAGCGCCGGGAGAGCGGTTACTGGCAGGACAAGCCGGCCATCAAGGAACTTCGGTACACCTCGTACGCCGACAACAACGCGCAGACCACCGCGCTGGCCACCGGCGCGTCCGAGTGGAGCTTCGTCTTCATCCCGGACTACCAGCAGGTCTTCGTCTCCAAGGACCCGCAGAACAACAAGGTCTGGGCGCCGGGCGTGCTGGGCATCCACGGCCTCTACATCAACACCACCCGCAAGCCGTTCGACGACCCGAAGCTGCGCCAGGCGATGAACATGGTCATCAACCGGGCGGACATCTTCAACCAGGCCGAGGCCGGCTACTTCCACCCGGAGCTGAAGAGCGTCACGGGTCTGCCGGAGGGCGCGGGTGACGCGTACATCACCGACGCGTACAAGGGCAAGAAGTTCTCGGTCGACGTGCCCGGCGCCAAGGCGCTGCTGCAGGAGGCCGGCTACAAGCTGGACGGCACCACGCTGAAGGACAAGACCGGCAAGCCGGTCACCATCGAGCTGAGCGACCCGGCGCCGTGGTCGGACTACCAGACCACGCTGGAGATCATCAAGAGCAACCTGGCCGAGATCGGCATCGCCGCCACGGTCGCCAAGCCGAACCAGAACGTCTGGGACCAGAACGTCCAGAAGGGCGACTTCGGCGCCGTCATGCGCTGGACCAACGGTGGCTCGACGCCGTTCGACATCTACCAGACGGTGATGGACGGCGACCTCTACAAGCCGCTGGGCACGCTGGCCCAGCAGGGCAACTTCGGCCGCTTCCAGAGCCCCGAGGCGACCGCCGCGCTGAAGGCCTACGCCAACGCGACCGACGACGCCGCCCGCACCACCGCCCTGGCCACGCTGCAGAAGATCTTCGTGGAGCAGGCCCCGATGCTGCCGATCGGCTCGGACAACGTCGGTGGCGCGTACAGCACCAAGAACTGGATCGGCTGGCCCACGGACGCGGACCCGTACGCCCCGATGCAGCCCACCCAGTCCGGCGCGCTCGACGTCATCATGCACCTCAAGCCCGCCGGCTCCTGATCGCCTGACCGCGGGCGCCCCGGACCTCCGGGGCGCCCGCCCCTCCCTGCTCGCTGCTCTAAAAGGACACCGGCATGACGTCGATTCCCGACGCGAAAGCGCCGGCCGGCGAGGTGGTGCTTGAGGCGATCGGCCTGACCAAGCACTTCCCCGTCCGCCGGAAGCTGCGCGACCTGTTCTCGAATCGGAAAGACGCGGTCCACGCCGTCGATGACGTGAACCTCACTCTCCGCCGCGGCAAAGTGGTGGCCCTGGTCGGCGAGTCCGGCTCGGGCAAGTCCACCATCGCCCGGTTGCTCGCCCAGCTCTACCCCCGCACCGGCGGGGACATCCGGCTGCACGGCGAGACGACCAAGGTCAAGGGAGGAGCGGCGTTCCGCCGATACTGCTCCCAGGTTCAGATGATCTTCCAGGACCCGTTCGCGTCGCTGAACCCGACGCACACCATCCGGTACCACCTGACCCGGTCGTTGAAGATCCACGACAACGCCGGCAAGACCGAGCAGGACCTGGAGCGGGCGCTCACCGATCTGCTGGAGCGGGTGCAGCTGACCCCGCCGGAACGGTACCTGGACAAGTTCCCGCACGAGCTCTCCGGTGGCCAGCGTCAGCGCGTGGCGATCGCCCGGGCACTCGGCGCGCAGCCCGAGGCGCTGCTCGCCGACGAGCCGGTGTCCATGCTGGACGTGTCGATCCGGCTCGGGGTGCTGAACCTGCTGCGGGACCTGCGGGACCGGCTGAACCTGGCGATCCTCTACATCACCCATGACATCGCGTCGGCCCGGTACTTCGCCGACGAGACGATGGTCATGTACGCCGGCCGGATGGTCGAGGGTGGCGACAGCGAGACGGTGACACAGTCGCCGGCTCACCCGTACACCAGACTGCTGATCGAATCCGCGCCGGACCCGGACCGGCTCGCCGGGTTGTCCGACGCCGAAGGCAAGGACGCCGGCAACGGCGAACCGCCGAGCCTGATCCGCCCGCCGGCCGGCTGCCGGTTCCACCCGCGCTGCCCGGCCGCGATGGAGCGCTGCCGCACCGACCTGCCGGTCCCCCTGCAGATCGGCGACGCGCCCGGCCACTGGGCCGCCTGCTGGCTGTACGACCGTGACGAGGTGGCCAAGTGAAGTATCTCCTGCAACGCCTGGCGTTCTACCTGTTCACCGCCTGGGCCGCGATCACGCTGAACTTCTTCATCCCGCGCCTGATCCCCGGTGACCCGGTGCAGTCGCTGATCACCAAGTTCCAGGGCCAGATCAGCACCGAGGCGGTCGACTCGCTGTACGTGCTGTTCGGCCTGGACGAGAACAAGAGCCTCTGGCAGGAGTACCTGGACTACTGGAACCAGCTGCTGCACGGTGACCTGGGCCTGTCCTTCACGTTCTTCCCGACCCCGGTCTCGGAGATCATCTCGAAGAGCCTGCCCTGGACGCTGATGCTGGTCGGCATCACCACGATCATCAGCTTCTTCCTCGGCACCGGCCTGGGCATCCTGGCCGGCTGGCGGCGCGGCTCGTGGGCCGACGGGCTGCTGCCGGTGACCACGTTCCTCTCCTCGGTGCCCTACTTCTGGCTCGGCATCATCGCGATCTACCTGCTCACCGGCCCGGACAGCTTCTTCCCGTCGTCCGGCGGCTTCGACAACGGCCTGGTGCCAGCGTTCGACCAGTACTTCATCCCGAGCGCGATCCGGCACAGCCTGCTGCCCGCACTGACCATCCTGATCTCCTCGGTCAGCGGCTGGATCCTGAGCATGCGCAACATGATGGTGACCGTGTCCAGTGAGGACTACATCACCGTGGCGCACGCCAAGGGACTCTCCGACCGGCGGGTGGCGACCAGTTACGCGGCCCGCAACGCGCTGCTGCCGAACGTCTCCGGCTTCGCGCTGTCGCTCGGCTTCATCGTCGGCGGCACGCTGCTGGTGGAGATCGTCTTCTCCTACCCGGGCATCGGCTTCCAGCTCTTCCAGGCGCTGGGCGCGACGGACTACCCGCTGATGCAGGGCATCTTCCTGATCATCACGATCTCGGTGCTGGTGGCGAACCTGCTCGCGGACGTGGCGTACCTGCTCCTCGACCCGCGCACCCGCAAGGAGGGCTGAGACGATGACCATCCCCACCTCCAGCATCGAGCAGGTCATCCCCGGCCAGGGCTCGATGGCGCAGCCGGACACCCCGAAGAAGGCCAAGCGGCAGCGCTTCCGCTTCATCAGCAACCGCAAGGCCGCGCTCGGCCTGATCGTGCTCGGTGTCTACGTGCTGTTCGCGATCATCGGCCCCTGGGTCGCCCCGTACGACCCCAGCGCCCGCAGCAACGACCTGCTCCAGCCGCCCTCCGGCGAGCACTGGCTGGGCACCACCCACCTCGGGCAGGACGTCTTCAGCCAGCTGCTGGAAGGCACCCGCAGCGTGATGTTCGTCGGCTTCTTCGCCGGCACCGTCGCCACCGTGCTCTCGGTGCTGATCGGGGTGACCGCCGGCTACCTGGGCGGCAAGACCGACGAGGGCCTCTCCGCGCTCTCCAACGTCTTCCTGGTCATCCCGGCCCTGCCGCTGATCATCATCATCACGTCCACCCTGCAGAACGCCGAGGACTGGCTGATCGCGCTGGTCATCGGCCTCACCTCGTGGTCGTGGAACGCCCGGGTGCTGCGCGCGCAGACGCTGTCGCTGCGCCGGCGTGACTTCGTCGACGCGTCCCGGGCCACCGGCGAGAAGACCTGGCGGGTGATCGTCTTCGAGCTGATGCCGAACCTGACCGCGGTGATCGCCTCCGGTTTCGTCGGCACGGTCATCTTCGCGGTGCTCTCCGAGATCACCCTGGCGTTCATCGGCGTCGCCTCGGCCAACACCTGGAACTGGGGCACCATCCTGTTCTGGGCGCAGGGCCAGCAGGCGCTCGCCCGCGAGGCGTGGTGGTGGTTCATCCCGGCCGGTCTGGCGATCGCGCTGCTCGGCACCGCCCTGTCGCTGATCAACTTCGGGATCGACGAGTTCGTCAGCCCGCGCCTGCGCAGCGTCGGCAAGACCAAGATCAAGACCGCCTCCGGCACTACCGTACGGATGCGCATCGGGTTCACCCCGGTACTGAGCAGCACCACGGCGACCCCGGTCGTCCGCCCGCAGAAGGAGACGGTCTGATGGCCAAGCCGGTCCTGGAGATCCGCGGTCTGAACGTCGGCTACGGCCTCGGCGACCAGGCGGTCCGCGCGGTCCGTGACGTCGACCTGACCCTGTACCGCGGCGAGGTGCTCGGGCTGGCCGGCGAGAGCGGCTCGGGCAAGTCCACCCTGGCGTACGGGATGACCCGGCTGCTCCCGCCGCCCGGCGTGATCACCGGCGGCGAGGTGATCTACCACCCCGAGGAGGGCGAGCCGTACGACGTGCTCAGCCTCAGCGACCGCGAGCTGCGCGGCTTCCGCTGGGCCGAGACGGCGATCGTCTTCCAGGGCGCGATGAACTCGCTGAACCCGGTGCACAAGATCTCGGTCCAGCTCACCGACGTGCTCCGGGCCCACCGGCCGGAGATGACCGAGGCGGAGCGCACCGCCCGGGCCCGGGAGATGCTCAAGCTGGTCGGGATCGCCGCCGACCGGATGGACGCCTACCCGCACCAGCTCTCCGGCGGCATGCGGCAGCGCGTGATGATCGGCATGGCACTGATCCTGCAGCCGCAGGTGGTGATCATGGACGAGCCGACCACCGCGCTCGACGTGGTGATGCAGCGGCAGATCCTCGGCCAGCTGATCGAGCTGCGCGAGCGGCTCGGCTTCTCGGTCATCTTCATCACCCACGACCTGTCGCTGCTGGTGGAGTTCTCCAACCGGATCGCGATCATGTACGGCGGGCGGATCGTCGAGGAGGCGCCGGCCGCGGCGATCTACAAGGACGCGCTGCACCCGTACTCGAAGGGTCTGCTCGGGTCGTTCCCGGCGCTGCGCGGGCCGCGCCGGGAGCTGACCGGCATCCCGGGCTCGCCGCCCGACCTGAAGGGCATGCCGACCGGCTGCTCGTTCCACCCCCGGTGCCCGAAGGCCTTCGAGCCGTGCCCGGACAAGATTCCCGTGCTGACCCCGCATGGCGGCGACCGGTCGGTCGCCTGCTGGCTGCACGAGTGAGCAGAGGGCCGGTCCCCTGCCGTCGGGACCGGCCCTCACTATTTCCGTTGAGGGGTATCTGGTGAGTTTCACCTGGGGTGTGGCGACGTCGGCCTACCAGATCGAGGGGGCCGCCGCCGAGGACGGCCGGACACCGTCCATCTGGGACACGTTCGCGCACGAGGTGGTCGGCGAGCACGGCGACGTCGCGTGCGACCACTACCACCGGATGCCGTCCGACGTACAGCTGATCAAGAGTCTCGGGGTGGACGCGTACCGGTTCTCGGTGTCCTGGACCCGGGTGCAGCCGGGCGGGCGCGGGCCGGCGAACCAGCCCGGTCTGGACTTCTACGACCGGCTGGTCGACGAGCTGCTGGCCAACGGCATCGAACCGTGGCTGACGCTCTACCACTGGGACCTGCCGCAGGAGCTGGAGGACGCCGGCGGGTGGCCGCACCGGGACACGCCGTACCGGTTCGCGGACTTCTCGCGGCTGGTCTCCGACCGGTTGCGGGACCGGGTGACGAACTGGCAGACGCTGAACGAGCCGTGGTGCGTGGCCTATCTCGGGTACGAGCACGGGGTGCACGCTCCCGGCCGGCGCTCCTTCCCGGACGCGCTGGCCGCCACCCACCATCTGCTGCTCGGACACGGCCTGGCCTACGACGTCGTGAAGAGTGCCGACAACTCGGTCGGCATCGCGCTCAACATCGGCACCGCCACCCCGCACACCGACGACCCGGTGGACATCGCCGCCGGCCGGCGCGCCCACGACAACGTCGCCGGGATCTTCCTGGACCCGCTGGTCCACGGCCACTACCCCGTCTCGGTCCTCGCCGACCACGGCCACCTGCTGCCGATCCGGGACGGCGACCTGGAGATCATCAAGCGGAAGCCGGACGTGCTGGGCGTCAACTTCTACTTCGGACAGGACTTCAGCGGCCGCGACGAGCGGGGCAACACCCACGACGCGACCGGCCGGGCGATCGTCCGGGAGATCAAGCCGGACGCGCCGGAGACCGCGATGGGCTGGCCGGTCACCCCGGACCGGTTCACCACGCTGCTGCTGCGCCTGCACCGGGAGTACGGCCTGCCGCTCGCGGTCACCGAGAACGGGGCGGTCTACGACGACCATCCCGACCCGGACGGCTACGTCGCCGACGAGGAGCGGACGGCGTACCTGAAGGCGCACGTCGAGGCCGCGCTCGCGGCCCGCGACCAGGGCGCCGACGTGCGCGGCTACTTCGCCTGGTCGCTGATGGACAACTTCGAGTGGGCGGAGGGCTACCGCCGCCGGTTCGGCCTGGTCGCGGTCGACTACGCGACGCAGCGACGGACGCCGAAACAGAGTGCGCTGTGGTTCTCCGACCGCATACGCTCCGGCGCGTGAGCGACTACCTGACTGTCAACCGCGCCAACTGGGACGAGCGGGCCGGGGCACACGCCGCCTCGGCCGACTACGGCTTCCGCCGGTTCGCCGAGGACCCGGCACACCTGAGCGACGTGGTCCGCTTCGACCTGCCGCTGCTCGGCGACGTGGCCGGGCGGCGAGCCGTGCACCTGCAGTGCCACATCGGCACCGACACGCTCTCGCTGTCCCGGCTCGGCGCCCGGATGACCGGCCTGGACTTCTCCGGCGAGTCGCTGAAGCAGGCCCGGCGGCTGGCCGAGCTGGCCGGCGCCGACATCGAGTACGTGCAGAGCGACGTCTACGCCGCCCGGGACGTGCTGGACGGCGACTTCGACCTGGTCTTCACCGGGATCGGGGCGCTCGGCTGGCTGCCCGACATCAAGCGCTGGGCGCGCACCGTGGCGTCGCTGCTCGCGCCCGGCGGCCGGCTGTTCCTCCGGGAGGGGCACCCGGTGCTGTGGGCGTGCGACTACGACCGGACGGACGGGGTGATCGCGCTCGGCGAGCCGTACTTCGAGCAGGCCGAGCCGCAGATCTACGACGAGCCGGGCACCTACGTCGACACCGATCACCAGTTCGTCCACACCGTCACGCACGAGTGGAACCACGGGCTGGGCGAGATCGTGACGGCCGTACTGGAAGCGGGTCTGACCTTGACCGGTCTGGTGGAACACCAGAGCGTGCCGTGGAACGCGCTGCCCGGCCGGATGCGGCAGCTGGACAACGGGGAATGGCAGCTGGCCGAGCGCCCGGAGCGGCTGCCGCACACCTACACGCTGCAGGCGGTCCGTTTACCGAGCGCCTGAAACCGGGTACCTGCCGCGCATCCGAAGGATCTGCGGGAGGCTCTCGATGCGCATCGGCAGCGCACTAATCGTCATCTGGCTTCTGATCGGCTTGTTCGCCGCGTTCCAGCGCGGCTACTTCAAGGACACCGGCGACGCGAGCTGCGCCAAGGCCGGCACCGTCATCATCACCACGATCGCCGGGCCGCTCAACTACCTGGGCCTCAACCCGAAGATCAAGTGCGAGGTCCCGCAGCCCAGCAAATAGGTCTTGAGCTGGAGTGCACTCCAGGTCCTAGCGTCGTCCGCATGCAGATGAGGAACTTCGGACGACTCGGCCGGATCAGCGCACTCACCCTGGGCGGCGGCGGCATCGGCGCCGTCTGGGGCTCGACCGACCGGCGTGAGGCGGTCGCCACCGTCCACGCCGCGCTGGACGCCGGCATCACCATGCTGGACCTGGCGCCCTCCTACGGCGACGACTTCGAGTCGGAGCGGGCGGCCGGCGAGGCCCTCCGCTCCCGGCCCGGCGCCGACCTGCTGATCACCTCGAAGGTGCAGCTGGTCGACGACACCGAGCGCGACTTCGCGGCCCGCATCCGGCGCAGCCTGGACGGCAGCCTGAGCCGGATCGGCCGCGACCACCTCGATCTCCTGCTGCTGCACACCCAGATCCGCACCGACGCGCCGCACCCCGGCTCGATCGGGCTGGACGGGTACCGCGAGGCGGTCGAGGAGTTCGAGCGGCTGCGCGACGCCGGCCGGATCCGGGCCTGGGGCATCACCGCGGTCGGCCACCCGGACAGCGTGCTCGCCGCCTTCGCCGGCAGCCCGGCGCCGGACGCCGCGCAGATCGTGGTCAACCCGCTCGACATGAACGGTGACCTGTGGTTCTTCCCCGAGGCACGGCCACGCACCGACGAGCTGATCCGCTCCGCCACCACCCAGGGGGTGCAGGTGGTCGGCATCCGCGCGGTCGCGGCCGGGTCACTGACCGCGAGCCTTGACCGTACGGTGCCGGCCGGCCACCCGGCGGCCGTCGACTTCGCCCGGGCCGAGCCGTTCCGCAAGCTCGCCGCGGAGCTGGGCACCACGCCGGCGGCGCTGGCCCATCGGTACGCG
This sequence comes from Actinoplanes octamycinicus, assembly GCF_014205225.1. NCBI lineage: Bacteria > Bacillati > Actinomycetota > Actinomycetes > Micromonosporales > Micromonosporaceae > Actinoplanes > Actinoplanes octamycinicus. The sequence goes on from NZ_JACHNB010000001.1 coordinate 10,050,151, forward strand.
CTCACCGTGCCCGGGGTGTCGACCGTGGTGCTCGGCGTGAAGAACCGCGCCGAGCTGGACGAGTGTCTCGCGGCGGAGGCGGCAGGGCCGCTGCCGGAGTCCGAGATGGACGCGCTCTGGGCCCTGCGCTCCGCTCTTTGACCCTTTCCGGCCCGCGCCGTCTGGTCACCTTTCGGCCCGCGCCGTCTGATCGCCTTTTCGGCGCGGCTTTTTCGGGTCGCGGCCGGTCGGTGGTCAGTTCACCCAGGGTGGGCTGATCACCGAGCCGTCCGGCAGGGTGGCCTTGAGGCCGACGCTGGTGGTCACCCAGACCTCGGCCGGATCCGGCCCCGGGTTGTCCAAGCCGAACTCGGCGCCGACCGGCACCCGCAGCACATCCCCGGCGGCGATCTCCTCGACCACGCCGTCCAGGAACACCCGGACCCGGCCGGCGAGCATCAGGAACACCTCCTCCCGGTCCAGCCGGTGCCGGACTCCCTCGGTCCCGCCGGCGATCTCCAGCCGCCACGCGCAGAGCTGCTCGCTGCCGGCGGACGGAGAAACGTACGAATGGAAGACCGAACCGTGCAGGCGGTGCGTGACCGCCTCGCTCTGGCGATGGATCGCCATGTTTCCTCCCCGATATTTGGTCAAGCTGCTTGACCAAACAGTCAAGCAACTTGACCGCCGTGTCAAACTGTTTCCGTGCGACGTGATCTTCTGGACCTGCCGGTGCTGCTGCTCGGCGCCGCTTCCGCCCTGGTCGACGCGATCGACGCGGGGGTCCGGGCCCGCGGATTCGCCGACCTGCGCCCGGCCCACGGCTTCGCCTTCGTCCGGCTGGCTCCGGACGGCGCGACCGTCGTCGACCTCGCCGAGCACCTCGGCGTCACCAAGCAGGCGGCCAGTCAGATGGCCGACGAGCTGGTCCGCAAGGGGTACGTCGCGCGCCGCCCGCACCCGGTCGACGCCCGCGCCCGGCTGCTCACCCTGACCGAGCGGGGATGGGCCTGCACCCGCGCCGCCGACGCGGCCGCCGAGGAGGCGCTACGCCCGTGGGCCGACGCCATCGGCCCGGAACAGCTCGCCACCATCCGGGCCGCCCTGTCCCGGCTCACCGTCCCCGGCCGCATCCGCCCCACCTGGTAAGCGCATGCCGCCCGCCACTTCCACCACGCCGAGCCCTGAGCCGACCGCCAGCTTCACCACACCGAGCTCTGAGCCGACCGCCACCTTCACCACACCGAGCTCTGAGCCGACCGCCACCTTCACCACGCTGCGCCCGGACCCGGCCGCCGCCTCGCCCTCCGCCACGACGGCACGGATGCGGCCCGTCTGGCTGCTCGACGTCGACGGGGTGCTCAACGCGAACCGGCCCGGCTGGGGCGCCGCACCACGCCGCGCCATGGCCTACGCCGCCGGCACCGGGTTCCTGATGCGCTGGGCGCCGGCCCTGCTCGACCGGATCCGGGCGATCCATCGCTCCGGCGCCGTGGAGATCCGCTGGTGCACCACCTGGTGCCCGCAGTCCGAGCAGTTGGAGCGTCTCTTCGCCCTGCCCCGCCTGGAGCCGTGCTGGACCGACGAGTTGCACCAGCCGGAGGCCGCCGCCGCCAAGCTGGCCGCCGCCCGTCGGGTGCTGGCCGCCGGGCGCCCGCTGATCTGGACCGACGACGCCGACATCCCGCCGGCCGCGCACGAGGAGCTGCCCCGGCTGGGCCGCACGTTGCTGATCACGCCCCGCCCGAACCGCGGCCTGCAACCCGAACACCTCGACGCCGTCGAGCAGTTCCTGGTCACCTCGCGGCCACACCCTTGATTGCCGGCCACCTCCGGACCGGCCTCAGTTCCCGGCCACCTCTCGACCAGACCCTTCAAGATCGGTAGCATCCCCCGCTGACCAGGCAGAACCCCGGCGGGAGATCCGATGAACCTGAAGCTGCAAGCCCGAGCGTTCGAGCTGATCGCGCCGTTCCTGATGCCCGGCGAGCAGCCGGTCACCGGCACCCGCGCGCAGGTCGGCAGCTTCACCTCGGGCCGGTTCGGCGCGATCGCCAAGCAGGCACTGATCGCCGAGGGGGCCGGTTCGCTGGGCGCCGCCCTCTCCTCCAGCAGCAAGCAGTTCGTGGTGCTGACCACCCACCGGATGATCTTCCTGACCCAGACCTGGTTCCTCGGCGGCCCGGGCAAGAAGATCCTCGCCGAGGTGCCGCGTCACCAGCTGGCGCTGGCCGAGGTCAAGTGGGGCGTGGTCAGCCTGGTCCGGATCGCGTTCGGCACCGCCGGCGACGGGGTCGCCCTGACCTTCCCCCGCGTCGACAAGAAGAACGCCGAGGCGCTCGCCGGCGTCCTGCACCAGGCACCGGTCGCCTAGGGTCTGTCCTGCCGGACCCCTGACATCTGGTCTTTCCGAAGGCCCCTCTCCGGGCCCCTGGCATCTGGTCTTTCCGTCGGCCCCATCCGGACCCCTGACATCTGGCCTTTCCTCGGCCCCATCCGGACCCCTGACATCTGGCCTTTCCGCCGGCCGCCTGACGCTGATGCCGGGCGCCAGCCGGGGGACGGCCCGCCTCGCGGCGGGCCGTCTCTGTCAGTCGCGCTCGATGTGGTGGCCGATGAGCTGCGGGCCCATGATCACCGCCGCGCCGGAGCCGTCCCGCCGCGCGTCCGGCTCGGGCAGCTCGACCGGGTCGCCGGTGTTGCTGGCGCCCACCGGCCGCGGCCCGACCCAGGCCACCACCAGCTCCGTCTCGCCCTTGAGGAACCGCTGCACCCGGACCCCGCCGGTGGCCCGGCCTTTCGCCGGGTAGGACGCGAACGGCGACACCTTCACCTGGGTGCCGGTCGAGGTGACCACCATCGGCTCGCCGTGCGTGGTGTCCGACGTGACCACCGCCTGGAACGAGATCACCGTGGCCCCGGGCGCCAGGTTGACCCCGGCCATGCCACCGCCCTTGAGGCCCTGCGGCCGGACCAGCTTGGCCGGGAACCGCAGCAGGTTCGCGTCCGAGGTGATGAAGACCAGCGACTCCGCCCCGTCGGTGAGCCAGGTCGCCTGCAGCAACTCGTCACCCTCCTTGAGGGTGATCACCTCGAACTCGTCGGAGCGCACCGGCCACTCCGGCGCGCACACCTTCACCACGCCCTGCCGGGTGCCCAGCGCGATGCCGGGCGAGTCGCCGGCGGTCAGCGGCGCCAGGCCGACGACCTTCTCGCCTTTCTCCAGCGGAACCAGCTCGGAGGCGGACATGCCGCCGCGCAGCGACACCGTGCCGGACTGCTCGGGCAGCACCGGCAGCGGCAGCACGTCGGTCTTGAACGCCCGGCCCCGGTTGGTGATCAGCAGGATCCGGCCACGGGCGGTGGCGTGGATGATCGCGCGGACCGTGTCGTGCTTGACCCGGCCGCTGCGCTTACGCGCCTCGGTCGACTCCTCGCTCTCCGCGGCCGTCCGGGCGATCAGGCCGGTGGCGGACAGGATGATCTGGCACGGGTCGTCGGCCACCTCGAGCGGCCCGGCCGGCACCGAGGCGGCGAGCACCTCCTTGAGGTCGCCGTCGATCAGCGTGGTGTGCCGCGGCCGGCCGAACTCGGTGGCCACCTCGGCCAGCTCGTCCGAGACGACCTGCTTGAGCACGTCCTCGTTGTCCAGGATCCGGCTCAGCTCGGCGATCTCGGCGCGCAGCCGCTCCTGCTCGGTCTCCAGCTCGATCCGGTCGAACCGGGTGAGCCGGCGCAGCGGGGTGTCCAGGATGTAGGTCGCCTGGATGTCGCTGAGCCCGAACTCGCTCATCAGCGACGCCTTGGCCGCGGCCGCGTCGTCGCTGGCCCGGATGATGGCGACCACCCGGTCGATGTCGATCAGGGCGATCAGCAGGCCGTCGACCAGGTGCAGCCGGTCCTCGCGCTTGGTCCGCCGGTACGTCGTCCGGCGGGTCACCACGTCGTAGCGGTGCTGGACGAACACCTCGAGCAGCGCCTTGAGCCCGAGCGTGCGCGGCTGCCCGTCGACCAGCACGAGGTTGTTGATACCGAACGAGCTCTCCAGCGGGGTGAGCCGGTAGAGGTCGGCGAGCAGCGCCTGCGGGTTGACGCCGACCTTGCACTCGATCACCAGCCGGGTGCCGTGCTCCCGGTCGGTGAGGTCCTTGACGTCGGCGATGCCCTGCAGCCGGGCCGCCTGCCGCTGCCCGCGCCGCGGCCCCGAGGTGATCATCTTGCCCTTCACCTCGTCGGTGATCGCCTCGATGATCTTCTCGGCGCCGATCCCGTAGGGCAGCTCGGTGACCGTGATCGCCTGCCGCCCGCGACCGCCCTCGAGCAGGCCGGTCTGCGCCCGGGCCCGGATCCGGACCACGCCGCGACCGGTCTCGTACGCCCGGCGCACCTCGTCGAGCCCGAGCAGCTGACCGCCGGTGGGCAGGTCGGGGCCGGGCACGAAGCGCATCAGCTGGTCGAGGTCGGCCTCCGGGTGGGTGATCAGGTGCTGGGCGGCCGCCACCACCTCGCCCAGGTTGTGCGGGATCATGTTGGTCGCCATCCCGACCGCGATCCCGGACGTGCCGTTGACCAGCAGGTTCGGGAAGGCCGCCGGGAGCACCTTGGGCTCGGAGTCGGAGCCGTCATAGGTCGGCTTGAAGTCGACGGTGCCCTCGCCGAGCTCGCCGACCAGCAGCATCGCCTCACGCGACATCCGCGCCTCGGTGTACCGCGCGGCGGCCGGGCCGTCGTCCGGTGAGCCGAAGTTGCCGTGGCCGTCGATCAGCGGCGTGTTCAGCGAGAAGTCCTGGGCGAGCCGGACCAGCGCGTCGTAGATCGCCACGTCGCCGTGCGGGTGGTACTTACCCATCACGTCACCGACGACGCGGGCCGACTTCACATACGCCCGATCGGGGCGGTGACCCTGCTCGGACATCGACCAGAGGATCCGCCGGTGCACCGGTTTCAGGCCGTCCCGGGCGTCCGGCAGGGCCCGGGAGTGGATCACCGAGTACGCGTACTCCAGATAGGAGTCCTCGACCTCGGTGGTGAGCGGGTTGTCGATGACCCGGGCGCCGGCCTGATCGAACGCGGACAGGTCGACGCGGTTCTCGGATTTGCGGCGTGCCATGGCTTGCGGACCTCTCAGGCGTCGATCGTCTCTTGGTCGATCCGGCCGGCAGCCTCGATCAACCAGTTCTTCCGGGGTTCGACCCGCTCACCCATCAGCAGCTCCAGGGTGGCCTCGGCCCGCTCGGCGTCCTCGATGGTGATCCGCCGGACGGTGCGGGCGGCCGGGTTCATCGTGGTGTCCCACAGCTCGTCGGCGTCCATCTCGCCGAGGCCCTTGAACCGGGGCACCGGTTTCTGGACCTGCTTGCCGGAGCGCTCCAGCCGGCTGACGGTGCTCTCCATCTCCTGCTGGGTGTATGTGTAGAGGGTCTCCGAGCTGCGGCCCTTGGTGACCACCTTGTGCAGCGGCGGCATCGCGGCGAACAGCCGGCCGTGCTCGATCACCGGGCGCATGTATTTCGCGAACAGGGTGATCAGCAGGGTCCGGATGTGCGAGCCGTCGACGTCGGCGTCCGCCATGATCATGACGCGGCCGTAGCGCATCGCGCCGATCTCGAAGGTGCGGCCCGAGCCGGCCCCGAGCACCTGCACGATCGCCGAGCACTCGGCGTTGTCCAGGACCTGCTGGAGGCTGGCTTTCTGGACGTTGAGGATCTTGCCGCGGATCGGCAGCAGCGCCTGATATTCCGAGGAGCGGGCCATCCGGGCGGTGCCCAGCGCCGAGTCACCCTCGACGATGAACAGCTCGGAGCGGTCGATCCCGATCGCCCGGCAGTCCACCAGCTTGGCCGGCATCGACGCGCCCTCCAGGGCGGTCTTGCGCCGGGCCGCGTCCTTCTGCTGTTTCTGGGTGAGCCGGACGCGGGCCGCGTCGACCACTTTCTGCAGGACCGTGCGGGCCTCGGCCTTGGTGCGCCGGCCGTCGATCCACTCCTTCAGGTACGCCTCGACCAGCGTCTGCATCACCCGGGTGATGCCGGCCGTGGACAGCTCGTCCTTGGTCTGCGAGGTGAACTGCGGCTCCGGCACCCGCACGTGGATGACCGCGGTCATGCCCTCCAGGAAGTCGTCCAGGACGGGCGGCTCCTCCTTGGGCTTGAGCAGACCCCGCGCGTTGCGGATGGCGTCGGTGAGCGCCCGGGTGAGCGCCCGCTCGAAGCCCTTGCGGTGGGTGCCGCCGTGCACGTTGCGGATCGTGTTGGTGAAGCACTCGACGGTGCGCTCGTAACCGGTCCCCCAGCGGAAGGCGACCTCCACCTGGGCCTCGCGGACCACGTTCGACTGCATGACGCCGTTGGCGTCGGCCGCGTTCTCCTTGTAGGTGCCGGCGCCGGTCACCATCAGGATCCCGGAGACCGGCTTGTCGGCGGCCGGGGTGAGGAACTCCACCATGTCGGTGAGCCCGTTGGGGTAGTGGAACGTCTCGGTGGCCGGCTCCTCGGCGGTCGCGTCGAAGAGCGTGAACTGCACCCCGGCGACCAGGAACGCGGTGTTGCGCAGCTTGGACCGGACCGCCTCGACGTCGAGGCGGGCGCCGCTCTCGAAGTACCGCGCGTCGTACCAGTACCGGGTCGAGGTGCCGGTGGGCTCGCCGCGTTTCATCCGGCGGACGACCCGCAGGCCGGGCGCCGGGGTGAACGGCGCGTCCGGCCCGGGGCCGGCGAAGACGCCGGGCACGCCGCGCTGGAACGAGATCTCGTGCACCTTGCCGTCGCGCTTGACGGTGACGTCGTAGCGCAGCGAGAGCGCGTTGACCGCGGAGGCGCCGACGCCGTGCAGGCCGCCGGACGCCTTGTAACCGGAGCCGCCGAACTTGCCGCCGGCGTGCAGCCGGGTGAGCACCAGCTCGACGCCGCTCAGGCCGCTCTTGGCGTGCACATCGGTCGGGATGCCCCGGCCGTCGTCGTCGACCTGGACCGAGCCGTCGCTGTGCAGCGTGACGGCGATCTTGGTGGCGTGGCCACCGACGCCCTCGTCGGTGCAGTTGTCGATGATCTCGTTCGCCAGGTGGTTGATGCCCCGGCTGTCGGTGGACCCGATGTACATCCCTGGGCGTTTCCGGACAGCGTCCAGCCCTTCCAGGTGCGTGAGGTCGTCAGCCCCGTACAAGGTCTCTGGCTGTGCGGTCACGAGGCGGCACTCCCGGTCGGCCAAGGTGGTCAAGGACGGCGCGAGCCTACCCGGAGCCTCCGACACTTCTGCCCCAGGCGAGCCAGGTCTTGACCAGCTAGGCCGAAAATTCGGGAAAAAGGTTACAAAAAACGCTAGCGGACCCCCACCAACCGGGCAGACTGGGGCTGTAGCGCGCGCCACAGGTCCAGCGGGTACGACTTGCCCGGCACCGACACCGGTGGCAGCTCCTGATAGGCGATCAGCGCGTCGGTGACCTCCCGGGTGGCCGAGCAGACCACCACCGTGTCGTGCGGGGCGTAAGCCTGCAGCCGGGCCGCGGTGCTCACCACGCTGCCGCTGATCATCCCGTACCCCCCGTCGAAGGCCATCAGCGGATCGACGATCACCTCGCCGGTGGCCAGCCCCACCCGGGTCCGCACACGGTGCCTGCCGGCCAGGAGACGCCCCCTCAACGTCTCCTGGACCGACAGGCCCGCGCGCACCGCCGAGGCGGCCGCCTCCGGCTCGAAGCCGTCCTCGCCGGCGCCGAACACCGCCATCACCGCGTCCCCCACGTACTTCTCGACGATGCCGCCACAGTCCCGGACCACGTCGGCCACCGCCGAGAAGTAGTCCCGTTGCAGCGCCCGCACCTCCGCGCAGTCCAGCCGGTCCACCAGTGCGGTGAAGCCGACTATGTCGATGAACAGCACGGTCACGGTCTGGCGCCGCTCCTGAACGGCGACGGTGATGGTGGTCATGTCTCACGCTCCCCCAGATCACTGCGTTGACCGGGAGTACGGTGCCAGCCCGGCTCCACATGCGGATCCGCAGAACGACGTATCTGTGACAGCATCAACACTCGTCATTTTTGTGACGCAGAACAGTCCGAACCGACGACAACGTGCTAGTCGCTTTCGCATTAGGCTGCCGGTCATGGCCAGCCAGGGGGACGACGGGCCGCTTGTCGGACGCACCGGCACGCTGGCCGATATCCAGTCCTGCCTGCGCAGTGTCGGTCCTGGTGGGACCGCCGCGGTGTTCCTCACCGGGGAGAGCGGCGTCGGCAAGAGCCGGCTGCTGCGGGAGACCGCCGACGCGCTGCGCGGCGGGGAGTTCGCGGTGCTCGTCGGCACCTGTCTGGACATCGGCGACGCGTCCCCGCTGCACCCGGTGCTGCAGGCGCTGCGCCGGCACGACGGCGGCGGACCGGCCACCGTGGCCGACGACCCCGGTGCGCTGCTCGACCGGGTCTCCCGCGACCTGCGGGCGATCGCCGGCGACCAGCGGCTGCTGCTGGTCCTCGACGATCTGCAGTGGGCCGATCGGAGCACCCGCCAGCTGCTGCTCTACCTGCTCGCCGGTCTGGGCGACGTGCGGGTGTCGGTGCTGGCCGCGATCCGCGCCGAGGCCCTGCACGGCACCCACCCGCTGCGCCGGGTGCTGGCCGAGCTGCGCCGGTTGCGCTCGGTCCGGGTGGTCGACCTGGCCCCGCTGAACCAGGAGCAGACCCAGGAGCTGGTCAGCGCGATCGCCGGGGACGTGGCGGGCGAGGACGCCGACCGGGTCTACAAGCGCAGCGGCGGCAACCCGTTCGTGGTCGAGGAGCTCGCCCGCGACCTGCGCGACGGCCGGGTCGAGCTGTCCGACACGCTGCGCGAGATCTTCCTGGCCCGGGTCGACGAGCTGCCGGTCAACGCGCACGCCGTGGTGCACGCGGTGGCCGCCGGCGTCGAGCCGGTCGAGCACGACGTGCTGGCCCGGGTGGTCCGGCTGCCCGAGGACGAGCTGCTGGAGGCGATCCGCGCCGCGGTCGCCCACCGGTTCGTGGTCGGCGACACCGAGGGCTACCGGTTGCGGCACCGGCTGGTCGCCGAGGTGCTGGAGCAGGAGGTGCTGCCGGCCGAGGCGGCCGCTCTGCACCGGCGCTACGCGGAGGCCCTGGAGACACCGGACGGCGAGGCGGACCATGCCCGCCTGGCCCATCACTGGCAGCGCGCCGGTGTGCCGTCCCGGGCGCTGCCGTCGGTGATCGCCGCGGCCCGCTCGGCCGAGAGCCTGTACGGCTTCGCCGAGGCGCACCGGCACTGGACCATCGCGCTGCGGCTGACCGCCGAGGACGCGCCCGAGCGCACCGAGCTGCTCGGGCACGCCGCCGAGTCGGCCCACCAGTGCGGTGAGCACCTGCTGGCGCTGGCCCGGCTGGAGGAGCTGGCCGGCCGCACGGACGCGCCCGGCGAGTGCGAGCTGCACCTGCGCCGGGCCCGCTACCTGGCCGCCACCGGCCGCTCGGAGACCGCCGAGCGGGAGTACGAGCTGGCCTTGCGGGCCCCGGACTGCACGCCCGCGCAGCGCGCCTCGGCCGCCTCCTTCCTCGCCGAGTTGCTGCTGCACCTGGGGCGTTATGCCGACGCCAACCAGCGCGCCCGGGACGCCCTGGAGCTGGCCGCGGTCAACGGGTCGACCGCGGACCTGGTCCGGGCGAGCGCCGCGCTGGGCTTCAGCGAGGCATTCCGCGAGGACCCGGACAACGGCCTCGCGGTGATCCGGCACGCCGTGGAGATCGCCGAGCGGTCCGGCCACCCGGACGATCTCGGCTGCGCCTACCTGCACCTCGCCGAGCTGCTCACCGGCCCGCTGCACAACATCGAGGAGGGCGTGCTGGTCGCCCGCCGGGGCGCCGAGCAGCTGGCCGCGCGCGGGGTGGGCCGCACCTATCAGACCCGCCTGCTCGCGATCGCCGGCAACGGGCTGTTCCGGATCGGCCAGTGGGCCGAGGCGGACACCATGCTGGAGGCCGCGATGCGGCACCGCCCGTCCGGCGCCGACGCGGTCGAGCTGCTGCTGGCCCGCTGCCGGCTCTGGGTGAACTTCGGCGAGGTGGACAACGCCCGCCGGGACCTGGACGCGGCCGCCACGCTGCTGGCCGGCGGCGGCGCCCGGCACGTGCTGCCGATGCTCACCCTGCGGGCCGGCCTGGCGATCTGGCAGAAGGAGCACGCCACCGCGCGCGCCGCGGTGCAGCGCGCGCTGACCGAGACCCGCTCCGACGACCTGGTCCTGCTCGGCGTCCTGGCCTGGCACGGCCTGCGCGCCGAGGCGGAGGCGCACGCGGACGGCGCCCCGGTCGACCCGGGCGCGCTGCGCCGGCTCAAGACCGTGGTCAGCCGGGTGGAGTCCAGCGCGGCGAACGCCGCACCCGAGGTCCGCAGCGTGCTCGACGGTTACCTGGCGCTGTCCGCCGCCGAGCTGAGCCGGGTCGAGGACCGGCCGGACCCGGAGCTGTGGGCGCGGACGGCGACCATCTGGGACCGCCACCAGCCGTACCCGGCGGCCTACTCCCGCCTGCGGCACGCCGAGGTGGCGCTGCAGCGCAAGGGCCGGCGGGCCGCCGCGATCGCGGGGCTGCGCCAGGCGTACGCGACGGTGATCGCGATGGGCGCTCGCCCCATGGCGAACGAGATCAAGGGGATCGCCCAGCGGTTCCGGGTCTCGCTGACCGACGACGCGGACACCGTGGCGATGGTGCCGCCGGACCCGGATGCCGGCGACGAGCTCGCCGTTCTCACCCAGCGGGAGCGCGAGGTGCTGGCCGCGGTCGCCGAGGGCTTGACGAACAGGGAGATCGGTGAGTTGCTCTTCATCAGCGAGCGCACCGTCGGCGTGCACCTCGGCCACATCTTCGACAAACTCCAGGTACGTACCCGCGTGCAAGCCAGCAGGGTCTATCTAACAGCTGCCTGACCAGGCGATCGTTATCCCGCCGTGACTTACGTACGCGGAATACGTCGTTCTACCGATCCCCCCGTACGCCGCCTTTGAAAGGCTGTGGTCACGGGGGAGCACCGCCCGGTGGTTCACACCACCGGGCGGTGCTGGGGGCCCTCCGCTATTTCGCAAGTCCCGTGGAGGATCCGATGACCCAGCCGATCTGGGGGCCAGTGCAGCTCCAGATGTCCACGATCCTGCAGGAGCACCCGGACGACGTGCCCGCCGTCGTCGACCAGCTCACCAAACTGCAGGACGTTCTCTGTCAGGTGCCACCGTTGCTGAACGGCAACCCGCTGGCCGATTTCAACAAGCTGTACCTCACGATCACCGAGAACGTGCTGGACCGGCTCTACGCGGGCAAGTTCAAGGATCCGGCGTTCCTGTCCCGGCTGGACGTCGAGTTCGCCGCGCGTTACTTCGACGCGCTGCGCTACTGGACCGAGGGCAGCCCGGCCTGTCCCGGCGTCTGGGCCGGCCTGTTCAGCCGGATCCCCGGGCCGGACGCGCGCCCGCTGCCGTCCGCGGTCGCCGGGGTCAACGCGCACATCAACTTCGACCTGCCGTTCGCGCTGGTCACCACGTTCGACCACCTGGGCACCGACCCGATCGACGGCAGCGACCAGCACCACGACTACCTGCAGGTCAACGACATCTTCGCGGAGGAGATCCCGGGTCTGCGCCGCGGCTATCTGGACCGCTGGCAGCTGCTCATCGACACGATGAACGGCGACCTGGACGACTGGTGGCAGGGCGAGATGGTGGAGTACACCCGCAACGTCGCCTGGCGCAACGCGCAGAAGATCTGGGCCATCCGGTACGACCTGGGCGCCCTCGACTCGGAGCGCCGGCGGCTCGACCGAACCGCCACCGGCCTGGGCAAACTCCTGCTCTCGCCGTTCGCCGACTTCCTCCAGTGACTACTTCTTGAGGACGATCAGCCGGGCTGCGGTGTCCACGCCACCGACCGCGACCTCCGCGCCGGTCCGCAGCGCCGCCCGGTCGACCGCCTCGCGCTCCTGCACGATCCGCAGCGGATCGCCGTAGGTCCAGGTCAGCTTGAACCCGTCGGTGGAGACCACGGTCAGGCCCTTGTCGTCCACCGCGGTGATCTTGCCGCGCTGCACCACGATCGTCTTCGTCGCGTCCTTGACCTGCACGGTCACCTCGCCGTGCAGGGCGTTCCTGCGCAGCAGCTTGCGGACCACCCGGGGCCGGACCTGGTCACCCTTGCCGGTCGCGGCCGGCGCCGGGTCGTCCTCGGTGCTGAACCCCACCTCCTGAAGCGCGACCGCTTCGGAAGCCACATCGGTCTCCGTCTGCTCCGGCGCGGCTGCGCCGCATCCGGCCAGGGCGAGGGTCAGGGTCGCGGCGACGATCAGGGCTTTCCCGCTTCGATTCATGGGTACGAGGTTCCGCCCGCCCCGATCGGCCCACGTCAGCCGATTGTTCGGGTTCGGTAAGGCAGCTCCACCGTGAACCGCGCCCCGCCCTCCGCGGCGTGCCCGGCCTCGATCCGCCCGCCCAGCCGCCCGACCAGCCGGGCCGCCAGCGCCAGCCCGAGCCCGCTGCCCACCTTGCGGATCCCCCGGTACCGCCGGTTCAGCGCGCCCCGGTCGAAGGCCACCGCCAGGTCGTCGTCGGTGAAGCCGGGCCCGCCGTCGCGCACCTCGACCACCCCGCCCCGGTCGCCGGCGCGCACCGCCAGCACCAGCGGCGCACCGGACGGGACCACCCGCAGCGCGTTCTCGCACAGCCCGTCGAGCACCTGCCGGATCCGCCCGGGGTCGGTCGCCACCGTGACCGGGCGGTCCGGCAACTCGACCGCGAGCGCGGGGCCGTCCGTCCCGCAGCGCGCCGACCAGGCGACGCCCGCCTCCCGGACCAGCTCCACCAGGTCCACCTCGACCACGTCGAGCGGCAGGTCGGCGGCCTCCAGCCGGGAGAGCACCAGCAGGTCGGAGATCAGCCGGTCGAGCCGGTCGGCCTCGGCGAGCATGGTCGCGCCGGCCTGCGCCACGCCGTCCGCGTCGACCACGCCGTCGGCGAGCGCTTCGGCATAGCCGCGAATCGTGGACAGCGGCGTACGCAACTCGTGGGAGACCGACAACAGGAAGTCGCGCTCCCGGCCCTCACTCGTCTGCAACGCCGCGGCCAGCTGATTCACCGCCTCGGCGAGGCGGTGCGCCTCGGCCGGGCCGTGCCGGGCGATCCGCACCGACCGGTCGCCGGCGGCGAGCCGCCCGGCCGCCGCCGCGGCCAGCTCGATCGGCCGGGTCAGGAAGCGGGCCAGCAGCGCGCCGGCCAGGACCCCGCCGAGCAGGCCGGCCAGCAGCGCCCACCAGACGCCGCCGAGCACCTGCCACGCGACGCCGGAGTCGGCCGGCCGGGTGAGCACCACGCCGGCGTCCACCCCGGGCAGCGGGCTGCCGGCCACGAACGACTCCCGGCCGCCGACCCGGGCCCGCACGTTCACCAGGGCGCCGCCGGTCACCCGGGCGATCACCCGGGGCGGCAGGCCGGGGCGGTCGGCCACGCCGCGCCGGATCACGTAGATCTCGATGTCGTCCTGGCGCAGCCGCTCGGCGATGTTCTCCCGGACCACCGGGCGCCGGTCGGTGAGCAGCTGCACCGCGATCGCCGACTTCTCCACCAGCTCGGCGCGGACCTGGGTGTTCACCGACCGCACCGCGACCGGGACGGCGACCAGCGCGGTGATGATCACGGCGACCACCGCGGTGGCGACGGTGACCAGGACGGCGCGGCCGGTCAGCGTACCGAAGAAGTCACGCATCGGCGGTGTACCCGACGCCGCGCACGGTGCGGATCAGGCTCGCCGCCCCGCCCAGCTTGGCCCGCACCTGCGCCACGTGCACGTCGACGGTGCGGGTGCCGGCGTGCGACGCGTAGCCCCAGACCGCGGCCAGCAGCTCCTCCCGGGTGAACACCCGGCCGGGCCGGCCGAGCAGGTGGGCGAGCAGATCGAATTCGGTCGCGGTCAGGGTGAGCGGCGCGTCGTCCAGCCGCGCGGTCCGGCGGCCCTGGTCGAGCGTCAGGGGGCCGAGTGTGCGCACCCGGTCGGTCTCCGGCGGACCAGCCGCCCGGCGCAGCAGCGCCTTGACCCGGGTGACCAGCTCGCGCGGGCTGAACGGTTTCGTCACGTAGTCGTCGCCGCCCAGCTCGAGGCCGAGGATCCGGTCCACCTCGTCGTCCCGCGCGGTCAGGAAGATGACCGGGGTCCAGTCGCCGTCGGCGCGCATCCGCCGGCAGATCTCGGTGCCGTCCAGGCCGGGCAGCGCGATGTCCAGGATGCAGGCGACCGGGCGCAGCCGGCGGGCCGCGGCCAGGCCGGCCGGGCCGTCGTGCTCGACCTGCACGCCGAAGCCCTCCCGGCTCAGGTAGAGCCGGACCAGGTCGGCGATCGGGCGCTCGTCCTCGACCACGAGGACCAGCCCTTTGGCGGCGTCAGTCACGGACACATCATGCCGCTGCCCGGCCCCAGCGTTTGTTCGGGCAACGTAAGGGACACACGCGATCTTTTCCGAGCAGTCGTTACCTATGATCCTGTTAATCTCCCGGAAATGATCTGAATGCTATTCGATCAGCGCTTTCGTGATCGTTGATTTTGATGCAATCATCCGTACGGACGATACTGACCTCAAATAGATGGTGGAACCCTGAGGTGGACGTCCAGACACTCCTCGTGATCCCGTTTCTGCAGGACGGGATGCACACCGGAAACCGATCAACCAACTATTAGGGGCCTTGCCGATTATCGGCTGACGAGCCGCAGCGACCGCGACATTCCCATTCGGAGTGCCCGCATGATGCGTCGCGCGCAGCGGCCGGTGACGGCTGCCTTTGAAGGGGACGACGGGACTTATGTACGGACAGCAGATGTATCCTCAGGGCGCACAGTTCGCACCGCAGGGAGCGTTCGGCCAGCAGCTGGGCGGCATTCTCGGCGGGATCGGTGGCGGCTACCTCGGACAGCAGGGCCTCGGCCAGCAACTCGGTTCGGCGCTCGGCAACCTCTTACCGTTCCAGGCGGGCCCGCAGCAGCAGCAGTTCGCCCCGCAGGGCGCGATCGGCCAGCAGCTCGGCGGCGTCCTCGGCGGCATCGGCGGCGGCTACCTCGGACAGCAGGGCCTCGGCCAGCAGCTCGGCTCCTACCTCGGCAACCTCCTGCCCTTCCAGGCCGGACCCCAGCAACAGCAGCAGTTCGCCCCGCAGGGCGCGATCGGCCAGCAACTCGGCGGCGTCCTCGGCGGCATCGGCGGCGGCTACCTCGGACAGCAGGGCCTCGGCCAGCAGCTCGGCTCCTACCTCGGCAACCTCCTGCCCTTCCAGGCCGGGCCCCAGCAACAGCAACAGCAGCAGTTCGCCCCGCAGGGGGCCTTCGGCTCGTTCCTCGGCAGCACCCTCGGCGGCATCGGCGGCGACTACCTCGGCCAGAAAGGCCTCGGCCAGCAGATCGGCGCCCGCCTCGGCGACCTCCTGCCCTTCCAGGCCGGCCCGCAGCAGCAGTTCGCCCCGCAGGGCGCGATCGGCCAGCAACTCGGCGGCGTCCTCGGCGGCATCGGCGGCGGCTACCTCGGACAGCAGGGCCTCGGCCAGCAGCTCGGCTCCTACCTCGGCAACCTCCTGCCCTTCCAGGCCGGACCCCAGCAACAGCAACAGCAGCAGTTCGCCCCGCAGGGCGCCCTCGGCTCGTTCCTCGGCAGCACCCTCGGCGGGATCGGCGGCGGCTACCTCGGACAGCAGGGCCTCGGCCAGCAGATCGGCGCCCGCCTCGGCGACCTCCTGCCCTTCCAGGCCGGCCCGCAGCAGTTCGCCCCGCAAGGCGCGATCGGCCAGCAACTCGGCAGCGTCCTCGGCGGCATCGGCGGCGGCTACCTCGGACAGCAGGGCCTCGGCCAGCAACTCGGCTCCTACCTGGGCGACCTCCTGCCGTTCCAGGCCGGACCCCAGCAACAGCAGCAGATGACCCCGCAGAGCATTTTCGGTCCGCGGCTCAGCGACATGATCAGCGACTACCCCGGCTTCGGCTCGCCGAGGATCGGCAGCCCGGGCATCGGCAACCCGATCACCAGCATGCTGCCGTTCCAGGCCGGGCCGCAGCAGCAACAGCAGTTCGCCCCGCAGGGCATCTTCGGCGGCGCACTGGGCACCATCGCCGGCAACGCGCTCGGCGGCTACTTCGGCAACAGCGGCCTGGGCAGCACGATCGGCGGCATCGCCGGTGGCCTGCTGCCGTTCCAGGCCGGCCCGCAGCAGTCCCCGCCGTTCGTCCCGCCCTACTACCCGGGCGTCTACGGCGGCCAGGGCGCTTACGGATACGGCCAGGCACCCACCGGCCAGCAACAGCAGATGCCCCAGATGGCGGGCGCGGTCAACTGACGAGTCCGCGCGGAAACGCCGGATAAGGTCGTGGCGCCGGGGACTCCCCCGGCACCACGGCCCGGCCCCGGGAGAGACTCCATGGACCTCCAGGAATACATCGCCACCGGCACCGAATTCAGTGAACTACTCGCTGCCGTCGATACGCTTCCCGACGTCACCGTCACGAAGAAAGCATCCCGGTACGTCGTATTCCAGGCGTACGAAAATGATGTCGCATCATTGCGGGAACAACTCGGCGACAGATACACGATCGCGCCCAACGCGAATTTGAGACCACTTGACGAATAGCGCTGGTGGCCCTCTCCCGAGGCGCCACCAGCGACGCACGCCTCATGCTGGGAGGAACGGATGCCCGACTCCGAAGGCCGCCGCGGATCGACAGCCCGCAGCCACTCGACCGCCGCGTCCACCACCGCGTCCACCGCAATACCGGAATCTCACGAAATTCCCGTCGGCGTCCAACCGACCGCCCAATACCTGATCGCGCCCCGGTCCCGGGCCAACGCCCACCAGCTGGGGGTGCAGCCGCTGTCGGCCGGCATGCTGAACGCCGCGGTGCAGGGCCTCGACGTGGTCCGCCGGATCCAGCGCCCGCACGCCACCCTCGCCACCCTCGGCGTGGGGCAGGGCGACGCCACCGACATCCTGGTGGCCAACATGGAGCCGGAGCACGCGCAGCTGATCGCGGCCACCGCACCGCAGCTCGTGGTCGGGCACAACAGCGCGCTGACCTACGGCGGCGGCCCCGCCCTGATGCAGGACGCCTCGGTGTTCGGCATGTTCCCGGCGGCCGCCGTGAAACCCAAGGAGATCCGCTTCAAGGTGCTCGGCGAGAACGACCGGCCGCTCGACGGCGCCGTCGTCACCCTGACCGGCGACACCGTGCCCAGCCAGGGCACCACGAACTCCAAGGGCGAGGTCAGCCTGGACCTGTACACGCTGCACGACCGGCCGGCCCGGTCGCTGTTCGTGATGCGCCCGGGCGGTTACTGGGACCTCTACCTGACCGAGCCGGTCGTCTCCGACGCCGCGGTCAACGTGGTGCGGCTGCGCGGCTACGCCGAGACGATCAGCGGGTTCCCGCGCGGCTTCCAGCACGGCTGGGGGCAGCGGCTGATGGGCCTCGACCGGCTCGGGCCGAACCTGCGCGGCGAAGGCGTCAAGGTGGCCATCATCGACTCCGGCGCGGACAACACCCACCCGCTGCTCAGCCACCTGAAGATCGGTCGCGACTTCACCGACGGCAACACCACGGCCTGGAGCAACGACCTGGTCGGGCACGGCTCGCACTGCGCCGGGGTGATCGGCGCCCGGTCCGAGGACCAGCTGCGCGGCTTCGTCCCGGAGGCCGAGATCCACGTGCTGAAGGTGTTCCCGGGCGGCCGGTACGACAGCCTGATCGACGCGCTGGACTACTGCATCGACCACCACATCGACGTGGTCAACATGAGCCTCGGCGGCGACACCGAGATCAACGCGGTGGTCGAGGAGACGCTGACCGCCGCGGTCAACGCCGGGGTGGCCTGCATCGTCGCCGCCGGCAACTCCGGTGACGCGGTCAAATACCCGGCCCGCTCGCCGTACTCGTTCGCCGTCTCCGCGGTCGGCAGCATCGGCGAGGTGCAACCGAACAGCTGGGACCGGTCGAACCTGCGCCCGCAGTTCCTGGCCGCGGACGGGATCTTCTCGCCGGCGTTCACCTGCTTCGGCCCGGAGGTCGCGGTCTGCGCCCCCGGCGTGGCGATCATCTCCACCGTCCCGGGCGGCAACTTCGAGTCCCAGTCCGGCACGTCGATGGCAGCGCCGCACGTCACCGGCCTGGCCGCGCTGCTGCTCGCGCACCACCCGGTCTTCCGCCAGACCTTCGCGGCCCGCGGCCCGGCCCGCGTCGCCGGCCTGTTCAGCATGATCCGCTCGCTGTGCGCGCCGTACGGATTCGGCCCCACCCGGGTCGGCGCCGGCATGCCCACCCTGGCGCCGGTGGCGAACATGCTGATCCCCGCCGGCCAGCAGGACCAGCCGGGCTCGTCCGGCGCCGCGGCCACACCGGGCACGGCGGGCACTTCCGGCGTCGCCGGCGCACCCGGCATCGTCGGCACCCCCGGCCTGCCCGGCTTCGCTCCCGGCCTGACCCCGGTCCCGGCCTCCGCCGTGGGCGGCATCATGGCCCCGCAGGCGGCCGGCCCGATGGCCGCGGGCTTCATGCCGTTCGCGGCCGTCCCCGGCCTGGTCCCGGTCCCGGTCGCCCCCGGCGCCTGGCCGTATCCGCACCAGCAGCCCCCGGTCAACTGGATCCTGGCCCAGGCCGGAATCCACTACTGACCGCCCCACCACTGACCGCCCCACCACTGACCGCTACTCCCTACTGACTGCTTCGCACTCCCGGGCGCGGGCCCTCACGGCCCGCGCCCACCCCTTTCCGGTACGTCCTCCGCCCGCCCTTCGCCACCTCACCGCTCACCGCTTCCCACGCCGCTCGACAACTCACCGCGCGGCGCCCTCGCCGCGGCACCGGCCACATCTCGCCGCACGCGGCCCCTTCCCCAAGCCTCACCGCGCGCGATTTTCTCCCCGGTTGCACCTGACCTGGAGCGGTTGGTATCTCTCGGCTTTCCGTGTCGCTGAGATGGGTGAACCCCGATGGGACGACTTGATCACCCAGCCTTCGCTCAGCTATGGCCCAGTCGGCTGGGAACGCTCCCATTCTGTGCCGGGGATCTCGGAAAGCGCTCTCCGCCGTGCTATAAAGGCGGCGGCCCCAACGCGCGCGGCTCCGGTCCAGCAGCGGGCCCCGGTCGCAGGTCCGCGCGGGCCTTCCGGCCGCGCGGCATTGCCCGGCTCCCAGGCCGGGCGAGGCATCGCACACGGGGGGATGCCTCGCCCACCGAACCGGATCCGATGGCCGCCCGTCTCCGCGGGCGGCCATCACACTCTTCGCGGCTCCGGATGGGCGGATGGGGACGGCTCGGGCCGGTGGCGGCGTCTGGTGGGACCGTCAGTGGCGGACGGCGTTGAGCAGGGCCTCCAGCATCGCCTTGTAGGCGGCCGGGGTGACGATCGGGATGCCGTACTGGCGGGCCAGTTTCGCGGTGCCGGACATCGAGTCGGGGTCGGCGGCGACCAGCAGGCGGGTCTGCTTGGTGACCTTGCGGGCGGTCCGCAGGCCGTGGGTCAGGGCGTCGACCTCCAGGTGCTCGCGGGGCGGGTGCAGGTTGCCGGTGAAGACCACCTGGTCGCCCGGGCTCAGCTGCCACCGGGTGACCTTCCCGGCCGGTCGCTCGGCCGCCTCGGTGAGGGCGCGGTCCACGTCGGCGCTGGTCAGCCCGAGGAGCTCGGCGACACCGTCCAGATCCAGGCGTTCCGCGCGGGTCAGCACCTGGTCGGCCAGCGCCACCACGGCCAGCCCGGAGAGGTACCGGTGGTGCAGCGCCTCGACGTCGGCCCGGGACAGGCCGAGCCGCCCGGCGGCGTCGACCAGCTGGTCCGCCTCGCTGGCGGAGATGTGCCGGTCCAGCAGCACGCCGTCGAGCAGGGCCGAATAGGCGTCCGCCGCCGGGTTCAGCTGGCGGGGCAGCCGATCGACGAGACGGGTGAGGAAATGCGGTTCCCGTTCCGGGGAGCGGCCCCGGGTGACCGGGGCGACGCCGGTCTCCGGCAGGTCCGGCCAGCTCGCCCGCCGGGCCTGGTCGACCAGCTCGGCCCAGGGCGGCGGGTCACCGGCCCGCTCCAGGTAATAGGTGAGCAGCTCGGCGGCGGCCCGGGCGCCGTGCAGCGCGGAGTACTCCCGGTGCGGGGCCAGGCCGGCGGCGGCGCGGCAGGCGGAGAGGCTGCGCGAGGCGGTCGGCAGGAAGTGGCCGGCCAGGCGCATCGTGCACAGGCCACGGTCGTCGCCGACCGGCACGGTCGCGCCCAGCTTGCCGAACTCGGCGGTGAGGAAGCCGGCGTCGAAGAGGAGGTTGTGCGCGACCAGGACCTGGCCGGCCAGCCGGGCGGCGACCTGGCCGGCCAGGTCGGCGAAGAGCGGGGCGCGGCGGGCCTCGGCGCCGCTGATGCCGTGCAGCTCCTGCGGACCGAGGTCGCGGTCCGGGTTGACCAGGGTGCACCACTCGTCCAGCACCTTGCCGGACCGGTCCAGCCGGACGATCGCGATCTCCACGATGCGGTCGTGCCAGGTGGTCTTGGTGCCGGTGGTCTGCAGGTCGACGACGGCGTACATGGGAACGAAAGTAGGCGACCGCTCCGCCGCGCCGCCAGCCGGTCCGGGCGGGAGCCTGCCGGCGCCACGGCCGGGACGTCCCGCCGTGCGGCCCCCGGTGGCACGGGACGGGACCGGTCGGGGCCGGGGCGGGACGGAGGCGTACCGGAAAATGGTCTTGATTTTCGCGGTGAGCGGGCGGCGAATCGTGGGCAGGATGCAGCTATGGCTTCTGGGGAGTTCACGCGCGACCAGCGCTACATCGCGACCCGCATCACGGCGGACGGGCGGGACGGCTATCCGGTCGAGCCGGGGCGATATCGGCTGGTGGTGAGCCGGGCGTGCCCGTGGGCGAACCGGGCGATCATCGTGCGCCGGCTGCTCGGGCTGGAGGACGTGCTGTCGATGGGCGTCGCCGGGCCGACCCACGACGAGCGGAGCTGGACCTTCGATCTGGACCCGGGCGGGCGCGATCCGGTGCTCGGGATCGAGCGGCTGCAGGAGGCGTTCTTCCGGCGGTTCCCCGGCTACCAGCGGGGGATCACGGTGCCGGCGATCGTGGACGTGCCGTCCGGTGCCGTGGTCACCAACGACTTCGCGCAGATCACCATCGATCTGTCGACCGAGTGGACGAGACATCACCGGCCGGGGGCGCCGCGGCTCTACCCGGCGGAGCTGCGGGCCGAGATCGACGAGGTCAACTCGGTGGTCTACGCGGACGTGAACAACGGGGTCTACCGGGCCGGGTTCGCGACCTCGCAGGAAGCCTACGAGAAGGCCTACCACCGGCTGTTCGAGCGGCTGGACTGGCTGTCGGCGCGGCTGGCGGGGCAGCGCTATCTGGTCGGCGAGACGATCACCGAGGCGGACGTGCGGCTGTTCACCACGCTGGCCCGGTTCGACGCGGTCTATCACGGACACTTCAAGTGCAACCGGTCGAAGCTGAGCGAGATGCCGGTGTTGTGGGCCTACGCGCGGGACCTGTTCCAGACGCCGGGCTTCGGGGACACGATCGATTTCGTGCACATCAAGCGGCACTACTACGAGGTGCACCGGATGATCAACCCGACCGGGGTAGTGCCGGCCGGGCCGGATCCGCGGGGCTGGCTGACGCCGCACGGGCGGGAGGCGCTGGGCGGGCGGCCGTTCGGGGACGGCACTCCCCCGCCGCCGCCCAGCCCCGCGGAGACGGTGCTGCCCGGCCACGGAGCGGCCGGGAGCTGATCAGCGGGCCCGAGCGCGCTCCAGCCAGCGGCGCGGGACGCCGATGTCGAAGTGGTCGGCTTTGAGCAGGGACATCTTCATCGCCCGGTCGCGGATCAGGGCGTCGAAGGCGGACACCGTCTCGGCGGTGAACGACCCGGCGGTGTGCCGGCGGAGCGAGCCCTCGGCGATCTCCACCCGCCACCGGGTGACGCCGTCGAGGACGATGTGGACCTTGCCGTCGGTCGAGGCGCCCGCGCAGAGCAGGGACCGGACGCGCTGATCGAACTCCTGGTCGCGGAAGTCACGGAACTCGTCGCGGCCCTGCTCCGCCTCCTCGCGGCTCTGGCCCAGCGACATCCGGAGGATCTCCTGGCGCTGCCGGGTCCAGGCCACCCAGGTGGTGGTGCCCAGCGCGGACAGCTGCTGGGCCAGGCCGTGCTCGTCGTACCACTCGAAGCGGCGCGGCTGGAAGCTCAGGTCCAGCCGGTTCTCCCCGGTGACGGTGGCGCGGACGGCGCCATCGGGTGACGTGCCGGTCACCGTCATGGTGCGCAGCTGCTCGCCCAGATCCGCCTCGCCGTACCACATGATGGGCACCCCGTTCCCGCTGTCCGAAAGGCCGACGCATAGACGCAGGACAACGTACCGTAGCCGGTTGTGGTAGACACTCCGTCGTGATGAAGACGTGCGTCGCCGCCGTCGTGGCCCTGGCGGTGCCGGTGGTCGCGGCGCCGGCGCCGGCGCTCGCGGAGACCGCCGGCGCGGCGCCGGCCCTGGTCGCCGGCCAGGGGGCGCCCGGGTTCGCCGGCGACGGCGGACCGGCCGTGCGGGCGAAGCTGAACAAGCCGATGACCGCGGCCCTCGCCGCCGACGGCACGCTCTACGTGACCGACACGCTGAACCACCGGGTGCGCGCGGTGGCACCGGACGGCACCATCCGCACGGTCGCCGGCAACGGCGGGCAGACCGCCCCGGCGGGCCCGATCCCGGCCGGCACCCGGGGCACCGGCATCGCCCTGGGCTTCCCGGGCGGCGTCGCGACCGGCCCCGGCGGCACCGTCTTCATCAGCGACAGCACGGTCTCCCGGGTCTACGCGCTGGCCGCCGACGGCAGCATCACGGTGCGGGCCGACGCCACCACGCTGGGCGGCCCGATCGCCACCATCAACGCGCTCACGGTGACCGGCGACGGCACGCTCTACCTGGCCGACCGGGAGAACAACCGGGTCGTCGAGCTGCCCGCCGCGGCCGGCAGCCGGCCGGTCTCCACCCCGGTCCCGCTGCCCACCGGTCTGGCCGCGGACGGCGCCGGCGACGTGTGGATCTCCAGTGCCGGGTTCCGGCTGAGCCGGTTGCACGACGGGAAGGTGGCGTCGATCGTCAGCCCGTCCGGCGACACCTGGACCGCCGACGAGGCCCGCCCGGACACCCAGCTGTTCGCGGTCACCACGGTCAGCGCCGGCCAGGACGGCGTCTACGTCGTCGACGACCAGGAGCGCGCGGTGCGCCGGCTGGGCACGGACGGCACGGTGGCCGTGGTGGCCGACCTGCCGGTGGAGCCGTTCGGCGCCCGCGACCCGGTGACCCTGGCGGCCGCGGCGGCCCCGGGCAAGCCGCTCTACCTGGTCGACATGGTGGGCAGCCGGGTCTTCGCCACGCCGGTCACCGTGGCCGGGGCGGACGGCGGGGACGACGCGACCACCAGGTGGCTGCTGGTCTTCGGCGGGGCGGCGCTGGTCGTACTCCTAGGGGTTGTCGTCTGGGTTGTCCGCCGCCGGCGGATCTGAGGAAACGGGGGACCGATGGCAAACGAGGTGACCGGTGGCGACCTGTTCGCGCTGTGGCGGACCTCCGAGGTGAACCTGCCCCGGGTCGCGGACGTCTTCTACGACGCGAACCGGCTGCTCGGCGGCTCGCAGGGCGGCGCCGGCTCGTTCCGGGTGAACGGACCGGCCTATCCCGGCGCCAGCGTGATGGCCAGCGGCATCGGCGGCGCCTGGGAGACCCTGCGCACCGAGCTGCAGTCGATGATGGAGCAGGTCGGCACCGCCGTGCTGGACGCGGCGCAGGGGGTCCGCACCGCGACCCAGGCCTACCTCGACGTGGACGCCGCGAACGCCGCGCTGCTCCAGCAGTACCTGGACGATCCGATCAACCACGACAAGACGGACCCGGCCTCCAACCCGCCGATTCCCGGCTCGAACGAGGATCCCGGCCGGCCCTACCCGGCCGCCTGACCCCGGAACCGGCGAAGAAGGAGGCAAGGTGGCAGAGGTCGACCTGACGACGCCGGCCGACGTGGCCGGCGAGGCCTACGCGACGGCGGTGCGCACCAAGTCGCTGAAACTCAAGCAGGAGCTGATCCGGCAGACGCTGGAGGACTCCGCGTCGTGGACCCGGGCGGTCAACGACAAGTGGGCCAACGACCACCCCGGCGAGTGGGACGGCCTGCCGATTCCGCCGGAGGAGATCCAGCAGTACCGGCAGCGGGTGCAGACCGAGGACTACGAGTGGGTGGTGCCGTCCTTCGAGCGCTACCTGGAGCCGGACCCGGACAAGCTCACCCCGATCATCGACGCGCTGGCCAAGGTCGAGGCGATGCTGCAGGGCCGGGCCGACCAGGAGGGCGGCTGGACCGGCTCGTCACCGGCGCTGCAGCGGATCAACGACGTGCGCGCCGACATGACGCTGTGGGAGGGCGCGTTCAAGGAGAACTTCGTCGACCGGTTCCTCACCCCGCTCGGGAACGTGGTGCCCAACCAGCGTGAGGTCATCGCCCTGTCCCGGGAGCAGCTGGAGGGCGCGAAGATCATCCACATCCGGTTCCGCAAGTCGGTGCTGTCCATGCTGGACAACGGGATCAAGGCGGTCCAGCAGCTCAGCAACAGCGCCTGCAAGGGCTCCGACGTGCTGAAATGGGGCAGCATCGCGCTCTGCGTGGTGGGCACCATCGGCGGCGGGATGACCCTCGGCGTCGGGGCGGCGGCGGCCGCGGTGGCGATCGACGTGCTCGGCACGGTGGCCGGCGGCCTGGTGCCCAGCGACAAGGAGGCCACCAAGCTGGACCTCGCCGCGAACACCGCGACCGAGGTGGCCGGCAAGATCCTGTCGGCGCAGAGCGCGCTGGACAACGACACGTACTCCCAGGAGGAGATCGTGACGACGGCGCTGCGCAGCCTTTACTCGATCGTGTCGACGGAGCGGCAGCCGACGCGGACGTCGAACCGGTCGACGGCTTTCGGCGTGGCGACGCCGGCCCTGGCCGACGCGACGCCGGGGCAGATCACCGGAGGCTCCTTCCGGCCGCGGCATTGATCCTCCACCGCAGGTCCGCGGTGGTCACCACGCGGCGCGGGCCTTGACCCGTCGGGACCGCGGTTTTGTCGTACCTCCGGCCTAGGGTCGTCACGTGCCCATGGAACGCTGGTCCGTCGCCCAGGCCGAGTCGCTCGCCCCCGACCCGGCCGCGCTGAAACGCGCCCGAAGTGTGTCCGGGCAGTTCGCCGCCACCGGCACCGTCGACGACGTCGTCTGGGGCCTGGTCCGCGGCTATCAGGTGGCCGCCGACCTGGCCGGTCCCGCGTTCAAGTGCTCCTGCCCGAGCTTCCGGGCACCCTGCAAACACGCCGTCGGCCTGGTGCTGCGCTGGGCCGAGGCGGGCACCGGCGACGCCCCGCCGCCGGACTGGGTGACCGCCTGGCAGACCGCCCGCGCCGCCCGGGCCAAGGCGCGGAGTTCGCCGCCCGATCCGGTCGCCGCGGCGAAACGCGCCCGGGAGCGCGCCGAGCGGGTCGCCGGCGGTCTCACCGAGCTGCGCCGCTGGCTCGACGACCAGGTCGAGCAGGGCCTGGCCGGGTTGGGCCGGCGCGGTCACCAGGCCTTCGAGCCGATGGCCGCGCGACTGGTCGACGCG
The DNA here is from genome assembly GCF_014205225.1 of Actinoplanes octamycinicus. Classification (NCBI taxonomy): domain Bacteria; kingdom Bacillati; phylum Actinomycetota; class Actinomycetes; order Micromonosporales; family Micromonosporaceae; genus Actinoplanes; species Actinoplanes octamycinicus. The sequence continues at coordinate 10,075,779 of NZ_JACHNB010000001.1, forward strand.
CAGGCGCCCGGCGCGGCCGGCGCGGTCCGCCGGCTCGGCGGGATCGCCGGCATCGGCCCGCAGTGGGCCGACCGGCTGCTCGGCGAGCTGGCCATGCTGCACCTGCTGGTCGCCGGCCACGACCGGCTCGGCACGCTCGACCCGGCGACCGCGGCCACCGTCCGCTCCCGGATCGGGTTCCCCACCCCGGCCGAGGAGGTGCTGGCCGGGCCCCGGGTCACCGACCGCTGGCAGGTGCTCGGCCGGTTCGACACCGACGACGGCGCGCTGACCACCCGGCGCACCTGGCTGCACGGGTCCGCGACGGCGCGGTTCGCCCTGGTGCTGTCGTTCGCCGCGCCCGGCCAGTCGCTCGCCGCCGACCTGGTCCCGGGCACCGAGTTCCGCGGCGACCTGTGCTTCTACCCGGGCGCCGCGCCGCTGCGCGCGCTGGTTGCCGACCGCGCGAGCGCGGCCGAGCCGTTCGGCTCGCCGGAGGGCGGCGGGTCGGTGCGCGCCGCTCTCTCCCGCTTCGCCGAGCTGCTGGCCGACGACCCTTTCCGGTACGACGGTCCGGTGCTCCTCGCCGACGTCGTCCCGACCGGCGACGGCTGGCTGGTGGACCCGGCCGGCGACGCGTTGCCGCTGGCCGCCGGGCACCGCGAGCCGTGGTGGCTGCTCGCCGCCGCGGGTGGCCGGCCGGCCGCGGTGGCCGCCGAGTGGTCCCCGGCCGGGCTGCGCCCGCTGGCCGCCTGGGTGGACGGGGCGTTCGTGCCGGCCGGGCCACCGGTCCCCGATCCGGGCGCCCCGCGGGCCACCGAGCTGCCTCCGGAGATGCTGGCCGCCGCCCTGGTCGGCACCGCCCGGCGGCCCTGGCAGGCCGAGTCGGTGCGGGTCGGCACGGCGGTCGCCGAGCTGGGCCCGTCCGCGCTGCTCGACGCGGCCGCGGTCGCCCTGACCACCCGGCGGGCCGGCGCCACCCCGGACGTGACCCGGGTGCCGGTCGAGCCGGCCCCGGCCGAGACCGACCCGCCGCTGCCGGCCGCCGCCGGCGCGCGGCTGGCCCGCATCCTGCGCGGTGGCGCCCCCGGCGGCGCGCACCTGGAGCAGGAGCTGCTGGCCCAGTGGCTGGCCGCCGCGGTGGCCCGGGGCGGCGTGGTGCCGCCCGCGCTGCTCCCGGCGCTGCTCGACGCGGCCCGGCGCACCACCACGGTGCGCTCCGACGTGGCCCGGGTCGCCGGGCGGCGTGGCGCCTGGCTGGCCTGGCAGCGCCCGGACTGGGGCTGGCTGCTCGACGAGGCCACCCCGGTCACCGTCGCCGACTGGACCACCGCCACCGGCACCGAGCGCCTCGGTCACCTGATCACCCTGCGGCGCACCGATCCGGCCCAGGCCCGCCGGCTGGTGGCGAGCACCTGGGGCGCCGACTCCTCGGAGAACCGCGCCCGGTTCCTGGCCACCTTCGCCGACGGCCTCTCCCCGGACGACGAGGAGCTGCTGGAGCACGCGCTGGACGACCGCCGCAAGGAGGTCCGGCAGACCGCCGTCGACCTGCTGCGCCGGCTGCCGGTCTCGGCGCTCGGCGCCCGGATGCGGGAGCGGGCGCACGCCGCCGTCCGGCTGGCGCCCGGCGAGCCGGCCCGGCTGATCGTCCAGCCGCCCGACCGGCTCGACGACGACCTGCGCCGGGACGGCGTCGGCGCCACCCCGGCACACGGCGCCGGGGCCGGCGCCTGGCTGCTGGAGGAGGTGCTGGCCGGCGCCCCGCTGGCCTCGTGGACCGATCTCGAGCCGGCCGGCTACCTGGCGCTGGCCAGGGCGAACGACTGGGCCACCGCGCTGCTGCACGGCTGGGCCAAAGCGGCCGTCGCGCAGAGCGACGCCCGCTGGGCGGCCGCGCTGCTGGCCACCGACGCCGGCGTGCTGCGCGAGGCGGTCCGCTGGGACCTGCACCTGGTGCTGCCCCCGGACACGCTGGCCCGGCTGGCCGCCGAGGCGCTGCGCACCGAGGACGGCTCGGCGCACCGGCTGCTCGGACTGCACCCCGGGCCGTGGCCGGAGCGGCTGAGCGTGACCGTGCTGGAGACGATCGCCACCCGGGCGCGGACCGACCGGCACACCTGGCAGCTCGGCGAGCTGTGCCGGACCGCCGCCCTGGCGATGCCCCCGGAGTACGCGGATCTCACCGGCCGGCTCGCCGCGCAGCTGGAGCCGGAGGTCGACGCCGGCCGGGTCCGCCCGATCGCCGACCTGGCCCGCACCCTGGCCTTCCGAGCCGAGATGCGGGCCGAGCTGGCGCCGGAAAATGTCACACCCAGGCAGTAGCTTGCCTAGACGAGCCACCTTCCGGACTGACGACTCAGGAGTTCCGCGTGACCGTTCTGCGACCGCACGCCGAGGATCAGTACGCCGACGAGCTGGCTCAGCTGGCCGCCGCCGACGAGCGGCCCCGCCCGCCCGGCTGGCGGCTGTCCCCGCAGGCCGTGGTGACCTATCTGCTCGGTGACGGCGCCAAGATCACCCCGAAGTACGTGGGGCCGCGCCGGCTGATCGAGGTGGCCGTCTCCACCCTGGCCACCGACCGCGCGCTGCTGCTGCTCGGGGTGCCCGGCACCGCCAAGACCTGGGTCTCCGAGCACCTGGCCGCGGCCATCTCGGGCGACTCCACGCTGCTGGTGCAGGGCACCGCCGGCACCGCCGAGGAGGCGATCCGGTACGGGTGGAACTATGCCCGCCTGCTCGCCGAGGGCCCGACCGAGGCGGCCCTGGTGCCCAGCCCGATCATGCGGGCCATGCAGGCCGGGTCGATCGCCCGGCTGGAGGAGCTCACCCGGGTCCCGTCCGACGTGCAGGACGCGCTGATCACCATCCTCTCGGAGAAGACGCTGCCCGTCCCCGAGCTGGGCACCGAGGCGCAGGCGCAGCGCGGGTTCAACCTGATCGCCACCGCCAACGACCGCGACCGCGGGGTCAACGAGCTGTCCAGCGCGCTCCGGCGGCGGTTCAACACGGTGGTGCTGCCGGTCCCGGCCAACGCCGACGACGAGGTGGAGATCGTCGCCCGGCGGGTCGCCCAGCTCGGCAAGTCGCTCGACCTGCCCGAGGTGCCGGCCGCGCTGGACGAGATCCGGCGGGTGGTCACCGTCTTCCGCGAGCTGCGCACCGGGCTCACCGAGGACGGGCGGACCAAGCTGAAGTCGCCGACCGGCACGCTCTCCACCGCCGAGGCGATCTCGGTGATCACCAACGGGATGGCGCTGGCCGCGCACTTCGGCGACGGCACGCTGCACCCGGGTGACGTGGCGGCCGGCATCGTCGGCGCGGTGATCAAGGACCCGGTGTCCGACGCGGTCGTCTGGCGGGAGTACCTGGAGACGGTGGTCCGGGAGCGCCCCGACTGGCTCGACTTCTATCGGGCCGCCCGCGATGCCTGAGCGGTTCTACGGGGTCCGGCATCACGGGCCCGGGTCGGCCCGGGCGGTGGTGCGCGAGCTGGCGGCGCAGCAGCCGGAGATCCTGCTGGTGGAGGGGCCACCGGAGGCGGACGAGCTGGTGCGGTGGGTGGCCGACGGCGGGTTGGAGCCGCCGGTCGCGCTGCTGGGTTACGCGGTCGACGATCCGGGGCGGGCGGCGTTCTGGCCGTTCGCGGTCTTCTCGCCGGAGTGGCAGGCGATCCGGTGGGCGGTGGCTCGCGGGGTGCCGGTGCGGTTCTTCGACCTGCCCTATGCGTTCCGGGTGGCGCCGCCCGCGCCGCGCGACCCCGCCGGCCAGCCGGATGCGGAAGTGCTGCCGGACCCGGGCGGTGACCCGGAGGTGCGGGCCGGGCGGCCGGTGGATCCGATCGGGGAGCTGGCGGCGGCGGCCGGCTATGACGATCCGGAGCGCTGGTGGGAGGACGTGGTCGAGCACCGCGGGGCGCCGGTGTTCGAGGCGATCGCGGAGGCGATGACGGCGATCCGGGAGGGCGCGCCGGAGGATCCCGACGATCTGCTGCGGGAGGCCCACATGCGGACCGTGCTGCGGGAGGTGCGCCGCAAGCACGAGAACATCGCGGTGGTCTGCGGCGCCTGGCACGTGCCGGCGCTCACCCGGAGAGTCGCGGTCAAGGACGACGCCGCGCTGCTCAAGGGGCGGCGCAAGGGGAAGGTCGCGTTCACCTGGGTGCCCTGGACCTACGGGCGGCTCGCCTCCTGGTCCGGTTACGGCGCGGGCGTGCGCTCCCCCGGGTGGTACCACCATCTGTTCACCAGCGCCGACTCGGTGGTGCCGCGGTGGCTGGTGGATGCGGCCGGGGTGCTGCGCGCGGAGGGCGTGCCCACCTCGTCGGCGCACCTCATCGAGGCGACCCGGCTGGCCGAGGCGCTCGCCGCGCTGCGCGGCCGGCCGCTCGCCGGGCTGGCCGAGGTGACCGAGGCCGCCGAGGCGGTGCTGTGCGACGGGGAGCCGCTGCGCACCGAGCTGATCGCCCGCAAGCTGGTGGTCGGCGAGCGGCTCGGCGCGGTGCCGGACGAGATGCCCGCCGTGCCGCTCGCCAAGGACCTGGCCGCCCAGCAGCGCACGCTGCGGCTCAAGCCGGAGGCCACCGAGCGCACCCTGGAGCTCGACCTGCGCAAGGACATCGACCTGCGGCGCAGCCGCCTGCTGCACCGGCTGCGCACGCTGGACGTGCCGTGGGGGCAGCCGGCCGCCGGGCGGCGCGGGACCGGGACGTTCCGCGAGGAGTGGACGCTGCGCTGGCAGCCGGAGTTCGCGGTGCGGCTGGTCGAGGGCGGCATGTGGGGCACCACGGTGCTGGCCGCGGCGACCGCCCGGGTGGTCCGGCGGGCCCGGGCGGCGGAGAGCCTCGCCGAGGTGACCGCGCTGCTGGAGACATGCCTGCTGGCCGAGCTCGGGGAGGCGTACCCGGCGGTGCTGGCCGCCCTGGACACCCGGGCCGCGCTGGACGCCGACGTGCACCACCTGATGGCGGCGCTGCCCGCGCTGGCCCGGACCATGCGGTACGGCGACGTCCGGCGCACCGACGTGGCCGGGCTGGCCACGGTCACCGGGAGCCTGCTGAAACGGATCTGCGCCGGGCTGCCGTCGGCGGCCGGGTCGCTCTCCGACGACGCGGCCAAGCAGCTGCGCGACGGGATGGACGGCGTGCACCAGGCGGTCAGTCTGCTCGCCGATCCCGATCTGCGAGAATTGTGGCTGGCCACCGTCGGGTCGCTGGCCCAGCGGCCGGATCTGCACGGGTTGCCGGCCGGGCGGCTGACCCGGCTGCTGCTCGACGCGGGACGGTGGGACGCGGCGGAGGTGCGCCGCCGGCTGCGTCTGCAACTGACCGTGGGGACGCCGCCGGCGCACGCGGCCGCCTGGGTGGAGGGGTTCCTGGCCGGCGGCGGGCTGCTGCTGGTGCACGACGACGCGTTGCTGGGGCTGGTCGACGACTGGCTGGCCGACGTGCCGGCGGAGGCGTTCGACGACGTGTTGCCGCTGTTGCGGCGGACGTTCGGGACCTTCGAGGCCGGGGAGCGCCGGGCCATCGGGGAACGGGTGGCCGGGCCACGCGCGGGAGCCGCGGCGGCCGCGGACACGACGCTTGACGAGAGACGGGCGCTGGCGGTTCTGCCAGTGCTTGGTGCCCTGCTGGGGCATGACATCCGGGTCCGGGAGGACGCATGAACGGGGACGATTCGAAGCTCTTCTCGCACACCGCGGAGGAGCTCGCGACGGGAGAGGCCGGGGCCACGCCGGCGGTGATGCGGTTCTCGCATCCGGCGCCGGAGACGGCGGGCGGGACGGTGGCGCATTCGGCGGCGGCGGTGTTCTCGCATCCGCGGCCGGACGGGGCTGAGGAGCGTGGCGGGGCCTCCGGGCAGGCTCGTGGCGGGGCTTCCGGGCAGTCGCGCGGTGGGGCTTCCGGGGAGGCGCGTGGCGGGGCCTCCGGGCAGGCGCGTGGCGGGGCTTCCGGGGAGGCGCGCGGTGCGGCTTCCGGCCGGTCGCGTGACTCGGGGGCGGCCGGGGGACGGCGCGGTGAGCAGCCGAGAGGAGGACAGGCTGGCCGGGCGGATGTCGATGGTCAAGGGGCGGCTGCTGATGATCGCGGCGGAGCCAGGCGCCGGACGGGCGGGCGCTCAGGGCGGCGCGATGGCTGACGAGGACGTCGGGGGCGGGGCTTCGCGGGAGCAGGAGCCGCAGGCCACGGCCTTGCGGGGCGAGGCTTCGGGGGCCGAGTCCGCGCAGGCCGCGGCCTTGCGGGACGGGGTTTCTCGGGACGGGGCTTCGCGGGGCGAGGCTTCGCGGGACGGGGCTTCGCGGGAGCGGCTTCGGCGGTGGCGGCTTGTGCTCGGTGGGCCCGCCGAGGAGTCGCTGGGCAAGGCTGAGGGGCGGGACGGGCAGATGGACGCGGCGCTGGCCGCGCTCTACGACGCGGGTGGGGACGGGACCGGGACCCCGGCCAAGCGGTCGGCCGGGCTGGGCGGGTCGGCGCCGAAGGTGGCGCGGTGGCTGGGCGACATCCGGGAGTATTTTCCGAGCACGGTCGTGCAGGTCATGCAGGCCGACGCGATCGAGCGGCTGGACCTGACCCGGCTGCTGCTGGAGCCCGAGATGCTGGCCGCGGTCGAGCCGGACGTGCACCTGGTCGGCACGCTGCTCTCACTGAACCGGGTGATGCCGGAGGCCACCAAGGACGCCGCGCGGCAGGTCGTGCGCACGGTGGTCGAGCAGTTGGAGCGCCGGATCGCGCAGCAGACCCGGGCCGCCGTGTCCGGGGCGCTGAACCGGGCCGCCCGGATCAACCGGCCCCGGCAGGCCGACATCGACTGGGACCGGACGATCCGCGCCAACCTCAAGCACTACCAGGCCGAGCACCGCACGGTGATCCCGGAGCGGCTGATCGGGTACGGGCGGCGCACCACCGCGGTGCAGCGCGACGTGATCCTCTGCGTGGACCAGTCCGGCTCGATGGCCGCGTCGGTGGTGTTCTCCGGGGTGTTCGCGGCGGTGCTGGCGTCGATGCGGTCGCTGCGCACGTCGCTGGTCGTCTTCGACACCGCGGTGGTGGACCTGACCGAGCAGCTCAGCGATCCGGTCGAGGTGCTGTTCGGGACGCAGCTCGGCGGCGGGACGGACATCAACCGGGCGATCGGCTACAGCCAGCAGTTGATCACCCGGCCGCGGGACAGCATCTTCGTGCTGATCAGTGACCTCTACGAGGGTGGGGTGCGGGCCGACATGCTGCGCCGGGTCGCCGAGATGACGGCGGCCGGGGTGCAGGTGGTGGTGCTGCTGGCGCTCTCCGACGAGGGGGCTCCGGCGTACGACCACGAGAACGCGGCGGCGCTGGCGGCGCTCGGGGTGCCGGCGTTCGCGTGCACCCCGGACGCGTTCCCGGAGCTGATGGCGGCGGCGATCGAGCGGCGGGATCTGACGGCGTTCGCCGCCCGGTTCGCCGATCAGAAGGCGTCGGGCTGAGGCGGGGGCGGGATCAGCGGGAGCGGTTTCCGCCGGATGACGGGCGCGGGCTGCCCGCTGGGCAGTGCCCGGGGCCATGCGGCGACGTGCCGGGCGGGAGCTGCTCGCTGGGCAGCGCCCGAGACCATGCGGCGACGTGCCGGGCGGGAGCTGCTCGCTGGGCAGCGCCCGAGACCATGCGGCGACGTGCCGGGCGGGAGCTGCTCGCTGGGCAGCGCCCGAGACCATGCGGCGACGTGCCGGGCGGGAGCTGCTCGCTGGGCAGCGCCCGAGACCATGCGGCGACGTGCCGGGCGGGAGCTGCTCGCTGGGCAGCGCCCGAGACCATGCGGCGACGTGCCGGGCGGGAGCTGCTCGCTGGGCAGCGCCCGAGACCATGCGGCGACGTGCCGGGCGGGAACTGCTCGCCGGGCAGTGCCCGAGGCCATGTGGCGGCTTGCCGGGCGGGTTGCCTGGACGGCGGGGTCCGGGCGTACCGAAAATGGGCCGGGCCCGGAATGGTTGTTCCGGGCCCGGTGGGAGCGGCGGCGTCAGGCGACGACGATGCCGTTCTTGGCGTTGACCTCGCGCACCTGGCTGGGCAGGGTGAACAGGTCGATCAGGCAGCCGATGCCGAAGAAGCCGCCGAGGGTGAAGATGTACAGCACGCCGCGGCCGGTCTTGCCGAGGTAGAACTGGTGGACGCCGATGACGCCGAAGAAGAACCAGAGCACGTAGGCGAGGCCCACCTGCTTCGGGGTGGCCGTGACCACCTGCGCGGGCTGGGACATGTATGTCTCCTCAGGAGAAGTCGTTCCGGGGGACGTGTGACCTTTCAAGATCAACACGGCCCCTGAGGATACGGGCTCCGCTGATGCCGCGGTAGATCGATAAAGCGGGCAGTCGATGGACTATCGGTAACCACCACACAACGCGGGCGCGCCTTCTGCCACGATCGCCGGTCGGGCCATGCCGGCAGCCTTCGGCACCGGCCGCGGAGGGCGGCGCCGGGGTGAATCGTCGGTGGCCGGACGGCGCGGCGGGCGGTCACCCGCGGCCGGACGGCACGGCGGGCGGTCACCCGCGGCCGGACGGCACGGCGGGCGGTCATCGGTGGCCGGTGGCGCAGCGGGGGCAGCGGTCCGGGCATGAGGTGCGGGCCGGTGCGGCGGCCAGGCCGCTCGTGCGCAGGATCAGGTCGACGGCGGACTCCAGGTCGGACTGCTCCGGGATGACCTGTTCGCCGGGGACGCCCAGCAGGTCCCAAGGGTGGTACCAGTCGCGCATCTCCTCGGCGGTCACCGGGATCGGCTCGGGGCGGCGCCGGTGGCGGCGGACGGTCTCGTCGAAGGAGACGTCGAGGAAGTAGGCGGCGGACGGCCCCGGATGGCCGGCGATCAGGTCGCGGACGGCGTCGCCGTAGCGGCCGGTCCACAGGATGCCCTCGAGGACCACGTGATATCCGCCGTCCAGCGCGGCGCGGGCCGTCGTGGCGATGAAGCGCGGCGCCACCGGATCCGGGCCGGTGTCGTGTTCGCGCAGGATGATCCGGCGCAGGTGGTCCTGCTCGATCAGGGCGCAGCCGCGGCCGTACCGGCGGCGGACCTCGCGGGCGGTCGTGGTCTTGCCGCTGCCCGAGTTGCCGCGGATCACGACCAGCGTCGGGTAAGGACTCAGCATATCGGCAGACATTACTAAAAACTGGTCGGCAGGTCGTGACAGGCGCGCGGGTGGTAACTAGCGTAGTGCCTATGAATCCTTACTGGCAGGAGTCGTGGGATCGTCAGCAGGAAGCGTTCATGCCGGACCGGGAGCACCGGTTCGACACCATGCTGACCGCCGTCGCGGCGGTCACCGGAGGTGCGCCGCCGCGGCTGCTCGACCTGGCCGGCGGCACCGGGTCGATCAGCCTGCGGACGCTGGCCCGCTTCCCGGGCGCACGGGTCACCGTCCTTGACCAGGACCCGGTGCTGCTGGCCATTGCGGAGGGTTCGCTGAGCGGCCGGGCCACCGTCATCGACGCCGATCTGGGCGATGCGGGCTGGCGGGCCAAGTTGCCGCACGACGGGTTCGACGCGGTGCTGACCGCGACCGCGTTGCACTGGCTGCCCGCCGAGCGGACCAGCGCGCTGTATGCCGAGATCCGGGAGGTGCTGCGGCCGGACGGGATCTTCGTGAACGCCGACTACATGCCGGACGAGGAGCTGCCGGACTTCTCCCGCCGTCTGGCCGACCAGGCGCGGGCCGAGCGGAACGCGCGGTATGCGGCCGGCGCGGCGCTGTCGTGGACGGACTGGTGGGCGCGGGCGGCGGCCGACGAGGCGCTGGCCGGCAAGGTCGCGGAGCGGGAGCGGATCTATCCGGCCGGGCACGCGGCGGAGTGGAATCCGCCGGCGGCCTGGCACCTGGACGCGCTGCGGGCGGCCGGATATCGGGAATGCGGCCTGCTCTGGCGCGGCGGAACCGACGCCGCGGTCCTCGGCGTCCGCTGATCAAGCAGGCCGAGCGGATCGGCTGACCAAGCGAGCCGAGCGGATCCGCTGACCAAGCGAGCCGAGCCGGTCCACTGACCAAACTGGCCAAGCCGGCCCGCTGACCGAACGAGCCGAGCGGGTCCGCTGACCAAGCGAGCCGAGCCGGTCCACTGACCAAACTGGCCGAGCCGGCCCGCTGACCGAACGAGCCGAGCGGCTCCGCTGACCGAGCGAGCGGACCCGGCCGGGATGACGGCCCGGCCGGATCCGCCGCGGCATCAGTGCGTGCGCCCGCCGGCGTCCACATATCCGGCCATGCCCTCGGCCGCCGCGGCGGCCCGCAGCTCCTGCTGGTGCCGAGTGATGACCGGCACGGCTTTCTCGGCGAGGTCCTGCACCGCCTCCACCGACCCGTTCGCCACCTGGTCGGCCGCCATCTCGTGCACCTCGCGGTGACCGGCCAGCTGGGTGGAGATGAAGTACTCGTCGAAGGTGTCCGCCCCGGCGATCTGGTACCGCCGGGCCAGCGCCTGCTGCTCCTCGGTCGGCGCGTCGGGCAGCGAGATCCGCATGCTGCGCGCGATCGCGGTGAGGTCGGCGTCCATGTAGATGTGATCGCGCATCAGGTTCCCGGCGATCTTCTTGACCGCCGGGTCGGTGGTCTTCTGGAAGGCGATCCGCCCGGCGGCGATCTCGGCGAGGTTCGACTGGTGTGCCGCGCGGAGGAACTCGACGTCCTGGTCGGACGGTCCGTCGGCGCGGGCCGCGGTGGCGGGCAGGAGCAGCAGACCGGCAGCACCCAGCGCCGCCGCCATACGACGAATAATCATACTTTTCTCCTCGAATAGGTAATTTGCACCCTAACGAGGACAAGCGGCGGGCATCACCGTTTCCGCACAACTGGGATCACCGGCATCGGCGGGATCAAACCCGCGAGGATTCACTGCGTCCAGCGCAGGAAGCGCTCGAACAGGTCCGAGGCCGGGGTGTGCGGCATGTCGCGGGCCGCCTCCTCGAGGAAGTCCCACATCAGCACGGCCAGCTTCACCTGCCCGTGCTCCCGGGTCAGCCGGGCCCGGGCCGGTTCGCAGGGCCATGGATCACCGCAGGCGCGGCAGTCCCAGGACGGCCGGGCCGGGAGGTGCTCCACCTCGGTCATCGCCGCACCACGCTGTGCCACACATGGCCTCCCTCCGGGCCCCGGGCACGCGGGACGGCCCCCGGATCCGCCCGCCAACGCACCCGTGCACCACACGATCCGCGTACCGATATCCGGGGTCAACCGGCAGCGGGCGACCCTCCCTCTCCGGGTGACGGCAGCGACCGGAAGCCGACAGAACCGAGCCATTCGCGATTCACCCATTTCCACCCTTCATGTCCTGATATTTGCGAGGATGAAGCTTCATATCCGGAGCGGCCCGCAGACACGGAGGACGGTGACATGGCTGGTGAGGACCAGGACGGCCCGGCACCGCAGGGCAGTCTCTACGCCTCCGCCGCAGCCGTCGCCCCGTCCCGCCGCTCCCTGCGCCGCCGCCAGGCGATCGTCGCGCTCGCCGGGGCGGCCGCCATCCTGGCCGGTGGCGCCTTCCTCGGCACGCAGCTGATCGACGGGCGGCAACCGACGCTCCCGCAGCCGGCCGCCCTGGCCCCGCAACCCCCGCCGTCCCCCTCGGCGCCACCCACCGAGGAACCGCCGCCGCAGCTCGGCGCCAAACCGACCCTGGGTGCCGCCCGCGCCAAGCTGAGCCCGGTGCCGAGTCCGACCCTGGACGAGGAGCTGCTCGCCGGCGCCAGCCTGGCCGCGCTGGATCGGCAAGTCACCGAGCGGACCGAGACCACCCGGGACGGCAGCATCCGGATCACCACGGCCCGGTACGACCTGACCGGGCAGGGCCGGCTGGCCCTGGTCGCCGATCAGGGCACGATGGCCGGTTCCGCGCACTGCACCAACCGGGTCCGGCCGGCCGCCGGCGCGACCGCCACCGAGCGCCCGAACCTGCTGCTCTGCTGGCGCACCTCGCCCACCCGCAGCGTGGTGACGCTGGCGGTGAACCGGAGCGGCCGCCCGGCGGCGAGCGGAAGTGTCGCGGTGATCGAGCGCGAGTGGGCCGCACTCGACTGACAATTGGCTGAATATTGCCCGATCTTGCCCCGATATGAACCTTTCTCCGAAACCATAGGTCCGCGACGACGCAAGGAAGACGCGACGACATGACCCGCGAAGGAAACGACATGGCCAACGTTGACGAGAACCAGCCGGCTACGGACGGTCCCCAGCAGCCCCGGCGCCGGCGCGGTCTGATCATCGCCACCGGCGCCGCGGCGCTCGCGGTCGGCGGGCTGGTGGCGCTGCAGATCGCGCCGGACCGGCAGACGGACCTCGCCCAGCCCAACACGCTGAACGGCCTGGTGCCCCCGTCGGTGAGCGCGGCTCCGGCCGAGGCGAGCCCGTCGGCCGGGACCGGCTCGGCGGCACCGGACGCCGGCACCACCGCGCGCGGGAACGCGCTGGGCGTGGAGACCGGGACCGCCACGCCGAAGGCGACCACGAGCATGAGCGTCCAGGAGGAGATCGAGGCCGCCCGGGACGCCGCGGCCAAGGCCGGCTACCCGCTCAAGCGCCCCCTCCAGCCGAAGCCGAAGACGAACGCGAGCGGCCCGGTCGAGGTCACCAACAAGGGGACGCTCAAGGAGGACGGCGCCACCCTGCGGACGGTCTCCGCCCGGTACGACCTGACCGGTCAGCGCGAGCTGCTCTGGACGGCCGGCGAGTCGAAGAAGGTCGGCAAGGCCGAGTGCACCCAGACGTTCCGGTTCGACAACGACAGCAAGCCGAAGGAGCGCTCCACCATGCTGCTCTGCTGGCGCACCTCGGACGCCAAGAGCGTGCTGACCGTGGCGGTCACGATGAAGGGCCGGCCGTCGGCCAAGAAGACGGTCGCCGCCCTGGAGAAGAAGTGGAAGCAGATGGGCTGACCGGGGGAAACGACGAGGTCCGGGGTGGCGGCGCCACCCCGGACCTGGTCTGTCGTTCCGGCGGGAGATGTCAGGCGGCGACGGCCGCGCTGGTCACCCCGAGGATCCCGGTGCTGTCCGGCACCACGACCCGGTACTTGCGGCCGCTCACCGCGCCGCTGACCGTCACCTTCGCGGCGGCCGGGTACGTGATCGCCTGCACCCACTGGTTGTTCACCAGCTGCTCGACCACCACGGTCTGCCCGTTGACCCCGCCGAGCTGGACGCTGAGCGTGCCCTTAGCGGTACGGGTGACCGTCGCCGTGGCCCGCACCGTGTAGCTCGACACCGGCGAGACCGCGACCAGGTTGGTCGCCGAGGCGGCCACCTTGACCTGGACCTGGAAGCCCTTGGTCGCGGACCGGGTGACCGGCACCGTGCCACTGGTCGTGGTCACCACGTCGCCGCACTTCTCGGTGCCGCCGGTCTCGGTCACGCAGACCGACACCGTCTTGCGCGCCCACGCCTTGCCCGCCGCGGTCACCGTGAACGTGGTGGCGGTCGAGGTGCCGTACTTGACCTCGCGCGTCGTCACGTTCGACTTGATGGCCAGGGTGGCCGGCGCCGCGGTGGTGCTGGGCGTCGGGGAGGCCGACTTCGACGGAGACGGGGCGGACGAGGACGGGGCCGGAGCCGGCGACGACGAGGTGGACGACGGGGACGGCGCCACCGACAGCGACGGCGCGGCGGTCGGAGCGGCGGTCGGAGCGGCGGTGGGCGCCGAGGTCGGGGCGGTCACGGCCGCCAAGGCCGCCACGGCGTTCACCCGGCCGTACCCGAAATCGTTGTCCTTGCCGGCGGTCCCGAGGTCGACCGCGGACGTCTCCATCGCCTTCTCGATCTGGTCCGGGGTCAGGCCCGGGTTGACCGACTTGAGCAGCGCGGCCAGGCCCGCCACGTGCGGCGACGCCATCGAGGTGCCGCTCATCGTGCCGTAGCTGTTGCCCAGCGCCGCCGGGTAGGTGCTCAGGATCGCGCTGCCGGGCGCCGCCACGTCCACGTAGCTGCCGGCGTTCGAGTAGTAGGCCACCTTGTCCGCGGAGTCGGTCGCGGCGACCGCGATCACCCCGGTGTCCGCGGCCGGGTAGCTGACCGGGCTGCCCTCCTCGCGCTCGTTGCCGGCCGCCGCGATCACCGTGACGCCCTTGCCGCGGGCGTAGGCGATCGCGTTGCTGACCGCGGTGACCTTGGTGTCCGAGCCGAGCGACATGTTGATCACCTGGGCGCCGTTGTCGGCGGCCCAGACGATGCCCTCGGCGGCGTCCGACATGTAGCCGGAGCCGTCCTTGCCGAGCACCCGCACCGGAAGGATCTTGGCGTCCGGCGCCACCGAGGAGACGCCGACGGTGTTGCCGGTGACCGCGCCGATGGTGCCGGCCACGTGAGTGCCGTGCCCGTTCGGGTCGATGTTGCCGCCGGCCTTGTCGGTGGTGGCGTCCCAGCCGGTCAGCACCTTGCCGCTGAGGTCGACGTTGGTGGCGTCCACCCCGGTGTCGATCACCGCGACGGTCACCCCGGCGCCGGTCGAGGTCTGCCACGCGTCGACCGCGCGCATCGTGCTCAGGTCCCACTGCCGGCTGCGGTAGAGGTCGCTGCCGGTCGGCGCGCCCAGCGCGACCGCCTTGGCGTCGATCTCCACGCCGACCGCGTTCTCCGCGCGCTGCGCCTGCTCGACGAGCTTCTTGGCGGCGGCCTTGTCGGTGGCCTGCTTGACCGTGACGACGGGGCGGCCCTCGGAGTCGAGCGTGGTGCTGACCACCCGGGCCGGCTCCGCCTCCGACACCGTCGCCGGCACCAGCTGCTCCGCGCTCGCGGTCAGGCCGTAGGTCACCGGCTTCCACTCCGTGGTGCCGGTGGGCAGCGCGTACACACCGACGGCGGCCAGGGCGCCCACGGCCACGGCTCCGGCGGCGTACCGGCGCAGCTGAACCTTCATTGACATTCCTCCCGATCGCTTGCGAAGACCACCTTCGGGCGGCCGGGTTGCCGCGCCGGCGGCACGCCGGTAGCGAACGGGTTGCCGGTTCGCAGGGGTTCCGGCGAACTGCCCGAACCCCGCGGCCGGCCGGGAGACGATGGGGAATTCCGGGGCGCATCGCAGCAAAGCGCCCACACAGACTCGCGAAAGGTTGAGGACATGCGCAGCACATCGGCTTCCGCACGCCGCACCCGCCGCTCGCAAGCGATCTTCGGCGCCTCCGCCCTGGCCGCACTCGCTCTCGGCGGCGCGCTCGTCGCCACCCAGCACTCCGGTGATCAGGAGAGCAAGGCAGAGCCGGGGCGGGCCAGGATGCCGGCGGCCACCGGCCAGGCCGGCTCGACGAGAGCCGGCGCGGACAAGGCCGCCCCGAAAGAGGCCGAGGCGAAACAGCAGACTCAGGATGGGGCGGTGGCAAAGCAGCCGCGGACCAAGGAGGAGCGCATCGCCGCGGTACGCGAGGCGGCGGCCAAGCACACCACGAAGATCAACTATCCGCTGCCCCCGCCGCCCAGCGGCCGCATGCTGACCGACGCCGAACTCCACGCCAAGGTGACCCGGGACGGTGGCGAGACGCGCCGGCTCTACTCGGCCCGGACCGACCTCACCGGCCAGAAGGAACTGGCCTGGGTCACCGAGGACCACCAGACGATCGGCGCGGTGAGCTGCACGGACAAGGTCCGCTTCAGCGCCACCACCCCGGCGAAGGCCCGGCCCACCCTGCTGATCTGCTGGCGGATCAGCGACGCCCGGAGCGTCTACACGGTCGCCGTCAACCCGGACGGCAAGCCGTCACTGAAGCGCAGCGTCGCCGCGATCGAGAAGGAATGGTCGCGGATGGCCTGACGGCCACCACACGGAAAAGCGGCCCGGAGCTTGTGGCTCCGGGCCGCTTTCGCTTGCGGTCATTTCATTTCCGGTACGGCGGAAGCACCGCCGCGGGCCGGTCAGTACGGCGCGACGGTGAACGTCGAACCGCTGCTGATGATCGACGGGTTCGCCGTCGCCACGT
This sequence comes from Actinoplanes octamycinicus, assembly GCF_014205225.1. Lineage (NCBI taxonomy): Bacteria > Bacillati > Actinomycetota > Actinomycetes > Micromonosporales > Micromonosporaceae > Actinoplanes > Actinoplanes octamycinicus. The sequence goes on from NZ_JACHNB010000001.1 coordinate 10,091,680, forward strand.
CGGCCGCCTGGTCGGAAGCGTTCTCCACCACGGTCAGGGTGTAAGTGCCCTCAGCGATGTTGTCCGCCGGATCCGCATCCGTGGCACCGTCAGCGCCGTTGAGGTCGAGGCTGCAGATCAGCTCGGTGTCGTCGATGACGAGGACGCCGGTGCATTCGGCCACCGCCGTGCTGGTCGAACCCACCGCGTAAGGCGCGTCGAGGAGCAGCACCCGGGCCACCTCGGAGTCGTTGTCAGAGTTGGCGTCCGGAAGAATGAAGTCCTGGAAGCCCACCCCACGGACATCGATGTCGACCGAGGTCGTGTTCGGGGAGGTGTTCGGCGTGACGGTGACACCGTTGCTGTAGCTGAACGGGATCGGCGCGTCGTTGGTGGCGTTGCTGTTGTCCTGCGGCAGGTTGTTGTTGTCCGGGTCCAGGCTGCTCACCGTGCCACCGCTGGTGCTGACGATCACCGCAAGAGCGGAGTCCGGTGCGTGCTGAGGCGTGACGGCGGTGAAGCTGGTGCCGGAGCTGTTCATCTTGATGTTGGTCAGCGCCGCCCCGCCGATGGTGGCGGTCGTCGCACCAGCCGTCGTCGCGAAGCCCTCGCCGTTGATCGTGATGGTCTGACCGCCGAGCGACGGGCTGCTGGCCGGAGTGATGCTGGTGATCTTCGGCCGGGCGTTGATGGTGTAGGTGGTGGTGGCCAGCAGCGAGCTGGTGCTGGTGTCGTAGACGCAGACGTTCCACTTCGACGTTGTCTGGCCACTGACCAGAGACAGCCCGGTCGGCACGGTGAAAGCGATCTTCGTGGTGGACACCCGCTTCACGCCGGTGGCGTTCTGGACACCCGCGGTCGTGGTGCCGCCGGACGCGGCCACCGACGCGGCCGGCCTCGGGCTGGCGGTCTGGCTGGCCGCGGCGCCGTAGCAGCTCGTGTTGCTGGTCCCGTAGAACTGGAACTGGACCGCGAGCGTCGACCCGTCCGGGAACGGCGACGGGTTGGCCGTCGTAGGCGTCGCAGTACCGGTCAGCGCGTTGCCGCCGGCGCTCGGCCCGGTGGTGGAGCTCAGGATGAGCGCTACCGGCGCGGCGTACGCCGGCAGGTCAGCGGTCGCGACGGCGACGCCGGCAGCTGCCGTCCCCAGGGCAACGGCACCGTAGAGCCACTTCTGCCGGGTGGCCTTCTTGGACTTGTTCATGCAGATCCTCCTACGGCCTTCGGAGACCGCGTCGGTCGGATTGGGGGGCCCGGAGAGTCGTCGACGGGCCATCTCGCCTCGGAGCGTATCGCCGCAAATGCGCTCAATTCTGGACAGTGACGAAATTGGTGAGATTTACTCCTGTGTGCTGGTGAGACCCGGTCGGACGCCCGATGAGCACGCCAAACGGCCCGGAGTCCGAGGGACTCCGGGCCGCCGACTTGTCGCAGGAGAACTAAGCGTCGATCAGGAGTTGGTCACCGTGAAGGTGGCTCCGGGCGTGACGACGCTCTGGCTGTAGGTCGGGTCGCCGGTGTTGGCAGCGGGAGAACCGTTGGAGACGAAGGTCAGCGTGTACGCACCGGCCGGGACCGGAACGTTGGGAATGACCACCACATCGGCAGTCGACGCGTTCGGGGCAACACCCGACAGCACCGCCGTGTCAGCGGCCTCGTCGACACTCAGGACCTGTCGCGGAGCCGCGTAGTTGGTTCCGGTGATCCACCGGCCGATATCCGCCTTCGTCAGGATGCCGTCGGCGAACGAGACGTTCGCGGTACCATTGCCGACCACGGTCAGGGAGCCCCGGGCGTTCGCGGCACCGATGGTCGCCTGCATGGCCACACCAGCGGTCGCCGCCTTGGAGAGTACCGCGCTGGTGCCGGCAGCCGTGACCTCACGGATGACCGTGCCCGCCGGGATGCCCGCACCGGTGATGACCTTGCCGACGTCACTCTGCAGGAAGGTGGAGGTCGTGATGGTCACGACCTTGCTGCCGGACACCGGCGTCACCTCGCCGGCCCCGGTCTGCCGGGAAGCAACGTTGGCAGGCGGGATGTTGAGCCGCTGCGTCAGGTTCAGGATGCAGGCGGCCTCGTTGTCACTGATGACCAGCACGTCGGTGCATTCCGCGATGGCGGGGTTCACCATGATGCCGCTGGAAGTGGCCACCTCGGTCGGATCGTACTCACCCCGAGCCAGGTAGATGTGCGCCTGGGCCTGCGACCCGTTGAAGGTGGCCGAGGACAGCCCGACACCCCGGATCGCCAGGTTCACCGCGACCGCGGTGTTCGGGGCGGTGTTCGGCGTCGCCTCGATCGCCGGGACGAAGCTGTACGCCGACGGCAGGCTCACGCTGCCGTTCGGAGTGTTGACCGTCAGGATGACGTTCGACTCCTTGGCGTGCATCGGCGTCCGGGCGGTGAACGACGTGGAGTTCACCGGCGTGACGTCGAGCAGCGGAACCCCACCCAGCGTGGCCGTGATCGAGCCCGCGGCGGTCGTCAGGTTGGCGCCCGAGACGGTGATCTCGGTGCCACCCAGCACGGTGCCGGCCGCCGGCGTGACGCCGGACAGCGTGGGCGCGGTCGCCGAGGTGTAGGAAGCGGCGCTCAGCAGCGTGCTCGAACCGGTGTTACCACCGTAGATGCACATCTGGTACTCGGTCGCCGCGGCATTCGTCAGCGGCAGCGCCGGCACCGTGACCGCAGCACGGTAGTTCGACAGCTTGCGCGAAGCCACCGTGGTCGCGACGGTCCCGGTCGTGGTGTAGAAGGCCGGGCACTGGTCCAGCTTGGTGAACACCACGTACGGGGTGGTGACACCACTCAGGAAGGCCGCCGTTGACGTCGCCGTCACACCGTTGCCACCCGCGGCGGTGCCCACCGTGCTGCTGAGCGTGACCGCCGGGACGTTGATGGTGTAGCTGCTCGTGCCGACCAGCGTGTCACCGCTGCTCGATCCGCCGTAGAAGCAGACGCTGTACGGGGTGGAGACGTTGGTCGCGTTCGCACCCGCCGGCAGCACACCGGTCACGGTCGTGGCCGACACCTTGGTCACGCTGGTCACCGCGGCGGTGCCCGGCGTGCCGTAGGTGGCCGGGCATCCCGTCGCCGAGAAGCGGATGCCTGGAGTGGACGCGAACGTCCCGACGTTGGTCGGCACCGTGAAGGTGATCGTGTTGCCCGCGCCGGGCGCGCCGTTCGTCGGGTTCGCCGTGACACTGGGCGTCTGGGTGAAGGCGAGCGGACCGGCCACTGCCGCGCCGCTGGCGTTGGTGTTGTTCTTGTAGACACACAGGTTCATCGCCTGCGGAGCGCCACTGGTCAGCGTCACACCGGTGGGGATGTTGAAGGTCGCGGTGGTGTTGTCGACCTTGTTCGCGCCGGTCGCGGCGTAGGCCACCTTGTCGGTGATCGTGGTGGTGTAGTTCGCCGGACAGGTCGAGTTGTTGGTGTAGATCGCCGCCGGCGTTCCGGTCGCGAACGCGTCGCTGGCAGCGGCCTTCACCGTCACCGTGGTTCCGGTCGGACCACCCGAGGTCGAGAGCGCCGGCTGCACCGTGAAGATGTTGCCGGGGTCGTCGTTGACCAGGGTCGTCGCCGTGGCGCCGTAAACGCACACGCGGTACTGCTTCGCGGCGCCGCCGGCCGGCACGGCCAGACCGGCCGGCACGGTGAACTGCAACGTGTCGTTCGTACCCGCGAGCTTGGCCACGTTCGTCGCGGCGGTCGCGTTGGGACCCAGCGAGGTGTAGTCGGCTGGGCAGCTTGCGAGGGACGACGAGAAGGCCGCCGTCGGCGTTCCGGTGGAGAACGCAGTCGTGGTGGCGACGAAGGTGATCTGGGTGCCGGCGGGGCCGCTGGTCGGGGTGATGCTGGTCGGCGCGACGGCGAGTGCCATCGTCGGCGCGGCTAGTAGGGCGGCCCCCACCACCCCTGTGGACAGCCCGGCGGCGTACGCCAGCCGGGTTTTGTTGCGGGACTTACGCATGCGAGGTCCTCCTACGGGTCCTGCGGACCGCGTCGCTGGATTTTTAGGGCCCTGGCGCTCGGTGAACCGTCGCGGGCCATCTCGCGGAAGCGTAACTATTGCTGCCGGTTCGTCTGGGTAGAGTCGCAAACATCCTCATATGTCAGACAAACTCCTGGTAGGGTCGGTGACCCGCACGGCACCTCGACATATGCCGATGTGACGATCATCGACCGAAGAACAACTAAGGGTCGGCTTCCCTAAATGTCTCAAGAAAGGCTGCCCTAACCATTCTTCTTTTCTCGGAATGTCATCCGGGGAAACGGTTTTGACCTCGAAGCGAGGGTTACATTCGGGGGCGAGAAAACCGGGGACCAGAGGGAGGACGCGCGATGACCCAGATGATGAACATGCCTCGGGTGCAGACCTGCACGGTCACGGACTGTGGCTACAACCACGACGGATGCACCGCGTTCGCGATCACGATCGGTGACCTGAACGCGGAGTGTGACACGTTCATCGGCTCCGGCCTCAGTGGCGGGATGGGTGTGGCCACCGCTCAGGTCGGCGCCTGCAAGCGGGCCGACTGCAAGTACAACAAGGATCTCGAATGTCAGGCCCCGGCGATTACCGTCGGCGCTTCGGCCGACCGCGCCGACTGTCTGACATACGAAAAGTAAGACCACTCCGGCATACGAAAAGTCGGACCACCGCGGAGCCCGCCACCTCCACCCGGAGGCGGCGGGCTTTTCCGTGTCCACCGTTGACATCGGCCGGAGCCGGCGCTAGGTTCATCTCACATCGAGTAAGACTCATAGTGAGAAGGACACGCGATGACCGACGAGGCGAGCTTCCTGGCCGAGTACGACCCCCGGGACTACCCGGCCGTCGCCGTGACCGTCGACGTCGTGGCCCTCACCATCCGGGACGGCAAGCTCTGCGTCCTGCTGGTCGAGCGCGGCGAGCAGCCCTTCGCCGGCCACCGCGCCCTCCCCGGCGGCTTCGTCCGGGACGAGCCGCTCGACGAGGCCGCGCTGCGGGAGCTGGCCGAGGAGACCGGGCTGCACCCCGGCGAGGGCCCCCTGGAGCGGGTCCACCTGGAGCAGCTCCGGACCTATGGGGATCCCGGCCGCGACCCCCGGATGCGCGTCGTCTCGGTCGCCTACCTGGCCTTCGCGCCGCACCTGCCGGAGCCGACCGCCGGCAGCGACGCGGCCCGAGCCTTCTGGATCCCGGTCGAGGACGCCAAGGATCTCGCCTTCGACCACGACCAGATTCTCGCCGAGGGCCTGGACCGGGCCCGGGACAAGCTGGAGTACACCCCGCTCGCGACCGCCTTCGTCGACCGCGAGTTCACCGTCTCCGAGCTGCGCGCCGTCTACACCGCGGTGTGGGGCGAGGAGCTGCACGCCGGCAATTTCCACCGCAAGGTGCTGTCGGTGCCCGGCTTCGTGGAGAGCACCGGCGAGACGGCGGCCCGCGGCGGCGAGCGCGGCGGCCCGCGGGCGAAGCTCTACCGGGCCGGCGACGCCACCCTGCTGCACCCCGCCCTGCTGCGGCCGACCCGGGAGGACCGCATCCGATGAGCCCCGGGGCCACCGACCTGATCACCCCCCAGCACCACCGGATCTAGGAGATCACCATGGGAAGCGGACGCTGGTCCACCGACGTCTACGCCGCCGCCGAGCACTACCGCGCGGCGACCGGCCAGAGCGCCTTCGCCTACAGCGACAGCGGCGCCCGCCGGGTGCACGCCGCCCTCGACCCGCGCGACGTGTTCATGCGGGAGTGCCGGGACAGCGACGAGCACCCGGCGAGCACCCCGATCGTGGTGATGTTCGACGTCACCGGCTCGATGCGGCACGTGCCGCGGGTGCTGCAGGCCGAGCTGCCGCAGCTGCTCGGCCGGCTCACCCAGCAGGGGCGGGTCACCGACCCGCAGATCATGTTCGGCGCGATCGGCGACGCCACCTGCGACCGGGTGCCGCTGCAGGTGGGCCAGTTCGAGTCGGACAACCGGATGGACGAGGACCTGTCCCGGATCGTGCTGGAGGGCGGCGGGGGCGGCGGCAAGCGCGAGTCCTACGAGCTGGCGATGTACTTCCTGGCCCGGCACGTGGTCACCGACTCGATGGTCCAGCGGCAGAAAAAGGGCTTCCTCTTCCTGATCGGCGACGAGATGCCCTATCAGCAGGTCAAGCCGGACGAGGTGGGCGCGGTCATCGGCGACGACCTGCGCCAGCCGATCCCGACGCGAGAGATCCTCGCCGAGTTGCGCCGCAAGTTCGAGGTGTTCTTCATCCTGCCCACCGCGGCCAGCCACGGCGGCGACCGGCAGGTCCTGCGGACCTGGCGTGACCTGCTCGGGCAGAACGTGCTGGAGCTCGACGACCTGGCTGACATCTGCGAGACGATCGCCCGCCAGGTGGCCTCCTCCGACGACGAGCCGCGGCGGCCGCAGCTGTCGCTCACCGCCCGCCGGTGGTGATGGCGGAGCACGTCGCGGTCGTCGACCTCGGCTACGGGGACGCCGGCAAGGGCACCGTGGTGGACGCGCTCTGCGGGCGCGGTCCGGTGCGCGCGGTGCTGCGCTTCAACGGGGGAGCGCAGGCCGCGCACAACGTGGTCACCGACGACGGGCGGCACCACACGTTCAGCCAGTTCGGCTCGGGCACGTTCCGCGGCGTGCCGACCCACCTGACCCGCTTCATGATCGTCGATCCGCTCGCGCTGGCCGCCGAGGCGGCCGCGCTGGGCAACCCGTTCGACCTGCTCACGGTGGACGGGGACGCCCTGCTCGCCACTCCGTGGCATCGCGCGGCGAACCGGCGCAGGGAGCGCTCGGACCGGCACGGTTCCTGCGGGATGGGGGTGGGCGAGACTGTCGCGTACGCCCTGAGCAGCACCGAAGCGCCCCGGGTCGCGGACGTGCGCTCCCCCGCACGGCTGCGGCGGCGGCTGGCGATGGTGCGGGACGCCTACGGGTTCGCCGACCTCCCGCTCGACGACGTGGTGGACGCGTTCACCGCGTTCGGCAAGGCGGTCCGGATCGTCCCGGGCTCCTTCACCGACCGGCTGCTCCGCGAGGGTCCGTGCGTCTTCGAGGGCGCGCAGGGCGTGCTGCTCGACGAGTGGCGCGGCTGGCACCCGCACACCACCTGGTCCACCACCACGTTCGACAACGTGGCGGAGCTGTGCCCGTCGTTCCGCCGGCTCGGGGTGGTCCGCACCTTCACCACCCGGCACGGGGCCGGCCCGTTCGTCACCGCCGACCCGGCGCTGGATCTGCCGGAGGCGCACAACGGTCACGGCGAGTGGCAGGGCGCGTTCCGGGCCGGCCATTTCGACGCGGTCGCCCATCGGTACGCCGTGGAGGTCTGCGGCGGCGTCGACGAGCTGGCCGTCACCCACCTGGACGCGCCCGGCCGGGCACCGGGCCTGCGGATCTGCACGTCCTATCGGGATACCGACCGGATCGTTCCCGGCCCGCCGCGCGATCTGGCGTACCAGGCGACCCTGACCGCCGCCCTGACCCGCGCCACCCCCGCTGAGCTGCACCGACCCGACAATTGGGCGGAAGCGATCGGCGCCCTGCTCAGGGTTCCGGTCACCCTGGAGTCGTACGGCCCGCGCGCCGCCGACAAGCGTTTCGTCCCCGCGGGAGTACACCGTCCGGAGCGGATACCTCCGGTGGCGTATTGCCCGGTCTGACCCCCCGGAGAACGCTGAACGCATCGGTTCTTCAAAGGGGGAAAGCCCGATGCGCTCCGCTTATCGAGCTGTGTCTGGATTGATTCTGCTGGGCGTCGTCGTCCAGCTGGTGGCGGTCGCCGCCGCGTGGTTCCAGGTGCTCAGCGACGTCGACGACGGCGGCGTCTTCGACAACAACACACAGAACTGGGGCCACGCCCTGCACAGCGTGGTCGGCGGCATGGTGATCCCGCTGCTGGCGGTCGTGCTCCTGGTGATCTCCTTCTTCGCCGGCGTCCCGCACGGCGTGCGGTACGCGCTGTTCGTCTTCGGCGCGGTGGTCCTGCAGGTCGTACTGGCCTTCGCCAGTTACAGCGTCCCCGGGCTGGGCGCGCTGCACGGGCTGAACGCGCTCGCCGTCGCCGGCCTCGCCGAGAACGCCATGCGCAAGGCCCGCGTCGCCGACCGGGCGCCCGCCGCGGTCGCCTGATGCGCCGCTCGACCAGGGCCGTCATCGCCGCGGTGGCGGCCCTCGCCGTGCTCGGACCGATCGGCTGGTTCTGGTACGACAGCCTGGTCCCGGGCACCTACGACATGACCGCGATGGGGTACCCGGACAGCGGCGGCGGCCCGGCCGTCGCCCACGACCACGCGGCCGGGATCTCGGTGGCCGACCTCAAGGGCCCGAGCGGGACGCCGGACGTGGCGGTGACGCTGACCGCCCGCAAGGACGGCGCGCGCTACACGCTGAACGGCTCCTCCCCCGGCCCGGAGATCCGGGCGGTCCAGGGCCAGCTGATCCAGGTGACGCTGGTCAACGAGTCGGTGCCGGACGGGGTGACCCTGCACTGGCACGGGGTGGACGTGCCGAACGGGGAGGACGGCGTCGCCGGGGTGACCCAGGACGCGGTGCCCCGTGGGCAGAGCTTCGTCTACCGGTTCGTGGCGAAGGACGCCGGGACCTACTGGTACCACTCGCATCAGGTCTCCCACGAACAGGTGAAGAACGGCCTGTTCGGCCCGCTGGTGATCACCCCGGGCCGGGCCGCGCCGCCGGACCGGGCCGCGCCGCCGGACCAGGTCGCGCCGCCGGACCGGGCCGCGCCGCCAGACCAGGCCGCGCCGCCAGACCAGGCCGCGCCGCCAGACCAGGCAGCTCCGCCAGACCAGGCCGCGCCGCCGGACCAGGTCGCGATGGTGCACACCTATCAGGGCAAGCGCACCATCAACGGGGCGCCGGGCGTCTCGGAGCTGCGGTCCCGCTACGTCCGCCTGATCAACACGGACGCCGGGCCGATCCGGGTCTGGGTGAGCGGCACGTCGTTCCAGGTCGCGGCGATCGACGGCCACGACGTGCACCGGCCCGGCACGGTGCGGGACCGGGCGGTGCTGGTCACCGCCGGCGGCCGGGTCGATCTGCGGCTGACCGGTCCGGGCCGCGTCGACGTCGGCGGCAGCGCGGCGCTCGCGGCCCCCGGCACGGCTGCGGCCGCGCTTCCGGGCGAGACAGTGGACTTCCTCTCGTACGGAGAACCCGCTCCTCTCGGTTTTGATCCTGGCCGGGCGAACCGCCGTTTCCGGTACGACATCGGCCGGCGCTTCGGCTTCCTCGACGGCCGGCCGGGCATGTGGTGGACGGTCAACGGCCACCTCTTCCCGGACATCCCGATGTTCATGGTGACCACCGGCGACGTGGTCCGGATGACCGTGCACAACGGCAGCGGCGAGGTGCACCCGATGCACCTGCACGGCCACCACGTCGTGGTCCTCACCCACAACGGCGTCACCGCCACCGGCAGCCCGTGGTGGACCGACTCCCTCGACGTGCCGGACGGCGACACTTTCGAGCTGGCCTTCATCGCCGACAACCCGGGCATCTGGGCCGACCACTGCCACAACCTGGACCACGTCCCGGAGGGCTTGGTCGCCCACCTCGCCTACGCCGGTGTCCGCACCCCCTTCCAGGTCGGCGGCAAGAACGCCAACACCCCGGAGTGAGCCAGCACCGGCAGGCGGAAAGAACGGCGCCGCCCCGGCACTCCGGAAGCACACCGGCGACCAGTCAACTCTGGGCGGACCAGCACCCCCAGCACGCGCCTCCACCCAGGACAAGAGATCCTGCTCACCAGACCACAGCCCAAAAACAAGCCGCTTCAAAATCGAATATCGCCCGATCTAACCGCACCCACAGCACAGTGACCCTCACCAACCCGGAGTCGACCAACAACTCCGCCTGTCACCGCTACCATCATCCAACGGCAACCAGAAATAATCATCAAGCTCGCTTCGCGCAACGAACCAGAACGAATCCACGGCCGCAATCTTGGAGGTCGATTGCAATTCCGAAAACGGAGGCAAGAACCGGATCCCCCAATGACCGAAAACCGCAAGACCATCAGACCCGAAGAGGACACCGAAGGAGACACCACGGATGGCCTTCGGGCCGAGGCAGAGGCGACGCCTGGAGCTCCGGTGGCAGGTGGAGCTGGCGGCCGTGGCGCCGCTGGGCGTTCCCGGGCCGAGATCGCGACGAGGGCTGGAGCTGCGGTAGTCGGCGGAGCAACGGCGGCTGGCACACCTGCGGTAGTCGGCGGAGCTGCGACTGCTGGTGGAGCTGCCGCCCGTCGAGCTGCGGCGGCGCGTGGAACTGACGCCCCCGAAGGCCTGGAACGCCCCTGAGGAGCGCAGGCTGCTGACGGCGCGGATTGCGGCTTGCCTATTCGGCGTAACTTCTCGGCGTGGCGGCGCCTCAAGCCCCAATAACGGCGAACCTCGTGCTCCCGGCGGAATTCTTCACCGATCGGCGAATAATTTCGAGCTGCGGTCCGGTCGCGCATCGCAGCAGTCTCCGACCGGCTGAAGAACGACAACTGTCCCATGCACAAATTGTCCCAGCGCCCGCTTCACCCGTGTAAGCATTCGATCATGCCAAACACCAGCATCCAGGAGTGACCTGAGGCACTCCGAAAAATCCACCGCGCACCAAATCACCCAGAGACAAAAATGGTATGCGTTATCACAGCCAGGCCGCCAGCACACTTTCGCAATCGGAGCGCTTCCGCCGTACCGAAAAGATCGGACCGCAGGCCCGAGCGAACCAGAACGGCCGGCAGGGACAGTGACCAACGGCCCCCGCGGCATGGCAACCAAGCGCAACACACAACGGACCGCAAGCGCCGGCCGCAACAGCAACCAACAGCTCCCGCGGCATGGCAACCAAGCGCAACACACGACGAACCACAAGCGCCGGCCGCAACAGCGACCAACAGCTCCCGCGGCATGGCAACCAAGCGCAACACACGACGAACCACAAGCGCCGACCGCAACAGCAACCAACAGCTCCCGCGGCATGGCAACCAAGCGCAACACACGACGAACCACAAGCGCCGGCCGCAACAGCAACCAACAGCTCCCGCGGCATGGCAACCAAGCGCAACACACGACGAACCACAAGCGCCGACCGCGACAGCGACCAACAGTTCCTGTGGCGACCGACCGGAACGCACGACGAACCGCAACCGATCGGCGCCGCCACCAGGACGAACTAGAGGTACATCCCCGTCGAAGGGATCTGCTTCGGGACGGTGACCGGCTCGGCCCCCGTCTTCAAGGCATACAGCTCCGCCAGAGTCGCCCCTTCCGGGCTGACCCCCTTCGAGGTCCCCAGCCAGGCGACCGCCTCCGGATAGGGCAACCGCCCCACCTCGATGCTCGCCAGGCACCGCCCCGGCCGGATCACCGCCGGATGCAGAGCCGACAGGTCCTCATTGGTGGTGATCGCGATCATCGCGTTGCGCCCCTGCCCGAGCAGGCCGTCCGTCAGGTTCAGCAGGCGGGACAGCGACTGGCCGGCACTCGCCTTGGCATCCCCGCTGATCAGCTCGTCGCAGTCCTCCAGCATCAGCAGGCGCCATTTCGGCTCGTCCTCGTCGCCGCTGCCCAGCGCCACGCTCATCAGGTAGGCCGGGTCGCCGAACAAGCGCTCCGGGTCGAGCACGCAGTCCACCTGGCACCACGAGCGCCACTGCTGGGCGAGCGCCCGCAACGCGGTCGTCTTGCCGGTGCCGGGCTCGCCGTGCAGCAGCAGGAGACGGCCGGTGACCGACGTGGCGTCGATCGCCATCAGGCGTTCCAGGGTGTCGGCGACCGGACGGGCGTAGTTCGGCCTGATCGTCTCCCACGGGGCGGCGCCGATCTCCCGCTGGGTGCGGCGCGGGCCGTGCGGGCCGTAGTGCCAGAAGCCGACCGGCACGCTGTCGTCGGCCGGGGCCGGCTCCTCGACCGCGTCGGCGATCACCGCGCTGATCACCGTCTCGGCCAGCTCGCTGCTGACCGCGGTGACCGTGACCCGGGCGCGGCGGCTCTGCTTCCACCGCATCACGTGCAGGGTCCAGCCGTCGCCGGTGCTGAGCCGGCCGTGCCCGTCGTCCTCCACCGCGTCCCGCACCACCTGCGCGTCCGGGACGGTCAGCGGCGCGTCGGCCCGCAGGTTTTCCAGCCAGGTGGTGCGGCCGAACGGCTCCTTCCCGGTGACGAACGGGTCGAGGGCGATCAGGTCGACCAGGTCCACCAGCCGGTCGCCGTCGTCGATCGAACCGGCCAGCGGCAGGCTCGGCGACGTCGCCTCCGGGGTGCGGGCGGCCGGGACCGCCGCACCGTTGGCTCGGTCGAGGGGCTGGTGGGGGGTCCGCATGCCTCCATGATCGCGGGCAAGTGACCTGGTGGCATCCTCTTTTTCCGCGCTATTCGCGCCCACCGGGCGGGTTGCGGCCGACCGGTCAGCGTCGTCCACGGCCGCCACCGGGCGAGTCACGGCCGACCGGTCGGCGTCGTCGGCGGCCGCCACCGGGCGGGTTGCGGACGACCGGTCGGGGTCGTCCGCGGCCCCGGTCAACGGCGCTGCAACAGGAACACCGGGATCAACCGCTCGGTCTTGGTCTGGTAGACCGCGTAGTTCGGAAAAGCCTCGACCGCCCTCGCCCACCAGACCTCCCGCTCGGCGCCGGACAGCTCCCGCGCGGTGTAGTCGTGCCGCTCCGCGCCGTCCTGCAGCTCGACATGGGGGTTCTTGCGCAGGTTGTAGACCCACACCGGATTTTTCGGGGCGCCGCCGAGGGAGCCGACCGCCAGATATTCCCCGTCGTGCTCGACCCGCATCAGCGGGGTCTTGCGCAGTTTCCCGGTCTTCGCCCCGACGGACGTGATCAGGATGATCGGTCTGCCCTGGATCGTGTTGGCGTCCGCCCCGTCGCTGGAGTCGAACTTCTCGGCCTGTTCGCGTGCCCAGTCGAGTGTGCTGGGCTCGTATTCACCGGTCAGCGGCATACGCCCGATTCTAGGGCCTGCCCTTCCGGATCACCGCACCTCAATCGCAACCGGCGCCTGACCAGCCCGCACTCCAACGGACGGACCTTTTGGTCAGTGGTTGATCACGGATGGTCACCACCGGACGAGGGAGTAAGACGGGATGCGGGTGTCGCTGCGGTACCAGGTGCTGTCGGGTGTGTTGTCGGTGGCGGCGATCGCCGCGGTGGGCGCGATGACCCTCCCGGCCGGCACGACGGAGTGGCGCCCGGTCTCCCGCCCGGTGGCCGCCCCGGCCCGCCCGGTGGCCGCCCCGGCCCAGCGACTGGCCGCACCCACGAGGCAGGCCGCCGCGCGGAAACGGCTGCCCGCCGAGATCTCCGCCGCCAAGCCGGCCCGCCTGGTCACCACCACCCTCGACCACACCGGCCGCCCGATCGTCACGGTCCGCGAGGTGACTGACAAGACCGAGGCGCAGCAGGCCAGCACCGCCCTCGGCGTCGAGGTCGACGGGATCGTCCGGGCCCTGGAGGCGCCGACCGGCACCGACACCTACCGCAGCAGGCAGTGGGATCTCACCACGATGCGGGTGCCGGCCGCCTGGGAGCGGTCCACCGGCGCCGGGGTGACCGTCGCGGTGATCGACACCGGGGTCGACGCGAGCCACCCGGACCTGGCCGGCCGGGTCCTGACCGGATATGACGCCACCACCGACCAGGTGGGCGGCAGCACCGACCCGCAGGGGCACGGCACCCACGTGGCCGGCACCGTCGCGGCGCTGGCCGGCAACGGGATCGGGGTCGCCGGGGTGGCGCCGGACGTCCGGATCCTGCCGGTGCGGGTGCTGGGCGCGAACGGCGAGGGCTACGACTCGGACACCGCGGAGGGCGTCGTCTGGGCGGCCGACCACGGCGCCGACGTGATCAACATGTCGCTCGGCGGTACGTCGCAGTCGAGTGCGTTGACCAGCGCGGTCGCGTACGCGCGAAGCAAGGGTGTGGTCGTGGTGGCGGCGGCCGGCAACGAGCGGCAGAAGGGCAGCCCGACCAGTTACCCGGGCGCCGACCCGGGGGTGATCGCGGTGGCCGCCACCGACTCCGCCGACCGGGTGGCCTCCTACTCGAACGCCGGCGGCTACGTGGACGTGGCCGCTCCCGGCAGCGCGATCCTGAGCACCTACCCGACCGCGCTGGCGTCGAGCGGGTACGCCTCGATGAGCGGCACCTCGATGGCGTCGCCGCACGTCGCGGCGCTGGCCGCGCTGCTGGTCGCGGCCCGGCCCGGGCTCACCCCGGACGAGGTGGAGTCGGCCCTGGAGGACTCGGCGGTGGATCTCGGCGCCGCCGGGAAGGACAACGATTTCGGGTACGGCCGGGTGGACGCGGTCGCGGCCCTGGACAAGGTGGCCCCGGAAGAAAAGCCGACCACGACCCCGACGCCGACGCCGACCATCACCCCGGTGCCCGCCAAGCCCACCGTCACCACCGACGTCACCGCCCGGACCGTCACCTATGGCACCCGCACCAGCACCACGTTCAAGGTCACCGCGGGCGGTGAGCCCTGGGCCGCGCAGCCGGTCTCCCTCTGTGTCTCGGCCGCCGGCGGCGCCTGGTCCTGCACCGCGGGCAAGACGACCAGCACCGGCACCTACACCGTGGCCCGGACCGCGACCGCCTCCTTCCGGGTCCGGCTCACCGCGTCCACCGCGAGCTCCACCAGCACCTACACCGTGAAGGCCGGGCTGGCGGTGGCCCGCGGCGCCAAGAAGACCCTGACCGTCAAGGTCACCGGCGCCGCCGGCCAGAAGCTCACCGTCCAGCGCTACGTCAACAAGCGCTGGTCCACCGTCAAGAGTTACGCCGCCACCAGCACCCGCACGGTCACCGGCCTGGTCAGCGGCGGCAGCTACCGCGTGGTCCTCTCCTCCACCAGCAAGGTGGCCGGTGTCACCAGCCAGACAGTGAAGGCCTGATCGAACATGCGGTTTACTCATATCCCATGGGCATCATCTCCCGGGGCTTCGGCGGGCGGCGGCGTGACTCCGCCCCCGACCTGCCCCCCGGTCAGTACCTGACACACGACTTCCCGGTCCTCTCGGCCGGCCCGACCCCGCGCGTCCCGCTGGACCGGTGGCGGCTCACCGTCGCCACCGAGTCCGGGCAGAAACACACCTGGGACTGGTCGGAGCTCCTCGCGCTGCCGTCCGAGGAGATCACCAAGGACATCCACTGCGTCACCAAGTGGTCCAAGCTGGGCACCACCTGGCGCGGCGTCTCGCTGGACACCCTCTTCGAGGACGTGGAGACCGCCGCCGACTACGTGATGGCGCACAGCTACGGCGGCTACACCACGAACATCCCGTTCGAGGACCTGCTCGACGGCAAGGCGTGGATCGCCTACGAGTTCGACGGCGAGCCGCTGCACCCGGAGCACGGCGGCCCGGCCCGGTTGCTGATCCCGCACCTGTACTTCTGGAAGTCGGCCAAGTGGGTCAACGGCCTGGAGATGATGCTCGAGGACGAGCCCGGCTTCTGGGAGGCCGCCGGCTACCACATGTATGGGGACCCGTGGTCAGAGCAGCGCTACCAGGGCGACTGAGCTGGCGGGCCGGCACGGTCTCCGCGGTCCGCCAGGAGACCCCGTCGGCACGCACGCTCGTCCTGGAGATCCCGGACTGGCCCGGCCACCTGCCCGGCCAGCACCTCGACCTGCGCCTGACCGCCGAGGACGGCTATTCGGCGCAGCGCAGCTACTCGATCGCGTCCGACTGGTCCGCGGCGAGCGGCCAGGTCGAGATCACCATCCAGCGGCTGGACGACGGCGAGGTCTCGCCCTATCTCACCGACGTCGTCGAGCCGGGCGACCAGATCGAGCTGCGCGGCCCGATCGGCGGCTGGTTCGTCTGGCGCGCCACCCAGCCGGCTCCGGTGCTGCTGGTGGCCGGCGGTTCCGGCATCGTCCCGCTGATGGCGATGATCCGCGACCGCGGCCGGCGCCGGGCCCGGCAGCCGTTCCGGCTGATCTACTCGGTGCGCACCCCGGAGGACGCCTGCTTCGCCGACGAGCTGCGGCGCCGGGTCCGCGACGACCCGGGGCTGGACGTCCACTTCGTCTACACGCGCAAGACCCCGGACGGCTGGCCCACGCCGCCGAAACGGATCGACGTTGCCACGATCAACTCGCATGGCTGGCCGCCGGACTTCGCCCCGGACGTCTTCGTCTGCGGTCCGACCTCGTTCGTGGAGACCGCCGCCGACATCCTGGTCGCGCTCGGCCACGACCCGAAAAAGGTCCGCACCGAGCGCTTCGGGGGCGCGTGATGCCCGAGCTGGACGGCAACGCCCTGGCCGGCGACCTGGCCGAGGTCTTCGCGGTGGAGATGACTGCGGCCCGCTTCACCTGCGGCGGCTGCCGGCACAGCGGCACCGTGGCGACCCTCCGCGTCTGGACCCCGGCTCCGGGCGTGGTGGGCCGCTGCCCGGGTTGCGGCGATGTCCTGCTGCGCCTGGTCCGCACCCCGCGCAGTGTCTTCGTCACGCTCGGGACCACCCGGCTGGAGCTGGACGTCTAGCGCCTGTTTCGGAGGCCGACCGGGGCTGCGGCGTGGCCAGGAGCGCGCCTGGCAGCGTCCCCGGATCACCCACATACAACCCCGGTATGCGGGCGATCCGGGGCCGTTGCCAGCCACACTCCTGACCTCGCCTCGCACTCGGCCGGCCTCCGAAACAGGCGCTAGGCTCCGGCTGTGCCGACCGTCCTGATCGCCGCGACCGTCCTGACCGGACTCGTCACCGGCGTCTTCGCGCTGTACTCGCACACGATCATGCCGGCCTTCCGCCGTACCGACGACCGCACGTTCGTGACCGCCTTCCAGGCCATCGACCGCGCGATCATCAATCCCTGGTTCATGGTCACGTTCCTCGGCGGACCGCCGGCCATCGCGGCGGCCGGCCTCCTCCGGCCGACCGTGCTCGTCTGGACCGCTTTCGGCCTCGCGCTGGCCGTCGTCGTGATCACGGTCGCCGTGCACCTGCCGCTCAACGACGCGCTCAAGGCCGCCGGCGACCCCGCCACGATCGACACCGCGCAGGTCCGGGCCGCTTTCCGGGAGCGCCGCTGGCTGCTCTGGAACCACCTCCGCACGGCCGCTTCCCTCACGGCGTTCCTGCTGCTCACGGTCGCTCTCACCCAGGCTTCCGACTGATTTCGGTACGCCTCGGAGGGTGCTGCTGATCGGCCGCGGGCACTGCGAGCCGCAACGGCGGTTACCGATGTGTGAACGTGCACATACCGGAACCGGGTTGGCAGCGGGTCACTGGCGTCCGCGGCGCTATCGTGATCGCATGCCCCAGTCCCCGAAACGCGCCACGGTGCACGACATCGCGGCCGCCGCGGGCGTGTCCCGGGGCACCGTCAGCCGCGTGCTGAACGGTGGATATGTCTCCGCCGAGGCGCGCGCCGCGATCGAGGCCGCCATCCTCGAGGTCGGCTACGTGCCGAACACGGCGGCCCGCACCCTCAAGATGCGGCGCTCGCAGGCGGTCGGGTTCGTCGCCCTGGAGCCGCACTCGCTCTTCCTCGACGACCCGAACATCGGGGCGATCATGCTGGGCGCCAACGCCGCGCTCTCCCTGGCCGACCACCAGATGGTCAGCCTGGTGGTCGAGTCGGCCCGCGACATGGAGCGGGTCGGGCGCTACCTGAGCGGCGGTTTCGTCGACGGCGCGATCGTCGTCTCGGCCCGCACCCACGACCCGATCATCCGGGTGATCAGCGACCTGCGGCTGCCCGCCGCCTTCGTCGGCCATCCCCCCGACCTGGAGCAGGGCATCCCGTTCGTCGGCATCGACAACGCCGGCTCGGCCCGGGAGATCACCACCCGGCTGGCCGCCACCGGCCGCCGCCGGATCGGCATGATCGCCGCCGCCCTGGACCGGGACTCCGGCATCGACCGGCTGGCCGGCTTCCGCGAGGCGCTCGGCCCGGCCTTCGACCCGGACCTGGTCGCCGAGGTGCCGCACTACGACTACGGCTCCGGTGGCAAAGGCATGCGCCTGCTGCTGGACCGCGACCCGTCGATCGACGGCGTCTTCGCCGCCTCCGACGCGATCGCCGCCGGCGCGCTGGAAGCCCTGCGCGAGGCCGGCCGCAGCGTCCCCGGCGACGTCGGCCTGGTCGGCTTCGACGACAGCACCTGGGCGGTCCGCACCCAGCCGCAACTCTGCACCGTCCGCCAGCCGGCGAAGGAGATCGGAGCGGTCGCCGCCCAGCTGATCCTCCGTCAGTTGCGCGGTGACCAGCCCGAGCCGACCGGCCAGCTGCTACCCACCCCGATCATCTGGCGCGACTCCGCCTGACCGCGCGGTCACCGCTCGGCGCCCTCTCCGCCGGCCGGTCTCGCCGCCGCGCGCACCGGGACCTGCGGGCCGGTCTCGCCGGCCTGGCGCGGCCGGGACGGATGCATGCGTTGCTCCGGGACGGCCGGGTGCCGGACCGCCGTCACCGGGTGCGGGCGCGGCGCCCCGCCGCTGTCCAGATGCTGCTGCAGGAGAGCCTTCGGGATCTCCCGGGTGATGTCACCCGGATGGCGGGGCAGCGCCGGGAGACCGGCCGGCACGGGCGCCTCGACGAGTGCGGCGGCCTCGTTGCGGGCGAGCCACGGCGCGGCGTAGCAGAGGGCGATGGGCAGCAGGCAGACCAGCAGGCTGGTGCACGGCCAGAGCAGCGCAGCGCCGCCGGCGTAGTGCCGGATCACCGAAACGGCGATCGCGGCGACCAGGACGGCGCACCAGCCCAGGTGGTTGCGGAAGGTACGGAGGCCGTCCCGGCTGCTGCTCTCGCCCTTCGGGGTGACCACGAACTTCGCCGGGCGGCGGGCGATCGTGCTGCACAGCTGTCCGGCATAGAGCGGCGCCGCGATGATCGACATGAGCATGCCGGTCAGGCCCCACGAGTCCGGCGGTTCGTACGGGCTGACGTTGTAGCGCCGATGGTGGATGTAGAGCCACAGCGAGAACACCGTGGCGTCGGTGTACAGCGCCAGCCAGGTCTGCGGGGCGATGGTCAGGCCGGTGACGCCCAGGCCCAGGAACAGGATCGCGTTGACGATGCCCAGCAGCCAGCCGATCGCCATCGACGGGTAGAACGTGGTGATCAGCGTGTAGTGCAGCATCGCGGCCGGGGACAGCTTCGCGAAGCGCCGCCAGTACGTACCGGAAAGGATTTCGAAGGTCCCGCGCGACCAGCGGCGTTGCTGGCTGAAATAGTCGCTCCAACTGGTCGGGCCCTCACCGGCGGAGAGCACGTCCGGGGTGTAGACCGACTTCCAGCGGTTCCCGGTCGCCGGGTTGCGGCTGGTGTGCAGGCTCAGGCCGGTGGCCATGTCCTCGGTGATCGAGTCGCTGAGGCCACCGATGCTGCGCAGCGCGTCGATCCGGATGGCGTTGTTGGTGCCGACCAGCATCGGGGTGCCGTACAGGTTGGCGGCGCGCTGGATGACGCTGTGGAACGGGAACTGTTGCGACTCGGCGGCCCGGGTGACGAACTGTTCGCTGTTCTTGTAGCACTGCGGGCCGACGGCGTACGCGACGTCCGGATCCCGGAAGTAGCCGAGGATCCGTTCCGCGAAGTTGGCCAGCGGCACGTGGTCCGGGTCGACCGAGAGCAGCACGTCGTACCGGGCGCCGTGGGCGTCGATCCAGGCGTTGTAGTTGCCGTGCTTGGTCTTGGCCCGGAAGGCGCCGGCCTCCTGGTTGTATCGCTCGACGCCGCGCCGGGTGAAGTGCCGGACGCCGAGCTCGGCGCAGACCGCCTTGACCGCCGGGTCGTCACCCTCGTCGAGCAGCCAGATGTCGAAGACGCCGTCGTGCCGGATCCGGGTGGCCGCCCGCAGCGTGTCGGCCACCACCGCGATGGGTTCCTTGCTGGGCACGATGGTGGTCAGGAAGGCGACCCGGACGCCCGGATCCGGGACGACCGGGATCGGGTCCCGGGCGGCGATCGAGGCCAGCGACAGTGAGATCACGTTGACCAGCCGCAGGAGCTCGACCACGGCGATGAAGACGATGACCGCGAGGTTCGCGATCCGGGCCGCCTCGGCGACCGGTCCGGCGTACGTCGCGCCGATGTGGTCCGGTCGCAGCAGCCAGGCGAAGAAGACGATCTCGAAGCACACGTTGAGCAGCGCGATCAGCAACGCTTTCGCATGTCGCCATCGGCCGTCGAGCTTGCGCTGATTGCGGAACTGCACACGGTACGGCTGGCCGGCCGGCGGGACGGTCAGCGGACCGGCGAGCCGGCTGAAGTGCTCCAGCCGTTCCCACGAGCCGTGCGGCGGTGAGGTGGTCGACGACGACACCGGGTTCCTTTCTCAGCACGCGCGCAACCCACTGTCCGGGGAGCAAGGGAGGGTGCGGGATGTCCGCGGCGCGAGCGTAGGCAGCTCGATCGGATGCCCACATCACCGCCGCGAGGAATTGAAGGCTTATGTCCGCTATGGATCACCCGGTAGGTGTCTCGGATACGCTGTTTGTTCCTCCTTGTCCGTACCGGAAGGGACGTGGTGATGGCTTCCAGGGGCCGGTGGTGGCGGGCGTTCGTGGCGAGCACGGCGACCGTCACTCTCGCCGTGGCCGGGTGCGGCCGGGACGACACGACCGGGCCGAGCCCGGAGCCGGTGGCCTCGGCGCCGGTCGGCGGCACGCCCGCCCGGCCGTCGTCGCCGGACGGCAATCCGCTGGCCGGCCGCGCCCTGTACGTGGACCCGACCGGCGACGCCGCGACCCAGGTCGCGCAGTGGACCGGGCAGGGGCGTACCGAGGATGCCCGGATCCTGGCCCGGATCGCGGACCGGCCGATCGCGACCTGGGTGACCGGCGGTCCGACCCCGGTGCGGGACCGGGTCGACGCGGTGGTCGGCCGGGCCGCGGGCGGCGGGCGTCTGCCGGTGCTGGTGGCCTACAACATCCCGCAACGCGACTGCGGCAGCTTCAGCGCCGGCGGTGCCGCGTCCGCCGCCGAGTACCGGGAGTGGATCCGCGACTTCGCGGCCGGCCTCGCCCACCGGCCGGCGGTGGTGATCGTCGAGCCGGACGCGGTCGCGCATCTGGTCGACGGCTGCGCGGACGACGCCGAGGAGCGGGCCGCGTTGCTGCGGGACGCGGTAGACGTGCTGAAGGCCACCGGCTCCGCGGTGGTCTACCTGGACGCCGGCAACCCCGGCTGGATCACCGACACCGACCGGCTGGCCCGGGCACTGCGGCGGGCCGGCATCGCGGGGGCGGACGGCTTCGCGCTGAACGTGTCCAACTTCGTGTCCACGGCCGACAACGTCGACTTCGGCCGCCGGGTCTCCGACGCGCTCGGCGGTCATCCGCACTTCGTGATCGACACCAGCCGCAACGGGGCCGGTCCGGTGCCCGGCTCGGAGATCGAGGGTGGCCCGCGCTGGTGCAATCCACCGGGACGGGCGCTCGGACCGGCGCCGACCACGGACACCGGGCGGCCCCGGGTGGACGCCTTCCTGTGGATCAAGAATCCGGGCGACTCGGACGGCGCCTGCCGGGCCGGCGAGCCGGCGGCCGGCACCTGGTGGCCGGCTTACGCGCTGGACCTGGCGAGCCGCTCCGGCTGAGCCGGAGCGGCTCGCGCGCCGGTCAGGACACCATCACCCAGTGCGCGACCGAGGGAACGCCGGCCCGGTTGACGGCGAACAGCATGTACGGCCCCGGCGGCAGCAGGGTGCGCTGCCCGGGCACCGTGATCGTGATGCCCCGCGCCTGCCTGGTGAAGTCCACGGCCACCGAGCGCTGATCGACGTTGAGCATGTGGGTGGCCGCGCTCGGACGGATCAGCCGGACCGCGGCGATGTCGGCCGGCGCCGAGGTGCCGAACGTGGCCTGGCGGCCGTAGGAGACGGCGGCCGGACCGCTGGTGATGGCCGGCCGGTCGCCGTGGTACAGGTACGGCGGCGTGTACACCTCGAGGCGCTGCTCGAACGAGCCGCTGATGGTGTTCTTCCTGTCCGCGTACAGCGGATCGGAGCCGGTGGTCAGCACCCGGCCGTCCGGCAGCAGCAGCGCCGAGCTGTGATAGTTGCGGCCCACCGCCGGGTCGGCGGCCGGGGACAGCGTGTTGCTGTCCGGGTGGTAGACCCGGGCGATGTGGTTGTCGGTGGCGCCGCGGCCCCGGTAATCGCGGGCCCCGTTGGTGATCAGCGTGGTGTCGTCCGGCAACGTGACCAGGTTGGGGTATCGCGTGCCCTCCGGCAGGTCCGGGCCGGGCCGGAACCGCGGCCTGCGGCCGGTCAGGTCGACCAGGTCGATCCGGCGGGTGGACTTGGGTGACTCCCCGACGCCACCGCCGCCGACCACCATCACGGTCTGGTTCTGCACCGGCCCGGCCCAGGCCGACATGCTGGTCTCCAACTGATCGGCGTCGCGGATGCCGGGCACCGGCCGGAAGCTGTTGTCGGTCAGGTTCCACAACCCCGGTTCCCGGCCCCGGTCCTCCGGCCCGTAGCCGGAGTTCGAGCCGGTGTAGAACAGCAAGCCCGGCTTGGCGGTCTGCAACAGCGTGGGATAGGTCGGGAAGTAGCGGTCGAGATCCTTGCGCACCGTCCACTTCCTGGTCGCCGGGTCGAAGATCTCGTTCTGCGAGCCGTCGACGACCTGGCCGCTGCCGTCCAGGCCGGAGACCGCGAGGACCGACCCGTCCGGCAGCCCGGTCAGCGTCGGGTACCAGCGCTTCTCGTGCATGTCCGCGACCCGCTGGTACCGCTCGGTGACCGGGTCGAACTCGTAGGTCTCCTTGCGGCCCTGGTAGTCCTGCTTGTCCATGGTGATCTTCTCGGACAGGCCGTAGAGGTTGCGGGCGTCCGCGCCGGTCAGGCCCTCGATCCGGTACTGCCCGCGCACCCCGGTCGCGTACTCCGCCCCGGCCCCCGCGGCGTCGACCCAGACCGTGGTGGCGCTGGCGGTGACGGTCACCTTGCCGGCCCGGGTCACCTTCTTGGTCGCGGCCGGGACGGTGAACTCGTCGCCGGCGAGGTAGCGCCGGCCGCTGGGCGCCACGAACACGGTGCCCTTCGGGAAGGTCCGGGGGCGGTCCGGCGACTCGTTCTTGACCGTCATGCTGCCGCCGGCGTGGGTGACATCCGGCTCCAGCACCTCGTAGCGCAGCGTGCCCCCGGCCACGAGCAACTTCCCGTCCGGCAGGAACGTGTGCCCGCTGCAGAACAGGTCGGTCGGCGTGGGCACCTCGGTGGCCGAGCCGGTCGCCGGATCGAACACCACGGTTCGGAAGGTGCCGGCCTTGAACTGGTCGACCTTGTTGCCCGAGCCGGCGATCAGCAGGATCTTGCCGGACGGCAGCAGCGCCGCGTGGATGGCGTTGACTCGCATGCTGCCGGGCAGTTCCACGGTCTGCCAGAAGCCGTGGCTCTCCTTGTACGGCAGGCTGTTGACCAACCGGTCGTGCCGCCACCGGCTGACCACCGACCAGGCCGGCGGCACGTTGACCGCGGTGACAGCTGTCAGCGCCAGGAACGGCACCAGAGCCTTACGGACGAAACGATTTCCCGCAGCACGCGTCAACGTGTGAACCTTCCGAATCGACGACCCGTAGGACGCTAGAAGCCCACGTGGCAGGTCATCAATCCCTCGAAGGTGGACGAAATAGACTCAAGCCGCGTTCAGGTAGGTCAGGACGGCGCGGACCCGGCGGTGGGCGTCCGCCGCCGGTGGCAGGTCGAGCTTGGCGAAGATGTTGGTGATGTGCTTCTCGACGGAGACCGGGGCCAGCACCAGCGCGTCGCAGATGGCGGAGTTGGACAGTCCCTGGGCCATCAGGCCGAGGACTTCGCGCTCGCGGGCGGTCAGGCCGTCGAGGCCGTGGTCCCGGCTGCGGGCGAAGAGCTGGCGCACCACCTCCGGATCCATCGCGGTGCCGCCGGCGGCGACCCGGTCGACCGCGTCGAGGAAGTCGTCGAGGGCGGTCACCCGGTCCTTGAGCAGGTAGCCCACGCCGCCGCGGCCGTCGGCCAGCAGGTCCGCGGCGTAGGCGCGTTCGACGTACTGCGAGACGATCAGCACCTTCGCGTCCGGGTCGGCGGAGCGGATCCGCAGGGCCGCGCGCAGACCCTCGTCCCGGAAGCCGGGCGGCAGGCGGACGTCGATCACCGACAGGTCCGGGTGGTGCTCGTCGACGGCGTCCAGCAGCTCGGCCGCGGTCCCGACGGCGGCGACCACGTCGTGACCGGTCTCGGTCAGCAGCCGGACCATGCCCTCGCGCAGCAACAGCAGGTCCTCGGCGATCACGATGCGCACGGCAACTCCGCTCCCCGAATGGTCAGGTGCATGGCAGCTCCGCGCACAACGTGGTCGGGCCGCCGGGTGGGCTGGTGACGGTGAGGGTGCCGTCGAGGGCTTCGACGCGGCGGCGGAGGCCGAGCAGGCCGGCGCCGTCCGGGTCGGCGCCGCCGCGGCCGTCGTCGGTGACGGTGATCCGGACCAGGCCGGCGGCGCGGGAGACGGTGATGGTGCCGGTGGTGGCGGCGGCGTGCTTGGCCGCGTTGGTCAGGCCCTCGGCGACCACGAAGTAGGCGGCCGACTCGACCGCGGCCGGATAGCGGGCGTCCGGGTCGCCGTGCAGGCTCACCGGGAACGGGCTGTCCCCGGCCAGCGCGGCCAGCGCGGCGTGCAGCCCACGGTCGGTGAGGATCGGCGGGTGGATGCCGCGCACCAACCGGCGCAACTCGGCGAGCGCGTCGTCGAGCTGCCGCCGCGCCAGCTCCACGTCCGGCCGGGCGTCCACGGTGGCGGTGCGCATCTTCCGGGCGGCCAGGGCCAGGGTCATGCCGGCGGCGACGATCCGGGCCTGGGCGCCGTCGTGCAGGTCACGTTCGATCCGGCGCAGCTCGGCGGCCTGCGCGTCGACCACCCGCCGCCGGGTCTCGGCCAGACGGTCGGCGCGCTCGACCAGGCGGCGGTGTTCGCCGGGGCCGAGCAAGGCCACGGCCAGCCGGGCCAGGGCGGCGGCGATGCTGCGCACCAGCCAGGCCGCGACCGGCAGCAGGGCCAGCCCGGCCGCGGCCAGCACGAAGCGACCCGGGACCGTGGTGAGCAGCGGTTTCATCGGGAACGGCGCGTGCGGGTTGGGCACCGCCCAGGACCAGGCCGGCGCGGCGATCGAGGCCAGGTCGACGACCGCGACGACCAGGCCGGCGACGCCGGTGGCCACCCCGAGCGGCAGCAGGACGATCAGCCAGGCCAGGTCACGCCACGTGGCCGGCTGGCCGGCGACCGCGCCGACCCGGTCCCGCAGCGAGCCGCCCGCCACTGGCAGGTAGGGGGCGGGGATCGGCGCGCCGAGCACCCACCCGGCCCGCCATCGCTCGGCCGCCGCGAGGTGCCGGGTGAGCCAGGCCGCGCTGAGGAACGCCGGGCCGCCGAGCTGGGTGACCGCGAGCAGGGTGACCAGGACGCCGGCGACGACGCTCCACAGGAGACCGGCGATGCCCGCGACCGGCCCGGTCACCAGGTACCCCAGTGCCCGGGCGGTTCGCTTGACCATCGATCGCATCCTAGATGGCCGGTGACCGGCGCCGCAGCACCAGACGGGCGGGAAGTGCCCCGGCGAGCAGGCCCAGCGCGGCCACCCCGCCGGCCATCGCCGCGTAGGTTCCCGGGTCGACGATCACCCGCGGCACCCCGTCCTGGGCGAGGCTGAACGCGCCCACCACGATCCCGCTGACCGCGGCGCCGAGCAGCAGCCCGACCAGCACGGTGAGCAGCGCCTCGGCGCCGGCCAGGCGG
The DNA here is from genome assembly GCF_014205225.1 of Actinoplanes octamycinicus. Taxonomy (NCBI): domain Bacteria; kingdom Bacillati; phylum Actinomycetota; class Actinomycetes; order Micromonosporales; family Micromonosporaceae; genus Actinoplanes; species Actinoplanes octamycinicus. The sequence goes on from NZ_JACHNB010000001.1 coordinate 10,117,420, forward strand.
TGCACCTGCCCGGCGGTGGCGCCGGCCAGCCGCAGGTCGGCGAACTCCCGGCGCCGCCCGGCGGTGGCGATCGCGAACGTGTTGACCACGGCGATCGCGGTGAAGCCCAGCGAGATCACCACCAGCAGCTCCCAGGCGCCCTGCTGGGTGGCCGCGCCGGAGAGCGTCGCCGGCTGCCCGGCACCGCCGGCGAGCGGCTCGCCGGAGCGCAGGCTGACCGTGCTGACCAGGCCCTTCGGGTCGTGCGCGGCGACCAGGGCGGCCGGCAGGACCAGGTCGCCGAACCCGCGGTCCCGGCTGTAGATCATGGTGAGCGGCAGCGTGGTGCGGTGGCCGTCGGCGAGCCAGAGTTCCACCCGGTCGCCGAGCCGCCAGCCGTACTGACCGGTCAGGTATTCACTCGCGGACAGCCCGTCGGCCGGCGCGCCCGCCGTGACGCCCAGGTCGAGCGGGGCGTCGGCGCCGGTGGTGAACAGGCCCTGCGCCGGGTAGTCCTCCGGCTTGCCGCCCTGCGCGACGATCACCCGGGTGGGCAGCAGCGCCGCCGCGCCGGTCACGCCGGGCTGCCCGGCGATCCGCTCGGCCTCGGCGAGCGGCATCCCGCCCGGGGTGGCCACCCGCGTGGTCGCCGCGGCGAACCGCTCCCGCTGCTGACCGGCCGCGAGTTTCTCCAGCAGGGTGGCGTTGAGCAGCATGGTCGCGTTCAGCGCGAACATCAGCACGAGCGGGACGGCGACCGCGGCGATCCGCCGGTGCTCGGCCCGGCCGATCCGCCCGGCCAGCCCGAACGGGCGGCTGACCAGCGCGGTCAGCGGCCGGACCAGGATCGGGCCGAGGGCCGCGACGGCGCAGAGCAGCAGCGCCGACGACACGAAGCTCATCCCCATCCCGAGCGGGCCGGCCAGCGGCACGAAGATCAGCAGAGCGGCCGCGCCGGCGGCGGCGAGCAGCGCGACGACGATCCGGACCGTCCGGCCGCCGGTGGGCGCGGTCGCGGTCTCGGTGAGCGCCTGGGTCGGCGCGATCCGCACGGCACGCCGCCCGGCGAGCCGCGCCGCGAGGTAGGTGACGATCACGCCGGCGACGATCGCCAGGACCAAGATCACCACATTTCCCCGTACGGCGAACTGCTCCGGAACGGCGCCGAGAGCCTTGAAGCGGGCCGCGACCACGTGGGCGAAGAGCACGCCGAGCGGCGCGGCGGGCAGCCCCGCGAGCACGGCGAGGGCCACCGCCTCGCGGCCCAGCAGCCGGCGCAGCTGACCGGGAGTCGCCCCGGCGGTGCGCAGCAGGGCCAGCTCCCGCAGCCGCTGCCGCACGGACAGGGTGACCGTGCCGGTCAGCACGAAGATCGCGGCGAACGCGGTGATCCCGATGACGAACCCGAAGATCGAGATCGGCCCGATGTAGTCCGGCAACGCCCCGGGAAGATCCGCCCGGACCCGCTCGTCCCCGCTCAGCACCGCGATGCCGTCGGCGCCGCCGGTGGTCCCGGCGGCAGCGGTCCCGGCCCGATCGGCGTCGGCGGTCTCGGTGGACTTGGCGGTCCCGGCCTGCCCGGGCGAGCCCACGCCGATCGCCTCGGTCAGGCGGTCGCGCAGGACGGCCGGCGGCACGCCGGGGGCCGGGCGGACGCCGAGCGCGGCCGGGCCGGACAGGCCGGCGACCGCGGCGACCTCCGTATCGGCCAGGAAGATGGCGCCCTGGGCGGGCAGCGCGTCCCGGCCGGGCGGGGCGGCGATCCCGCTCACCCGGAGGGTGCGCACCCCGGCCCGGGTGGTGACCCGCAACTCGTCGCCCGGCCGGACCCCACCGCGGGCCGCCAGGTCGGCGTCGAGCACCAGCTCACCGGCCGCGGGCGCGGCGCCGGACCGCAGCTCGTAGGGGGTCAGGGCGGCGGACGACCAGCCGTGCCCGATCGGCGCGCCGGGCAGCCGGTCGACCCGGGCCGGGAAGGCGTAGTCGGCGATCACCGCGGCCACCCCGGGCACCGCCCGGACCCGCCCGGCCAGGTCGGCGGGCAGCGGCGGCGCGCCGGTCAGGCGTTCGGTCTTCACCTTGCGCTTGACCTTGGCCTTGCCCTCCTTCTTGGATTTCGTGGTGACCGTCTCCAGGCTGACCTCGCGGGCGCCGGAGACGACCAGCGGGACGGCGGCGAAGCGGTCCGCCGGCGGTTTCGCGGTCAGCACCGAGAAGAGCAGCAACCCGCCCCCGGCCAGCAGGGCGACGGCGAGCAGCGCGGCGAGGAAGGTGCCCAGGTAGGCGCCGCGGTGCCGGCGCAGGGACCGCAGAGCGAGCCGGATCATCGCGCGTCCACCCCCGCGGCGGCCGAGCCGGCGTGGGCGCTGACCGCGGTCATCCGGGCGGCGACCGCCTCGGCGGCCGGCCGGGTCATCTCGGTGACGATCCGGCCGTCGGCGAGGAAGACCACCCGGTCGGCGTGACCGGCCGCGGCCGGGTCGTGGGTGACCATGACGACGGTGGCGCCCAGGTCGTCGACCGCCTCCCGGAGGAGGCCGAGCACCTCCCGGCCGGCGGCCAGGTCCAGGGCCCCGGTCGGCTCGTCCGCGAAGATCACCTCGGGCCGGGCGGCGAGCGCCCGGGCCAGCGCGACCCGCTGCCGCTGCCCGCCGGAGAGCTGGGCCGGGCGGGCGTGCTCCCGGCCGGCCAGGCCGACCCGGGTCAGCACCTCGCGGGCCCAGGCCCGGTCCGGGCGGACCCCGGCGAGGCGCTGCGGGAGCAGCACGTTGTGCCAGACCGAGAGCGAGTCGAGCAGGTTGTAGGACTGGAAGACGAAGCCGGCGACCCGGCGGCGGGCCTCGGTGAGCTTGGGCTCGCGCAGGCCGGCGATGTCCCGCCCGGCGAGCAGCACCCGCCCGGTGTCCGGCCGGTCCAGCCCGGCCGCGCAGTGCAGCAGGGTGGACTTGCCGGAGCCGGAGGGGCCCATCACGGCGGTGAAGGTCCCGGCCGGGAAGACGGCCGAGACGCCGGCGAGGGCGCGCACGCCCGGGTAGCTCCTGGTGACGTCGATCAGCTCGACGGCTGGGGTGTTCGGCATGCTTCGAGCCTGGTCGAGGCCCGGCTCGCGGAGAACACGGTGGACCCTGGACCGGTGGTAGGGCAGGCCCTACCACCGGGCTCACCCCGTACCGGAAAAGGGTCTTCATCCCTTGAAGAGCCGCCGGGCGAGCGAAGGGGGCGGCGGGGTCGGGCGGCGGCCCGGGGTCGGCGTGGAGCGGCCGATCGGGCGGTCGTAGTCGGCGGCCGCGATCGCGGTGATGATCTCGTCGTCGGTGAAGCGCTCCGAGCCGGGGATCGACGGGACGAAGCCGACCAGGACGCCGTCCCGCATGACCTGGGCCTCCAGGCCGGCGGTGCCGTCGTTGTCCCAGATCGCCTCGCGGCCGTCGGGGAGCACGACGCGAATGCCATATTGCGTCAGGCCGGCGTGCGGGAGTTTCAGATGGGCGAAGACGTTGCGCTCGCGGAGTCGCTCGACGACCCGGCGGGCCCGGTTCTCTTCCATGACGGCGACCGTAGCCCGGTTTTCTTAAGACACGCTGAAGGGCGGCTCGGCAGCCGTTGAGCGCCCGTGACGATCTGCTCATGTAACATCACCCGGAGCCATAACTCCAGGTCACATCGATGCATGTTACTACCCTGTAACAGGAAAGTCACTGGATTCCATTTCTCACGACCTTGACTTACTGTGCGGTAACCGAAGCGCTTCGGCCCCATCATCCCCTCGTGGATATCGGAGGCCATCGATGAGTAGGGCTACCGTCCTCGCCTGTCTCGTCTCCTCGTCCGTCCTCGCGCTCACCGTCGCCATCGCCTCCCCCGCCCAGGCGGCCGGCGTCGACTACGTCGCCCTCGGCGACTCCTACTCGTCCGGGGTCGGCGCGCCCGGGCAAAGCGGCAGCTGCCTGCGCAGCAACTACAGCTACGCGGCGCAGTGGGCCGCGCGGAACAGCCCGACCAGCTTCCAGTTCCTGGCGTGCAGCGGCGCGGTCACCGACGACGTCGTGAGCAAGCAGGTGCCGGCCATGGCCAGCGGGGCCGACCTGATCAGCATCACCATCGGCGGCAACGACGCGGGCTTCGCGCCGACCGTGCTGACCTGCCTGACCAGCAGCGACGCCACCTGCATCACGAAGGTGAACGCGGGCAAGAGCTACGTCGCGAACACGCTGCCGGGCAAGCTCGACGCCGCCTACAACGCGATCCGGGCGAAGGCGCCGGGGGCGAAGGTGGTGGTGCTGTCGTACCCGAACATCTTCGACACCGCGTCGGCGTTCTGCGAGATGAGCGCCACCAAGCGGAAGGCGCTGAACAGCGGCGCCCAGGCCCTCGACGACATGATCAAGTCACGCGCGGCGGCGGCCGGCTTCACCTACGCCGACGTGCGGGACAACTTCGCGGGGCACGGCGTCTGCGCCTCGAGGCCGTACCTGAACGGCTTGACCATCATCCCGCCGCAGAACTCCTACCACCCGAACAGCAGCGGCTACACGTACGGCTACCTGCCCGCCCTGACCAGCGCCGCCTGACCGGACACGCCGCGACGGGCCTGCGGGCTCGTCGCGGCAACGTCCGCGCACCCGGCGGCGACCGGAACCGCAGCCCGCGGTGGGCAGGATCGCTGCCATGGCTCGAGTGAACACGCTGCTCTTCCTGGTCACCGTCGCGCTCGTGGTGGTGGCGGCGATCGACTGCCTGGCCACCGAGCCGTCCCGGGTGCGGCACTTCCCGCGCGGCGCCTGGCTGCTGCTGGTGCTCTGCTGCCCGGTGGCCGGGGCCATCGCCTGGTTCCGGGCCGGCCGGGTGACCAACGCGCCGGTGGCCGCGGTGCCGCTGCGCACCGCGCCGCTCGGGCCGGAGGACGACCCGGAATTCATCCGGATGCTGGCCGAGGTGCTCCGGAACCGCTGACGACCAGCGAGCGGTCAGCTGAACAACGGGCGCCACACGTGCCGGCGCCGCCACCTCTCGTCGCCGTTGAGGAACTCGGTCAGCAACCGCTCCGCCTCGGCCCGGTCCGGTGTCTCGGTGCGGAAGTGGCGCTCCGGGCCGCCCTCCCGGTACTCCAGGGCGTACTCGCCGGGCGCGGCCCCGGCCGCCGGGCCGTAACCGACCTGGACGAACCAGCCGTCCGCCCGCTCCAGGATGGCGAAGTGGTTGTCCGGGCCCAGGCCGCCGACCACGCTCCCGATCCGGCCCGGTGACGGGTCCGGGATCTCCGGGCCGGTCGCCGAGGTCAGCGTGAAACCGGCGGCGTGGCCGGGCGCGTTCGGGTTGAGCAGGTGCGACTGCGGCTCGTAGCAGACCAGGCCGTGCTGCCGGGCCAGCGCGACCACCGCCGCGCCCACCTCACCGGCCCGGGACCAGTCGACGGTCAGGTGCAGCACCAGGTCGGACGGGGCCGGGGCGGTGCTCCACGCGCCGGAGCCGGCCGGGAAGAGCTCCAGCAGGTCGGCGTGCATGGCCAGGACCGCGGGGTGCGGCCGCAGAACCCCGGGTTCCTCCTCGTGCCAGCGCCGCAGCTTGTTCTCCGCGATCGCCGGCGTGATCGACTCCGGCTCGTGCCAGACGTACAGGTCGAAACTCATGACGGGTAGCCCCCTCCCGTGGTATCGATGGATCTTAGTGGGCTACGTCACCAGGTGAAGACACGACCCCGGGCGGTGTTGCTGGAACTGGTGCCGTCGCGCTCGTAGCGGTAGGCCATCACCACCGTGTAGCTGCGCCCCCGCCGCGGCGCCGCGTCGGCCGGGCCGCACGCCTTGGTCATCGCGCCCCGGCTGAAGGTGAGGCCGGCACAGGTGGCCGGGCCGGCCACGGTCCGCCCGGTGTCCGCGTCCCGCAGCGTCACCTCGATGTCGGCCCGCCCGCCGGCCGGCGCGGTCAGCGAGGCCTGGAACCGCACGTCCCGGCCGACCGAGTGGCACGGGCGCGGCACCAGCGGGCTGCGGGTGGACAGGTCGATGACGAAGCCCTGGGCGCACTGCCACGGCCCGTACGCCTGCCCCTCCGGCTGCGGCGACCGGGTCCGGTGCGGCCGGCCGGTCCGTTTCGCGCGGACCGTGGCCGATGGCGACGTGGCCTTCTTCCGGGGCCGCGGTCTGCTGACCGCCGCCGGCCGGGGAGCGCTGGACATCGCCGCGACGTGCGGCTGGAGGCGCGGCTCGCCGCCGTCCCGGCTCCACAGCGAGGTGGCGATGCCGGTGGCGAGCAGCACCCCGGCCAGCACCGCGACCACCGCGCTGGACCGCAGGAAACGGTGCACCGGCGCGGCGTTGCGCGGCTTGCGGGCGGACGGCACGGCGTGCCGTCCGGGCCGCGGGAACCGGATCCCGTCACGCAGCTCGGGCGGGTCGACCGCCATGTCGTCCGGGTCGGCCGGCGGCAGCTGGGGCGGCGGGGGCGGCGGCAGCGCCGGCACACCGTCCAGTTTCCGGGTCAGCAGGCGCAGGTCGCGGACCAGCGCCGGGGCGGCCGGCCGCTGCCGGGGCTTGGCGTGCAGGCAGGCGCGGATCAGTTTCCACAGCTCCTCCGGGATGCCCCGGCGGCGGTGCGGGCGGCCCTCGGCGTGCAGGCGCATCAGCTCCGGCACCGAGTCGCTCAGGTAGGGCGGCTGCCCGGAGACCAGCTCGTAGAGCAGCACGCCGAGGGCGTACACGTCGGTGGCCGGGCTCGGCGTGACGCCGTGGAAGGCTTCCGGGGCCATGTAGTGCGGGGTGCCGACCACCGCGTTCGGCGTGGTCATGCTCGGCACGTTGAGGATCCGGGCGATGCCGAAATCGGTCAGCCGGGTCTCCAGCCGGCCGTCCCGCTCCAGCACCAGGATGTTGTCCGGTTTCAGGTCCCGGTGGATGATGCCCAGCTCGTGCGCCTCGGCGAGGGCGTCGGCGACCTGCGCGGCGAGCCGGGTGGCCTCGGCCGGGGGCAGGGTCCGTTCGCGTTCCAGGTGGTCGCGCAGGCTGCCGCCGGCCACCAGGTCCATCACCAGGCCGAGCGTCTCGCCAACGCTGAACAGGTCGCGGACCCGGACCACGTTGCGGTGCCGCAGCATCAGCAGGATGGTGCGTTCCTGCACGAACCGGGTGACCAGCCGGGGCTGGCGCAGCAGGCTCTCGTGCAGCAGCTTGACCGCGACCGGCTCGTCGGTGGCGCTGTCCACACCCTGCCAGACGGTGCCGGTCGCGCCCTGCCCGATCGGTTTCACCAGACGGTACGAATTTCCGACCGAGCGTCCGGCAAGTTCCACGCTGTCCGTGGGATCCTGCATCAGTCCGGGGTTCCTTCCACCTGACGGCAGTGCCCCGGAATACTGCGTTTTGTCCGGATGGCCTGGCAAGCCCCCCGCCGCAGATTCGCACGGTCCGGGAGGACTCCCGCACTCCCCGTCACGGAATCCGCCAGCACTCGTTCCCCCGTGCAAGCCGGTCCGCCGCAGCTTCCGGCCCGCTTCAGCTCCCGACCGCTACTTCCGGCCACCACTCACGGTCCGCTTCGGCTTCCGACCGTCATTTTCCGGTACGACTCGGCGTCCCGTGGCAGCCGGCCCGCGAGGCCCGGCCCCGTCCGGACCGCAGCGCGTCTCATGCGGGCCCGGCTGGGCCTCAGGGGTGTCTCACGCCCTTCGAGACACCCCTGAGGCCCAGCCGAACTGCCGCGAGGCGCGCTAGCTTGCCCGGACCGAAGCGCGTGTCGCGGTCCCGGCTGGGTGTCAGGGGTGTCTCGCGTCCCGCGAGACACCCCTGACACCCAGCTGAGAGGTGGGGCGCGGCAGAGGCGGCATCGCGTGGTTTGACCGTGCGGGGCGGCGGGCCCGCATGAGACGCGTCGCGGTCCGGTGGGGGCCGGGCCTTGCGGGCCGGCCGCCACAGGACCGCGAGTCGTACCGAAAAATGGATCTAATCGTGGGTGGGCTGGGGGCCGCACAGCGAGCGGATCGCGCCCAGCAGCGTGCTCCGGGTGAAGGGCTTCTCCAGGAGCATGCTGTTCTCGTCGAGGTGCAGCTGCGGGCCGAGCGACGCGGCGGTGTAACCGGACATGTAGAGCACCGGCAGGTCCGGCTGGTGGGTGCGGAGCGCGCCGGCCAGTTCCGGGCCGGTCATCGTGGGCATCACCACGTCGGTGATCAGCAGGTCCGGGCGGGCGCCGGAGGCCACCTGGGTGACCGCCATCAGCGCGTCGGTGGCCACCGCGATCTCGTAGCCGGCCGGCGCGATCAGGCGCTGCACCAGCTGGGCCACGTCCGGCTGGTCCTCGACGATCAGCACCCGGCCGATCACCGCGTTCTTCTCCTTGCGTTCCCCGGACGGCTGCGGGCGTTCCTCGGCAGCCGGCAGGTAGATGTGCACCGTGGTCCCCAGCCGGGGCTGCGACTCCAGCTCGATGTGCCCGCCCAGGTTCTGCACGATGCCCGCGGTGGTGGCCAGGCCCAGGCCGGCCGCGGTGGGCCGAGTGGTGAAGAACGGCTCCAGGGCCCGCTTGCGGATCTCCTCTTCCATGCCGGTGCCGGTGTCGGTGACCACCAGGTGCACCAGTTTGCCGGTCGGCGCGCCCTCGGCCAGCTGGCCCGGCTCGACCACCTCGTTGGTGGCGGCGACCCGGACCATGCCGCCGTGCAGCATCGCGTCCCGGGCGTTCGCGGCCAGGTTGACCAGGGCCTGCTCCAGCGGGCCGCGCTCGGCCTTGACCGGCCAGACGTCCGGCCCGAAGGTCAGGTCCAGGCCGATCCGCTCGCCCAGGGTCCGGCTGAACAGCGACTGCACGTCGGTGAGCAGGTCCGGGATCGGGATCACCTCGGGCCGGTTGCCCTCGCTGCGGCCGAACGCGAGCAGCTGGTGGGTGAGCGTCCGGCCGGTCGCCACCGCGTCCAGGATGTCCTTGGCCAGCTGGTGCGTCGACGAATCCTCCTCGGTCTGGGTGAGGATCATGTCGGCCGAGCCGGCCACCACCGTCATCAGGTTGTTGAAGTCGTGCGACAGGCCGCCGATCAGCTGGCCCAGGCTGTCCAGCCGGCGCAGGTGGTCGAGCTGCCGCTTGAGGCCACGGGCGTCGATGTGGTCGGTGGTGTCGGTGATCATGCAGAGCACGCCGCCGAACTCGCCGTTGTCGTCGCGGACCGGCATCATGCTGATCCGCACGCTGCGCCGGGAGCCGTCGGCCCGCATCAGCCGGGTGGCGCCGACCGTGGAGTGGCCCTTGCGGCACTCGTCGATCCGGCGCTGCAGCTCCTTCTGGCCCACGTTGTCGAGGAAGCCGCGGAGCGACACCCCGATCAGCTCGCTGCGCGGCATGCCGAGGACCACGCCGATCGGCTCGTTGGCATAGGTCGCCACGCCGTCCGGGTCGAGCTGCAGCACGCCCTCCGGGATGGTCTCCAGCACCCGGCGGTAGCGCTCCTCGGAGGCCCGCAGCCGCTCCTGGGCGCGGGCGCCGGCCACCGCCAGGGACAGTTCGCCGGCGATGTCCCGGGCCAGCTCGACCTCCGGGGTCGAGTAGAACGCGTCCGGGGTGTGCCGGGTCAGGATCAGATAGCCGGCGTACGTGTTGTCCACGATCACCGGGCTGAGCACCGCGGCCGTGATCTGGTGCTCCGGCGTGGCCAGGGCCGCGGCCGCGTCGCCGGCCAGCACGATCGGGCGGCGGCTGGCGGCCAGCGTGGTCGAGTACTCGTCGTCCGGGGCCTGGCCGGCTCGGTCCAGCACCCGGGCCAGCGGGCCGGAGCGGTCGTCCTCCAGGTGGTGGTAGGCGATCGACTCGTACTCGCCGTCGTCGCGCAGCAGTTGCACGCCCGCGCCGTCGCCGATCATGTCGGCGGCGGCACGGGCGGCGGTGGATCGCACTTCCGCCGCATCCGTTGCGGCTCGGCTGAGCGCGAGGGCAAGGTCGGCGAGCGCGTACCGGAGGGGGTAAGCCATGACACCCATGTGCACATTTTTCGTGTTAAGTGACGGGCGTGCGGGGTGTTCGGCAAACTTAGTGGAAGAGAGCGCTCACCGACTCACCGTTGTGGATCCGGCGCATCGCCTCGGCCAGCGCCGACGCCACCGAGATCACGGTCAGCTTCTCGTGCCGCTTGGCGGCCGGGATCGGCACCGTGTTGGTGCAGACGATCTCCTCGATCTCCTTCTCGGCGGCCAGCCGCTGCACCGCCTCGTTGGTGAACAGGCCGTGCGTGCAGGCCACCCGGACGCTCCGGACGTTCCGCTCGCGCAGCCGGGCGAGCAGCTCGAACACCGTGCTGCCCTTGGCGATCTCGTCGTCCAGCACGATCACGTCCCGGTCGGCGACCTCGCCGATGATCGAGTTGATCACCACCTTGTCGTCGGCGAACCGCTGCTTGGCGCCGGCCGCGACCTCGATGCCGAGCAGCCGGGCGAAGGCCGCCGCCTCCTTGGCGTTGCCCAGGTCCGGGGAGACCACCACGGTGTTGCTCAGGTCGTAACCGCGGAAGTGGTGGGCCAGCTCGCGCAGCGCGTGCAGGTGGTCGACCGGGATGCTGAAGAAGCCGTGCACCTGCGGCGAGTGCAGGGTCATCGCCAGCACCCGGTCGGCGCCGGCGGTGGTCAGCAGGTCGGCGACCAGGCGGCCGCCGATCGAGATCCGCGGGGCGTCCTTCTTGTCGGACCGGGCGTAGGCGTAGTGCGGCAGGACCACGGTGATCCGGCCGGCCGACGCGCCGCGGGCGGCGTCGAGCATGAAGAGCAACTCGGCGAGGTGCTCCTGGGTCGGGGGGACGAGCGGCTGGATCAGGAACACGTCCCGCTCCCGGCAGTTCCCCTGCAGCTGCACCTCGATGCAGTCGTTGGCGAACCGGGAGATCTTGGTGGGCATCAGCGGGACCGCGAGATGCTCGCAGATCTCCGCGGCGAGTTCGGGATGGGCAGATCCGGTGAAGACGGCGATGTCGCGCACGGCCACATGCTAAGCGGCCGGATTACGGGGTCGTCAGGGACGGTTCCACACCGTTAGCGTGCTCCCATGAACGGACTGGCGGTCGCGTGCCGGCGGGTGGTGCACATCTACCGCGCCGAGGCGGGGGACGTGGTGGCCCTGGCCGGAGTTGACCTCTCCATCGCACCCGGCGAGACTCTCGCCCTGGTCGGGCCCTCGGGGTCCGGCAAATCAACCCTGATCGCGCTGCTCGCGGGCCTGATGCGCCCGTCCGCCGGGCGGATCAACGTGGGCACCTACGACATGGGCAAGCTCTCCGACGCGGAGATCTCCCGGCTGCGGGGCACCGAGATCGGCGTGGTGCTGCAGGGGGCGGCGCGCAACCTGCTGCCGTACGCCACGCTGCACCGCAACATCTGGCTGGCCCAGCGGCGCGCCGCGCACACGCGGGGCATCAAGCTCGACGACCCCGACCGGATCCTGGACCTGGTCGGGCTGCCCGGGCAGGGCCGCCGCAAGCTGGCCGACCTCACCCCGGGCGGCCGGCAGCGCGCCGCCCTGGCGGTCGGCATCGCCACCGGGCCCGGACTGCTGCTGGTCGATGAGCCGACCAGCCGGCTGGACACGGCCGGCCGGGACGAGGTGCTGGACGCACTCGAAACGGTGAACCAGGAGCGGGAGACCACGATCGTGGTGGTCACCCACGACAACGAGGTCGGCGCCCGGCTGGGCCGCGCGGTGACCATCCGGGACGGCCGGGTCGGCGCCGAGGGGCGCGACGGGCAGGACTTCGCGGTGGTCGCCGGGGACGGCACGGTGCAGCTGCCGCCGGAGGTGCTCGGCTCCTATCCGCCCGGCACGCTCTTCACCGTCCAGCACGTGGACGGCGAGGTCACCCTGGTGCCGGGCGGCTCGGAGACGGCGGCCTAGTAATAGCGACGGCGTCGCCGCTGGCCGCCCGGCCACATCTTGCGGGTGATCAGGACGGCGGCGCCGAAGCTGGCCAGCACGACCACGATGACCACCGGTGAGCTGAGGCCGCCGCTGCTCGGGGCCGGGCTGATCGCCCGGTTCGTGTCGGCCGCGGCGAGCGCCGGGGCGGCCGCGGCGGTGGTGGCGGCGGCCGGTGGCGGGGCGGTCGGCAGCGCGGCGAAATCGACGATGGTGCTGCTCTCCAGCAGGGTCATGTGGGTCATCACGAACTGGTTGGCCCGCTGCGCCAGCTTCCGGACGCTGTCGTTGCGGGTGCTGGCCCGGATCGTCGCGATGGCCGGGAAGATCTTGCCGTGCGCGGCGCGCAGCCGGTCGATGTAGATCTGGTCGAAGTCGGTGCCCTCCGCGCCGCGCATCTCGCCGAGCCAGCCCTGCTGGTCCGCGTTCGGCACGTTGGGCAGTTTGATGCCGAGCTTCTTCGCGACCGCCCGGTCCATCTTGTCCAGCACCACGTGCTGAGCGGCGATGTCCTTGCCGATCTGCTGGATCCGCGGGTCCTTGGACTTCTCCTGGGCCATCTGACCGGCCGGGATCTCCCAGAGCCCGGCCAGCCGCACCTTGATCACGAAGTCCTTGTCGGCGGCCGAGACGGTGCCCTCGCCGGTGTCGGTGATCAGCTGGTTCGGTGGGTCCGGTACGCCCGGCTCACCCGCCAGCGCCGCCTGGGGCGCCAGCAGCACCAGCCCCAGAACCGCGAAGACGAGCCCGATCCCTCTCCGTTCGGTGGCGGCCACACGAACCTCCTTCACAGCCCTCGCACAGCGTCTTATGCACGAGAACGGATCCGGAGGACCCCTTGGATCAATCGAATCCAGAGTCTTTCGGCCCTGGCGGAAATTTCTCCGGCACGGTAAGCGTCAGCCGACCCGCCGCCGGAGGTCGCGGCCACCGGCGACAGCGGCGAGAAGATAGGGCACCAGGACGGCCACGGTCCACCAGAACAGCACACCCCAGCGCGGCTGGCCAGGCAACGGCAGATCCGGCGGGTTCACCCCGGCCAGCGGCAGCGCCCACCCGGTGAGCCGCCAGCCGGCCAGCCCGACCAGCATGCCGGTCACGACCGCCGCGGTGACCAGCACCGGATAGGTCCAGAAGGTGGCCTGCCCGGCCGGCCCCCGGCGCAAACCCTGGATCCGCATCGCCACCAGGTCCTCGGTCCGCCGGCCGCGGTCCACCGCCACGGTCAGCACCAGGGCGCCCACCCCGAGCAGCGTGGCCAGCCCGGCGGCCAGCAGATAGAACTCCAGGGACAGGGCCGGGCCCTGCTGCTCCAGCCGCTCCCGCACCGCCGCCGTCCCGGTGTCGTCGACCACGGTCAGGCCCTGCGCGGTGAGCCGCTCGACCGCGTCCGGCGGGGCGGCCCGGTTCAGCCACACCTGGGTGGCCTGGGCGCGCTTGGTGCCGGAGGCGAGCAGCCCGACATAGTCCAGGTCCACCAGGTAGGCCTGGCGGCCCAGCTGCGGCACGGCCGGCAGCGCGGCGACCGGGTCGACCCGCAGATTGTCGTCGGCCAGCCCCTTGATCGCGTCGGGGACCACTCCGGCGTACGCGATGGGCAGTGGGTCCGGCACCCCGGCCGGCCGCAACCGGGCCACCTCGCCGTAGGAGGGTGAGACCTCCACCTGGAGCGTGATGCCGTCCGGCCCGGTGGCCAGCGCCCCGCCCTTGGCGAGCAGCCACCTGTCCCCCAGCGAGTGGATCGCCAGCCGGGCCTTGACCTGGGTCGCGCCGCTGCCGCCGATCTGCAGCCCGTTGATCCGGCAGCCGGTCCGGCAGGCCACCGGCCGCAACCGGTACGTCGCCCGGCCGGCCCGCAGCTTGCCGAAGTCGACCACCGACTCGCCGTCCAGCGAGGACACGTTGACGCTGAGCTGGAGACGGTTGCTGCTGCTGGTGATGTCGAGGGCCAGCTCCGGGCCCTTGATCACGGTCGGCTCCACGGCGACCGGCCGGAGCCGCCCGGCGACCGTGCCGGCCGGCGGCGCGTCCCGCGGCCAGGTCGCCACCGCGGCCAGCGCCCGGCTGTCCACCGCGAGCCCGGACACCGGATGGTCGGTGCCGCTGGAGAGCTGGGTGACCGCCATCGCCCAGCGCCCGTCCGGGTCGGTGGCGCGCACCGCGGCGAGCAGCTGCCGCCCGGAGACCGGCTGCACGGTGAGCACCCGTTCGGCGCCCGCGCCGAGCCGGGCCTGGGTGTCCCGCCCCCGCTCCCCGGTGTCCACCGCGCAGGCCGCGTAGCCGGCCACCGCGGCGGCCGCCACCAGCAACGCGAACAGCCGGGACGCGCCGGGACGCCGGGTCAGCTGCAGGCCGGCCAGGGCCGGCCCGAGGCGGCCGCGGCGCAGCGCCCCGGCGGCGAACCGGCCGAGCACCGGCAGCAGCGCCCGGGACAGCAGCAGCGCCAGGGTGAGCAGGAGCAGGGCCGGCGCGAACAGTCCGATGCCGGCCAGCGAGCCGTCCGACAGGACCAGCTGGACGCCGGCCAGCACGGTCAGGACCAGCAGCACCGCCTCGCCGAACGGGACCCGGCCGGTGCCCGGCCCGGGGATCCGGCGGAGCAGCCCGGCCACCGGGCGGGTGAGCTGGCGGCGCTGCGCGGCGACCGCGGCGAGCAGCGCGATCAGGGCGGCGATCGGCGCGTAGCGCAGCGAGGACCAGTCGGCGGCCTGGCCCACGCCGGGGAACCGGACGGCGGTCACCACGTTGATCAGCAGCTGCCCGGCGAGGCACCCCACCAGGGCGCCGGCCAGCACCGCGACCAGGCTCTCCCCGGCGGCCAGCCACCAGCGCGACCACCACCGGGCGCCGCGCAACGCGACCACGGCCAGCTCGCTCTGCCGGCCGTCGGCGCCGTAGCCGACGGTCAGGTAGATGCTGAAGCAGGCGAGCAGCACCAGCGGCACGGCGAGCACCGGGACCAGCAGCCGGGACGCGGCCCGGCCCTCGTCGATCCGGTCCAGCAGTTTCGGGATGTCGGTGTCGATCTGCAGCGTGTCGTCCAGCTCGGCGGCGGACTCGTCGAGGCGCCGCAGCTCGGCGCGCAGCCCGTCGATCCGGTCCACGTCGAGCACACCCGGGGCGGCGACGCCGTCGATCGCCATCTCGGTGCGCGCCCGGTCGGTGGCGGGCAGGGTCATCGAGGTGGTGAAGACCGGCTCCCCGGAGCCGACATCGGCGCCGCCGACGAAGTAGCCGTGCCGTCCCCAGTACGTCTCGGCGGGCTGGGTGGGCAGATAGGTCCCGGCGACGACCAGCGCTTTCGGCCGGCCGGCCGCGACGAACCGCGGAACACCGGCGGAGCCGTCCGGGACGGCGCCGGCCAGCGTGATGTCGTCGCCCGGGGCCAGGCCGAGCCGCTCCGCGGTGCGCTGGCCGAGCAGCACGTCGCTCTCGCCGAACAGGCAGCGGCCGGCCACGATGGTGACGTGCGCGCAGACGTCCTGCCGGAAGACCAGCCGGGTCGGGTACCGGTCGGTCTTCTCCAGGCCGACGGTCGGCGTCTCGGCGGAGTAGAAATACTGGAAGCCGGGCAGCGCGATCAGGGTGCCACCGAGGTCGGCGAAGTCGTTCGACTCGCCGCCGACCGCCGAGTCCTGCACGCCGCGGACGGTCAGGGTCAGCTCGCCGGTGGCGGCGGTGGCCACCTGCCCGGCCGCCACCGCCCGGTCGGCCGCGATCAGGTAGGCCGGGGCGGCCACCGCCGAGGCCACCGCCAGCAGCGACAGCAGGGCGAGGGTGATCGACTGGCCACGCCGGTGCCAGACCATCGCCAGGACCAGCGTCAGCATCGGTGCAACCCCCGGATCAGGGGGCGCAGCGCGAGCCAGCCCACCAGGCCGAACAGGATCAGGGCGGCGAGCGCGGCCAGGGCCAGCACGCCGGGTGTCAGCGGCGACGGCGCGGGCAGCACCCGCCAGCCGTCGGTGAAGTCCGGCACCGGGGTGCCGGTGGACGCCACGCTGAGGATCGCGGCCAGCGCCCCGGTCAGGACGCCGGCCAGGATCAGCGCGGCCGGCCCGGAATAGCCGGCCCCGACCGCGACCTTGGCGGGCAGGCCCTGCCGGCGCAGCGCGATCAGCTGGTCGGCGAGCGAGCGGCGCTCGGCGGCGATGCCGACCGCCAGGGTGGCCGCGGCCAGCAGCATCGCCGCCACCCCGGCGAGCAGCGCGAACCGGACCACCGCGGCCGGGCCCTGGCCGCGCAGCCGCTCGGCGAGCTGGCCGGCCGTGGTGTCGGTGCCGATCGTCAGGCCGGCCGCGGTGAGTGCCGCGACGACCTCGGGCCGGGCGTCGGGGGCCAGCCACACCTGGAACTGCCCGCCCGGGTCGGCCGCCGCGGCCAGCCGCCGGGTGGCGTCCAGGTCGACCAGCACCCCGGACCGCCCGACCACCGGGAGCGCCGGGACGGTCGCGGTCACCTGGACCGGGGCGGGCTCCCCGTACGACTCCAGCAGCGCGTCGGAATACCGCCAGGTCTCCGGGGTGGGGCCGGCCAGCACCACCGGCACCGGCCCGCGGGTCCCGGCCACCCACAGCTCGGCCCCGACGTGCGTCTGGCCGGCCGAGTTCTCGTCGGTGATCAGGCGCAGCGCGCCGTCGGCAGCGGCCACGTCGAGCGCCGAACCGACCGTGCCGGGCCGCCAGCGGGCGATGTCGCCGAGCGTCGTCGCGTCCAGCAGCACCGGCTCGGCGCTGTCCTGGCGCAGCTCGCGCACCGTCACCGCGGCGCCGGAGGGCGGCGGCCCGGTCCGCCCGGACCGGTCCGGCGCCGAGGTCAGCGACCAGTTGACCAGCCGGCAGCCGGGCGCCGCGGCGCACCCGGAGACCGGCGCCCGCACGGTGCGCTCCCCGGCGCCGAGCACCCCGAAGGAGACCGTGACCGGCGCCCCGGTGCCCTGGTGCTGCAGGCTGAGCGTGAGCGTGACCGGCTGCGGGCCGTCCCGCCGGACCCGCAGGGTGAGCCGGTCGCCGGTGACCGGCGGCAGCTCGGACTGGGTGGCCGCGACGGTGGCCAGCGGCAGCGTGGTGATCGATCCGTAGTCCGGGCGCCAGGCGGCGACCGCGGCGAGCCGGGTGGTGTCCACCTCGAGGACCCGCACGCCGTTGTCCCGGCTGAGCACGGCGGCCATCGCCTGCCGGCCACCCGGGTCGGCGCGCCGAACCGCTTCGACGAGCGCGGTGCGGTTGGTGCCGGGCACCGTGAGGACCCGGGCCGCGCCCAGGTCGGTGGTGCTGCGCTCGGTGCGGGCGGCGCCCTCGGCCCACTGGCTCCCGGCCGCCGTGAGGAACAGCGCCACCCCGACCACGACCAGGGCGAACAGCCGCTCCGCGCCGGCCGAGCGGGACAGCTGCAGGGCGCTCAGGCCGAGCCGCAGCCGGCCACCGCGCAGCGCCACCCGGCCGGTGCGGGCGGCCACCCGGCCCAGCAGGCGGGCCGCGAGCAGCCCGACGGCCAGCGCGACCAGGGCCGGCGCGGCCGCGTCCACACCCACCGCCGCGCTGCCGGAACCGGCCTGGAAGAGCGCGGCCCCGGCGACCGCGAGCAGCAGTGCGTCGGTCAGCGCCGACCACCACGGGTTGCCGGCGCCGGTGGCCGGGCGCAGCAGCGCCGCCACCGGCCGGCCCAGCACCGCCGCCTCGATCAGGGCGAGGACGGCCAGCCCGCCGAGGAGCACCGCGCCCGCCGCGACCGCCGACCAGACGAGCGCGGTCGGCCGGTCGGCCGGCCGCGGGACACCGTCGATCAGGACGCGGGCCAGCAGCAGGCCGATCGGGGCGCCGAGCAGCACGCCGAAGCCGAGCGGCACCAGGTGCTGGCCCCAGGCCAGCCGGAGCACCCCGAAGCGGCTCACCCCGCGCAGTTTGAGCAGCGCGGCGTCGGCGCGCCGGGCCCGCGACGTGTACCGCCCGGCCAACCCGATCGCGAACCAGGTCAGCACGATCAGCTGGACGCCGGCGGTGAGCACGCCGCGCAGCACGGTGGACCGGTCCCGGTCGATGGTGCTGAGCAACCGCCGGGTGTTGCTGCTGAGCTGCACCTCGTCGATGCCGAGCCGGCCGTCGGCGGCGGCCAGCTCGGCGGCGAGCCGCCGGTCGTCGCGGATCAGGCTGTCCGGCAGCACCACGTCGTAGACCCCGGTCGCGACCCACAGCGTCCGGGCCCGGAACGCGGCGACCGGGACGAAGACCGGATCGACGCCGTTGCCGGCCCGGAACGACTCGCTCGCCCAATAGGTCCCGTCCGGGTCCTGCCGGGTGTAGAGCGCCACCACCCGGACCGCGACCGTGCCGGAGGCCATCGAGGTCTGCACCCGCAGGGTCCCGCCCCGGCCGACCCCGAGCCGGCGCGCCGCCTCCTCGCTGATCGCGGCCTCGCCCGGCGCCGACGGGCACCGGCCGTCGAGCCGGACCTGGTCGCAGAACCCGTCGCGGAAGGCCAGCCGGATCGGCGTCGTGGACGCGCCCCGCACCAGGTTCACCGAGGCGGAGAGCCCGGTGACCGGCGCACCGACCGGCAGCCGCAGGCCGTCGGTCACCCGGCCGGCGAACGTCTGCAGCGCGGCGGCCGGCTCGCCTCCGGTGGCCAGCTTCTGCTGGGCGGTGAGCACCCGCTCGGCGGCACCGGCCGCGGCCAGGTCGGCGGCGGCGGACCGGTCCGCCGACGCGTAGGCGAACCACGGCCCGGCCACCGCGACGGCGGCCGCGACGGTGGCCAGCACCAGAATCGTCAGCACCTGTGCGGTCCGGGTCCGCACCGCGCCGAGCACGAGCGCGAACAATCGATCCTCCCCGTTTCTCCGGGCAGGTTACGCGCTCAACGCCCGCCGTGGGGACCGTAAGTTCCGGACTGTGGACACGTCACTGCCGGGCCCAGGTGGCGGCGCCGTCGACCAGGTGCAGTTCGCGGTCGCAGAGCGCGGCCGCCTCCGGGTCGTGGGTGGCCAGCACCACCGTCGCGCCCCGGTCCGCCTCGGCGCGGAGCAGCTCCAGCACCTTCTGCCGGTTGGCCGCGTCGAGTTCGCTGGTCACCTCGTCGGCCAGCACCACCTCGCCGTGCAGGGCCAGACCGCGGGCGATCGCGGCACGCTGCTGCTGGCCGCCGGAGAGCTCCTCGATCAGCTGATTCGCCTGCCCGGCCAAGCCGACCGCGGCCAGCGCGTCGGCGGTCCGGCGGCGGGCGTCGGCCGGCGACCCGCCGGTCGCGATCACCGCCACCGAGATGTTCTCGGCCGCGGTCAGGATCGCCGCCAGCCCGTTCTCCTGCGGGATCAGCACCACTCCGCGGCCGACCGCGGCGTCCCGGTCGCCGAGCGGCTCGCCGGCCACCGTCACCGCCCCGGTGCGGGGCGCCAGCAGCCCGGCCATCGCGCTCAGCAAGGTCGTCTTCCCGGCTCCGGAAGTTCCGGTGATCGCGAGCACCTCACCGGGGCGGGCGCTGACCGTCACGTCGCGCAGCACCGGCTCCCCCGTCCCGTAGCCCAGGTCCACCGACGCCAGGTCCACCGAAGTCATCCGTTCCTCCCGTTCACGGTCTTCGATTCGATGCGGTTGCGCAGATCGCGCCCGGTGGCCAGGGCCACCAGGAAGAGCACCGCGGCCACCGTGCCGCAGGCGGCCAGCACGGCGCCGGGGCGCGGCCAGGCGGGCAGCGGCAGGTCCGGCGGGGTGAGCCCGGCCAGCGGCAGGGTCCACCCGGTCAGCGCCCAGACGCCGACCGCCACCACCAGGCCGACCACGGTCGCGGCGAAGACCAGGATCGCGTACGTCCAGAGCGTCGCCCGCCCGGTGGCGCCCCGGCCCAGTCCCTGGACCCGCAGCGCGGTCAGGTCGTCCACCCGCCGCCCCCGGTCCACCGCCGCGGCCAGCACCAGCGCGCCGGCCCCGAGCAGCACGGCCAGCCCGGCCGCCAGCACGTGGAACCAGAGCGCCAGCGCCGGGCCCTGGGCGGCGAGCCGCAGCCGGGTCAGGCCGGCCCGGTGATCACCGGTGACGGTCAGCCCCTGCGCGGACAGCCGGTCCACGATGTCCGGCGGGGCCCGGTCGTTCAGCCACACCTGGGGCAGCTGCGCCAGGGCCGCGTCCACCGCGACCCGGTCGGCGTACTCCAGGTCGACCAGCGTGCCGTGCCGGCCGAGCAGCGGCACCGCGGGCAGCCCGGCGATCGGCACGGCCGGCAGCGGGCCGGCGTCCAGGCCGGTCAGCATCGCGCCGGGCGGCAGCGGGCCGGCGTGCGCGACCGGCAGCGGCCACGGCGTGTCGACCGGCTGCACCCAGGCCGCCGCGGACAGCCCGCCGGCGGCGTCCACGTCGATCCGCAGCCCGGCCGGGTCGGCGGTCAGGCTGCCGTTCGCGGCCATCCGCCACCGGCCCGGGTCGCGCAGCTGCCCGGCCGGCACCGCGGTGGTCACCGGGTTCACCGTGCCCAGCTCGTGCAGCACCACCCGGCCGGTGATGCCGAGCGCGGTGCCGACCGCGGTCAGCCCGATTCCGTTGAGCCGGCAGCGGCCCCGGCACACCGGCACCCGCTGCTGGTAGACCCGCCGGCCCGGCTGGAGCAGGCCGAGCTGCACCTCGGTGTCGCCGCGCCCGTCGAGCGCGGTGAGCGCCACGCTGAGCCGCAGCCGCTTGCCCGCCTCCAGGCCGGTGGTGGTGGCGGTCACGCTGATGTCGGTGCCGTCGAAGACCGGCGGGTCGGCCGCCGCCGGGCGCAGCCGGTCGGCCACGTCCCGCACGGCGGGCGCACCGGCCGGCCAGTCGGCGACCGCGGCCAGCCGGGGGCTGTCCACCGCCAGGCCGGACGGCACGGTCGGGCCGCCGCTGGGCAGCCGGCTGACCGCCATCGCGAACTCGCCGTGCTCGTCGACGGCGCGGACCGCGGCGAGCAGCTGCTGCCGGTAGACCGGGCCGACGTCGAGCACCCGGGCGGCGCCGGTGCCGAGGTCCGCCTCGACGTCCCGGCCGCGGGCCGCGGTGTCCACCCCGCAGGCCGCGTAACCGGCCACCCCGACGGTGGCCACCAGCAGCGCGAACAGGCGTTCGGCGCCGGCCCGGCGGGACAGCTGGAAGCCGGCCAGGGCGGTGCCGGGGCGGCCGCGGCGCAGCGCCCGGGCCGCCCAGCGGGTCACCACCGGCACCAGCAGCCGGGCCGCGACCAGCGCGAACGCCAGGATCAGCAGGGCCGGGGCGAACAGCCCGAGGCCGGTCAACGAGCCGTTCGAGACGGCCAGCTGGATCCCGGCGACCACGGCGAGGACCACCACCACCGCCTCGGTGATCAGCACCCGGCGGCCGCGCCGGACCGGGTTGCGGCGCAACAGCGTGCTGACCGGGCTGAGCAGCTGGCGACGCTGGGCGGCGACGGCGGCGGCCAGCGCGGCGACCGCGGCGAGCGGGGCGTACCGCAGCGAGGACCAGCCGGGGTCGACGCCGACGCCCGGGAACCGATTCGCCGCCACCGCGTTGACCAGCAGCTGGCCGGCCAGGCAGCCGAGCAGGGCGCCGGTCAGCACGGCGACCAGGCTCTCCCCGGTGGCCAGCCACCACCGGGTCCACCAGCGCGAACCGCGCAGCGCGACCACGGCCAGCTCGTCCTGCCGGCCCTCGGCGCCGTAGCCGACCGCCAGGAAGATGCTGAAGCAGGCGAGCAGCACCAGCGGCACGGCGAGCACCGGGACCAGCTGGCGGGCGGCGGCCCGGCCGGCGTCGATCCGGTCCAGCAGGCCGGGCAGGCCGGTGCTGAACTGCACCCCGGAGCCGAGCTTGCCCGCCGTGTCGCCGAGCCGGTCGATCCCGGCGCGCAGGTCGCCGAGCCGGTCCACGTCGAGCACGTCCGGCCCGGCCATGCCGTCGATCGACACGTCGGTGCCCGGGTGGTCCATCGCCGCCACGGTCGCCATCAGGGTGAAGACCGGCTCACCCGGCCCGCGCCCGGGCGTCGCGGTGAAGTAGCCGTGCGTGCCCCAGTACGGCTCGCCCGCGTCCCGGACGGCGTAGGTGCCGACCACGGTCAGCCGTTGCGGGATCGCCGCCGGCACGTACCCCGGGGTCTGCGGGTCGTTGTTGAACCGGGCCCCGGTGAGCGTCACCGGATCACCCGGCCGCAGGCCGAGCCGGGCCGCGGTGCGCTCGCCGAGCAGCAACTCGCCCTCGCCGGCCGGGCAGCGGCCGGCCCGGACCGTCAGGTGCTCGCAGACGCCCTGCCGGAAGACCATCCGGGAGGCGAACTCCAGGCTCGGCTCGATGCCGACGGCCGGGTACTCACTGGCGTAGACGTAGTCGAACCCGGGCAGGTCGACCAGCGCGGCGGCGACCGCGGTGAAGTCCACCGGCGGCGGGGCGGCCGGGTCGGCGCCGGCCTGCGCGCTCAGCGACGCGGAGATGCTCAGGCCCAGCTCGCCGGGGGCCGCGGTGGCGATCTGCCCGGCCGCGACCGCCCGGTCCGCGGCGATCAGGTAGGCCGGCGCGGCCACCGCCGAGGCGACCGCCAGCACCGCGAGCAGGGCCAGAGTGACGGCCTGGCCGCGGCGCCGCCAGACCATGGCCAGGACGAGGCCGGTCACAGCCCGGCCCGCAGTCGCCGGACGAGCGGCTGGACGGCCAGCCAGCCGGTCAGGCCGAGGAGGGCGGAAGCGGTCACCAGGCCGAGGCCCAGGGCCGCGCCGCCGAGCACCGGGGGCAGCGGCAGCACGTCCCAGCCGTCGGTGAACGCGGGCACCCGGGTGCCGGTCAGCGGCCCGGTGAGCAGCGCGGCGACGGTGCCGCCGAGGAGCCCGGCGAGGATCGGGGCGGCGGTTCCGGCGTAGCCGACGGTGACCGCGACCCGGGTGGCCAGACCCTGCACCCGGAGGGCACGCAGCTGGTCCCCGGCGCTCCGCCGGTCCACCGCGGCGGCCACCGCGCAGGTCGCGGCCGCCAGCAGCAGCGCGGCCCCGCCGGCGAGCAGCCCGAACCGGGTCACCGCGGCCGGTCCCTGCTGCCCCAGCCGGGCGAACCGGCCGGCCCGGGTGCTGTCCCCGGTGACCTGCAGCCCGGCCGTGGTGAGCGCGGTGACCAGGCGGTCCGGCGCGCCCGCGGCCAGCCAGACCTGGTAGTCGCCGGGCGGCTCGGCGTCGCCGGTCAGCCGCCGCAGCGCGTCGAGATCGGTGAGCACGCCGGACCGGCCGAGCACCGGCAGCGCCGGCAGCCGGTCCCGGACGCTGATCGGAATCGGACCGTTGCCGAGTTGGAGGACCGGGTCGTCGAGCTGCCAGCCGGTCGGTCCCGGCCCGGCCAGCAGCACCGGCAGCGGCAGCGTGACGTCCGCCGCCCAGGCCTCCGCGCCGGCCACCGGCAGCCGCATCGCGTTCCGGTCCGGGGCCAGCCGCAACGCACCGTCCGCGGTGGAGACGTCCAGCGCGGCGCCGGCCGTGCCGGCCCGCCACCGCAGCACATCACCGAGTTCGGCCGGGCCGAGCAGGTTCGCCGCCGGGTTCGCCTGGGACATGTCGCGGACGACCACCGCGCTCCCGTCCGGCGCCGCCCCGGCCTCCTCGCCCGACGCGCCGGCCCCGGTCACCGTCCAGCGGACGATCCGGCAGCCGGGCGCCGTGGCGCAGCCCTTCACCGGCGCGCTGACCTGCTGCTCCCCCGCCCGCAGCACGCCGAACGGCACCGGCACCGGCACCCCGTTCCGGTCCTGCCGGAGGGTGAGCGTGAGCCGCACCGGAGCCGGGCCGTCCCGCCGCACCCGCACGGTCAGCCGGTCCCCGGTCACCAGCGGCAGCCCCGGGCCGGCGTCCCCGGTTCCGGGCGGCGTCACGTCCAGCGGACCGTGGTCGGCCACCGCGGCGAACCGCGCGCTGTCCACCGACAGCACCCGCGGCTCACTGGTGGTGTCGACCACCACGGCCATCGCGGTGGTGCCACCCGGGTCGGCCGCGCGCACCGCGGTGAGCAGCGCGGTCCGGTTCGCCGCCTGCACCCGCAGCACCCGCGGCGCGCCCTGCTCGGCGACGCTGCGGTCGTCCCGGGCGGCCCGCTCGCCGGCCCACGCGCCGGCCGCCGAGAGGAACACCGCGACCGCCACCACCAGCAGCGCGACCACCCGGTCGGTGCCCGGCTGCCGGGACACCCGCAGCGCGGTGAGCCCGGCCGCCAGCCGGCCGCCGCGCACCCAGGCGGCGCCGCCCCGGTCCGCGGCCCGGGTGAGCAGCCGGGCCAGCAGCAGTGCCACGGCCAGCGCGAGCAGGGCCGGGGCGGCCCGGGCCAGGCCGGCCTCGGCGCCACCGGCCCGGGACTGGTAGACGGCCGCCGCGGCGACCGCCACCAGCAGCAGGTCGACCAGGCCGGAGCGCCAGCCGGAGGTGGCCGCGGCGCCGGCTCCGCGCAGCAGGTCGGGCACCGGCCGGCGGAGCACCAGCGCCTCCAGGACGGCGAGCACCAGCAGGCCGCCGAGCAGCACGGCGGCCACCGCGACGGCGGACAGCAGCAGCGCGGTCCGCTGGTCGTCGGGGCTGGTCACCGGACCGGCCAGGGTCCGGGCCAGCAGGTATCCGGCGGGCGCGCCGAGCAGCGCGCCGGCCAGCAGCGGCACCAGGTGCTGGCCCCAGACCAGGCGCAGCGTGCCGAGCCGGGTGGAGCCGCGCAGTTTCAGCAGGGCGGCGTCGGCGCGCCGGTCCCGGCCGGTGTAGCGGCCGGCCAGCCCGATCGCGAACCAGGTGAGGATCAGCGTCTGCACGGCGGCGGTGGCCACCCCGTCGCGGATCGTCTGCCGGTCCCGGTGCAGGGTGACGAGCAGGCCGGCGCTGGTGGTGACCAGGCGGACCTTGGCGGCAGCCAGCCGGGCGTCGGCCTGCCGCAGCTCGGCGGCCAGGTCGAAGCCGCCGGCGCCGCGGAAGAGCCGGTCCGGGATCTGGCCGTCGAGGGTGAGCGTGGGCGCCTGGAGCACCTCGGCGGCGAACGTCGACAGTGGCGTGAAGGCCGGATCGAGGCCCTGGTCCTTGCGGTAGAGCGAGTCGCTCCAGTAGGGACCGTCCGGCTCGACCGTCGTGTACCGGGCCACCACGGTCAGCACGAGCGGGTCCTGCCCCGGGTTGTTGACCAGGGCCAGCCGGTCGCCGAGGCCGAGTCCGAGGCGTTGCGCGGCGTCCCGGCTGATCGCCGCCTCGCCCGGCCGGCGCGGGCACGGCCCGTCCAGGGTGGCCCGGTCGCAGAACTGCTCGCGGTAGGCGGCGGCGAGCACCGGCGAGGCCGGGGCGCTCCCCACGTTCAGCGGCTTGACCAGGCCGAAGACCGGCTCCTCCAGGGCGAACGGGAGCTTCGGGCGTACCGAGGCCTGGAAGTCCTCCAGGGCCCCGGCGGCGTCGCCATCGGTGATCGCGCCCTGCCGGAGGGACAGCATCCGCTGCGCCGCGGGCGCGGCGGCCAGATCCGCCTCGGCGGCGCGGGCGGTGGCGGCCGCCGCATACCAGGGGCCGGCCGCGGCGACCGCGGTGGCCACGACGGTCAGCGCCAGAATGGTGAGCACCTGCGCGGTCCGGGTCCGCACGGCACCGAGAACGAGCGCAAGCATCCATCACCCCCGATTCACCGGGACGGTACTACAACCAGCCTCGTTTCTTCAGGTAGAAGTAGAGCGCGCCGGCCGAGACGACGATCAGCGTCAGGCTCTGCACGAATCCCCAGAACTTCCCGAAACCGGGGTAGGGCAGGTTCTGTCCGAAATAGCCGGTGAGCGCGGTCGGCACCGCGATGATCGCGGCCCAGGCGGCCAGCTTGCGGGTGACGTCGTTGAGCACGTTGCTCTGCTCGGCGAGGTCGGCGTCGAGCAGCTCGTTGATCCGGGTGAGCGAGTGCTCGATCGACTCGACGGTCCGCTTGGCGTGGTCCTCGACGTCCCGGTAATACGGCTTCAGATGGTCGTTGACCAGCTCGATCTCGGCCTTGTTCACCTCGTTGACCACGTCCGGCATGGGCGCCACCGCCCGGCGCAGCGCGGCCAGCGCGCGGCGTTGCGCGAAACCCCGCCGGCGCACCGGCCGGGGCGCGCCACCCTCGCCGAGCATCACGTCCTCGACCGCGTCCATCGCCTCGTCG
This sequence comes from Actinoplanes octamycinicus, assembly GCF_014205225.1. Classification (NCBI taxonomy): domain Bacteria; kingdom Bacillati; phylum Actinomycetota; class Actinomycetes; order Micromonosporales; family Micromonosporaceae; genus Actinoplanes; species Actinoplanes octamycinicus. The sequence continues at coordinate 10,143,393 of NZ_JACHNB010000001.1, forward strand.
ATCTGCCGGGCCGCCGCGTACTGCCCGTCGACGACCAGGTCGAGCAGGCCGTAGACCAGGTAGTTGACGCCACCCTGGACGGCCAGGTCCGGTTCGCTGTCCCAGCGCTCGACCAGCCGCCGCACGTCGGAGGGGGCCTTGCGGACCGTGATCAGCACGCGCCGGGTGACGAACGCGCTGATCTCGGCCTTGTGCGCCTGCGGCCCGGCGTCGGCGGGCCGGTACTCGACCGCGTAGACGTTGACGAACAGGTGACCGGGATAGTGGTCCAGCTTGGGCCGTTCGTGCTCGCCGAGCGCGTCCTCGACGGCGAGCGGGTGCAGCTGGAACTCGGCGGCGACGGCCGCCAGATCGGCTTCCTGCGGCTGGTAGAGATCGACCCAGGCGAACGACTCGGGATGCTCGCGCAGGTGGCCGGCGAGCGCGTCGAACGGGAAATCCTGCTCGATCACCCGGCCCCGTTCGTAGAGCCGGGTCTGCACCGGACAGGAGATCACTGTGGTCACCGTCCCACTATGCCCGTAGGGAAACCGGCATACCATGAGCCGTGACTTGGCTCGATCAACTGCTGACCTCGTTCTACACCGCCAAGTGGCAGGTGACCCCGGACCAGGCGATCTACTGGCGGGAGATCGTCGGGAACGCCTTCGGGCTCGGGTCGGCGCTGTTCGGCCTGCGCCGCAACGCGTGGGCCTGGCCGGTCGGGATCGTCGGCAACGTGCTGCTGTTCACCGTCTTCCTCGGCCAGGCGCTCGGCAACGACCAGGGCACCCCGCTCTACGGTCAGGCGGCCCGCCAGGTGTTCTTCCTGATCACCAGCGTCTACGGCTGGTGGCGCTGGCAGCGCAACCGGCGGATCGACCACGGCACCGCGGTGGTCCCGCACTGGGCCGGCCACCGGCAACGCCTGATCTTCATCCCGGCGGCGCTGGCCGCGGTGGTCGGCTGCTTCTTCGTCTTCCGCGCGATCGGCGCCGGTTTCCCGGTCCCGTGGTGGTACTACCTGGCCGACTCGTGGATCTTCGTGGGCTCGATGCTGGCGACCTTCGCGATGGCCCGTGGCTGGGTGGAGTTCTGGCTCTGCTGGATCGCCGTCGACCTGGTCGGCGTCCCCGAGCTGCTGCACTTCGGCTACTACCCGTCAGCGGTGCTCTACGCGGTCTACGCGGGCTTCGTCATCTGGGGTTTCGTCGTCTGGCTGCGGATCTCCCGCCGCTTCGAAGCGGGTCAGGACCAGGTGTACGCCCACGCCGGCGGCTAGCCCCCAGAACGCCGAGCCGACGTGCGCCACGGTCATCCCGGACGCGGTCGCGGCCAGCGTGACCAGCGCGCCCTCCCGGGCCGGTTTGTCCTCCAGCGCGCCGGCCAGGCTGCCCAGCAGCGCGCCCAGCAGGGCCACCCCGCAGACCGCGGCGACCAGCGGTTTCGGCAGCGCGGTGAAGAAGCCGACCAGGCCGGTGCCGAGGAACCCGCAGACCAGGTAGAAGGCGCCGCAGGCCACCCCGGCCCAGTAGCGCTGCCGCGGGTTCGGGTGGGCCTGCTCGCTGGTGCAGATCGCCGCGGTGATCGCGGCCAGGTTGATCCCGTGGCTGCCGAACGGCGCGAACAGCACCGAGGTGAGCCCGGTGCCGGTGAGCAGCAGCCGGTCATCCGGCTGATAACCACTGCTTTTCAGTACGGCCAGACCGGGCGCGTTCTGCGAGGCCATCGTCACGATCAGCAGCGGCAGACCGATGCTGACCAGCGCCGACCAGTTGAGGGTCGGCACGGTCAGGTGCGGCAGGGTGAGGCTCGGACGGATCCCGCCGAGGTGCAGGTCGTGCCCGACGGCGGCGGCCGCGGTGCCGGCCACCAGGGCGAGCAGCACCGCGTAGGTGGGCAGCAGACGCCGGCCCAGGAAGTACCCGGCGAGCACCGCGAGCACGATCGCCGGCGCGCCGGGGAGCTGGCGGAACGCGTCCAGGGCGAACGGCAGCAGGATGCCGGCCAGCATCGCCGAGATGATCCCGGACGGGACCTTGGCGAGGATCCGGCCGAACAGGCCGGAGAAGCCGAGAATCGTCATCCCGATCGCGGCGAACAGGAACGCGCCGACCGCGTCCGAGTACTTGTACGCGCTCAGCGAGCCGACCAGCAGGGCGGCGCCCGGCGTGGACCAGGCGGTGATCACCGGCTGCCGGGCGAGCAGGCTCAGCACCAGGCCGGACAGGCCGCTGCCGATGGCGATCGCCCAGACCCACGAGGTGGTCTGGGCGGTGGTCAGATGCGCGGCCGAGGCGGCGGTGAGCACCACCGCGAACGGGCCGGAGAACGAGACCAGGACCGCGATCAGTCCGGCCACCAGGGCGCTTACCTTCACCGCAGGAGTCGAACACGTCCGGTCCGACTCCTGCGGTCCGGGTCTCAGACCGTCTCAAGCACAGGGACCACCAGGGGCTCCGGGGCGGGCCGGGCCTTGCGCAGCATCCACAGGCTGACCGGGACCCCGACCAGCACCAGCCCCGCGGCGACGACCAGGGAGAACTGGTAGCCGACCAGGTAGCGGTGCAGCTCGGTGCCGGTCGCGGCGCCGGCCCGGTTGCTCAGGATGGCACCGAGCACGGTCACCCCGAGCAGGCCGAACACCTCGCGGGAGACGTTGAGCATGCCGGAGGCGACACCGGCCCGCTCGGCCGGCAGGGCGCCGACCACCACCTGGCTGAGCGGGATGAGCAGGCCGCCGCCGACGCCGTAGAGGGCGAACCAGGGCAGCAGGTCGAGATAGGCGGTGCCCTCGCCGTACTGGGCGATGCCGGCGATCGCGGCGCCCATCACCAGCAGACCGAAAGCGGTCACCCGAGCGACGCCGAAACGGGCCTCGAACCGCGGCGCCAGGATCGCGCCGACCGCGGTGATCAGGGCCAGCGGGACGAAGCCGGCGCCCGCCTCGGTGGGCGAGAATCCGAGCACGTTCTGCAGGTAGATGGCCATGTAGAAGTAGATGCCGAAGACGCCGAAGGCCCACAGCCCCATGGCCAGCAGGCCACCGGTGAACATCCGCAGCCGGAAGAAGGCCAGGTTCACCATCGAGTCGGCGGTGCGGGCCTGCTGCACGACGAACGCGGCGGCGGCCACGGCGGCGACCGCGAACGACCCGAGGATCAGGGTGGAGGTCCAGCCCTCGCTGTCCCCCTCGATCAGGGCGTAGGTCAGGGCGAAGAGCGCGAGCGAGGACGTGGCCAGGCCGATCGGGTCCATCCGCCGCACCAGGTTGGTCCGCTCGGCGGGCCGGCCGGCCGGCATGGTGGCCAGCGAGAGCGCCAGGGTGGCCACGCCGATCGGCAGGTTGATCAGGAAGATCCAGCCCCAGGAGACGTGCTCGGCGAGCACGCCGCCGGTGAGCGGGCCGATGGCCAGGGCGAGCGCGCCGACCGCACCCCAGATGCCGATCGCGGTACTGCGCTCCTTCGGGTCCGGGAACAGCTCCTGAAGCAGCGCGAGGGCGGCCGGCGAGAGCAGCGCGGCGCCGATGCCCTGCGCGGCCCGGGCGCCGATCAGCAGCTCCTGGGTGCCGGCCAGACCGGCGGCGACCGACGCCACGGTGAAGATCCCGAGGCCGGCGAGGAACACCACGCGGTGGCCCAGGACGTCGCCGATCCGGCCGCCGGCCAGCAGCAGGCCGGCGAAGACCAGGATGTACGCGCTGGTGATCCATTCCAGGCCGGAGATGCTCAGGTCGAGCTCCCGCTGGATGCTCGGCAACGCGACGTTGACCACGTTGTTGTCGAGGTAGGTCATGAAGGTGCCGAGCGCGACCGCGACCAGCGCCCACCACCGACGGTTCTTCTCCATCAGTCCATCTCCCCTGTACGTCGTACCTGTACGGCGTCCTTGTACGTTGTACATGTACCTCGTACATGAGACCTGTACGTTGTATGGTTGTCAAGTGACTCCGGCAGAACGACTCAGCAAGGCGGCCGTGGCCGAGCGCGCGCTGCGCCTCGGTGACGAGGAGGGCCTGGACGCCATCACCATCCGCCGCCTGGCCAAAGAGCTGGGCGTGACACCGATGGCGCTGTACTGGCACTTCAAGAACAAGGACGAGTTGCTGCTGGGCGTGGTCGACCACGTGCTCAGCGGGGTCCGGGCGGACCGCAGCGCCGGCGATCCGTGGCAGAAACAGCTGCGCGCGATCGTCGAGACGGTGGTCGACGTGATGCGCGCCCACCCGTGCCTGCCGGACCTGCTGCACGCGGCGGACAAGACCCAGGCGGACAGCTTCACCCGGGCCACCAACGACACGCTGGCGCTGCTGGCCGACGCGGGCTTCGCCGTCGAGGAGTCCTACTGGATCGCGATGTACCTGCTGAACGGGGCGATGGGCCTGGTCGCCGGCCAGCCCGACTGCCCGGCCAGCGTCCCGCCGGAGCAGGCCGAGGAGTGGCGCCGCCAGAAACGCGTCACCCTGGAGTGCCTCCCGGCCGACAAGTTCCCCATGATGATCGAGTTCGCGAAGACCTACCAGCGCCCGCCGGACGTCGAGCGCTACTACACCTTCGGCCTCGACCTGCTGATGTCCGCCGTGGAGTCGATGGCCACCGGGACTCGCTGACATCTCCGGCTTGCGGCCGCCAGAACCATCCCCGCTGCCGCGAGGCCGCCTGCCCGCTTCCGGATCCTTTCCGGGTACGACTCGTAGCCCGGTGTCCGTCGGCGCGCGAGACCGCGGCCCACTCCGGACCGCGGCGCGTGTCGTGCGGGTCCGCTCGGCGCACGCGACGCCGCGGCCCACTCACGGCCGGGACGCGCCCCAGGAGCCGGCTGGGCCTGACGGGTGTCTCCGGGCGCGCGAGACACCCCTCAGGCCCAGCCGCGGAGCGGGAGCGGCGGGGACTACTGCGCGTAGGTGGAGAGGAACGTGCGGATGCGGCCGACGGCGTCGTCCAGGACCTCGGTGGGGGCCAGGAAGACCAGGCGGAAGTGGTCCGGGGTGTCGATGTTGAAGCCGGTGCCGTGGGAGATCAGGAGGTGCTGCTGTTCGAGGAGGTCGATGACCATCCGCTCGTCGTCGTGGATCTTGTGCACCTCGGGGTCGAGGCGGGCGAAGAGGTAGAGGGCGCCGGACGGCTTGACGCAGTCGACGCCCGGGATCGAGACGAGTTCGCGCCAGGCGTGGTCGCGCTGTTCGAGGATGCGGCCGCCGGGGCGGATCAGCTCCTCGATGCTCTGGTAGCCGCCGAGCGCGGTCTGGATGGCGTGCTGGGCCGGCACGTTCGGGCAGAGGCGCATGTTGGCGAGCATCTGCAGGCCGTCCAGATAGTCCGCGTCACCGCCGGGGAAACCGCTGGTGGCGAGCCAGCCGGAGCGGAAGCCGGCGGCGCGGTAGGTTTTCGACAGGCCGCCCATGCTGACCACCGGCACGTCCGGGGCGAGCGCCGCGAGGGTGTGGTGCCGCGCTCCGCCGAACAGGATCTTGTCGTAGATCTCGTCCGCGAAGATCATCAGGTGGTGCCTGCGGGCCAGCTCGATCATGCCGAGCAGGGTCTCCTCGGAGTAGACCGCGCCGGTCGGATTGTTCGGGTTGATCACCACCAGGGCCCGGGTGCGCTCGGTGATCCGGGACGCCAGGTGCTCCAGGTCGGGCTGCCAGCCGGTGCTCTCGTCGCAGCGGTAGTGCACCGCCCGGCCGCTGCACAGGTTCACCGCGCCGGTCCACAGCGGATAGTCCGGGCTCGGCACCAGCACCTCGTCGCCGGTGTCCAGCAGCGCCTGCAAGGACATCACGATCAGCTCGGAGACGCCGTTGCCGAGCATCACGTCGTCCGGCTGCACGCTGGTCACGCCCTGGTTCTGGTAGTACTGCGCGACCGCGACCCGGGCCGAGTAGATGCCCCGCGCGTCGCTGTACCCCTGCGCGTCCACCAGGTTGTGGATCACGTCCGCCATGATCGGCTCGGGGGTGGCCAGGCCCCACGGGGCCGGGTTGCCCAGGTTGAGCTTGAGGATCCGGTGCCCGGCGGCTTCCAGCTCCTGTGCCCGGCGCAGCACCGGGCCCCGGATGTCGTACCGGACACTCTTCAGCCGCTGCGCCTGACGCATCGAAACTCCTCCACCTCGGCATACCCGGAACCACTCGGCATACCCCGGGAACGATGCCAGCCCGAGTCGACTTCCTCCAGCGAACCACCCGACAAAAAGCCGCTGGCCTGGCATTGGACCCGACCCGGACGTCCCGGATGGTGAGCGCGGCGGCCGGCTCCGTCGAGGACGGGGGGGCGAGCGGGCCAGATTCGTACGCCAATCCTGTCTCGATCCGCACCCGCAGCGGGTCTTGATCGGAGGGACCCACCCAGGCCTGGGGTTTTAGGGGTTATTTGGCTTTCTCGCGGCGCGTTAGCGTGCGTCAGGCCCGCACCCGCAGGGGTGGTCCTTGGGCGCATCCAGGCGTGCGGAAGTGGGGAGGCTCAACGGTGTTCGAGCGTGTCGCGATCGTGAACCGTGGGGAGGCCGCGATGCGGCTCATCCACGCCGTGCGGGATCTTTCGGCGCAGACCGGGACCAGGGTCCAGACGGTGGCGCTGTACACCGACGAGGACCGGACGGCGACCTTCGTCCGGGAGGCGGACCTCGCCCATCCGATCGGCCCGGCGGCCGCGCGGCCCTACCTGGACCACGCGGTGCTGGAGCGGGCGCTGCTCGCCACCGGCGCGGACGCGGCCTGGGTGGGCTGGGGTTTCGTCGCCGAGGACCCGGCCTTCGCGGAGCTGTGCGAGCGGATCGGGGTGACCTTCATCGGGCCGAGCCCGGAGGCGATGCGCCAGCTCGGCGACAAGATCGGCTCGAAGCTGATCGCCGAGAAGGTCGGCGTGCCGGTCGCGCCGTGGAGCCGCGGCGAGGTGGCCACGCTGGCCGACGCGCTGCGGGCCGGCGACGAGATCGGTTACCCGCTGATGCTCAAGGCGACCGCGGGCGGCGGCGGGCGCGGGATCCGGATGGTCGCCTCGGCCGACGATCTCACCGAGGCCTACGAGCGGACCAGTCAGGAGGCGCTGCGCGCGTTCGGTTCCGGCGTGGTCTTCCTGGAACGGCTGGTCACCGGCGCCCGGCACGTCGAGGTGCAGGTGATCGCGGACGGTCAGGGCACCGCGTGGGCGCTGGGCGTGCGGGACTGCTCGGTGCAGCGGCGCAACCAGAAGGTGATCGAGGAGTCGGCGTCCCCGGTGATGGCGCCGGAGCAGGCCGCCGAGCTGAAGGCGTCGGCGGTGCGGCTGGCCCTGGAGGTCGGGTACCGCGGCGCCGGCACCGTCGAGTTCCTCTACCACCCCGGCGAGAAGCTGTTCGCCTTCCTCGAGGTGAACACCCGGCTGCAGGTGGAGCACCCGATCACCGAGATCACCACCGGGACCGACCTGGTCCGGCTGCAGCTGCACGTGGCGGCCGGCGGCCGGCTGGAGGGCGCGCCACCGGCGGAGGCCGGGCACGCGGTCGAGGCCCGGCTGAACGCCGAGGACCCGGACCGCGACTTCGCGCCGTCACCCGGGCGGATCGCCCGGCTGGACCTGCCGGCCGGGCCGGGCATCCGGGTGGACACCGGGGTCAGCGAGGGCGACCGCATCCCGGCCGCGTTCGACTCGATGATCGCGAAGATCATCGCGTACGGGCGGGACCGCGAGGAGGCGCTCGGCCGGCTGCGGCGGGCGATGGCCGAGACCACGGTGATCATCGAGGGTGGCGCCACCAACAAGAGTTTCGTGCTCGACCTGCTCGACCAGCCCGAGGTGATCGACGGCAGCGCGGACACCGGCTGGATCGACCGGGTCCGCGCCGACGGCCGCCTGGTCGGGCACCGGCACTCGGCGATCGCGCTGGCCGCGGCGGCCGTCGAGGCGTACCGGGACGAGGAGGAGGTGACCCGGCAGCGGCTGCTCAGCACCGCGCACGGCGGCCGCCCGCAGGCCCGGCACGAGTCCGGCCGCCCGCTCGACCTCAAACTGCGCGGCATCGGTTACCGGGTCTGGGTGGCGCGCGCCGGCGGCGACCGGTTCCGGGTCGGCATCGCGGCGGCCGGCGGCGACGTGCACCACGTCGACGTCCGGGTGGAGCGGTACGACGCGCACACCGGCCGGCTGATCGCGAACGGTCAGCGGTTCCGGGTGGTGTCGGCCACTCACGGCCCGGTGCATACCGTCGAGGTGGACGGGGTCACCCACCGGATCAGCCGGGACGAGGGCGGGGTCGTCCGCGCCCCGGCCCCGGCCCTGGTGGTGGCGACCCCGCTGGCGGTCGGTGACGAGGTGGCCGCGGACGCCCCGGTCCTGGTGCTGGAGAGCATGAAGATGGAGACGGTGCTGCGCGCGCCGTTCCGGGCCCGGGTGCGCGAGTGCCCGGTGGTGGTCGGCAGCCAGGTGGAGACCGGCGCGCCGCTGATGCGGCTGGAGCCGATCGCCGGCGAGGAGACCGGCGCGGCCACCGCCGAACCGGCCGCGAAGATCGAGATCGACCTGCCGGCCGAGCCGTCCCACCTGGCCACCGCCGAGGACGCGGTCGGCGAACTGCGCACCGTGCTGCTCGGTTACGACACCGACGCGGAGCACCGGCGGCGGACGCTGGCCGGTTACCTGGCCGCCCGCGCCGGATCGGACGGCGGCCCGCTCGCCGCCGAACTGGACCTGCTGACCGTCTTCGCCGACCTGCTCGAACTGGGCCGCAACCGGGCCGGCGACCTGTTCCACACCTACCTGCGCAGCCTGGACGTGGAGCGGGCCGGCTCGCCACCGCTGTTCCGCACCCGGCTGACCCGGGTGCTCGGCCACTACGGTGTGACCGGCCTGGACCGGAAGCCGGAGCTGGAGGACGCGATCTTCCGGATCTTCCTGGCCCAGCAGCGGGCGTCCGACGACGCCGCGGTCGCCGCCGAGGTGCTGCGGCAGTGGCTGGCCGATCCCCCGCCGGCCGGCGCGGAAGCGGCCGGGCGCGTCCTGGAGCACCTGATCGAGGCGACCCAGGTGCGCTTCCCGGCGGTCGCCGACCTGGCCCGCGGGGTGGTGTTCCGCTGGTTCGCCCAGCCGCTGCTGCGCCGCGGCCGGGCCGAGGTCTACGCGGCGATCCGCGCCGACCTGCGGCACCTGGACCAGCACCCGGACGCCCCGGACCGGGCGGAGCGGATCGACCGGATGGTGGCCGGCGCGGCACCCCTGGTCCGGCTCTTCGGGCAGCGGATCGGACGGCCCGGACGGGATCACTCGGCGCTGCTGGAGGCGCAGGCCCGCCGCTACTACGGCGACGCCACCGTCTTCTCGGCGGCGGTCCCGGTCTCCGAGTTGGATCAGGTCCTGGACCGGCTGCCGGCCGGGATCGCCGAGGCGGACATCTACCTGGCCTGGCCCGGCCAACCGGACGCCGCCACGATGGCCACCCGGTTGGGCGCGCTGATCGCGGACCACGCGGTGCCGGCCGCCGTCCACCGGATCACCGTCGTGGTGGCCGCCGCCCGCGGGACCGTGCACCACCACTTCACCTTCCGCCGGGGCGCCTCCGGTTTCACCGAGGACCCGCTGATCCGGGACCTGCACCCGCGGCTCGCCGAGCGGCTGCGGCTGCCCGCGCTGCGCGCGTTCGACCTGACCCGGCTGCCCTCGGCGGACGAGGAGATCTACCTGTTCCAGGCGGCGGCCAAGAGCAACCCGGCCGACGAGCGGCTGATCGCGATGAACCAGATCCGCGACCTGACGCCGCTGCGCGACGCGGACGGGACCCTGGTGGCCCTGCCGACCGCGGAGGCGGCGCTGGCGTCCAGCCTGGACGCGATCCGCGCGGTGCAGGCGCGCCGCCCGGCACACCAGCGGTTCGACACCAACCGGATCGTGATGTACGTCTGGCCGGTCGCCGATCTGGACCGGGCCGATCTGGACGGGCTGATCCGGCGGATCCTGCCGACCACCGCCGGGGCCGGACTCGAGGAGATCCTGATCATCGGGCGGCAGCCGGACGAGGTGGCGGTGCGGATCGTCTTCGCGCCGGGGCAGGAGCCCCGGGTCGAGGTGGGCGCGCCGCCGGACGAGCCGGTGCGGCCGGTGGACGGCTACCGGCAGAAGGTGCTGCGGGCGGCTCGGCGGGGGACGGTCTACCCGTACGAGCTGGTCGAGCACCTCGGCACGTTCGAGGAGTACGACCTGGACGAGCGGCATATGCTGACGCCGGTGTCGCGGCCGAAGGGCGGCAATGCGGCCGCGCTGGTCGCCGGCGTGGTCCGGACGGTCACGTCGCGGCATCCGGAGGGCATCACCCGGGTGGTGCTGCTGGGTGACCCGACCAAGTCGCTGGGCGCGTTGTCCGAGCCGGAGTGCCGCCGGGTGATCGCGGCTCTCGACCTGGCCGAGTCGCTGCGGGTGCCGCTGGAGTGGTACGCGCTGTCCTCCGGGGCGCGGATCTCGATGAGCTCCGGCACCGAGAACATGGACTGGGTGGCCGCCGCGCTCAAGCGGATCGTCGAGTTCACCCAGGCCGGCGGCGAGATCAACATCGTGGTCGCGGGGATCAACGTGGGCGCCCAGCCGTACTGGAACGCCGAAGCCACCATGCTCATGCACACCAAGGGCATCCTGGTGATGACCCCGGACTCGGCGATGGTGCTGACCGGCAAACAGTCCCTGGACTTCTCCGGCGGCGTCTCGGCCGAGGACAACTTCGGCATCGGCGGCTACGACCGGGTCATGGGCCCCAACGGCCAGGCCCAGTACTGGGCGCCGAACCTGATGGCCGCCCGCGACGTGCTCATGTCGCACTACGACCACACCTATGTGGTGCCGGGCGAGACCGGCCCGCGGCCGGTCGAGAGCACCGACCCGGTCGACCGGGACATCTCCGACTTCCCGCACGTGGTCGACGGCAGCGACTTCACCACGGTCGGCGAGATCTTCTCGGCCGCCTCCAACCCGGACCGCAAGAAGCCGTTCGACATCCGTACGGTCATGCGCGCCCTGGCCGACCAGGACCACCCGGTGCTGGAACGCTGGGCCGGGATGGCCGACGCGGAAACCGCCGTCGTGCAGGACGCCCACCTCGGCGGCATGCCGGTCTGCCTGCTCGGCATCGAGTCCCGCTCGGTCCCGCGCCGCGGGTTCCCGCCCACCGACGGCCCGGACACCTACACCGCCGGCACCCTGTTCCCCCGCTCCTCGAAGAAAGCAGCCCGGGCGATCAACGCCGCCAGCGGCAACCGCCCCCTCGTGGTACTGGCGAACCTGTCCGGCTTCGACGGCTCCCCCGAATCGATGCGCAAACTCCAGCTCGAATACGGCGCCGAGATCGGCCGGGCCATCGTCAACTTCCAAGGCCCGATCGTGTTCACCGTGATCTCCCGCTACCACGGCGGCGCGTTCGTCGTCTTCTCCAAGGCACTCAACCCGAACATGACCGTCCTCGCCCTGGAAGGCTCGTTCGCCTCGGTCCTCGGTGGCGCACCGGCCGCGGCCGTGGTGTTCACCGGCGACGTCAACAAGCGCACCGCCAACGACCCGCGGATCGTCGAGCTGCAGGACGAGGTCGGCGCGGCGACCGGGGCCGAGCGGGCCACCCGGAACGCGCAGCTCGCCGAGCTGCGCTCGTCGGTCCGGGCGGAGAAGCTGGGTGAGGTGGCGGCCGAGTTCGACCGGGTGCACAGCATCCAGCGGGCCGTCGAGGTCGGCTCGGTGGACGCGGTGATCAAGGCGGGCGAGTTGCGGCCGCGGATCATCGAGGCGATCAGCGGCGGCCGGCGGTGACGACCTCCGGCAGCGGGCCGGCTGGGGCTGAGGCCGCCTGCGGGTCACGGTCCCCGGCTGGCCCTCAGGGGTCCTTCAACGCTCTCGAGACACCCCTGAGGCCCAGCCGACACCGGCCACCGCTGGCCGGGGCTGGGACCGCCTTCGGGTCACGGTCCCCGGCTGGGCCTCAGGGGTCCTTCAACGCTCTCGAGACACCCCTGAGGCCCAGCCGACACCGGCCACCGCCGGCTGGGGTTGGGCGGGCTGGGGCTGGGGGCGGGGCGGGTGCGGCGGCCGGGGCGGGGTGCGGCGCTCGTGCCGCAGCACTCGGGCGGCCAGGACCGCGGCCAGCAGGAAGAGGGCGGCGACGGTGAGCCAGGCGGGGCCGTACCCGAAGGTGTCGGCGATCGCGCCGAGCGGGATCGGCCCGGCCACGAAACCGGCGAAGAAGCCGAGCGACAGCAGCGCGGACGACGGGCCGAGCGGGCCGCAGCGCCGGTCCCGCACGATCAGCACCATGGTGACCGCGTTGGCGCCGACCGCGGTGGCGCCGACCCCGATCGTGCCGGCCCAGAGCGCGACCGGCCCGAGCCCGGCGGCCGCCCAGATCAGCGCCGCCGACCCGGCCGCGCCCGCGGCCAGCCGCCGCAGCAGCGGGCTGAGCAGCACCAGCGTGGCGGCATGACGGGACCAGAGCAGCCGGGACGCCACCCCGGCCAGGCCGAGCGCCGCGATCAGCGCGGCCGAGGTGCCCGGCGGCTGGTGCAGCCGTTCCTGGCCGTAGAGGGTGGCGAAGGTGGCCACCGCGGACACCCCGCAGCCGAGCACCGCCAGGAAGACCATGAGCAGGGCCAGGAACCGGTTGGGGCGGGCCGGGCGCCAGCTGAAGGCCGGCGGCGGGGCCGGCCGGGCCGGGATCCGGAGCACCGTGCCGGCCAGCGCGGCCAGCGCCAGCGGTGCGCCGGCCAGCAGCACCGCGCGCCAGCCGGCCAGCCCGGTCAGCAGCGGCGCGGCCAGCCCGACCACCAGGGCGGAGAGCTGCACGCCGGCCTGTTTCCGGCCGACCGCGCCGGCCCGCTCGGCCGGCGCCAGGTTCTCGGTGATCGCCAGGTTGGTGGCCGGGTTGGAGAGCGCCTGCCCGACCCCGCTGAGGACCATCGCGGCGATCAGCCCGGGATAGCCGGTGGCCGAGCCCATCAGCAGGAACGCGGCGGTGGCCACCCCGAAGAGGCCGAGCAGCGCGGCCCGCGCGCCGATCCGGTCGACCAGGCCGCCCGACCAGAGCGACAGCACCGCGGCGGTGCCGAAGACCGCGGCCGGCAGCGCGCCCAGCGCGGCCCGGGACAGCCCGAACGTCGCGGTGATCTGCGCGCCCACCGCGCCGACCGAGTAGAGCACCGAGGTCGGCAACGCCATCGCCAGCACCAGGACCGGGCCGAGCAGGCGGCCCCGCGGGCGCACGGTAGCGATCATGCTTCAGGGCCGTCCGGGGGCCAGCTTCAGCCGGTCGCCCAGCACCAGCGGCAGGAAGAACTCCAGCACCACCGGGCCGGCGGTCAGCCGCGGGTCGGTGGCGCACCGGTCCAGCAGGATGGCCAGGTCGTCGTGGCTGAGCCGGAGCGTCACCGGCCGCCCGGAGGTGCCGAACACCCAGCTCAGGAACGCCACCGCGGCGCCGTCCGGGATCGCCGCCCAGGGCGGCTCGGTGGGCGCCGCGACCACCTCGACGAGCGGCACGGCGGGCAGCCCGTCCGGGACCGGGAAGCCGGGTCCGACCAGGGCGGCCCGTACCTCGTCCGGGTCCGGCACCGAGTGATCCAGGTGGGCCGGGCCGACCGGCAGGCAGGCCGCGCCGGCCAGCCAGACCCCGACGATCGCGGCGACCAGGGCGGTGCCGCGGCCGGCGGCGATCGCCACCACGTCGCCCGGCTCGACGCCGGCCTCGACCAGGTCCCGGCGGGTCCGGGCAGCGGCGTGCCAGAGCTCGGCGTACGTGGCCAGGTAGCCGCCGTCGTCGACCGCCACCCGGTCCGGGGTCTCGGCGGCGCGCCGGGCCAGCACCCGCAGCACCGGCTCCGGCCGGGGGCGGGGTGACGCGGACGTCGGTAGCGGCGCCGTCGGCGCCGGAAGCAGGGCAGCAGTCATCGAAGTCACCTTGTCCCTCGGGCGGAGCGCGGCACGACCACCAGCGCTGATGTCGGAAGACGGTGCCCGGTGCAGGTGCCGGATCGGCGCACCATCGGATGACATCGACGGTAATCAGGCTCCGGCCGGGCGGTAACCCCTGACTTCCCGGTACCAGGTGACCCCTAACGACGGATGGCCCGCGCCGGGCCGGCGCGGGCTGTCACGTCGTCGCTGCTCAGCTGGCGCGGTCCCAGCGTCGCGGCATCGGCTGCTGCCGGGGCGCCCCGGTCTGCAGCGCGCGGGTGATGGCGGCGCGCACCGCGGCGCGGGCCGCCTCGTCCAGGTCGCCGGCCGCGCCGACGCCCCAGACCCGGCGCTGCCCGATCAGGCACTCGGCGTAGACCACCACGTCGTCCCGGCGCGAGTCGGCGGCGCTCACCCCGATCCGGTGCACCTCGTGCACCTGCATGCCCCAGGAGGCCAGCTGGTCCTCCAGGTCGCCGAGCGCGTCGGCCCGGCTCGCCCCGACGGCGAAGGCGTCACCCTGCACGTGCAGGGTGGTCGGCACCGGGCGGCGGAACGCGACCGGCACGGTGACGAACCGGGGCGAGGCGTACTCGTCCAGGAACATCCGGCCGACCTCGTCCGGCTCGATCTCGCAGCCCCGCTCGTCGGCCGCCGCCTGCACCGTGCCGGCGAACTCGATCCGCAGGTCACGGGGCAGTTCCAGGCCCTGGCGGGTGCTCAGCACGTAGGCCACCCCGCCCTTGCCGGACTGGCTGTTGATCCGGACCACCGACTCGTAGGTGCGGCCCACGTCGTGCGGGTCGAGCGGCAGGTAGGGGATGTCCCAGCGGAGCCGCTCCGGGTCGGCGCCGAGCGCGAGCGCCCGCGCCCGTACGTCGAAGCCTTTCTTGATCGCGTCCTGGTGCGAACCGGAGAACGCGGTGTAGACCATGTCGCCGCCATACGGGTGCCGCGGGTGCACCGGCATCTCGTTGCACCACTCCACGGTCCGCCGGATCCGGTTCAGGTCACCGAGGTCCAGTCCCGGGTCGACGCCGTGGGTGAGCAGGTTGAGCGCCAGGGTGACCAGGCAGACGTTGCCGGCCCGCTCGCCGTTGCCGAACAGGCAGCCCTCGATCCGCTGGGCGCCGGCCAGCACCGCCAGCTCGGCGGAGGCGACCCCGGTGCCGCGGTCGTTGTGCGGGTGCACGGAGAGGCAGACGTGCTCGCGGCGGGACAGGTTACGGTCCAGCCACTCGATCTGGTCGGCGAAGACGTTCGGCGTGTTCCGCTCCACGGTGGTCGGGAAGTTCAGCGTGATCGGCCGGTCCGGGCCGGGCTGCCAGACGTCCATCACCGCCTCGCAGACCTCCAGGGAGAAGTCCAGCTCGGTGTCGGCGAACATCTCCGGCGAGTACTGGAAGCCCAGGTCACAGTCGGCCAGGGTGCGGTCGGCGTACTTCAGGAAGAGCCGGGTGCCCTGCACCGCGAGGTCCTTGCACTCCGAGCGGGACAGCCCGAAGACCATCCGGCGGAATTGCGGCGACGTCGCGTTGTAGAGGTGCACGGTGGCCTTGCGGGCGCCGGCCAGGCTCTCCACGGTCTGCCGGATCAGCTCGTCGCGGGCCTGCACCAGCACCGAGATCCGGACGTCGTCCGGGATCAGGTCCTCCTCGATCAGCATCCGCAGGAAGTCGTGGTCGTCCTGGCTGGCCACCGGGAAACCGACCTCGATCTCGGTGAACCCCATCTCCACCAGCAGGTGGAACATGGCCAGCTTGCGGTCCGGGGTCATCGGCGTGACCAGCGACTGGTTGCCGTCGCGCAGGTCGGTGCTCAGCCATCGGGGCGCCGTGCCGATGGTGCGGGCCGGCCAGGTGCGGTCGGGAAGGTCCACGGTCGCCGGCATCGCGTAGCGCCGCGGAACAGACGGGTTGCTCCTCACTGGCCTTTCCTCTCTGAGCCTAGGGCCTTCTCACGCGAGATTGCCGAAGTAGAGCGAGTACGAGTACGGCGTCATCAGGACCTGCACCTGGCACGTGTGCGGCTCGCCGGTCACCCGGAAGACCACGGTGATCTCCGGGTAGGCCGCGTGCACGCCGAGCCCGGCGAAGTAGTGGTCGCTGTCGAAGACGATCCGGTACGGGCCGCGGGCGAGCCGGCCGTCGACGAAGGCCCCGATCGTGCCGGTCTCATCGGTCTCCGCGGCGGCCACGGTCTGCCAGCGACCGTCGACCCCCTGGTCGAGACGCGCGCGGACCCCCGCTGCCGGTTTGCCGTAGACGCCGTCGAGAGCCTGCGCCGAGACGCTCATGCCGATCACCTGCCTGTCGCCACCGCACGGGCGACAGGTCTGTCGCGTCCGCACCGAGTCCGGTCCGTCCGGCCTCCGGTCCCGATGGTGATCGCGGTCGTTATCGCCGCACCTTCGCCGCGTTATCCGCTGCCTTATCGCCGCCCCTATCGACCCGGATCCCGGGGCGATGCCGACAGCCATGGCGCAGCGATAACGGGGCGATGAGGGACGTCCATAGCGTTCTTCTCAGCAAGGCGGAGAGCACGACGCCCCGCCCGATCCCAGACATGAAAGAGCAGGTAGAACCATGCGCAAGAACGCCCGCATCGCGTCGGTCAAGGTTGCTTTCGCCCTCGTTCTGGCGGCCGCCCCGGTTGCCGCGGTCTTCGCCGCCGCCACCACCGCCGACGCGGCTCCGGCGAGCACGGTCAGCGTCCAGTCGGAGGGCACCCCCGGGCTCCCCACCCCGACCCCGACCTACACCACCGACGACACCCAGTGGGGCTGAACGAGCACTGAGCGCCTGATGGCGGACTGTGACGCCCGGACCGGCCGGCCGGGACCGTCACGAGTCAGCTGCTGAACACCGCCGGTTTTCCCGGCGGCTCTAAGCTCAGCGACCCGGGGTCGCGGCCCACCGGATTGTCCGCGGCCGTGTACGCGTCACTGAGCAGCCCCAGCACCCGTGCCTCCAGTTGCGGCACGGAGATCGCCCGGAACAGTCCCAGCGAGCGATGCAGGTGGACGACCGCCTGCGGCGGATTGCCGACGGCCATCGCCAGCTCCCCGAGGACCATCGAGACCCGGGCCTCGATCATGCGTTCCGCCGACGCTACGGCGAGCTCCATCGCCTCACGCAGCACGTCGGCGGCCTTCTCGTGGGCGCCGGCCCGCAGGTACGCCGCGCCCAGTCCCTGCAGCGCGTACGCCTGCCCGACCGGATCGCCCAGCTCGCGGACCACGTCGAGGGCCTGCCGGAGCACCTCGATGGCCGGCTTCACCTCGTCCGCCTGCAAGTGCGTCTCGCCGAGCCGGTGCAGTGCCTGCGCCTCGACCCGGCGGCTGCCCGAGCGCCGGGCGTACTCCAGCGCCTCCGGCAGCAGGGTCCGGGCCGCGTCCAGGTCGCCCTGCTCCAGCTTGATCTGCGCGATGCTGTGCAGCACGTAGGCCACGGCGACCAGATCGCCGCCGGCCCGGAACGTCTCCAGCGCCCGCGTGTAGTTCTCCGCCGCTTCCGCGTACCGGCCGGTCATCCGGTCGATGAAGCCGACATAGCGGCTGACCATCGCGCGGCCCTGCTGGTCACCGGCCCGCAGGAACAGCTCGTCGGCGGCGGCCAGCAGGCGCAGCGCCTCCGGATAGCGCTGCTCGCCGATGTGCAGCGAGCCGAGCGAGTACAGGATCGCGGCCTGCCCGCGCTCGTCGCCGGCCTGCCGCGCCGCCTCCAGCGCGATCTGGTGCGTCTCCCGCCAGTCGCTCAGATAGATCCGCGACTCGAAGAGGGTGACCGCGGTCATCGCCAGGCTCCAGCTGTGCGCGGCCAGCCCGGCCTGCGCGGCCTGCCGGACCGCGGCCACGATGGTGAGCCGCTCCCGCTCGAACCACGGCAGCGGCGGGTCGACCAGCTGGCGGACCTGGCGCGCGGGCAGTGGGTGCAGCGGGGCCTCGGCGGGCACCCGCAGGAAGTTGCCGTACAGCCCGCGGCGGGCCTCCTCGGCGAGGAACAACAGCGCGCCGAGCGCCCGCTCCAGCGCCCGGTCGCGCTCCTCCACCGGGTCGTCGGCGGCCAGCCGCTCCCGGGCGAACACCCGGATCAGGTCGTGGAAGCGGTACTGCGCGTGCACGCCCCGGCCGTCCCGGCTGGTCTCGATCAGCTGCGCGTCGGCCAGGTCGTCGAGCAGGTCCTGTGCCTCGGCGAAACCGATGTCCAGCAGGGCGGCCGCGACCCAGCCGGAGAAGTGCGGGAAGTCCAGGACGGTGAGCAGCCGGAACAGCCGCCGCGCGTCCTCCTCCAGGTGGTCGTAGGTGAGCGAGATGCTGGCCCGGATGCCCATCCCGCTGTGCTTCAGCTCGTCGAGCCGGCGGGCCTCATTCTCCAGGCGCTCGACCAGGTGGTCGACGCTCCAGTGCGGGCGCGCGGCCAGCCGGGCCCCGGCGATCCGCAGCGCCAGCGGCAGGTGCCCGCAGAGCTCGGCCAGCTCGGCGGCGGAGTCCGGCTCGGCCTCGATCCGCTCCGCGCCGGCGATCCGGGAGAGCAGCTCGGTCGACTGCTCGGGGTTGAACACGTCGACGTCGATGTGCACCGCGCCGGGCAGGCCGGCCAGCCGGCTGCGGCTGGTTATCAGCACCGCGGACTGCGAGGTGCCCGGGACCAGCGGGCGGACCTGGCGCTCGTCGCCGGCGTTGTCCAGCACCACCAGCATCCGGCGGTCGGCGAGCAGGGTGCGGTAGAGCTCGGCGCGCTCCTCGATCAGCTCCGGCACGTCGGTGCCGGGCACGCCGAGCGCGCGCAGGAACCGCTCCAGCACCCGCATCGGGCCGACCTGCTCGGCGTGCCGGCCGTGCAGGTCGGCGAAGAGCTGCCCGTCCGGATAGCGGGCGGCGAGGCGGTGCGCGGCGTGCACGGCCAGGGTGGTCTTGCCGATGCCCGGCTTGCCGGCCATCACCACGACCGGGACGGCGAACTGCGAGGCGTCGTCGGCGGCCAGGCCGAACTGCGCCTGGATCGCCTCGATCTGCTGGTTGCGGCCGGTGAAGTCGGCGATGTCGGTGGGCAGCAGGCAGGGCACCGGGGAGATGCCGGGCGCCGACACCGGGGCGGCCGAGATCGGCGGCGCGACCGGCACCGGCGGCACCGGGACGGCGGCCGGCGCCCGGATCTCCTCGACGATCGGGTTGGTGATCACCGGGGGGATCGGCGGCGGCACCGGCTCCACCGGCGGCGGGGCCACCGTGAGGCTCTCCGGGAGGGCCAGCCTGGGGTCGCCGGTGAGGATCGCGTGCTCCAGCTGGCGCAGCTCCTCCCCCGGCTCCAGGCCCAGCTCGTCGATGAAGAGCCGGCGGGCGACCCGGTAGGTGTCCAGCGCCTCGGGCTGCCGGCCGGACCGGTACAGGGCGAGCATCAGGTGCTCGCGCAGCCGGGCGCGCAGCGGGTTCTCGTCGACCAGGGCGTTCAGCTCGTCGATCACCTCGCGGTGGCGGCCGAGCTTGAGCTCCAGCTCGATGCACTCCTCGGTGGTGGTCAGCCGGCGCTCGGCGAGCCGCTCGGCGGCGCCCTGCACCACCCGGCTCTCGACGCCGTCCAGGGCCGGGCCGCGCCACAGCGCCAGGGCCTGCCGGTACTGCCCGGCCGACTCCTCCAGCCGGCGGAACTCGCGCAGCTGGCGGGCCTGGGTCAGGGCCTCCTCGTACCGGTGCAGGTCGAGGGCGCCGTCCGGGATCTGCAGCGAGTAACCCTGGGTGCGGGTGACGATGGCGTCCGGATGGCCGTGCGCCGCGAACAGCCGGCGCAGCGCCGAGATGCAGATCTGCACCTGCACCCGGGAGGTGGAGGGCAGGTCGTCACCGTACAGAGCCTCCATCAGACGGGTCACCCGGATCACCTTGTTGGCCTCCAGGGCCAGGGTCGCCAGAATGATCTGCTGACGTTGCCCGCCGAGCTCCACCTGGGTCTCGCCGAACAGCACCTCGAGAATCCCGAGGATGAGAATCTGCACGTGCGCCTCCTCGTCAGGGGTCGCGCGCAATGGTGATGTGACACATCGGATGGTGCGCGTGCGGAAGCTTCGCACCGCGGCGGAGCAGCCGGAATACCCCCGTATTCATAGGGAGGCTATGCAATGCGGGGGCTGCGGCGCCACCCACTGTGGATGATGGAAGTCCGACCTTCGCGCAGTAAGAATTGGCCGGTCTACCGCTTGCGGTACCGACAGGTAACTGACGCTATGCCATCCGGCGCATGACCATCACCCGGACTTGCAACATTCTTCACCTTGCGGCCGGGCGCACGCCAGCCGTTGTCCGCCGGAATGCCGCCTGGCCGAACGGATGAGGCCGGCGCGCCACGGGCGAGCACGGAAACGGCCGGACAACCGCCGGGAAAACACCGAATCCATCGACGATCGCCATTGCAGCAACGGCTATCGAACGCCGGCCGCCGCGTGCGGCCGGACCGGGCGGGCGGGCACCGCCACCGGCACCACGATCGCGGTCAGGATCAGACCCTGCTCGACCAGCCAGCGGCCGGTGAAGCCGGTGAGCCGGCGGCCACCGACCCGCGGGCCGACCACCAGCAGCCGGGCGTCGAAGACCCCGGTGGCGGCGCCGGCCGACCCGGGCCGCATGGTGACCACCGCGTCCTCGAAGTCCAGCCAGCGCTGGGCCAGCGGGAACCAGGACTTGTAGACCGCCTCCTTGGCGCAGAACAGCATCCGGTCCCAGCGCACCTCGGGCCGGGCCTGGAGCAGCTCGGCCACGTGCACCCGCTCGTCGGGCAGCGCCACCGACTCCAGCACGCCGGCGGTCAGCGGCTCGTTCGGCTCCGCGTCGATGCCCACCGTGGTGATCCTCGTGTCGGCCGCCACCACCACGCCCCGATAGCCGGGGCAGTGCGTGATGGTGCCGACCACGCCGGCCGGCCACAGTGGCTCGTTGAGCCGGCCGGCCAGGATCGGCGACGGCGGCAGGCCGAGGCGGACCAGCGCCGCGCGGGCGCAGTGCCGGGCGGTGGTGAACTCGCGGCGCCGTTTCTCGATCGCCTTGGCGACGATGCTCTCCTCCTCGGCCAGCAGCGTCGCGTCCGGCGGGTCGTCGAACGTGTCGACTGCCACCACGTCGGCGGGAAGGATTCTCTCGATCATGATGTCCCCGCAGTGGCTCGGTGGGTCCTCGGGCATCGGCATCGATGCCGATGCTCCGCCATCGTGCCTGCGCTCCATCGTAGGGAGACCGGGACGGCCGGCGATATCGCGGCGAGGGCTTTCACGGGCCGGTGCCGGCCGGGGTAAGGGAGACACCCGCGGATCTAAGGGGCTTCCGGGTCGCGTCACGCAGCGTAGTCAGCGGCGACGGCCCGTACCACCCCTGCTCACCGGGTCGGAGCAGGGCAGGGGTGGCCGGTCGGGGTGGGTGAGCGGCGCCACTGGGGTGTACGCCCCGTGGTTGTCCAGCCTAGCTTCGTTGGTAGCGGTTGACCTGCCCGAAGGCCCTGGAGGCATCCCGATGACCATGTCCGCTGTCGACACCAGCCTGTGGCTGCGCACCTACCACCCCACCGACGTGGCGCCGATCCGGCTGGTCTGCCTGCCGCACGCGGGCGGCTCCGCCGGCTACTACTTCCCCGTCTCCCGGGCCCTGTCGCCGCGCGTCGAGGTGATCGCCGTGCAGTACCCCGGACGGCAGGACCGCCGGGCGGAACCCGGGATCGGCTCTCTCCGCGAACTGGCCCGGGACGTCCACGAGCAACTCCGCCGGCAGCCGGACGACCGGCCGCTGGCACTCTTCGGGCACAGCATGGGCGCCACCGTGGCGTACGAGGTGGCCCGGCTGCTGGAGGACGACGGAATCGTGCCGGCGCACCTGTTCGTCTCCGGCCGGCGGGCACCCTCGCGACACCGCGACGAGCGGGTCCACCTGCAGAACGACGCCGGGCTGGTGGCCGAGATGCGCCGGCTGGACGGCACCGCGGGCGGCCTGCTGGACGACCCGGACGTGCTGCGCATGGTGCTCGGCGTGATCCGCGACGACTACCGGGCGGCGGAGACCTACCGCTGGGAGCCGGGACCGGCGCTGCACTGCCCGGTCACCGCGCTGACCGGCGACCACGATCCGAAGGTCACCCCGGCCGAGGCGGACGCCTGGCGCGACCACACCAACGCCGCCTTCACGCTGCGCGTCTTCGACGGCGGCCACTTCTACCTCAACTCGCACCAGGCCGATGTGCTGGACACGATCCGGACGGCCCTGACCCCGGTCCCGCACCGCTAGGACCACCAGCCAGCAACGCGGCGGGCCGGCCCACAAGGCCATGGCACGTCGAACGGCCCGGACTCCACAGAGTCCGGGCCGTCCGCGTGCCGGGCGCCGGTTCCGGCGGCCGGTGCGGGAAATCTCAGGCGGTGGCGAGCGTCGCGTCCAGGTTCGCCGGCAGGTCGCTGCGGCGGGTGACGTTCAATTTCCGGTACGTCCTGGTCAGGTGCTGTTCCACGGTGCTGGTGGTGATGTAGAGCTTGTCGGCGATCTCCCGGTTGGTGTAGCCGACCGCGGCCAGCGCCGCGACCCGGCGCTCCGCGTCACTGAGCATCGCCGCCCCACCGGACGCCGTCGCCGGCACGGCCGGCTCGGCCGCGTCCCAGTCGGCGTCCTGCGACAGCGCCCGCCGCAGCGGGACCGCCGCGCAGCCCTCGGCCAGCGCCCGGGCCCGGTGCCCGATCATCCCGGCCCGGCGGGACTCGCCGAGCGCGTTGTAGGCCTGCGCCAGGTCGGTCAGGGTGCGGGCCAGCTCGTACAGGTCGCCGCTGTTCTGCAGCAGGTCGGCGGCCTGGCGCAGCAGCATCGGCCGGTGCCGGGGCTGCTCGGTGGCGGCCAGCAGCCGCAGGCCGACCCCGCGCGCCCGGGGCATCTTGTCGGTGCACCGGTTGAGCTGCTCCTCGGTCAGCTTGCGGGCCTGCAACGGCCGGCCCATCCGCAGGTACGCCTCGGCGGCGTCGGACCGCCAGGCGACCAGGCCGGGCGCGTCCACCCCCCAGGCGCTCATCAGGTCACCGGCCCGCTGGAAGTCGCGCAGCGCCAGCCCCGGGTGGTCGGTGGCCAGGCTGTACCGCCCGCGGGCCTGCAGGTAGTGCAGGCCGTAGCGGGTCTGGAACATCGCCTCCGGGACCGGCTGGTCGAGCTGCTCGCGCACGTCGTCGAAGTCGCCCATCGCCACCGACGCGATGATCAGCAGCGACAGCGGGTGCCCGACCGCGACACCCCAGCTGGCCGGCGGCATGATCTCCAGCGCGGTGCGGGCGTAGCCGGCGGCGCCGGCCAGGTTGCCCATCCGCACCGCGACCTCGGCGCGGACCACGGCGAGCCGGGCCTGCCGGCTCGGCGCCCGCCGGGTGTACGCCTCCTCGACGAACATGTCGCACCAGCCGGCCGCCTTGTCGGCGTGCCCGGCATAGGTCAGCGCCAGCAGCGCGCTCTCCACCGTGTCCAGGGACATCTCGTCGAGCCGCGAGCCGCGCAGGATCCGCTCGCACGTGTCGCCCAGGTCGGGACCCGGGTTGGAGCTGATCACCGAGGAGAGCGCCCGGGCCGCGGCCAGCCGCCGGCTCGCCGAGACGGTGGCCGCGGTGGCCGTGGTCTTCGGCAGGTGGGCGACGAACGGCGCGTACGTGCAGCGCAGCCAGGGGCGGGTGGCGGCCAGCTCGGCCGCGGTGTCCGGGTCCAGCTCGCCGCCCTGGGCGGCCAGCCGGTCCAGCACGTGCTCGGCGTCGCGGAACTGGCCGTGCCAGAGCAGCGCCTTGGCCAGCACGATCGCGTCGCTGCCGCGGAGCACACCCTTCTCCAGCGCGCCGGTCAGCTCGGGCAGATAGCCGGCCGAGGTGCTCGGGTTGATCCGCCACTCGGCGCGGACCAGCGTGGTCATGATGCGCACCCGGTGCCGGTCGTCGGTGCACGCCCGCCAGGCGAGCTTCAGGTAGCGGACCGCGGCCTCCACCCGGCCCTCGCGCAGCGCCTGCCGGGCGGCGTCCTCCAGCACCGTGACGCCCCAGCTCTCCCGCACGTCGCTGGCGTTGACCAGGTGCTCGGCCACCACCCGGGTGGAGGCGCCCCGGTCGTAGGTCAGCACCGCGGCCCGGCGGTGCAGCTCGGCGCGCTGCTCCTGGCGCACATCGGCGAGCACCGCGGCGCGGGCCGCCGGGTGCCGGAACGAGCCCATGCCGAGCAGCCCCGCCACGGTGAGCGCCCGGACGGTCTGGGCCACCTGCTGCGAGCCGAGCCCGATCAGCCGGTCCAGGCTCTCCGGGTCGTCCAGCACCGCGACGCCGCGGGCCACCTCGAGCAGCCGCTCGTCGGCGCGGTGCAGGCAGGAGGTCACCGCCGCGGCGTAGCCGTCGCCGGCGACCGCGTCGTCCGGCTCGGCGCCGGTCTCCGCCACCGTCTGCCGGTGGTCCGCGATCAGGCCCTCGACCAGCAGCGGGTTGCCGCCGCTGAGCTGGTGCCAGCGGTCCGCCAGCCGCTCGGCCGCCTCCGCGCCGGCCCGCTGCTCGGCGAACTGCCGGACGCCCTCGCCGGTCAGCGGCTCCAGGTGGATCCGGCTGCCCGAGCCGGGTCGCAGCAGATCGGTCTGCCAGGCCGGCTCGGCGGTGTCGCCGAACGTGCTGCGGCTGAACACCAGCAGCAGCTTGGCCAGCCGGGCGCGACGCGACAGATAGGTCAGGCAGACCAGCGACGCCCGGTCGGCGTGCTGGACGTCGTCGACGAGCAGGGCCAGCGGGAACCGCTCGGCCTGCTCCAGCAGGATCGTGCACAGGCCGTGGATGACCTGCGCGTCCAGGTGGCCGCCGGCGTCGTCGCCGGCGGCCAGCACGGCCTTGGTGCCCTCGAGGAGCAGGCTCATGGCCCGGTCCCGGTCGCCGGTGGGCAGTGGCGCGTCGTGGAAGAGCTGGCCCAGCAGCGCGAGCGGCATGTCCCGCTCCTCCGCCGAGCCGGTCGCGGTGACCGCCAGCGCGCCGCGCTCGATCGACCGGTCGGCGAGCACGCTCAGCAGCTCGCTCTTGCCGGTCGCCACGGTGCCGGTGACCAGGGCCGTCCGGCCGCGCCCGGCGACCGCGTCGGCCAGGAGCTCGTCGAGGCAGGCCAGGGCCTCATCGCGCTCGATCAGTCCCATGATGGACCTCCTGTCGGATCCCCGAATCCCGGCGGGCAACCCCTCGCCTGCCGGGTGGCAACCGGACAGCCCGGCGCCTGAGACCACTGTCCGGCCGACCGTTATCGGGCCGCCTTCGCGCCCTTATCGACCGGCCGAACCGCAGGTCAGGGGTGCTGCGACCGGGTCGCGTAGTCGGGGATCTCGATGGCGTTGGCGGCCTTGTGCAGCGGCGCCATCATGGCGGCCATCATCCGGTCGCGGCCGGGCAGCCGGGACATCACGCCCAGCATCACCATCGACATCCGCACCTGGCCGGAGCTGCTCAGCACCATCCGCTTGACGTTCGCCGGGCCGAGCTTCTGGTTGCGCTCGGCGAACGGGCGCATCCGGGCCTCGTAGGCGGCGAAGGCGGTCTCGTGGTCGCCGCCGGCCGCGGCCAGCTCGCCGGCCAGCAGGTAACCCCCGACCAGCCCCAGGCTGGTGCCCTGGCCGGAGGCCGGCGAGGCGCAGTACGCGGCGTCGCCGAGCAGCGCGACCGGGCCGGCCGACCAGCGGTCCATCCGCACCTGGGCGAGCCGGTCGTAGTAGAAGTCGGGGGCGTCGGCCACCGCCTCGAGCAGCCGGGGCACCTCCCAGCCCTGCCCCGCGTAGGCCTCGCGGAGCGCCCGGCGCGGGTCGCTCTCGTCGATCCCGGCCGGCTCGGTGAACAGGAACATCGCCTTCGCGGTGGTCTGGCCGGCGGTGCTGTAGACCAGGGTGGTGCGGCCGGGGCTGACATAGGTCAGCTCCTCGCGGTCCAGCCCCAGGTGGTTGGGCACGGTGCAGATGGCGACCCGGTAACCCATGTCGTGGACGAAGCCGGACTCCGGGCCGAAGGCCAGCTCCCGGGTCCGCGAGTGCACCCCGTCGGCGCCGACGATCAGGTCGAACGTCTCGGTGCGCCCGCTGGAGAAGGTGACCGACGTGCCGTCCAGCGCGGCGATCGCGTCGCCGAAGCGATAGTCCACCTCGTCGCGGGTGGTCTCGAAGAGCAGCCGGGTCAGGTCGCCGCGGAGGATCTCCGCGTCGTGCTCCTCGCGGCCGCCGAAACTGTCCCCGTTCATGCTGGCGACCCGCTTGCCGGAGCGGTCGACGACGGCGCCGGCGCGGACGTCGGTGCGCCGCTCGCGGACCTGCTCCAGGATGCCGGTGCGGCGGACCACCTCGACGGCGGCGCCGCGGATGTCCACCTTGTAACCACCGTCGCGCAGGGCCGGGGCCCGCTCGACCACGGTGGGCGTGAAGCCGTGGCGACGCAGCCAGTGCGCCAGCGTGAGGCCGGCAACGCCGGCTCCGGAGATCAGGACCGTCTTCGTCATGCCGACAACGATACACATGTGTGAGACGTTTGTGCAAGACGCTCGTTCCAGCACTCTGGACGGTGGCTCGGAGGCACGCGAACGGCCGGCCCGGATCGGGGGGAATCGATCCGAGCCGGCCGTGGTCCGTACGCCGGTGGCATGTCAGTTGCCCGCGATGGCGTAGTCCTCCTTCCCCGGGACCGGCTCGGCGGTCTCCGCCTCCGGCTCGGCCGGCGGCTTCGGGGCGTCCTTGACGTGCCGCAGCGCGACCACCGCGAGGACCGCGCCGAGCACCATCAGCAGGGTGGCGAACAGGGCGGCCACGTGCATCTCCTGGACGAAGGCCAGGTGCGCCTTCGCGGTCAGTTCGGCGGCCGCCTCGGCGGGCAGCTTCGCGGCGGCGGCCATGGCGCCACCGAGGGTCTCCCGGGCCGACTCCGGCACCACGCCCTCCATCTGGCTGCTGTAGATCGCGCCGCCGATGCTGCCGAGCACCGCGACGCCGATCGCGCCACCGAACTCCTGGCCGGTCTGCAGCACCGCCGAGGCGGCGCCGGCCTTCTCCGGCGGAGCGGTGGCCACCACCATCTCGGTGATCATGGTCATCACCACGGCGAGGCCGGCGGAGAGCGCGATCAGGCCGGGGAGCAGGACCGGGATGCCGTCCTCCACCGGGGTGAAGGTGACCGTGAAGAAGCCGGCCGCGGCCAGGACGAAACCGCCGGCCACCACGTACGCCGGGCGGACGAGTCGGACGACGGCCGTGGCGATCGGCACCGCAACGCCGACCGCGAGCGTGCCCGGGATGGTCCAGAGCGCCGCCCGGAACGGGCTCAGGCCCAGCACGGTCTGCAGGTACTGGGTGCTGAACAGGGAGAACCCGACCATGCCGAAGAGCGCCACCAGGTTGATCGCGATCGAGGCGCCGTAGGCCCGCTGGCGGAACAGCTTCAGGTCGATCATCGGGTTGGCGATCACCTGCTGCCGCCGGACGAAGAGCGCCGCCAGCAGCAGGCCGCACGCGGCCGCGGCGACCGGGACGGCACCGAAGCCGTAGATCGCGATCCGCTTCAGGCCGTAGATCACCGGCAGCACCGCGCCCAGCGACAGGGCCGCGCTGATCAGGTCGAAGCGCGGCGCGCCGGGCACCTTGAACTCGGGCAGCAGCACCGGGCCGAGCACGACCAGCAGCACCATCACCGGGACGTTGATGATGAAGACCGAGCCCCACCAGAAGTTGTCCAGCAGCAGCCCGCTGATGATCGGGCCGAGCGCGGCGCCCGCCGCCATGCCGCCGGACCAGGCCGCCACCGCGGTGCGGCGCTGGGTCTGGTCGTGGAAGAGGTTGCGGATGAGCGCGAGGGTGGAGGGCATCAGGGTGGCGCCGGCCACGCCCATCGCGGCGCGGGCGGCGATGAACTCGCCGGCCGACGTGGCGTAGGCGGCGACCAGCGAGCCGACGCCGAAGGCCAGCGCACCGGCCAGCAGCAGCCGGCGACGGCCGATCTTGTCACCCAGGGTGCCCATGGTCAGCAGGAGACCGGCCAGCACAAACGCGTAGATGTCGACCATCCACAGTTGCTGGGCGCCGGTCGGCCCCAGTTCCGCGCTCATGGCCGGCAGTGCGTAGTAGAGCACCGTCAGGTCCATCGAGACCAGCAGAACCGGAAGCAGCAGTACGCCGAGGGCAAACCATTCCTTACGGCCTGCCTTCGCCTGAAGTGCTTCAGTTTCGGTCATGCCACAACGGTAGGAAAATCGTCACAGGGGCGTCCAGCGCGACGATTCCAGGCAGGGGGACGAACTATTTGTTCAGGGGTCCCGGACTGCAGATAGGGGTTGCCCTGCCCCCGTCAATGGGCTGGTCCGCCGGATAGGGGTATGGCCGGTGCGGCCCCGCCAATAGCGTCGGCTGCGGGCCGGTGTGGCCGTTTCCTTTTTCTCTCGCGACGATTTCGCCGACCAAATGTGGGGTGTCTTCGAATGGACGAGTCCTTCGCCGCCGGGACCGGTGCGTTTGCCGGCCGGCTGTCACCGCTGTCCGGGCCCGAGCGGCACCGCCTGGCCCTCGACCTGGTGTGTACGGCGGCCGCCGCGGTGCTCGCGCAGATCATGCCGGACGAGGCCCCGGCCGTCGAGCCGGGCCGTCCGTTCCGGGACCTGGGGCTGGACTCGATGGGCCTGGTCGCCCTGCAGTCCCGGCTGAGCGCGGCCACCGGCCTGCCGCTGCCGCCCACCGTCGGCTTCGACTTCCCCACCCCGGAGCTGCTGGCCGGCCATCTGGTCGCGCTGGCCACCGGGGCCGGCGAGGACGACGCCGAGTGGGCGGCCGGTCCGGCCGCGGCGGACGAGCCGATCGTCATCGTCGGGGTGGGCTGCCGCTACCCGGGCGGGGTGCACTCCCCCGAGCAGCTCGGCGACCTGGTCGCCGACGGGCGGCACGTGCTCGGCGACTTCCCCGCCGACCGCGGCTGGGACCTGGACCGGCTCTACCACCCGGACCCGGACCGGCCCGGCTCGATGTACGTGCGGCACGGCGGCTTCCTGCCGGACGCCGCCGACTTCGACGCCGGGTTCTTCGGGATCAGCCCGCGCGAGGCCCAGGCCATGGATCCGCAGCAGCGGCTGGTGCTGGAGACCGTGTGGGAGGCGATCGAGCGGGCCGGGATCGAGGCGGACACGCTGCGCGGCAGCCGCAGCGGCGTGTTCATCGGCGCCGAGGCGCAGGAGTACGGCATGCGCCTGCACGAGGCACCGGACGGCCTGGACGGCTACCTGATGACCGGCAACGCGCCGAGCGTGATCTCCGGCCGGGTGGCCTACACGATGGGCCTGCGCGGACCGGCGCTGACCATCGACACCGCGTGCTCCAGCTCGCTGGTCGCGCTGCACCTGGCGGTCCAGTCGCTGCGCCGCGGGGAGAGCGACCTGGCGATCGCCGGTGGCGCCGCGGTGATGGCCGGGCCCGGCACGTTCACCTCGTTCAGCCGGCAGCGCGGCCTGGCCCCGGACGGCCGGTGCAAGCCGTTCGCCGCGGCCGCCGACGGCACCGGGTTCGCCGAGGGCGTCGGCGTGCTGGTGCTGGAGCGGCTCTCCGACGCCCGCCGGCTCGGGCACCCGGTGCTCGCCGTGGTCCGCGGCAGCGCGGTCAACCAGGACGGCGCCAGCAACGGCCTGACCGCGCCGAACGGCCCGGCCCAGCGCCAGGTGATCCGGCAGGCGCTGACCGACGCCGGGCTGGCCGCCGGGGACGTCGACGTGGTCGAGGCGCACGGCACCGGCACCACGCTCGGCGACCCGATCGAGGCGCAGGCGGTGATCGCCACCTACGGCCCCGGGCACTCGCCGGAGCAGCCGCTGCTGCTCGGCTCGATCAAGTCGAACCTCGGGCACACGCAGGCCGCCGCGGGGGCGGCCGGCATCATCAAGCTGATCGAGGCGATGCGCCGCGAGGTGCTGCCGCCCACCCTGCACGTGGACCAGCCGACCCCGCACGTGGACTGGTCGGCCGGCACCGTCCGGCTGGCCGTCGACGCGGTGCCGTGGCCGGCCGGCGACCGCCCGCGCCGCGCGGCCGTCTCGTCGTTCGGGGTCAGCGGCACCAACGCGCACGTGATCATCGAGGAGCCGCCGGCCGCGCCGGCCGCCGAGGTGGTCACCCCGGGCTTCCGGCCGGCCGGCACCCCGGTCCCGCTGGTGGTCACGGCCCGCGACGAGACCGCGCTGCGGGCCCAGGCCGAGCGCCTGCTGACCGCCCTGGACGAGCCGGTCGCCCTGGACGACCTCGGCTTCTCGCTCGGCACGACCAGGACCAAGCTGGACGTACGGGCGGTCGTGCTGGCCACCGATCCGGACGCCGCCCGGCAGGGTCTGCGGGCCGTGGCCGACGGCACCGAGCTGCCCTCCGTGCTGCGCGGCACGCTGCCCGCCGGCCGCCTCGCGGTGCTCTTCACCGGGCAGGGCAGCCAGCGCCTGGACATGGGCCGGGAACTGGCCGAGACCTACCCGGTCTTCCGGGACGCGCTGGCCGACGCGATCGCCGCCCTCGACGTGCATCTGGACGTCTCGCTGTGGGACGTGCTGTTCGCCGCGGCCGGATCCGAGGCGGCCGCGCTGCTGGACCGCACCGAGTACACCCAGGCCGCCCTGTTCGCGGTGGAGACCGCGCTCTACCGCCTGGTCACCGCGTGGGGCGTGCGGCCGGACTACCTGGCCGGCCACTCGGTCGGCGAGCTGGTCGCCGCGCACGTGGCCGGGGTGCTCGACCTGGACGACGCGGCCATGCTGGTCGCCGCGCGCGGCCGGCTGATGGGCGCGCTGCCGGCCGGCGGCGTGATGGTCGCCGTGGCCGCCCCGGAAGCGACCGTCCGCCCGCTGCTCACCGACGGCGTGGACATCGCCGCGGTGAACGGGCCCGGCTCGGTCGTGCTGTCCGGCACCGAAGAAGCGGTCCTCGCGCTCGCCGGGAGGATGAACGTGCGGACCACCCGGCTGAACACCTCGCACGCGTTCCACTCGCACCTGATGGAGCCGATGCTCGCCGAGTTCGCCGAGATCGCCGAGGTGCTCGACTACCGGGCGCCGCAGCTCGCGGTGATCTCCAACGTGACCGGGCAGCCGGCCACCGCCGAGCAGCTGTGCGACCCGGCGTACTGGGTCGGGCACGTGCGGGCCTGCGTGCGGTTCGCCGACGGGATCGCCACCCTGGCCGAGGCGGGCGTCACCACGTTCCTGGAGCTGGGCCCGGATGCGGTGCTCAGCGGCATGGGCGCGCGCTGCGTGGACGGCGAGGCCCGGTTCGTGCCGGCGCTGCGCCGCGGCCGCCCGGAGGCCGCCGAGCTGGTCGCCGCGATCGGCGCGGTGCACGCGCACGGCACGCCGGTGGACTGGGCGGCGTTCTTCGCCGGGCGCGGCGCCCGGCGAATCACCCTGCCCACCTACGCCTTCCAGCGCCGCTCGTACTGGCTGCACGCCCCGGCGGCCACCGACACCGCGGAGCTCGGCCAGGCCGACGCGAACCACCCGCTGCTCGGCGCGGTCGTGCACCTGGCCGGCGGCGGCGTGGTGCTGACCGGCCGGCTCAGCACCCGCACCCAGCCGTGGCTGGCCGACCACGTGGTCGGCGGCGCCGTCCTGGTGCCCGGAACCGCCCTGGTCGAGCTGGCCGTGCGGGCCGGCGACGAGGTCGGCTGCGCCCGGCTGGAGGAGCTCACCCTGCAGCGGCCGCTGGTCCTGCCGGCCGCCGGCGCGGCGATCGACGTGCAGGTCGTGGTGGGCGAGGAGGACACCGGCGGGGCTCGTACCGTGGAGATCCACGCCCGGCCCGCCGCGACCGGGACCGAGACCTGGATCCTGCACGCGGCCGGCACGCTGGCGCCGGCCGGCGCCGCGCCGGAGACGGCGGGCGACGCCTGGCCGCCGGCCGGCGCCGACCCGATCCCGGTCGGCGACCTGTACGCCGAGCTGACCGCCGCCGGCTACGGCTACGGCCCGGCCTTCCAGGGCCTGCGCGCCGCGTGGCGGCGGGACCGCACGGTCTTCGCCGAGGTCGCGCTCCCCGAGGCGGTCGCCGGCGCGGACGCGTTCGGGCTGCACCCGGCACTGCTCGACGCGGTGCTGCACGCCACCGACTTCGCCACCGGCGCCACCCTGGACGGCGCCACCCGGCTGCCGTTCGCCTGGACCGACGTCACCCTGCACCGGTCCGGCGCGGCCGCGGTGCGCGCCACGATCACCGCCACCGGGGACGACGCGGTCGCCATCGAGCTGGCCGACCCGGCCGGCCGGCCGGTCGCCGGCATCGGCTCGTTCGTCGCCCGGGCGGTCGGCGCGGACCGGCTCGGCCCGGCCACCGCCGGCGCCCTCTACCGGGTGGACCGGCAGCCGGTGGCGGTGCCCGCGGACACCCCGGCCGGCCGCACCTACCGGGGCTTCGACACGCTGCGGGCGGCGCTTTCGGCCGGCGACCGGTTCCCCGGCTGGGTGGCCGTCACGGCCCCGCCGGCCACCGGCGACGTCCTCGCCGACCTGCACGAACAGACCGGCGCGCTGCTCGGCCTGCTGACCGCCTGGCTGACCGGCGACGCGGTGGCCGACACCCGGCTGGTGGTGGTGACCGACGGCACCGCGGACTTGGTGGAGGGCGCGCTGACCGGCCTGGTGCGCACCGCGCAGGCGGAGAACCCGGGCCGGTTCCAGCTCGTCGCCCTGCCCGGCGGGGACCCGGCGCTGCTGGCGGCCGCGGTCGCCACCGGCGAGCCGGAGGTGGCCGTGCGCGACGGCCGGGTGCTGGCCGCCCGGCTGGCCGCCGTCGAGCCGGCCGAGCCGGCCACCGACCCGTGGGGCGGCGGCACCGTGCTGATCACCGGCGGCACCGGCGGGCTGGGCGCGCTGGTCGCCGAGCACCTGGCCCGGGCGCACGGCGTACCGGACCTGGTGTTGACCTCCCGTCGCGGAGCGGCCGCGCCGGGCGCGGAAGCCCTGCGCGACCGCCTCGCCGGCCTCGGCGTCAGCGTGCGGATCGTCGCCTGTGACGTCGCGGACCGGACCGCCGTCGCGCGGCTGATCGGCGAGATCGGCGACCGGCTGACCGGTGTCGTGCACACCGCCGGGGTGGTCGCCGACGGGCTGCTCGGCTCGCTGACCCGGGAGTCGCTGGACACCGTGCTGGCCGCCAAGACGGATGGCGCGTGGCATCTGCACGAGCTGACCGCCGGGCTGCCGCTGAGCGCGTTCGTGCTGTTCTCCTCGGCGGCCGGCACCCTGGACGGGGCCGGGCAGGGCAACTACGCGGCGGCGAACGCCGCGCTGGACGCGCTGGCCGGGCTGCGGCACGCCGCCGGGCTGCCGGCCACCGCGCTGGCCTGGGGGCTGTGGACCGGCGACGCCGGGATGGGCAGCCAGCTCACCGCGGCCGACCTGCAGCGCGTCGAGCGTTCCGGGCTGGCCCCGCTGTCCCCCGAGGAGAACCTGGCGCTGCTCGACCTCGCGGTGGCCGGCCGGGTCACCGCCGCGCTGCCGCTGCGGCTGGACCACGCCGCGCTGCGCGAGCGCGGCGACGAGCTGCCGGCGATGCTGCGGGGACTGATCCGTACGCCGGTCCGTCGCGCCACGGCGACCGGCGCGAACGCCGCCCCGCAGCAGGGCGAGCTGGCCCGCCGGCTGGCCCAGCTGCCCCCGGCGGACCGGCCGGCCGCCCTGCTCGACCTGGTCCGCACGCACGTCGCCGCGGTGCTCGGCTTCGACGACCCGGCCGCGGTCGACCCGCGGCGGGCGTTCCAGCAGATCGGTTTCGACTCGCTCGCCTCGGTGGAGCTGCGCAACCGGCTCTCCGCGGCCACCGGGCTGCGGCTGCCGGCCACGCTGACCTTCGACTACCCGTCCGCCCGGGCGCTCGCCGAGCACCTGCGCGAGCGGGTCCTGCCGTCCGCCGAGCCGGCCGCGGTGGCGGCCGCCGCCTCGTCCGCCGGGAGCACCGTCGCGGACGCCGGCGAGCCGATCGCGATCGTGGGCATGGCCTGCCGGTTCCCGGGCGGGGTGGAAACTCCGGAGGACCTGTGGCGGCTGGTCGCCGACGGGGCCGACGGGATCACCCGGTTCCCGGAGAACCGCGGCTGGGACACCGAGGGGATCTTCGACCCGGAGCCCGGGAAGCCCGGCAAGACGTACAGCAACGAGGGCGGCTTCCTGCACGACGCGGCCGAGTTCGACCCGGCCCTCTTCGGCATCTCGCCGCGCGAGGCACAGGCCATGGACCCGCAGCAGCGACTGCTGCTGGAGGTCGCCTGGGAGGCGGTGGAACGCGCCGGGATCGACCCGCAGGCGTTGCGCGGCAGCCGGACCGGGGTGTTCGCCGGGGTGATGTACCACGACTGGGCGACCCGGCTCGGCGAGGTGCCCGAGGAACTGGCCGGCTACCTGGGCAACGGCAGCCTGGCCAGCGTGGTCTCCGGCCGGGTGGCGTACGTGCTGGGCCTGGAGGGACCGGCCGTCACGGTCGACACCGCCTGCTCGTCGTCGCTGGTCGCGCTGCACTGGGCGATCCAGGCGGTCCGGCAGGGCGACTGCTCGCTCGCGCTGGCCGGCGGGGTGACCGTGATGGCCACCCCGGACACCTTCACCGACTTCAGCCGACAGCGCGGGCTGGCCGCCGACGGCCGGTGCAAGTCGTTCGCCGACGCGGCCGACGGCACCGGCTGGGGTGAGGGCGCCGGCATGCTGCTGGTCGAGCGGCTCTCCGACGCGGTCGCCGCGGGACACCCGGTGCTCGCGGTGATCCGCGGCTCGGCGGTCAACCAGGACGGCGCCAGCAACGGGCTGACCGCGCCGAACGGGCCGTCCCAGCAGCGGGTGATCCGGGCCGCGCTGGCCGGCGCCCGGCTGGACCCGGCCGACGTCGACGTGGTCGAGGCGCACGGCACCGGCACCACGCTCGGCGACCCGATCGAGGCGCAGGCGCTGCTCGCGACCTACGGCCAGGACCGGCCGGCGGACCGGCCGCTGCTGCTCGGCTCGATCAAATCGAACATCGGGCACACCCAGGCCGCGGCCGGCGTCGCCGGGATCATCAAGATGGTCCAGGCCATCCGGCACGGCGTGGTCCCGAAGACACTGCACGTCGACGAGCCGTCCACCAAGGTGGACTGGGCCGACGGGGACGTCCGGCTGCTCACCGAGGCGGTCGGCTGGCCGGCCGTCGAGCGGCCGCGCCGGGCCGGGGTGTCGTCGTTCGGGATCAGCGGGACCAACGCGCACGTGATCATCGAGCAGGCGCCCGCGGTGGACGTGCCCGCGCCGGCGCCGCTCGACGGGCCGGTGCCGTGGCTGCTCTCCGGGCACACCCCGGCGGCGGTGCGCGGGCAGGCCGACCGGCTGCTGGCGCACCTGGCGGCGCACGGCGAGGTGGACCTGGCCGCCGCCGCCCGGACCCTGGCGACCGGCCGCGCCGCGCTGGAGCACCGGGCCGCGGTGGTGGCGTCGACCGAGGTGGAGTTCGCCGACGGGCTGGCGGCGATCACCACCGGTGAGGTGGCGCCCGGGAAGCTGGCGATCCTGTTCACCGGGCAGGGATCGCAGCGCCTCGGGATGGGCCAGGACCTGTACGAGCGCTACCCGGTCTTCGCCGCGGCCTTCGACGCCGCGGGCGCGGCGGTGAAGGACGTCGTCTGGGGTTCCGACGCGGAACTGCTGGCGCAGACCGCCAACACGCAGCCGGCGATCTTCGCTTTCGAGGTGGCTCTCTACCGGCTCCTCGAATCGTGGGGCGTGCGTCCGGACTACCTCGCGGGGCACTCGATCGGTGAGATCGCCGCAGCTCACGTGGCCGGTGTGCTCTCCCTCCAGGATGCCGCCCGCCTGGTCACGACCCGCGGCCGGTTGATGCAGGCGCTGCCGGCCGGCGGCGTGATGGTCGCGGTGGCCGCGCCGGAAAGCGCGATCGAGCTGATCCCCGGTGTGGACATCGCGGCGGTCAACGGCCCGCGATCCGTCGTCCTGTCCGGGCTGCCCGACGCGGTGGAGGCCGTGGTCGCGAAGCTCGGCGTGAAGGCGACGAAACTGAACACCTCGCACGCTTTCCACTCCCCTCTCATGGAGCCGATGCTCGACGAGTTCGAGGCGTTCACCCGGACTCTCGACTACTCGGAACCGACGATCCCGGTGGTGGTCGTCGGTGACGTGACCGACCCCGGCTACTGGGCGGACCACGTCCGCGACGCCGTCCGCTTCGCCGACGTCGTCGAGGACCTGGTCGAGCGGGGCGTGACCACGTTCCTGGAGGTCGGCCCGGACTCCACGCTCACCGGGCTGGGCCGCCAGATCACCGACGACGCGACCTTCCTCGGCCTGCAGCACCGCACCCGCCCGGCCCAGCTGCTCACCGGCCTGGCCGCCGCCTGGATCCGCGGCGCCGAGGTCGACTGGGCCGCCGTGCTCGGCGACGGACCCCGCGCCGACCTGCCGACCTACGCGTTCCAGCGGGAGACCTTCTGGCTGGACGCGGCCGCACCGGCCGGCGGCGACGTGCGCCAGGCCGGCCTGGGCGCCACCGACCATCCGATGCTCAGCGCGGTCGTGGTGGCCGCCGACGGGGGCGGCGTCACGCTCACCGGCCGGCTGGCGCTCGGCGCCCAGCGGTGGACCGGCGACCACGTGGTGCTCGGGTCGGTGCTGCTGCCCGGCACCGGCTTCGTCGAACTCGCCCTGCGCGCCGCCGACGAGGTCGGTTGCGGCCTGCTGGAAGAACTCACCCTGGAGGCGCCGCTGATCCTGCCCGCCCGCGGCGGGGTCGCGGTGCAGGTGACCGCCGGGGCGCCGGACACCGCCGGACGGCGGCCGTTCGCCGCCTGGACCCGGCCGGAGGACACCCCGGACGCCCCGTGGACCCGGCACGCCGTCGGCTTCCTCGCGCCCGGCACGCCGACCTCGGCCGACTCGCTGACCGAGTGGCCGCCGCCCGGCGCGACCGCGCTGCCGGTCGACGGCGCCTACCAGCGGCTGGCCGGACGGGGTTACGGCTACGGGCCGACCTTCCAGGGCCTGCGGGCCGCCTGGCGCCGCGGCGAGGAACTGTTCGCTGAGGTGGCGCTGCCGCCCGAGGCGCACGCCGACGCGGCCCGGTTCGGGCTGCACCCGGCGCTGCTGGACACCGCGATGCACGCCGACCTGCTGCAGGAGGACGCCGACGACACCGGCGACACGCTGCTGCCGTTCGCCTGGACCGGGGTCACCCTGCACGCCGCCGGGGCCACCGCGCTGCGCGTCCGGGTCCGCCGGATCCGCGGCGCCGAGGTCTCCTCGATGCTGGTCGCCGACGGCACCGGCGCGCCGGTGATGAGCGTGGAACGGCTGGTGTCCCGGCCGGTCAGCGCCGACCGGCTGGCCGCCCCGGCGCCCGGCGCGGACGGCCTGTTCGCGGTCGAGTGGCGGCCGGCCCCGGACGTCTCCGGGACCGCGGTCCCGGAGACCGTGGTGCTCCGCTCGCCGGACGGCCCCGACCTGCCCGCCCGCACCCGGGCCGCGGTCACCGAGGCCCTGGGCGTGCTCCAGGACCGGCTGGCCGGCGACCGGACCGCGCCCCTGGTGGTGGTGACCCGGTCCGCGGTGTCGGCCGGCGACGAGGACCCGGACGTGGTCAGCGCCCCGGTCTGGGGCCTGGTCCGGGCCGCGCAGGCGGAGAACCCGGGCCGGTTCGTGCTGCTCGACACCGACCGCGACGTGCCGGACGAGCTGCTCGCCCGGGCGCTCGCCACCGGCGAGCCGGAACTCGCCGTCCGGGACGGAGACCTGCTGGTTCCCCGGCTGGCCCCGGCCCCGGCCGCCGAGCCGGTCACCTGGACCGCCGACGACACCGTGCTGATCACCGGCGGCACCGGCGGGATCGGCGCGCTGCTCGCCGAGCACCTGGTCCGCCAGGGCGCCGGCCGGCTGGTGCTGACCAGCCGGCGCGGTCCGGACGCGCCGGGCGCGGCCGAGCTGGCCGGCCGCCTCACCGCGCTCGGGGCCACCGTGCACGTGGTCGCCTGCGACGCGACCGACCGGGCCGCGCTGGCCGCCTGCCTGGAGACCTACGGCGACACGCTGACCGCGGTGGTGCACGCCGCCGGGATCTCCGACAACGCGCTCACCGCCGACCTCACCGCGAACCGGGTGCACGCCGTGCTGGCACCGAAGGTGGACGCCGGCTGGCACCTGCACGAGCTGACCGCGCGGCTGCCGCTCAAGGCGTTCGTGCTGTTCTC
The DNA here is from genome assembly GCF_014205225.1 of Actinoplanes octamycinicus. Classification (NCBI taxonomy): domain Bacteria; kingdom Bacillati; phylum Actinomycetota; class Actinomycetes; order Micromonosporales; family Micromonosporaceae; genus Actinoplanes; species Actinoplanes octamycinicus. The sequence goes on from NZ_JACHNB010000001.1 coordinate 10,181,480, forward strand.
CTCGGCCGGCGGCCTGGTGCTCGCCGCCGGGCAGGGCAACTACGCGGCGGCCAACGTCTTCCTGGACGCGCTCGCCCAGCACCGCCGGGCCCGGCACCTGCCGGCCACCGCCGTCGCCTACGGGCTGTGGGCGGAGCAGACCGGGCTGGGCGGGGCGATCACCGCCGCCGACCTGGACCGGATGCGGCGGCTGGGCACCCCGGCGATCGGGACCGCGGACGCACTCGCGCTGTTCGACCGGGCGCTGGGCAGCGGACTGCCGCTCGCGGTGGCGCTGCCGGTCGACCGGGCCGCGCTGGCCGCCCGGGGCGCCGACCTGCCGGCCCTGCTGCGCGGCCTGGTCCGCACGCCGGCCCGCCGGGTCGCGGCGGCCGCGGGCGAGACCACCGGCAACCCGCTGGAGCAGCGACTCGCCGGGCTGGACGAGGCGGCCCGCGAGAAGGTGGTGCTCGACCTGGTGCGCGGGCACGTGGCCACGGTCCTCGGGCACGCCTCGGCGGACGCGGTGGCGGCCGACAAGGCGTTCAAGGAACTGGGCTTCGACTCGCTGGCCGCGGTGGAACTGCGCAACGCGCTGAACACCGCCACCGGCCTGCGGCTCCCGGCCACGCTGGTGTTCGACCACCCGACGTCGCGGGCGGTCGCGGAGGTCGTACGGGAAAGTCTCGGTGGGCGGAAGACCACCGCGAGCCCGCAGACCACCGCGCCGACCGCGGCCCGGACCGGCGATCCGATCGCCATCGTGGGCATGACCTGCCGCTATCCGGGCGGGGTCAGCTCACCGGAGGACCTCTGGCGGCTGGTCGCCGACGGGGTCGACGCGGTCGGCGCGTTCCCCGGCGACCGTGGCTGGGACGTCGGCAAGGTCTACGACCCGGAGCCGGGTCTGCCCGGCAAGACCTACTCCCGGGACGGTGCGTTCCTCTACGACGCGGCCGACTTCGACGCGGCCTTCTTCGGGATCTCGCCGCGCGAGGCGCAGGCCATGGACCCCCAGCAGCGGCTGCTGCTGGAGACCGCCTGGGAGACCTTCGAGCGGGCCGGCATCGACCCGGTCGCCATGCACGGCACCCAGACCGGCGTCTACGTCGGGGTGATGTACCACGACTACGGCAGCTGGCTGCGCGAGGTGCCGGACGACATGGCCGGTTACGTGGGCAACGGCAACGCGGGCAGCATCCTGTCCGGCCGGGTCGCCTACGCGCTCGGCCTGGAAGGGCCGGCCGTCAGCGTCGACACCGCCTGCTCGTCGTCGCTGGTCGCGCTGCACATGGCCACCCAGGCGCTGGCCTCCGGCGAGGTGTCGATGGCGCTGGCCGGCGGCGTGACGGTGATGTCCACGCCGGAGATCTTCATCGAGTTCAGCCAGCAGCGCGGGCTCTCCCCGGACGGGCGGTGCAAGTCGTTCGCCGGCGCGGCCGACGGCACCGGCTGGGGTGAGGGCGTCGGGCTGCTGCTCCTGGAACGGCTCTCCGACGCCGAACGCCACGGGCACGAGGTGCTCGCGGTGATCCGCGGCTCGGCGATCAACCAGGACGGCGCCAGCAACGGCCTCACCGCCCCCAACGGGCCGTCCCAGCAGCGGGTGATCCGAACCGGTCTGGAGCGGGCCGGGCTGACCACCGCGGACGTGGACGTGGTGGAGGCGCACGGCACCGGCACCCGGCTCGGCGACCCGATCGAGGCACAGGCGCTGCTCGCCACCTACGGGCAGGATCGCCCCGCGGACCGGCCGCTGCTGCTCGGCTCGATCAAGTCGAACATCGGGCACACGCAGGCCGCGGCGGGCGTCGCCGGGGTGATCAAAATGGTCCAGGCGATGCGACACGGGATGGTCCCGAAGACGCTGCACGTGGACCAGCCGTCGCCGGTCGTCGACTGGTCGGCCGGCCACGTCCGGCTGATCACCGAGGCGGTCGCGTGGCCCGCGGTCGACCGGCCGCGCCGGGCGGCGGTGTCGTCGTTCGGGCTCAGCGGCACGAACGCGCACGTCATCGTGGAACAGGCCGCGGAAAAACCGATCACACCCCAGATTTCCGGTACGCCGGAAGGACCGTTCCCGATCGCGGTCTCGGCCCGCACCGTGGCGGCCCTGGACGCTCAGACCGACCGGATGGCCTCGGCCCTCGGAGCCCCGCTCGACGTGGCGTTCTCCTCGTTCACCACCCGCGCCGCTCTGGACCACCGCCGGATCCTGCTCGGCGACAAGCGGATCACCGGAACCGTCACGCCGGGCTCGACCGCCGTCCTGTTCACCGGCCAGGGCTCGCAACGCCTCGGCATGGGCCGCGACCTCTACGAGCGGTACCCGGTCTTCGCGGCGGCCTTCGACGCGGCCGGTTCCGCGGTCAAGGACATCGTCTGGGGCTCCTCCTTCGACGAGCTCGCCAAGACGGTCAACACTCAGCCGGCGATCTTCGCCTTCGAGGTCGCCCTCTACCGGCTGCTCGAATCGTGGGGTGTTCGTCCCGACTACCTGGCCGGGCACTCGATCGGGGAGATCGCGGCGGCGCACGTGGCCGGGGTGTTGACCCTTGCGGACGCGGCTCGCCTCGTCGCGGCCCGAGGCCGGTTGATGCAGGCGCTGCCGGCCGGCGGGGTGATGGTCGCGGTGGCCGCGTCCGCCGAGTCGATCGAGTTGATCCCGGGTGTGGACATCGCCGCGGTCAACGGGCCGAACTCGGTGGTTCTGTCGGGTGTGGAATCGGCCGTTCTCTCCCTGGTCGATCGGCTGGGCGTCAAGTCCACCCGGCTGAACACCTCGCACGCGTTCCACTCGCACCTGATGGAGCCGATGCTCGCCGAGTTCGGCCAGGTCGCGCGCGGTCTCACCTACAGCGAGCCGGTCATCCCGGTGGTCACCGTCGGCGACGTCACCGACCCCGCCTACTGGGTCGATCACGTCCGCACCACGGTCCGCTTCCACGACATCGTGACCGACCTGGTCGGCCGGGGCGTGACCACGCTCCTGGAGTGCGGCCCGGACTCCACGCTGACCGGCCTGGGCCGGCAGATCACCGACGACGCCGCCTTCATCGGCCTGCAGCACCGCACCCGCGAGGACGAGCTGCTCACCGGCCTGGCCACGGCCTGGACCCGCGGCGTCGAGGTGGACTGGAAACCGCTGCTGGCCGGCGGCCGCACGGTCGACCTGCCGACCTACGCCTTCGAGCGGCAGCGTTACTGGCTCGACGGCGGCGGCGCCGACCACACCGACCCGGCCAGCATGGGCCTGACCCGGCCCGGCCACCCGCTGCTCAGCGCGGTCGTCACGGTGCCCGGCGCGGACACCACGGTGTTCACCGGGCGGCTCACCCTGGGCGCCGAGGGCTGGCTGGCCGACCACGCCGTGCACGGCAGCACGATCCTGCCCGGCACCGCGTTCGTCGAGCTGGCGCTGCACGCCGGCCTGCACACCGGGGCACCGGTGCTGGCCGAACTGGTCCAGGAGGCGCCGCTGCCGATCCCGGACCACGGCGGCCGGACGCTGCGGGTGGTGGTCGGCCCGGCCGACGACGGCGGGCAGCGCGCGGTCGGCATCCACACCCGGCCGGACGACGCCGCCGAGGACGACCCGTGGACCCGGCACGCCGCCGGCTTCCTGGCCCCCGCCTCGGCGGTTGCCGCCGCCGACCCGCTGACCGTGTGGCCACCGGCCGGCGCCGAACCGGTCGACGTCTCCGGGCTCTACGACGAGCTGGCCGCGGCGGGATACGGCTACGGGCCGGTCTTCCGCGGGCTGCGGGCCGCCTGGCGGCAGGGCGATTCGGTGTACGCCGAGGTGGCGCTCCCCGACGGCAGCCACGCCGAGGCGGCCCGGTTCGGGATCCACCCGGCCCTGCTGGACGCGACGATGCACGCGCTGAGCTACGGCGGGACCGGGGCCGGGGCGGAGCAGGGGGCGACCATGCTGCCGTTCTCCTGGGACGGGGTGACGTTGCTGGCCGGCGGGGCGGACGCGGTCCGGGTGCGGCTGTCGCCGGCCGGGCCGGGCGCGGTCCGGCTCACCGTCGCCGACACCTTCGGGGCGCCGGTGGCGACGGTCGACTCGCTGACGCTGCGGCCGGTGACGGCGGCGCAGCTCAGCTCCGGGTCGAACGGCTCGTTGTTCACCGTCGAGTGGTCGCCGGCACCGGCGGCGGGTGGGACGGGGGCACGGTTCGTCCGGGTGCTCGGGGCCGCCGACCTCGACGGGATCGACGGCGTCGACGTGATCGTCGCGGCTTCCGGGCCGGCAACCGGGCCGGCATCCGTGCCGGACCGGGCCCGCGCGGCGGCTGCCGAGGCGCTCACGCTGGTCCAGGCATTCCTCGGCAAGGCCGAGCTGAACGGGACACGGCTGATCGTGCTCACCCGGAACGCCGCGACGGTGCCCGGGCACGACACCGACCCGGCGGCGGCCGTCGTCTGGGGGCTGCTGCGGTCGGCGCAGGCGGAGCACCCCGGACGGCTGATCCTGCTGGACAGCGACGCCGAGGTCGGGGACGAGGTGCTGGCCCGGGCGGCCGGCGCGGCGGAACCCGAACTCGCCGTCCGCGACGGGCAGCTGCTCGCGCCGCGGCTCGTCCCGGCGGCGGCGGACACCCCGGTGGAGTGGACCCCGGACGACGTGGTGCTGATCACCGGCGGGACCGGGGGGCTCGGGGCGTTGCTGGCCGAGCATCTGGTGCGGGCTCACGGCGTACGGAAACTGGTTCTGACGAGTCGTCGTGGCCCGGACGCGCCGGGCGCACCCGAACTCGTCGCCCGCCTCGCGGATCTCGGCGGCCAAGCCGAAGCGGTCGCCTGCGACGTGACCGACCGGGCCGCGCTGGCCCGGCTCCTCGATGGGGTGACCGGCATCGTGCACGCGGCCGGCGTCGCCGACAACGCGCTGGTCACCGACCTGACGCCGGAGCAGCTGAACCGGGTGCTGGCGCCCAAGGTGGACGCCGGCTGGCACCTGCACGAACTGACCGCGGACCGGCCGCTGAAAGCGTTCGTGGTGCTCTCCTCGGCCGGCGGCCTGGTGCTCGCCGCCGGGCAGGGCAACTACGCGGCGGCCAACGTCTTCCTGGACGCGCTGGCCCAGCACCGCCGGCACCACGGGCTCACCGGCACCTCGCTGGCCTACGGGCTGTGGGAGGTGAGCACCGGGCTCGGCGGCGACCTCACCGACGCCGACCTGGACCGGATGCGCCGGCTCGGCACACCGGCGCTGGCCGTCGCGGACGGGCTCGCCCTCTTCGACGCCGGGCTGGCCAGCGGACGGGCGAACCTCGTCCCGATGCACGTCGACCCGGTCGCCCTGGGCAGCCGGGCGGACGACGTACCGGTACTGCTCCGCAACCTCGCCCGGCGGCCCCGCCCGGCCCTCCGCGCGGTCGCCGGCGGCCGCCCCGGTGGGGTGCCGCTCGCCGACCGGCTCGCCGGGCTGCCCGCCGAAGAACAGGAGAACCTGGTCCTCCGGCTGGTCCGCACGCACGTCGCCACGGTCCTCGGCCACGCCGGGGCGGACACGGTCGAAGTGGACCGGCCGTTCAAGGACCTGGGCTTCGACTCGCTGACCGCGATCGAACTCCGCAACGGCCTGAACAACGCGACCGGGCTGCGGCTGCCGGCCACCCTGATCTTCGACCACCCGACTCCGCGAGCAGTGATGGCCCAGCTGCTCGCGGACCTGGCGCCCTCCGCGGCGCCGGAGGTCACGGTGCTCGACGACCTGGCCCGCTTGGAGGCGGTCCTGACGGACCGGCCGCCGGCGCCGGAGGAGCAGGCCCGGATCGCGGCTCGCTTGCGGACCCTGGCCGCGCGTCTCGGGGCGGGTCCGGAGCCGGAGGAGGACGCCGGGCTTTCGGCCGTGAGCGCGGCCGAGCTGTTCGACATCCTCGACGCCGAGCTCGGGGCCGTTCCTCGCTGATCCCTTCCCCTGTGACGGGCCGCCGGCATCGCGCCGGCGGCCCGTCGCCGTCTCGCCCTCCGCTCGTTCGCCTTCCGCCTGTTCGCCTTCGCTTGTTCGCCTTCCGCTTGTTCGCCTTCGCCTGTTCGCCTTCGCTTCTGTCGACCCGGGCGATCGCTGCCGCTGGCCCTCGCTCTCCGCCGCTCCTCCCGGCCCGCCACCGATCACCGTCGCGGCGCTCTCCCGGCCCGCCGTAGCCCCTCCCGGCCGCCGCCGATCACCGTCACGGCGCTCTCCCGGCCCGCCGTTGGTTGCGGTCTGGTCGCCAGGCCAGGGGGCGGTTGGTCACCGTCTCTGCCGCCCCTCCGGCCCAGAACACGAAGCGGTAGCGGCTGTGCCGACAAACCGCAAGCCGCGCCACGGGCCCGGACCCGGACGCGCGTCGCGGTGATCGGGCTGGCCGCCACGGGTGCCTCACCGACCCTGAGACACCCACGGGGCACAGCCGACAAACCCGCCAGCCGCGCCACGGGCCCGGACCCGGACGCGCGTCGCGGTGATCGGCTGGGCGCCACGGGTGCCTCACCGACCCTGAGACACCCATGGAGCACAGCCGACAAACCCGCCAGCCGCGCCACGCGCCCGCACCCCAGCGCGCGCCGCGGTGATTCGGCTGGGCGTCACGGGTGCCTCACCCGGCCGGAGACACCCATGGAGCACAGCCGACAAACCCGCCAGCCGCACCACGCGCCCGCACCCCAGCGCGCGCCGCGGTGATTCGGCTGGGCGCCACGGGTGCCTCACTGGCCCTGAGACACCCACGGGGCACAGCCGACAAACCCGCCAGCCGCGCCACGCGCCCGCACCCCAGCGCGCGCCGCGGTGATTCGGCTGGGCGTCACGGGTGCTTCACCCGGCCGGAGACACCCATGGAGCACAGCCGACAAACCCGCAAGCCGCGCTACGGGCCTGGACCCGGGCGCGCGTCGCGGTGTGATCGGCTGGGCGTCACGGGTGTCTCAGCGGGACGGAGACACCCGTGGAGCACAGCCGGGAAAGCCGGGAGGCGCGCTGCGGGCCTGGAGCCGGGCGTGCCTCGCGGTGAGGGGCTGGGCGTCACGGGTGCCTTGTGAACGGGAGACAGCTCGGGGCGCCGGCTGGGGTGATGACGGCTGGCGGTTCGGGACGGGGCCGACAGAGAGAGCCAGCCGGATGATCCGGCTGGCTCTGAAGGGGCGGGATGGGTTCTGCGGGTGTGGACGGTCAGGGGGCCAGGTGGGTTCGGAGGAGGGTGATGATCTCCGGGGCGTGGTCGTTCAGGTAGAAGTGGCCGCCGGGGAAGGTCCGGAGGGTGAACGGGCCGGTGGTCCGGTCGGCCCAGGGGCGGGCTTCCGGCTCGCTGACCTGGTCGTCCAGGTTGCCGATCAGGGCGGTGATCGGGCAGGTCAGTGGGGGGCCCGGGTGGTAGCGGTAGGTTTCGGCGGCCTGGTAGTCGGCGCGCAGCGCGGGCAGGACGGTGCGGAGGATCTCCTCGTCGGCCAGGACGGCCGGGTCGGTGCCGCTCATCCGGGCCAGGTCGGCGATCAGCCGGTGGTCGTCGGCCAGGTGCATGCCCTCGTTGCGGACCCGGGTGGGTGCGCCGCGGCCGGAGACGAACAGGCCGGTCAGCGTGCCGGGTGGAAGACGGCGGGCTACCTCGTAGGCGAGGCTGGCGCCCAGGCTGTGGCCGAAGAAGGCGACCGGGCGGTCCAGCCACGGTTCGATCTGCGGGACGATCATCTCGGCCAGGGAGATGAGGTCGCTGACGCAGGGTTCGTGGCGGCGGTCCTGGCGGCCGGGATACTGCACGCCGAGCACCTCCACCTGCGGGGACAGCGCTCGGGAGACCGGGAAGAAGTAGGACGCCGAGCCGCCGGCGTGCGGGAAGCAGACCAGGCGGGCGGGGGCGGACGGGGCGGGGTGGAAGCACCGGATCCAGGCGCTGGTGTCCACCACCGGGGGCGAGAGGGTCATCTGGGCTCCCATCGAGACGCCGCGGCGGAAACCGCCGGGCGGAAAGGGCGGGGGGTCAGGTGGGGACGCGGTCGTAGGAGCGGCGGATGTAGGAGAGGTCGCTCAGGAGGCCGGCCGAGGTGAGGGCCCGCGGGCGGCGCCGGGTGGCGCCGGGCAGCGGCATCGAGCCGGTCGCGGCCCAGCGCAGCCGGCCGTAGTCGTCGAGGTAGCTGCGGGTCCGGCCCATGTTGTCCGGGTGCAGGCAGTACGGCACGTCCAGGACGCCGTGCCGGAACGCGGCGAGCAGCGCCCGGCCCAGGTCGGCGTCCAGGTTGAGGACCGCGTGCACCAGGGCGGCGGCTTCCGCGTACGTCTCGGTGTCGATCCCGGGGTCGAGAGGGACCCGGCGGCGGACCGCGCCGGCCCGTTCCAGAGCGGTGATGTTCTCCGCGACCGTGGGGATGCGCCGCGCCTCGGCCTCGGTCTTCACGATGAGGCGTTCCGCGCCGGTCACCGCGGCCAGTTCGGCGGCCCGGTCGAGCAGCCGGTACGCCCCGCCCGCGGTGACCGGGTACATCCCCATGTAGGCGTAGACGACCACGTGCCAGTTCCGGGTGGGCAGCAGCTCGGCGCAGAGCCGGCGCAGCGCGAGCAGCGCCTCGACGTCCTGGTCGTAGCTGGTCTGCTGGGCGTAGCTGACCGACAGGCTGCGGATCCCGTGCTGGTGGAAGAAGAGCGCTTCGAGCACGCTGATCGCGACCAGCTGGCCGGGCGGGCAGAGCTGGCCCATCATGCAGCCGCCGAAGGTCTCCAGGTGCGGTTCGACGCCCTGGTCGCGCAGGGCGGCGAAGACCTCGGTACCGCGCCGCCAGTTGGTGATCGACTCGGCCAGCGGGGTGCGCCCGTACGGCAGGCAGTAGGAGACCGGGCCGCCCTCGGTGGCGTTCAGCCGCAGCCGGGCCAGGGCGGCGAAGATGTCCGCCGGCACCGCGGAGCCGTGCCGGACCTGGATCGGGAAGTCGTCGCCGCGGACCCCGTCGAGCAACGCGCCGGTGACCGCCGGCGGATGGTTGACGATCGGGTAGCCGTTCAGCGGCACGCCGTCGGCCAGCGCCCGTCCGGCGGCGGCCAGCTCGCCGACCCGGGTGTAGCTGTCCAGCGTGATGGTGCCGACCGTGGTGGCCCGGGCGGCCCGGGTGGCGAGCAGGCCGGCCCGCATCCGGGCCGGGTCGCTGAACCCCATCCGGGGCTGGACGACCAGGCTGCCCCGGCCGCCGCGGCGGCGCACGAACTCCCCGAAGTCGATCGGCGGGGAGTCCGTGGCGCCGTCGCGGCTCCGTGTGTCTCCGGGGCTCATACCGGCACCCCGGCCCGCTCCGGCAGGGATTGCAGGAACTGTCCGAAGTCGATCGGCGCGGGGACGCCGTCCTCGAAGACCTCGGTGTATCCGGCCTGCCGCAGTTCCGCCCCGTAGGAGCCCTCGGCGACACCGAGCTTGCCGCCGATCACCACCGGGGTGTCCCGCAGTTCCGGGCAGTCGCGCAGCAGGCTGATCACGCGCCGCCCGTCCTGGTGGCCGTGCCCGTTGACCGAGCTGATCGCGATCAGGTCGGGTCGCAGCTCGCGGCACTCCTTGACCAGCAGGTCGTCGGGCACGCAGGAGCCCAGGTTGGTGACCGAGTAGCCGTGCTCCTCCAGCAGCAGCTGGAGGAAGACGAGGTTCCAGGTGTGTGAGTCGGAAGCCACGGTGGAGACGATCGCCCGGTGGTTGCCGTTGATCACAAAAAACTCCATTCAGGGAGGTCGTGGTAACTCGGGATGCGTTCTCACATCCGCACGCGGGGGCCCTCGCCGACCGACCAGGTGCGCTCGTGCTCGATCCGGGAGACGGAGAGCACCTCCGTGCCGCGGATCACCACCTCGGTCGGGGCCGGCCGGCCCAGGAACATCAGCAGGCTGGCGGTGGGCCCGTAGGCGCCGGCGTTCGGGATCGCCACGGTGTCACCGATCTCCAGGTCGGGCAGGGCGATCTCCCGGCCGAGCACGTCGCCGGGCGTGCACAGCGGCCCGACCAGGCTGGCCCGGTGGGTCGCCTCGGTGTCCGGCTGCACCGCGACCGGCAGCAGCCGGCCCAGGCCGGACATGCCGCCGAAGGTGTTGATCCCGGCGTCGGCGATGACGAAGCCGCGGCCCCGGCTCTCCTTGATGTTGACCACCCGGGTGATCAGCGTCCCGGAGGCGCCGACCAGGTAGCGCCCGGACTCGCAGGCGATCCGCGGGCTGCCCTCGCGCCAGTCCGGGAAGTGCACGTCCAGGGCGGCGGCCAGCTCGGCGCGCAGCTTCGGGTAGGAGGCGCGCGGGCCGGGCACCGCGTACGGCACCGAGAACCCGCCGCCGATGTCCAGGAAGCGCAGCGGCAGGTCGTGCTCGGCGCACAGCTCGGCCGCCACGCTCAGCGTGTGCTGGAACTCGCCGATCAGGCTCTCCTCGTCCCGCGCGTTGCTGAGCGGGAAGAAGTGCAGGCCGGCCAGCTCGGTGCCGGGCACCGCGCGCAGCCGCGGCATCAGCTCGCCGAGGGTCTCGCTGTCGATGCCGAACTGCGACGGGGTGCCGGTCATCCGGATGCTGGTGGTGGCGGACGCGGCGACGTGGTTGATCCGCAGCAGCGCCTGGGCGACCACGCCGTGCCGCTGCGCGGCCGCGCCGATGTGCTCCAGGTCGGTGAGCGACTCGACGGAGAACATCCGCACCCCGGCGGCGATCGCGGTGTCCAGCTCGCCGCGGGTCTTGCCGGGTCCGGTGTAGAGGGTCAGCGCCGGGTCGTGCCCGGCGGCGATCGAGACGGACAGTTCGCCGGTGGAGCTGATCTCGGTACGGCAGCCGTGGCCGGGTGTCCCGCGCAGCGCCCGGAGCAGCTCCACGTGCGAGTTCGCCTTGACCGCGAAGAACAGCTCGAACTCCTCGGGCAGCGCGCCCAGCAGCTCGTCCCGGGCCGCCTCGACCTCGTCCAGGTCGTAGACGAACAGCGGGGTGCCGTATTCCGCGGCGAGCTTGTCGGCGAACTCCTGGGAGAGGCTCATCGGTCGGTCCCTTTCAGCATCTCGACGAGTGCCTGCCGGGCGTTCTTGCCGTGCAGGGTGAGGGGGAAGGTCTCCAGGACCCGGCAGGTGGCGGGCACCTTGGCCGGTTCCAGGCGGGTGGCGAGCTCCTTGACGACCACCTTCGGGGCCAGGTCGGACTCGACGAAGATGGTCAGGTCGTAGCCGTCGCCCGGGGGTACCGCGGCCGCGGCCCGCACCCCGGCGATGTCCATCGCGGCGGCCTCGATCTCGGTGGTGCTCATCCGGATGCCGCGGCGCTTGAACATGTCGTCGCGGCGGCCCTCGAAGTAGAGGTAGCCGTCCGCGTCGACGCTGCCGTAGTCGCCGGTGTGCAGCCGCAGCGCGCCGCTGGCCGTACGCCGGAAGGTCTTCTCGGACAGCTCGGGCAGCCGCCAGTAACCGGGCATCACGTGCGGGCCCTCCACGCAGATCTCGCCGACCTGGCCGGTGGGGACCTCGACGCCGGCCGGGTCGAGGATCCGCACCGTGGTGCCGCCGAACGGCCGGCCGACCGACTCGGGCCGGTCCTGGTCCTCCTCCGGCGGCATCACGGTGATCCGCTTGCACTCGGTCTGGCCGTACTGGCGGACCACCCGGACGCCGGGGAAGGTCTCCCGGAGCGCCTCGATGGTGGCGGCCGGCAGCGCCGCGCCGGTGTTGCTGATCAGCCGGACCGGCGGCATCGGGTCGTCGGACCGTTTGGCCAGCAGCGTGATCATGGTGGCCAGCGACGGGACGATCGGCACCACGGTGGTGCCGGTCTCCCGCATCCGGCGCAGCAGCACCAGGTCCGACTCGTTGTCGGCGAGCACGATCTCGGATCGGCCGAGCGCGCAGAGCAGCACCTTGTAGAGGCCGTAGTCCCAGGACAGCGGGAAGCGGCAGAAGACCACGTCGTCCGGCCGGTAGTCCATCTCCGCCTGGATCGCCCGGGAGGCGAAGGTGACCTGGGCGTGCGGGGCCATCACCGCTTTCGGCCGGGCGGTGCTGCCCGAGGTGTAGATCAGCGCGGCCAGGTCGGTGGGCTGGACCTGGGTGGTCTGCGGGGACCGCGGGCCGCGCGAGATGTAGAGCGTCTCCAGGGCCACGTCGTCGAAGTCGTGGACCGGGGCGACGTCCAGCTCGCGCAGGTTCCCGGCCAGCTCCGGGGTGGCGATGATGATCGTCGGGTCGGCGTCGGCGACCACCTGGGCCAGGTGGAACTGCTTCATCGACTTGTTCAGCGGGACGAACACCGCGCCGGCCCGGGACGCGCCGTAGAACATCGCGACCAGCTCGATCCGGGTCGGCGACTGCACCACGACCCGGTCGCCGGGGCTGACCCCGTGCGCCCGCAGCCAGGTGGCGAAGGCGTGCGCGCGGTTCGCGAGCTGTGCGTACGACCAGCGGGTGGTGGCGTCGCGGACCGCCCAGCGGGTCGGCGAGTCGTATTCCGCGTCGTCGAGGAGTTCGTGGACCAACTGGCTCATGACCGCTCTCCTGTCCGCAACTGGGTGGTCGCCTCGGCGGTCAGCCGCAGGCGGTCGATCTTCTTGTTGGTGTTCAGCGGGAACTCGGTGACGTGCCGGTAGTGCTTGGGGACCAGCTGCCGGGGCACGGTGCGGCCGATGTGCCGGGCCAGCACGGCCGGCGACTGCCGCTCGCCGGTGTAGAAGACGAGCAGCTCGGTGGTGCCGCCGACAGCCGCGCCGACGGTGACCGCGTCCTCCACGCCGGGGCAGGCGCGCACCGCGTGGTCCAGTTCGCCGAGCTCCACCCGCAGGCCGTGCACCTGCACCTGGGAGTCGGCCCGGCCGAGGTAGACCAGCTCGCCGCCGGCCACCTCGCGGACCAGGTCGCCGGTCCGGTAGTAGGTGCGCCCATCGATCTCCAGGTAGCGCCCGGCCTCGTGCCGCGGGTCCAGGTAGCCGGCCGAGACCTGCGGACCGGCGATGTACAACTCGCCCTCGATGATCCGTTGGTGGTGCCCGTCGTGCAGGTGGCCCAGGGGCACCACCCCGTTCACCCCGAGCGCCGTCGAAACCGCCGGTGACCAGGTGTGCCGGTGCGTGGTGATGGTGATCTCGGTGGGGCCGTAGACGTTGACCACCGACGAGTTCGGCGCGGCGGCCTGCCAGTCGGCGGTGTCGGTCCAGCGCAGCGCCTCACCGCCGAAGTAGGTCCAGCGCAGCGTCGGCATCGCGTTCGGGGTGAGCTTGCCGGTCCGCCGGACCAGGCCGATCGTGCTGGGCGCGGAGAACCACACGGTGACGCCGTGCTCGGCGACGAAGCCGGGCAGGTCCCGGTAGTGCGGGCCGAGGACGGCGACCAGCCGGGCCCCGGCGCCCCACGCGCACCACAGGTCGGAGACGGCCGAGTCCCAGTTGAGGTTGGCGGCCTGGGAGAAGACGTCGGCGGCGGTGAAGTCGTACCACCGGTCCATCAGGTCGAAGTAGTGGGTGAGGTTGGCGTGGCTGAGCCGGACGCCCTTCGGCGTGCCGGTCGAGCCGGAGGTGAACAGGATGTAGGCGATGTCCTGCGGATCCACCCGCCACGGGCGGTCCAGCCGGTGCGCCGGGCTGGTCACGATCGGCCGGGTCACCTCGGCGTCCCCCGCGGCCACCAGGGTCGGCAGGTCGACGCCGTGCTCGCGGAGCGCCGGCAGCAGCGCGGCGCCCTCGGCGTCGACGATCAGGGCGCGGACACCTGCCGCGCGGATCATCTCGACCAGGCGGGCCACCGGGAAGTCGGTCAGCATCGGCGCCGCGGTGGCCCCGGCATAGAGACAGGACAGGATGCCGAGGTACGCCTCCGCGCTCCGCCCGGCCAGCACGGCGACCGGCGCCGACCGGGGCAGCACCCGGCGCAGCGAGCCGGCCCACCGCAGGGCCAGCTCGTGCCCCTCGGTGTAACTGACCGTGCGGGGGCCGGCCTGAATGGCCGTACCGTAAGGGTTGATCGACACCCCGCGGGCGAAGCGGGCCTGGAGGCCGGCATCGGCCTGGATCACCGGCCCGGCGGTCACCACGTCGAGCGTCGTCATGAGACCGGCTCGACCATCTTCGACACGCTGTCCCAGAGGGCGCCGGGCGTGGCGAAGGTCTGCATGTTCAACATGTCGTCGAGGAAGCGCACCTGGTACTCGGCCTCCAGGACGGCCATCATCTCGATGATTCCCATCGAGTCCAGGCCCAGGTCACGCAGGCTGGTGTCCGGGTCGAGCGGCTCGTCGGCGTCCAGGAACGGAACGAACCGGCGCAGGATCTCCTCGAAGGTGGCGTCCCACATGTCACTGGCTCCCTTGGTCTTGGCTTGTCGATCGGTCAGGCTGCGACGCGGCGGCGCGCCTGCATGACGGTGCGGGGGCTGGCCCCGACCACGGTGAAGGCGTTGGTGGTGCAGGGCACCCGGGTGAACAGGCTGTCCGCGCCGGCCACCCGGAGCGTGCCGATCCCGCGGCCGCGCAGCGCGGCGACCACGTCCGGCCAGCGCACCGGCCGGACGAAGCCGTCCAGCAGCCACTCGCGGACCTCGGCCGCGGTGCTCCGCAGGCCGCCGTCCAGGTCGGCGACCAGCGGCAGCACCGGGTCGGCGAAGCTGATCCCGGCGACCACCTCGGCCTCGGCCCGGCGGCGCAGCTCCCCGAAGGCGCGGGAGTGCATCGGCGGGCGCAGCGTGTAGAGCGGCAGGCCGCCCACCGACCGCAGTCGCTGGGCCAGCCAGTCGAGGCGGTGCTCGCGCAGCGACAGCATGGTGAAGTCGTCGTCCACGTAGCAGGAGATGTCGTACCACTCGCCGGCCTCGTCCAGCTCGGCGAGGATCTCGGCGAGCCGGTCCGGGGCGGTCCGGGCGAAGCTCTGGGTGACCACGTCGGTGTGGTGGACGGTGAAGTAGTCGGTCATCAGCCGGGCGAACCCGGCGGTCATCCGGATCGCGTCGGCGAAGGAGAGCGAGCCGGCCCAGACGGCGGCGGCCTTGCCGCCGAAGCTCGGGCCGGTCACCGCGGCCGGCGGCACGTCGCTCTGCTCGGCGTGCCAGTCGGCCAGGGCCAGGCAGTTCACCAGGAAGGCGAGCTGCGCGACCTCGCTGTAGTCGCCCGGGGTCGCCCGGTAGCGGCGGACCAGCGAGAAGCCGAGCACCTCGTCCGCCTCGGCGACCCGGCGGCGGGCGAAGGCATTGCCGACCATGAACCGGGAAACCTCGTCGAATGACGTCGGGCCCATTCCGGGGAATACCAATGCCGTGTCGTTGCGGATTTCCTGGGACATGCTCGTGATCCCCATTCCGATCAATCCTTGCATTTATATTTTCCGCTGCTCGGGGGGCTGGATATAAGCCCCTAGCGCCCCTACCGGGGAAGCCATTCATCGACCGCGGAAGCGGTGGTCTCCACGTCGGATTCGACCAGCGTGAAATGGGTGCCCGGCACGGTACGGACGGCGTCCGCCCCGTCCCAGGTGGCCTGCCACGAGGTGTCTCCCGGCGCCTGCTCGACGAACGAGTCGGCGGCCTGCACGAACAGCACCGGGGCGCTGATCGGCTGCTTCTCGAAGCCGGGGAGCAGGTCGACGTACCGGCCGAAGGCGGAGAGCTGGGCGCTGTCGAACGGGCCGAAGGTGACCTCCTTCTCCGGGATGGCCATCGCCATGTGCCCGAAGATGCCGTCGTTCTCGGCCTGCACCGGATAGCTGTCCAGCAGCACCACCCCGGCCACCGGGGCGTCGTGCTCGCGTTCCAGGTGCGCCCCGACCGCGTGCGCGAGCAGCCCGCCGGAGGAGAAGCCGAGCAGGACGAACGGCTCGCCCTCGGCCGCCGCCAGGACGGCCGCGGCCAGCACCCGGACGGCCGCGCCGAACGACTCCGGCACCGGCTCGCCGCGCCCGAAGCCGGGCGTGGGCAGCGCGGTGACGTGCCGCCCGCCGGTCAGCCGGGCCGCGAGCCGGGCGTGCTGGTGCACCCCGCCGGCGATGGTCGGCGTGCTCAGGCAGATCAGCCGGGGCAGCGCGCCGGTCCCGGCGGCCAGCGTCACCGGGGCGGGCAGCGGCGCGTCCTCCGGTCCGTGGAAGGCCGGGCGCAGGTCGGCGACCGCCTTCAGCATGGCCAGCCCGGGCTGCAGCCGGTCGGCCAGGACCGCGTCCAGGAACAGCTGGTAGAGCGTGTCGACCGGCGCCGCCGCCGGGCGGCTGGTGCCGGTGGCCGCGAGGCCCGGCTCGGCCTGGACCACCCGGGCCAGCTCGGCCGGGGTCTTCGCGTCGAACACCGCCATCGCCGGCAGCGACAGGTCGAGCGCCGCGTTGATCCGGTTGCGCAGCTCGACCGCGGTGAGCGAGTCGAAGCCGGCCTCCAGGAAGCCGCGTTCCGGCTCGACGTCCTCCGGGCCGCCGTGCCCGAGGATCTCGGCGGCCCAGACCTGGATCAGCCGGGTCAGCTCGGCGAGCTGCGCCTCCCCGGACAGTCCGCGCACCTCGGACTCGGTGCGGACCGGGGTGGCCCGGCGGCGGGCCGGCGGCACCAGGCCGCGCAGCAGCGCCGGCAGGTCGTCGGCGCGTCGGCGCAGCGCGGCCCGGTCGACCGGCATCGGCACCAGGTGCGCCCGGTCGCTCGCCACCGCCCGGTCGAACAGCGTGAGCGCGTCCGCGGCGGGCAGCGCCGGCAGCCCGAGCCGGGCCATCCGCTGCAGGTGACCGTCGTCCATCAGGCTGGTCAGCCCGGTCTCCGCCTGCCACAGGCCGTAGCTGAGCGCGGTGGCCGGCAGCCCGGCGGCGCGCCGGTGGGCGGCGAGCGCGTCCAGGTAGACGTTCGCGGCCGCGTAGTTGCCCTGCCCGGCGGCGAGCACCAGGCCGCCGGCCGAGGAGAACAGCACGAAAGCGGTCAGCGGCAGGTGCGCGGTGAGCTCGTGCAGGTGCCGGGCGGCGTCCGCCTTCGGCCCCATGACCCGGCGAACCTGCTCGGCGGTGAGGTCAGCGGCCAAACCGTTCGAGGCGACCCCGGCCGCATGAACGATTCCGGTCAGCTCGTCGCCGATCCGGGTCAGCAGCTCGCGCAGCGCCGCCCGGTCCGACACGTCGCAGGCGACCGCTTCGGCCGCACCGCCGAGATCCGCGAGGCGCGCGATCAGTTCCGGTGCGCCCGGCGCGTCCGGACCACGTCGACTTGTCAGGACCAGTTTTCGTACGCCATGAGCCCGCACGAGATGCTCAGCCACGAGCGCCCCGAGTCCGCCGGTCCCGCCGGTGATCAGCACGGTCCCCTCCGGACCCCACACCGGCCGGTCCTGAGCCTCGACCGAAGCCTGCGTCAACCGCGGAACCAGCAGCTCCCCGCCCCGGACCGCCAGCTCCGGCTCGCCACCGGCCAGCACTCGCCCGAGCAGCTCGTCGCCGACCTCGCCGTCGCTGTCCAGCAGCACGAACCGGTCCGGGTTCTCCGCCTGCGCGGCCCGGATCAGGCCCCACGCTGGAGCGACCGCCAGGTCGACGTCCTCGCCCGGCCGGACCGCCACCGCGCCGCGGGTCAGCACGACCAGCTTCCGGCCGCCAGGCGCCCCCTGGATCAGCTCCAGCGCGGCGACCGTGGTGTCTCCCGGCTGCGTGCCGGTCAGCTCGGTCACCACCGTGTCCGCGATCGCCACCGGCTCGACCGCTGCCGCCGGTGTCCAGGTGATCTCGAACAGCGCTTGGTTCGCAGTGCTTTTGTTCAGGTCGGCGGCGACCGGCCGCAACGTCATCGACCGCACCGACGCCACCGGGGCGCCGGCCTGGTCGGCCAGCTCCAGCGAGACCGCGGTGCCGCCGGTCGGGGCCAGCCGCACCCGGACCGCGTCCACCCCGGCGGTGTGCAGCGTGACACCCTCCCAGGAGAACGGCATCAGCGTGCCCGGGTCGCTGTCGCCCTCGCCGAGCGCGCCGAACCCGAGCGCGTGCATGGTGGCGTCCAGCAGCGCCGGGTGCACGCCGAACCGCTGGGCGTCGGCCCGGGCCTGCTCCGGGACGGCCACCTCGGCGTAGACGACGCCGTCGCGCCGCCAGGCCGCGCGCAGCGCGCGGAAGGTGGGGCCGTATCCGTAGCCACGGTCCTGCAGGGTGTCGTACAGGTCGGTGACGTCGACCTCCTCGGCACCCGGCGGCGGCCAGGCGGTCAGGTCGGCGGGCGCCGGGCCGGCCGGCGCGACGGCCAGGAAACCGGCCGCGTGCTGTGCCCACTCGCCGTCCGCGCCGGGCCGGGAGTAGACCGCGACCGGGTGCCGCCCGGCCTCGTCCGGCCCGTCCACCACCACCTGGACGGTGATCACGCCGCGGCCCGGGAAGACCAGCGGCGCTTGCAGGGTCAGCTCGTCGACCAGGTCGCAGCCGACCTCGTCGCCGGCCCGCAGCGCCAGCTCGACGAACGCGGTGCCGGGCAGCAGCACCTCGCCGAGCACCTCGTGGTCGGCCACCCACGGCGTGCCGTCCACCGACAACCGGCCGGTGAGCACCACCCCGCCGGACCGCGGGGCGGCCACCACCGCGCCGAGCAGCGGATGCCCGGCGGCGGTCACGCCGAGCGCGGCCGGGTCGCCGGACGGCTCGTCGTCGAGCAGCCAGAAGTGCTTGCGGTCGAAGGCGTAGGTGGGCAGGTCGGCCGGGCGGGCGCCGGTGCCGTCGAAGAGCCGCGCCCAGGTGACCGGGACGTTGCTGGCTGCCAGGGCGGTGACCAGCTGCTTCTCTTCGGGCTGGGTGCGGTGCTGGAGGCCGAGGAACACCGCGTCGTCGGTGATCTGGCGGCCCAGACCGGTGAGCGTGCTGTCCGGGCCGACCTCCAGGAACGTGGTCACTCCCCGGTCCAGCAGGTCGGTCACGATGTCGTGGAAGCGGACGGTGGTGCGGACGTGATCGACCCAGTAGTTGGGGTCCGTCACGTCGCCGATCGTGATCAGCGGGATGGCCGGGTCCGCAAATTCGAGAGATTGGGCGATCTGCCGGAAGTCGTCGAGCATCGGCTCCATCAGGTGCGAGTGGAACGCGTGCGAGGTGTTCAGCCGCGTCGACTTGACGCCCAGCCGGTCCACCACCGACAGCACGGCCGATTCAGAACCGGACAGCACCACCGAGGTGGGCCCGTTGACCGCGGCGATGTCGACACCCGGGATCAGCTCGATCGCACTCTCCGGGGCGGCCACCGCGACCATCACGCCACCGGCCGGCAGGACCTGCATCAACCGGCCCCGGGCCGCGACGAGGCGAGCCGCGTCCTCAAGGGACAGGACACCGGCGACGTGCGCCGCGGCGATCTCCCCGATCGAGTGGCCCGCGAGGTAGTCGGGGCGAACACCCCAGGATTCGAGGAGCCGGTAGAGAGCGACCTCGAACGCGAAGATCGCCGGCTGGGTGTTGGCCGTCTGCGCCAGCAACTCCGCGTCGGAGCCCCAGGCGATGTCCTTGACCGCCGACCCGGCCGCATCGAACGCCGCCGCGAAGACCGGGAAGCGCTCGTACAGGTCACGGCCCATGCCGAGACGCTGCGAACCCTGCCCGGTGAAGAGCAGCGCCACCGGCCCGGCCGCCCGCGGCGCGGTCACCGACCCGAGCGCCGCGATCAGCTCCGCCCGGTCCCGCCCGGCCACCACCACCCGGTGGTCGAGCGCGGCCCGCGTCGACACCGTCGACCACCCGACGTCGAGCGGCGACAGGTCCGGCCGGGCGATCAGGTGCTCGCGCAGCCGCGCGGCCTGCCGGGCCAGCCCGTCCGCCTTGCGGGCGTGCAGCACCACCGGCGCCACCACGTCGCGCGGCGGCGCGGCGGCGGCCGGGACCGCGAGCGGCGCCTGCTCGATGATCACGTGCGCGTTGGTGCCGCTGATCCCGAACGAGGAGACCGCCGCCCGCCGCGGCCGGTCCACCGCCGGCCAGTCGACCGGCTCGGTGACCAGCCGGACGTGGCCGGCCGACCAGTCCACCATCGGCGACGGCTCGTCCACGTGCAGGGTCTTCGGCACGACCCCGTGCCGCATCGCCTCGACCACCTTGATGATCCCGGCGACGCCGGCGGCGGCCTGGGTGTGCCCGATGTTGGACTTGATCGAGCCGAGCAGCAGCGGCCGGTCCGCCGGCCGGTCCTGCCCGTAGGTGGCGAGCAGCGCCTGCGCCTCGATCGGGTCGCCCAGCGTGGTGCCGGTGCCGTGCGCCTCGACCAGGTCCACGTCGTCGACGGCCAGTCCGGCCCCGGCCAGGGCCTGACGGATCACCCGGCGCTGGGACGGCCCGTTCGGCGCGCTGAACCCGTTGCTGGCGCCGTCCTGGTTGACCGCCGAGCCGCGGATCACCGCGAGCACCTGGTGCCCGTTGCGCTGCGCGTCGGAGAGCCGCTCCAGGAGCAGCAGCCCGGCGCCCTCACCCCAGCCGGTGCCGTCCGCGCCACCGGCGAACGACTTGCACCGGCCGTCCGAGGCCAGCCCGCGCTGCCGGCTGAACTCGACGAACATGGCCGGGGTGGCCATCACCGCGACGCCACCGGCCAGCGCGAGCGAGCACTCGCCGCTGCGCAGCGACTGCATCGCGAAGTGCAGCGCGACCAGCGACGACGAGCAGGCGGTGTCGACGCTGATGGCCGGGCCCTCCAGGCCCAGGGTGTAGGCGATCCGCCCGGAGACCAGCGAGCCGCCGGTGCTGTCCACGCCGTAGTCGTGGTACATCAGGCCGGTGAACACGCCGGTGCTGCTGCCGCGCAGCGCCTGCGGGTCGACCCCGGCCCGTTCCAGGGCCTCCCACGCGGTCTCCAGCAGCAACCGCTGCTGCGGGTCCATCAGCACCGCCTCGTTCGGGCTGATCCCGAAGAAGGCCGGGTCGAACTCGGCGGCGTCGTAGAGGAAACCGCCCTCGTTGGCGTAGGTCTTGCCGGGCTTGCCCGGCTCCGGGTCGTGGACCGCCGGGTCCCAGCCGCGGTCGGCGGGGAACTCGCCGACCGCGTCGACGCCGTCGGCGACCAGCCGCCACAAATCCTCCGGCGAGGCCACCCCGCCCGGGTAGCGGCAGGCCATCCCGACGATCGCGATCGGGTCGTCGTCCCGGGCGGCCGGGGCGGGGCGGGGCGCGGGCAGCGGCTCCTCCGTACCGGAAATGGTCTCCAGGATGTGCCGGGTGACCGCGAGCGCGCTGGGGTGGTCGAAGACCAGCGTCGGCGACAGCCGCAGGCCGGTCGCGGTGTTCAGCACGTTGCGCAGCTCGACCGCGGAGAGCGAGTCGAAGCCGAGGTCCTTGAAGGCCCGGTCGGCGGCGACCGCGTCGGCGGAGGCGTGCCCGAGCACGGTCGCCACGTTGCCGCGGACCACCTCGAGGACGGTCGCCTCGCGCCGCTCCGGGTCCAGCCCGGCCAGCTGCCGGGCGAGCGAGGAGCCGCCGCCGGTCGGGGCGGTGGTCCGCCGGCGGGCCGGGACCAGGCCGCGCAGCAGCGCGGGCAGTTCGTCGGTGCGCTTGCGCAGCGCGGTCCGGTCGACCGGCACGGCCACCACGGCGGGCCGGTCGCCGCCGACCGCCCGGTCCAGCAGCGCGAGAGCGTCGGCGGTGGGCAGCGCGGGCAGGCCGAGCCGGTCCATCCGCTGCAGGTGGCTGTCGTCCATCTGGCTGCTCATGCCGGTCTCGGCCTGCCACAGGCCGTAGGCGACCGCGGTGGCCGGCAGCCCGGCGAGCCGCCGGTGCCCGGCGAGCGCGTCCAGGAAGACGTTCGCGGCCGCGTAGTTGCCCTGCCCGGCGGCGAGCACCAGGCCGCCGGCCGAGGAGAACAGCACGAAGTGGGTCAGCGGCAGGTCGGCGGTCAGCTCGTGCAGCAGCCAGCCGGCCTCGACCTTGGGGGTGAAGACGGTGGCGACCTGCTCGGCGGTCAGGTCCGCCGCCATGCCGTTCGCGGCGACGCCGGCGGCGTGCACGATTCCGGTCAGGCCGTCCCCGATCCGGGCGAGCAGCCCGGCCAGCGCGTCCCGGTCCGACACGTCGCAGGCGACCGCCTCGGCCGCGCCGCCCAGATCCGCGAGGCGGGCGATCAGCTCGGGTGCGCCCGGCGCGTCCGGACCACGACGACTCGTCAGGACCAGCTTGCGTACGCCGTGCGCGCGCACCAGGTGCTCGGCCACGATCGCGCCGAGCCCGCCGGTGCCGCCGGTGATCAGCACGGTCCCGTCCGGGTCCCACGAGCCGGGCGCCGCCGCCGGCAGCGGGGCCAAGCGCGGCACCCGCACCTGGCCGGCGCGCACGGCCAGCTCCGGCTCCGCACCGGCGAGGGCCTGGGCGAGGATCCCGTCGGTGATCTCGCCGTCGGTGTCCAGCAGCACGAACCGGTCCGGGTTCTCCGCCTGCGCGGCCCGGATCAGCCCCCACACCGGCGCGACGGCCAGGTCGATCGGGTCGTCCGGCTGCACCGCGACCGCGTGCCGGGTCTGCACGACCAGCCGGGAGCCGGACAGCCGCGGCTCGGCCAGCCACTCCTGCACCAGCGCGAGCAGCTCGGTGGTCACCGCCAGCGCCCGGGCCGGCACGTCGCCGTCGCCGCCCGCGGTCACCGGGACGATGACCGTCCCGGGTGTCTCGTCCGATTCCAGCAGCGCGCCCAGCCGGGTGGTGTGCTGACTTCCGGGGTGCTCCGCGCCGGGCACCGCCGCGGCCGGGCCGAGCGTCACCCAGGTGGCGTTGCCGGCCACCGCGCCCGGCGCGGGCAGCCAGTCGATGCCGAACAGGGCCTGGTCGGCGCCCGGCTGCGCGGGGGCGAGCTGGGCCGCCGAGACCGGGCGGGAGACCAGCGAGCCGACGGTCAGCACCGGGCGGCCCCGCTCGTCGGCGACGCTGAACGACATGCTGTCGGTGGTCGGCGTGACGATCCGGACCCGGACCGCGGCGGCGCCGGCCGCGTGCAGGGTGACGCCGCTCCACGCGAACGGCAGCAGGGTCTGCTCGTCGGCGCCGGTCGCGCCGCGGTCGCCGAGCATCGCGGCGTGCATCGAGGCGTCCAGCAACGCCGGGTGCACGCCGAACCCGGCGGCCTCGTCGTGGGCCGCGGCGGGCAGCGCGACCTCGGCGAACAGCTCGTCGCCGCGCCGCCAGGCGGCCCGCAGGCCCTGGAACATCGGGCCGTAGGCGTAGCCGATGTCGAGCAGCCGGTCGTACGCCCCCTCGACGGTGACCGGCTCGGCGCCGGCCGGCGGCCAGACGGTCAGATCGGGCGCCGCCACCTCGGCACCGGCCGCGCCGAGGACCCCGGCCGCGTGCTGCACCCAGGGCTGGTCCGGGCCGTCGGCCCGGGAGAAGACGTCGACGGTACGGCGACCGCCCGCGTCCGGCCCGCCGACCACCACCTGCAGCGCCACGCCGCCGTCCGGGGCCAGCACCAGCGGGGCACGCAGGGTCAGCTCCTCCAGGACCGGGCAGCCGGCCTCCTCGCCGGCGCGCAGGGCCAGCTCGACGAAGCCGGTGCCGGGCAGCAGCACGCTGCCGAGCACCTCGTGGTCGGCGACCCAGGCGTGCCGGTCGAGGGTGAGCCGGCCGGTGAGCACCAGACCGCCCGACTGCGGGGCGGCGACCACCGCGCCGAGCAGCGGGTGCTCGAACCGGGTCAGGCCGGCCGCGGTGAGCCGGCGGGCGGCGCCGCCGGTCCAGGCGTCGCTGAAGTCCCACTCCTCGATCCAGAACCACTGCTGGTCGAACGCGTAGGAGGGCAGGTCGACCGGCTCACCGGCGGGCAGCAGCGCGGTCCAGTCGACCGGGACGCCGCGGGTCCACGCGGTGGCCACGCCGGTGAGCAGCTCGCGCTCCTCGGACCGGTTCCGCCGCTGCAGGGCGACCACGGCCAGGCCCTCGTCGTCCAGGGTCTGCCGGGCCATCCCGGTGAGCACCGCGTCCGGGCCGACCTCCAGGAACGTCCGGACGCCGGCGTCGCGCAGGGTGGTCACCGCGTCGGCGAACCGGACCGCCTCGCGGACGTGCCGCACCCAGTAGGCCGGGGTGGCCAGCGCCTCCGGGTCGGCGAGCGCGCCGGTCACGTCCGAGACGATCGGGATGGCCGGCGGGTGGAAGGTGATGCCGCGCAGCGCCTCGGCGAAGTCGGTCAGCATCGGGTCCATCAGCGGCGAGTGGAACGCGTGCGAGACGGTCAGCCGGGTGGACCGGACGTCCAGCGCGGCGACGATCCGGTCGACCGCCTCGGCGGCGCCGGAGATCACCACGGCGTTCGGCGCGTTCACCGCGGCGATGTCCACGGCCGGGCCGAGCAGCGGGCGGACCTGCTCCTCGGTGGCGGCCAGGGCGACCATCACGCCGCCGGCCGGCAGCGCCTGCATCAGCCGGCCGCGCGCCGCGACCAGGGCGGCCGCGTCGTCCAGCGACAGCACGCCGGCCACGTGCGCGGCGGCGATCTCGCCGACCGAGTGCCCGGCCAGGTAGTCCGGCCGGATCCCCCACGACTCGATCAGCCGGTACAGGGCGGTCTCGAAGGCGAAGACGGCCGCCTGGGTGGTCGCGGTCCGCGCCAGATCCTCGGCGGACGAGCCCCAGAGCACGTCGCGCAGCGGCCGGTCCAGGTGCCGGTCCAGGGCGGCGAGGGCGGCGTCGAAGGCGGCGGCGAAGACCGGGAACCGCTCGGACAGCTCGCGGCCCATCCCGGGCCGCTGCGAGCCCTGCCCGGTGAACAGCGCCGCGATCCCGCCGCCGGTCACCGTGCCGGTGATCGCCGGCGCCGCGCCGGTCAGCCCGGCGACCACCTCGTCCCGGCCGGCGCCGAGCACCACGGTCCGGTGGTCGAACAGCGCCCGCCGGGTGACCAGGGCGTGCGCGGTGTCCGGCAGCGGCGCGCCGCCGGCCAGCAGGCCGGCCAGCCGCTCCGCCTGAGCCGGCAGCGCGGCGGCCGACTTGGCGGTGACCGCGACCGGCACCAGGGTGTGCGCGACCGGCGGGACCGGCGCGGCCGGCTCCTCGTCCGGCGCCTGCTCGATGATCACGTGCGCGTTGGTGCCGCTGATCCCGAACGACGAGATGCCGGCCCGGCGCGGCCGGTCCACGGCCGGCCAGTCGACCGCCTCGGTGAGCAGCCGGACGTTGCCCGCGTCCCAGTCGACGACCGGGGTGGGCGTGTCCACGTGCAGGGTCTTCGGCATCACCCCGTGCCGGATCGCCTGGACCAGCTTGATGATCCCGGCGACGCCGGCCGCCGACTGGGTGTGCCCGATGTTGGACTTGATCGACCCGAGCCACAGCGGCCGGTCGTCCGGCCGGTCCTGGCCGTAGGTCGCGAGCAGCGCCTGTGCCTCGATCGGGTCGCCCAGCGTGGTGCCGGTGCCGTGCGCCTCGACCAGGTCCACCTGGTCGGCGGAGAGCTGGGCGCCGGCCAGCGCCGCCTTGATCACCCGGCGCTGGGACGGGCCGTTCGGCGCGCTGAACCCGTTGCTGGCGCCGTCCTGGTTGACCGCCGAGCCGCGGACCACGGCGAGCACCCGGTGCCCGTTGCGGCGGGCGTCGGCGAGCCGCTCGACGACCAGCACCCCGACGCCCTCGCCCCACGAGGTGCCGTCGGCGGCGCCGGCGAACGACTTGCACCGGCCGTCCGGGGCCAGCCCGCGCTGCCGGCTGAACTCGACGAACACCTCCGGGGTGGCCATCACCGCGACGCCGCCGACCAGGCCCAGCTCGCACTCGCCGGAGCGCAGCGCCTGGATCGCCCAGTGCAGCGCGACCAGCGACGACGAGCAGGCGGTGTCGACCGTGACGGCCGGGCCCTCCAGGCCGAGCACGTAGGAGATCCGGCCGGAGGCGTTCGCGCCGGTGCTGTTGTTGGCCGCGTAGTCGTGGTACATCATCCCGGCGAAGACGCCGGTCGAGCTGCCCTTGAGGGTGGCCGGGTCGATGCCGGCGTGCTCGAACGCCTCCCACGAGGTCTCCAGCAGCAGCCGCTGCTGCGGGTCCATCAGCAGCGCCTCGTTCGGGCTGATCCCGAAGAACGCCGGGTCGAACCGGCCGGCGTCGTGCAGGAAGCCGCCGTTCCGGCTGTAGGTGCGGCCGACCACGCCGGGCTCCGGGTCGTACACGCCGTCCACGTCCCAGCCCCGGTTGTCCGGGAACTCGGTGATCGCGTCGACGCCGTCGGCCACCAGCCGCCACAGGTCGTCGGCGGAGGCCACCCCGCCGGGGTAGCGGCAGGCCATGCCGACGATCGCGATCGGCTCGCGGGCCGCCGCGGCCAGCTTGCGGTTCTGCGCCCGCAGCCGCTCGGTCTCCTTGAGCGACGCCCGAAGCGCCTGGACCACCTTGTCCGCTGAGTCAGCCATCAGAAGCTCCCACTTGTCTGCGCGTCGTCCAGGTCGAGGCCGCTGAGGGCCATGCTGATCAGGGCGTCGGTGTCCATCTCGTCGATGGACTCCGGGTCGCCGTCGTCGTCGGGTTCCGGGGCGCCGGCCGGGGCCGCGCCGCCGAGTTCGAGCAGGGTGCCGAGCAGGCCGGCGTCGCGGAGGCGGGCCAGCGGGATGCCGAGCAGGATCCGCCGCACCGCGTCCTCGTCGTCGCCGCCGCCGGCCGGGTCGGCCGGGGCCAGCTCGGCGAGCAGGAACCCGGCCACGTCGGCCGGGGTCGGGTGGTCGAAGACCAGGGTGGCCGGCAGCCGGAGCCCGGTCGCCTGGCCCAGCCCGGTCCGGAACTCGACCGCGGTGAGCGAGTCGAAGCCCAGGTCGTTGAAGGCCCGGCCGGGTTCCACCCCGGTCGTGTCCGGATGGCCGAGGGTGCTCGCGGCCTGCGTGCGGACCAGGTCGACGAGCAGGCCGAGCCGGTCGCCGGCGGGCAGCGCGGCGAGCCGCCGGGCGAAGTCGCCGGCCGTGTCCCCCTCCGGCGCCGGTGCGCCGGCCCGCCGGGCCGGGGTCCGGGTCAGCGCCCGGAACAGGGCGCCGTCGCTGCCGTCCGCCGCGCCCAGCGCCCGCACGTCCAGGTTGATCGGGACCAGCGTGGCCGCGTCCCGGGCGGTGGCCGCGTCCAGCAGGCGCATGCCCTGCTCGGCGCCGATCGGGCTGACCCCGGAGCGGGCCAGCCGGCGCAGATCGGCCGCGGACAGCTCGCCGGACATCCCGCCGCCGACCTGCCACAGGCCCCAGGCCAGCGACTGGGCGGTCCGGCCGGTGGCCCGGCGGCGGGCGGCCAGGGCGTCCAGGTAGGCGTTGGCCGCCGCGTAGTTGGCCTGGCCGGGCGCGCCGAGCACCGCGGACGCCGAGGAGAACAGCACGAACGCGGTCAGCTCCCGGTCCCGGGTCAGCTCGTCCAGGTGCGCCGCGCCGTCCGCCTTGGCCCGCAGCACGGCGGCCAGCCGGTCCGGGGTGAGCGCGGTGAGCGCCCCGTCGTCGACCACGCCGGCGGTGTGCACGACCGCGCTGAGCCGTAGGTTGGCGAGGAGCGCGGCGAGCGCGTCCCGGTCCGCGGTGTCGCAGGCGGCGATCCGGACGGTGGCCCCGGCCGCGGTCAGCCGCTCGCGCAGCTCGCCGGCGCCGGGCGCGTCCTCGCCGCGCCGGCTGACCAGCAGCAGGTCGCGAACCCCACGCTCGGTGACCAGGTGCTCGGCCACCAGGGCGCCGAGCGCGCCGGTGCCGCCGGTGACCAGCACCGTGCCGTCCGGGCCGAAGGTGCTCGCCGGGGTGTCGCCGCTCGCCGCGGCGCGGGTCAGCCGGGCCGCGTAGACCGTCCCGTCCCGGACCACGACCTGCGGTTCCGGCAGGGTCAGCAGGGTGGCCGGGTCGACGCTGCCGTCGGTGTCGGCGAGCAGGATCCGGTCCGGGTGCTCGGCCTGCGCCGACCGGATCAGGCCGCGGACGGCCGCGGCCGCCACGTCCGGCACCGCACCGCCGGTGAGCGCGACCGCGCCCCGGGTCAGGACCACCAGGCGCGTCCCGGCCCGCTCCGGGTCGTCCAGCCATTCCTGTACGCCGGTGAGCGCCGCCCGGGTGGCCGCGTGCACGGCCGCGAGGTCGTCGCCGCCGGTCACCTCCAGCGTGACCGCCTCGGCGGCCGGTCCGGCCGGCTCGGTGACCGCCACCGGCACCCAGCTGACCTGGAACAGCGCGGACTGCCCGCCGGCCGCGTCCAGCTGCTCGGCGGAGATGGCCCGCAGCGCGAGCGAGTCGACGGTCAGCACGGTCCGGCCGGCGGTGTCGGCGACCCGCAGCGCGATCGTGCCGGGGCGCACCGCGGTGAGCCGGATCCGCAGGTCGGCCGAGCCCGGCCGGCCCAGCGTGACCCCGGACCAGGCGAACGGCAGGGTGGCCCGGTCCGCGCCGGCAGCGGAGAAGGTGACGGTGTGCAGCGCCGCGTCGAGCAGAGCCGGATGCAGCCCGTACGCCTCCGGGTGGCCGCCGTTCGGGAGGCGGACCTCGGCGTAGACGTGGTCGCCGGCTCGCCAGGCGGCCCGCAGCCCCTGGAACAGCGGCCCGTAACCGAGGCCGGCCTCGGCGATGCCGGCGTAGAAGCCGGCCAGGTCGATCTCCTCGGCGTCCCGCGGCGGCCAGGCGAGCAGGTCCGCGCCGACCGGCTCAGTCGCCGCCACCGACGTGACCCGGCCGAGGAGACCGGTGGCGTGGCAGGTCCACGGGCCGTCCGGGCCGTCCGCGTCGGACCGCGAGTGCACGGCCACCGGGTGCCGGCCGGCCTCGTCCGGGGCGCCCGCGACGACCTGCACCTTGACGCCGCCGCGGTCCGGCAGGGCCAGCGGCGCGGCGATGGTCAGCTCCTCGATCCGGTCGCAGCCGACCTCCCGGCCGGCTCGCAGCGCCAGCTCGACGAAGCCGGTGCCGGGGAAGAGCGCCACCCCGCCGATCCGGTGGTCGGTGAGCCACGGCTGGTCGCGCAGCGAGAGCCGGCCGGTGAGCGTGACGCCGCCGGTTTCCGGGGCCGGGATCACCGCGCCGAGCAGCGGGTGCCCGGCGGTGTCGGCGCCGGCGGCGGCCAGGTCGGCGGTGGCGCCCGGTGCGGGCTGGATCCAGTAACGCGCGTGCTGGAACGGGTAGGTGGGCAGGTCGATCGCGCGGCCGCCGGCCAGCAGCGGTTTCCAGTCCACCTCGACGCCGCGGGTCCAGGCGGTGGCCAGGCCGGTGAGCAGCTCGTCCTCGCGGGTGCGGTGCTGCAGCGCGACGAACGCCGCGTCGTCGGTGATCTGGCGGCCGAGGTTGGTCAGCGTGGAGTCCGGCCCGCACTCCAGGAACGTGGTGACGCCCCGGCCCAGCAGGTCGGTCACGATGTCGTGGAAGCGGACGGTGGTGCGCACGTGCTCGACCCAGTAATCCGGATCGGTCACGTCGCCGACCGTGATCACCGGGATGACCGGCTCGTTGAAGGTGAGCCCTCGGACGATCTGCCGGAATTCAAGAAGCATCGGCTCCATCAGGTGCGAGTGGAACGCGTGCGAGGTGTTCAGGCGGGTGGACTTCACGCCGAGGGTCTCGACGAGGGAGAGGACGGCGGAGTCAAGACCGGACAGCACCACCGAATTCGGCCCGTTGACCGCCGCGATGTCCACGCCCGGGATCAACTCGATCGCCGACTCAGGCGCGGCGACGGCGACCATCAGGCCACCGGCGGGCAGCGCCTGCATCAACCGGCCGCGAGCGGTGACGAGCTTGGCGGCGTCCTCCAAGGACAGGACACCGGCCACGTGCGCCGCGGCGATCTCACCGATCGAGTGCCCGGCCAGGAAGTCGGGACGAACACCCCACGACTCCAGCAACCGGTAGAGAGCGACCTCGAAGGCGAAGATGGCCGGCTGGGTGTTGCCGGTCTGCGCCAGCAATTCGGCGTCCGAGCCCCAGGCGACGTCCTTGACCGCGGAGCCGGCCGCGTCGAAGGCCGCCGCGAAGACCGGGAAGCGCTCGTAGAGGTCACGGCCCATGCCGAGGCGTTGCGAGCCCTGGCCGGTGAACAGGACGGCGGTCGAGCCCGGCGTGACGGTCCCGGTGATCCGCTTGTCGCCGAGCAGGATCCGGCGGTGGTCCAGGGCGGCGCGGGTGGTGAACGAGGAGAACGCCACGTCGAGCGGGGCTCCGGGGGCCGAGGCCATCCGGTCCGTCTGAGCGTCCAGGGCCGCCACGGTGCGGGCCGAGACCGCGATCGGGAACGGTCCTTCCGGCGTACCGGAAATCGGCTCCTGAAGGGGGTTCTCCGGGGCCTCCTCGACGATGACGTGCACGTTGGTGCCGCTCACCCCGAACGACGAGACGCCGGCGCGGCGCGGCTGCTCGCCGGCCGGCCACGGCACCTCGGAGCTGAGCAGCCGGACGTTGCCGGCCGACCAGTCGACGTGCGAGGACGGCTCGGTGACGTGCAGGGTGCGCGGCATCAGGCCGTGCCGGAGCGCCTGGATCATCTTGATCACGCCGCCGACGCCGGCGGCGGCCTGGGCGTGCCCGATGTTCGACTTGATCGAGCCGAGCCAGAGCGGCCGGTCCGCCGGGCGGCCCTGCCCGTAGGTGGCGAGCACCGCCTGCGCCTCGATCGGGTCGCCCAGCACGGTGCCGGTGCCGTGCCCCTCGACCACGTCGACGTCGCCGGTGGTGAGCCGCGCGTCGGCCAGCGCCTGCCGGATCACCCGCTGCTGGGACGGCCCGTTCGGGGCGGTCAGGCCGTTGCTGGCGCCGTCCTGGTTGATCGCCGAGCCGCGGATCACCGCGAGGATCGGGTGGCCGTTGCGGCGGGCGTCGGCGAGCCGTTCGAGCAGCAGCAGGCCGCCGCCCTCGGACCAGCCGGTGCCGTCGGCGCTCTCCGAGAACGGCTTGCACCGGCCGTCCGGGGCCAGCCCGCGCTGCCGGCTGAACGCCACGAACGGCGCCGGGGTGGCCATCACCATGACCCCGCCGGCGAAGGCCAGCGAGCACTCCCGGCGGCGCAGCGCGGTGGCCGCCAGGTGCAGCGCCACCAGCGACGACGAGCAGGCGGTGTCGATCGTGACGGCCGGGCCCTCCAGGCCGAGGGCGTAGGCCACCCGGCCGGAGATCACCGCCGCCGCGGTGGCCGTGGTCAGGTACGCCTCGGCCGCCTCCGGCGCGGCGGCCAGCAGGTACTCGTAGTCCTGCTGGCCGGAGCCGGCGAACACGCCGACCGGCTTGCCGCGCAGGCTGAGCGGGTCGATCCCGGCCCGCTCGGCGGTCTCCCAGGCCAGCTCCAGCAGGATCCGCTGCTGCGGGTCCATGGTCAGCGCCTCGCGCGGCGAGATGCCGAACAGCGCCGGGTCGAAGCCGGCCGCGTCGTCGAGGAAGCCGCCCTCCCGGACGTAGCTGGTGCCGGCCGTGTCCGGGTCGTCGTCGTGCAGGCCGTCCACGTCCCAGCCGCGGTCGGCGGGGAACTCGCTGATCGCGTCGCCGCCGCCGGCCACCAGCCGCCACAGGTCGTCGGCGGACTGGACGCCGCCCGGGTACCGGCAGCCCATCCCGACCACGACGATCGGGTCCTGCTCCTCGGTCTCGACCTCCTGCAGGCGCTGGCGGGTCTGGTGCAGCTCGGACGTCACCTTCTTCAGGTATCCGAGGAGTTTCTCGTCGTTGCCCATCGGGGTCACCGATCCTTCGCGTCTAGCAGGGCTGGTTACAGGCCGAGCTCTTGGTCGATGAAGGCGAAGACGTCCTCCGCCGTCGCCGCCTCGATCCGGTCGCCGACGGCCTCGCCGCCGTCGCCGAGGACCGAGGTCAGCCGGGCCAGGACCGCCTGCAGCCGGGCGGTCACCCGGTTCCGGTCGATCTCCTCGGCGGTCAGATCGCCGAAGGCCTGCTCCAGCCGGTCCAGGTGGGTCAGGGCGTCGCCGCCGCCGGTGTCGCACAGGGCGCCGTGCAGGTGCTCGGCGAGCGCGGCCGGGGTGGCGTAGTCGAAGATCAGCGTGGTCGGCAGCTTGCGGCCGGTGGCCGCGCCCAGCCGGGTGCGCAGCTCGACCGCGGACACCGAGTCGAAACCGAGGTCGTCGAAGGCCCGGCCGGGTTCGACGGCCGCCCCGGAGGCGTGCCCGAGGATCCCGGCGACACTGTCCCGGACCAGGTCGAGCAGGATCCGCTGCTGCTCGGCGGCGGGCAGCGGGGCCAGCCGGGCGGCCAGCGCGGCGCCGTCGCCGCCGTCCGGTTCGCCGTCGGCGAGCGCGGCCCGGACCGCGGCCAGCTCGTCGAGCAGCGGGCGGCGGCGGGCCATCGTGTACGTCGGGGCGAACCGCGCCCAGTCGATGTCGGCCACCACGATCGACGTGTCGTCCTGGTCGAGGGCCTGCCGGAGCGCGGCCACGGCCAGTTCGGCGGGCATCGCCGGGGCGCCGATCCGATGCATCTGCTCGGCCAGTTCGGCGTCGACCATGCCGGTCCGCCAGGCGCCCCAGGCGATCGCGGTGGCGGTCCGGCCGGCCGCGCGGCGGCGCAGCGCGAGCGCGTCCAGATAGGAGTTCGCGCTGCCGTAGGCGGACTGCCCGCCGCTCCCCCACACCGCCGAACCGGACGAGAAGAGCACGAACGCGTCCAGCTCGTGCCCGGCCAGCAGCTCGTCCAGGTGCTCGGCGCCGGCGATCTTGGCGTGCCCGACCTCGGCGAACTCGTCCAAGGTCAGCTCGTCCAGCCCGGCCAGCCGCTGGGCCAGCCCGGCCGCGTGCACCACGGTGCGCAGCGGCCGGTCGGCCGGGATCGCGGCGAGCAGCGCGGCGACCTGGTCGCGGTCGGCGATGTCGCAGGCGGCCAGGGTCACCTCGGTGCCCAGCGCGGCCAGTTCGGCGGCCAGCTCCGGAGCGCCGGCCGCGTCCCGGCCCCGGCGGCTGGTCAGGATCAGATGCTCGGCGCCCTCGGCGGCCAGCCAGCGGGCCAGGTGCCCGCCGATGCCGCCGGTGCCGCCGGTGACCAGCACGGTGCCGCGCGGCCGCCACTGCCGCTTGCCGGGGGTGGCGCCGGTCGCCGCGGTGACCAGCCGGCGGGCGAACAGGCCGGCCGGGCGGACGAGAAGCTGGTCCTCACCGGTCCTGGCTTCCCCGGTCGCCGCGGTCAGCACCGCGCCGAGCCGGCGCAGGCTCGCGTCGTCGGCGTCCTCGGGCAGGTCCACCATGCCGCCCCACGCGGCCGGCAGGTCCAGCGACAGGCCGGTGGCCAGGCCCCAGAGCCGGGCCTGGGCCGGGTCGACCGGCACCCGGTCGGTGTCCAGGGCCATCGCGCGGACCGTCACGCACCAGAGCGGCGCGCTGACCGCCGCGTCGCGCAGCGCCTGGACCAGGGTGACCGTGGCGGCGACGCCGCGGGTCAGGGTGGCGTGCCGGGGATGCGCCGCGCCGTCCAGGGCGAGCAGCGAGAGCACCCCGGCCGGGGTGGCGCCGAGCTCACCCAGCCGGGCGGCCAGCCCGGCCCGCTCCGGATCGGTGACGTCCAGCTGGACCACCTCGGCACCGCGCCGGGTCAGCTCCTTGACGATCCGCAGCACCCGGTCCTCGGCGGCCAGCGCGGCCGGGACCACGACCAGCCAGGTGCCGGTGCGGGTGGTGTCGGCCGGCTCGGCGATCGGGCTCCAGGCGAGGCGGTAGCGCCAGGAGTCGACGGTGGTCCGCTGCCGGTGCTCGGCGCGCAGGCCGGAGAGGGCCGGCAGGGTGGCGCCGAGCGCGGCCGGGTCGACGGCGAGACGCTCGGACAATGTGGTCCAGTCCTGGCTCTCGACCGACTCCCAGAAGGCGGCGTCCAACGGGTCGGTGGAGGTGGGGGCGGCCGGGGTCTCCTCGGCGGACCAGTAGGTCCTGCGCTGGAAGGCGTAGGTGGGGAGGTCGATCCGGCGGCCGCCATCCAGGAGCGGTGTCCAGTCCACGTCGACGCCGCGGGTCCAGGCGGTGGCCAGGCCGGTGAGCAGCTCCCTCTGCTCCGGGCGGGTGCGGTGCTGCAGGGCGATGAACGTCGCGTCGTCGGTGATCTGCCGGCCCAGGCCGGTCAGCGTGGCGTCCGGGCCGACCTCCAGGAACGTGGTCACGCCCCGGTCCAGCAGGTCGGTCACGATGTCGTGGAAGCGGACGGTGGTGCGGACGTGATCGACCCAGTAGTCCGGGTCCGTCACGTCGCCGACGGTGACCAGCGGGATGACCGGGTCCGCAAATTCGAGAGATTGGGCGATCTGCCGGAAGTCGTCGAGCATCGGCTCCATCAGGTGCGAGTGGAACGCGTGCGAGGTGTTCAACCGCGTCGACTTGACACCCAGCCGGTCCACCACCGACAGCACGGCCGATTCAGAACCGGACAGCACCACCGAGGTCGGCCCGTTCACCGCGGCGATGTCCACGCCCGGGATCAACTCGATCGACTCGGCGGACGCGGCCACCGCGACCATCACGCCACCGGCCGGCAGCGCCTGCATCAACCGGCCCCGGGCCGCGACGAGGCGAGCCGCGTCCTCAAGGGACAGGACACCGGCCACGTGCGCCGCCGCGATCTCCCCGATCGAGTGCCCGGCCAGGTAGTCGGGACGAACACCCCACGATTCGAGCAGCCGGTAGAGGGCGACCTCGAACGCGAAGATCGCCGGCTGAGTGTTGACCGTCTTGGCGAGCTCGTCGAAGGAGGAGCCCCAGACGACGTCCTTGACCGCCGACCCGGCCGCGTCGAACGCCGCCGCGAAGACCGGGAAGCGCTCGTACAGGTCACGGCCCATGCCGAGACGCTGCGAACCCTGCCCGGTGAAGAGCAGCGCCACCGGCCCCGGCGTCACCGTCCCGCTGATCGCCGGCACGTCCGCGGCCAGCCCGGCCAGCAGCTCGTCCCGCGACCCGGCCAGCACCACGGCGCGGTGGGCCAGGGCGGCGCGGTGCGCGACCGACGAGTACGCCACGTCCAGCACCCCGGCCTCCGGCCGGCCGGCCAGGTGGGCGTGCCAGCGCTGCCGCTGGGCGGTGAGCGCCGCCTCGGTCCGCGCGGAGACCACCACCGGCACCGGCCCGGCGGCCGCGACCGGCGGCGCGGGCGGCTCGGCCGGCGGCGCCTGCTCGATGATCACGTGCGCGTTGGTGCCGCTCAGGCCGAACGACGAGACCCCGGCCCGGCGCGGGTGGCCGTTGTCCGGCCAGGGCAGGCTCTCGGTGAGCAGCCGGACGTTGCCGGCCGACCAGTCCACCACCGACGACGGCGCGTCGATGTGCAGGCTGGGCGGCAGCACCCCGTGCCGGATCGCCTGGACCATCTTGATGATGCCGCTGACCCCGGACGCGGCCTGCGCGTGCCCGATGTTCGACTTGATCGACCCGAGCCAGAGCGGCCGGTCCGCCGGCCGGTTCTGGCCGTACGTCGCGAGCAGCGCCTGCGCCTCGATCGGGTCACCCAGCACGGTGCCGGTGCCGTGGCCCTCGATCGCGTCCACCTCGGCCGCGGTCAGGCCGCCGGAGGCCAGCGCCGCCTCGATCACCCGCTGCTGGGACGGCCCGTTCGGCGCGGTCAGCCCGTTGCTGGCGCCGTCCTGGTTGATCGCCGAGCCGCGGATCACGGCCAGCACCTCATGGCCGTTGCGCCGGGCGTCGGAGAGCTTCTCCAGCAGCAGCAACCCGGCGCCCTCACCCCAGCCGGTGCCGTTCGCCGCGTCCGCGTACGCCTTGCACCGCCCGTCCGGCGCCAGCCCGCGCTGCTGGCTGAAGCCGATGAACGAGGCCGGCGTGGACATCACCGTCACGCCGCCGGCGAGGGCCAGCGAGCACTCCCCGCTGCGCAGCGACTGCATCGCGAAGTGCAGCGCGACCAGCGACGACGAGCAGGCGGTGTCGACCGTGACGGCGGCGCCCTCCAGGCCCAGCGCGTAGGCGACCCGGCCGGAGACCACGCTGGCCAGCCCGCCGGTGCTGCCGCCCACCCCGTAGTCGTGGTAGACCACGCCGGCGAACACGCCGACCCGGTCGCCGCGCAGCGACTGCGGGTCGATACCGGCCCGCTCGAAGGCCTCCCACGAGGTCTCCAGCAGCAGCCGCTGCTGCGGGTCGGTGTCGGCGGCCTCGCGCGGGCTGATCTTGAAGAAGTCCGCGTCGAAGTCGCCGGCGTCGTGCAGGAAGCCACCCTCGGTGGAGTAGGTCTTGCCGGGCGTGGCCGGCTCCGGGTCGTAGAGGTCGGTCGGCCAGCCGCGGTTCACCGGGAACTCGGTGATCCCGTCCCGGCCCTCGGCGACCAGGTCCCACAGCTCCTCGGGACTGCTCACCCCGCCGGGGAACCGGCAGCTCATCGCGATGACGGCGATCGGCTCGCGGGCGCCCGCCTCGATCTCGTGCAGCCGGCGCCGGGTCTGCTGCAGCTCCGCCGTGGCGCGTTTCAGATAGTCACGAAGTTTGTCGTCGTCAGCCATCGCAGATCAACCCATCTCGAATTCGTTGTCCAGAGCGGCGAACAGCTCCTCGTCGCTGGCGTCGTCCAGGACGAGGTCCCGGTCCGGGGACGAGGGAGCGCCGTGCTGCCAGCGACGCAGCAGCGCTTCGAGCCGGGTGGTGACCCGGGACCGGCCACCGCCGGTGTCGGCCGCGGCCAGCAGCTCGTCCAGCCGGTCGACCTCGGCGAGCACGGTCGCGACCGGGTCCGCCGCACGCGGGGTGAGCAGGTCCCGGATCAGCCCGGCGACCGCCTCGGCGGTCGGGTGGTCGAAGACCAGGGTGGCCGGGAGGGTGACCCCGGTCGCCGCGTTGAGCCGGTTGCGCAGTTCGACCGCGGCGTTGGAGTCGAACCCGAGTTCCTTGAACGGCCGGTCCGGCGCCACGTCCTCGATCGACTCGTGGGCCAGCACCGCGGCGACGTGCGTCCGGACCAGGCGCAGCAGCATCCGGTCGCCGTCGCCGGCCGGCAGCCCGGCCAGTTCCCGGCGCAGCTCGTTGGGGTCGGTGGTGTCCTCGTCCACCACGACGGTGGCCGGGGCGGTCCGGGCGCCGGGTTCGTGCGACATCCAGAAGCGGCGGCGGTCGAAGGCGTAGGTGGGCAGGTCGACCGTGCGGCCGCCGGCCAGCAGCGGTTTCCAGTCCACCTCGACGCCGCGGGTCCAGGCGGTGGCCAGGCCGGTGAGCAACTCGTCCTCGCGGGTGCGGTGCTGCAGGGCGATGAAGGCGGCGTCGTCGGTGATCTGCCGGCCCAGCCCGGTCAGCGTGGAGTCCGGGCCGCACTCCAGGAACGTGGTCACGCCCCGGCCGACCAGGTCGGTCACGATGTCGTGAAAGCGGACCGTGTCGCGGACGTGATCGACCCAGTAGGAAGGGTCGGTGACGTCGCCGACGGTGACCAGCGGGATGACCGGCTCGCTGTAGGTGAGACCGCGCGCGACCTGGCCGAACTCGGCGAGCATCGGCTCCATCAGGTGCGAGTGGAACGCGTGCGACGTGTTCAGCCGGGTGGACTTGACGCCGAGCGCAGCGACCACGGCGTCCACCGCGGAGGAGGAACCAGACAACACCACCGAGGCCGGCCCGTTGACTGCCGCGATGTCCACGCCCGGGATCAACTCGATCGCTTCCACCGGCGCGGCCACCGCGACCATCACCCCGCCGGCCGGGAGGTCCTGCATCAACCGGCCGCGGGCCGCGACGAGGCGCGCCGCGTCCGCAAGGGTCAACACCCCGGCCACGTGCGCCGCCGCGATCTCTCCGATCGAGTGCCCGGCCAGGTAGTCGGGGCGGACACCCCAGGATTCGAGGAGCCGGTAGAGAGCGACCTCGAAGGCGAAGATCGCCGGCTGGGTGTTGCCTGTCTGCGCCAGCAGCTCGGCGTCGGAGCCCCAGGCGATGTCCTTGACCGCGGAACCGGCCGCGTCGAAGGCTGCCGCGAAGACCGGGAAGCGTTCGTAGAGGTCGCGGCCCATCCCGAGCCGCTGCGACCCCTGCCCGGTGAACAGCATGGCCGTCGATCCGGACACCACCGATCCGACGATCGCGTCCCGGTCCGTCAGCTTCCGCCGCAGCTCGTCCGCGTCCGACGCGAGGACCACCATCCGGTGCTCCAGCGCCGCCCGGCTGGTGAACGAGGACCAGGCCAGGTCGGCGACCGAGCCGTCCGCCACCGCGGCGAGCTTCACCGCTCCCCCGGCCACGGCGCCCGGCGTACGCCCGGAGATCGCGACCGGAAGTGGACCCGGCGCCGATCCACCGGTCTCAGCGGGAGTGCTCGCGGGAGCTTGTTCGACGATGACGTGCGCGTTGGTGCCGCTCAGCCCGAACGACGACACCGCCGCCCGGCGCGGCCGGTCGACCGCGGGCCACGCCACCGCCTCGGTGACCAGCTGGACGTTGCCGGCCGACCAGTCGACGACCGGCGACGGCTGGTCCACGTGCAGGGTGCGCGGGACGACCCCGTGCCGCATCGCCTCGACCACCTTGATGATCCCGGCGACGCCCGCGGCGGCCTGGGTGTGCCCGATGTTCGATTTGATCGAGCCGAGCAGCAGCGGCCGCTCCGAAGGGCGCTCCTGGCCGTAGGTCGCGAGCAGCGCCTGCGCCTCGATCGGGTCGCCGAGCACGGTCCCGGTGCCGTGCGCCTCCATCACGTCCACCTGGTCGGCGGTGAGCCCGGCGGTGGTCAGCGCGTTCCGGATCACCCGGCGCTGCGCCGGACCGTTCGGGGCGGTCAGCCCGTTGCTGGCGCCGTCCTGGTTGACCGCCGAGCCGCGGATCACCGCGAGCACCTGGTGCCCGTTGCGCTGCGCGTCGGAGAGCCGTTCCAGGAGCAGCAGCCCGGCGCCCTCACCCCAGCCGGTGCCGTCCGCACCGCCGGCGAACGACTTGCACCGGCCGTCCGGGGCCAGCCCGCGCTGCTCGCTGAAGTAGCAGAGCATCTCCGGGGTGGACATCACGGTGACCCCGCCGGCCAGCGCCAGCGAGCACTCGCCGCTGCGCAGCGCCTGCATCGCGAAGTGCAGCGCGACCAGCGACGACGAGCAGGCGGTGTCGACGCTGACCGACGGGCCCTCCAGTCCGAGCGCGTAGGAGACCCGGCCGGAGACGATGCTGCCGGCCGCGCCGCCCGCGTAGTCGTGGTACATCACGCCGGTGAACACCCCGGTGTCGCTGCCGCGCAGCGTGGCCGGGTCGATGCCGGCCCGCTCCACGGTCTCCCAGGCGACCTCGAGCAGCAGCCGTTGCTGCGGGTCCATCCCGGCTGCCTCGCGCGGCGAGATCTCGAAGAGCGCCGGGTCGAAGTCGGCCGCGTCGTAGAGGAACGCGCCGTGCCGGGTGTAGCTGCGCCCCGGCTTGCCCGGCTCGGGGTCGTAGATGCCGTCCAGGTCCCAGCCCCGGTCGGCGGGGAACTCGCCGACCGCGTCGACGCCGTCGGCGACCAGCCGCCACAGGTCCTCCGGCGAGGCCACCCCGCCCGGGTAGCGGCAGGCCATCGCGACGATCGCGATCGGGTCGTCGTCGCGCGCGGCCACCGGCGCGGCGACCGGGGCCGCCGCCGGCTCGCCGAGCAGTTCGTCGCGCAGCAGCCGGGCGGTGGCCGCCGCGGTCGGATGGTCGAAGACCAGCGTGGCCGGCAGCCGCAGGCCGGTCGCGGTGCTCAGCGCGTTGCGCAGCTCGACCGCGGTGAGCGAGTCGAAGCCCAGGTCACTGAACGGCCGCTCGGGGGCGATCAGCTCGGCCGACGCGTGCCCGAGCACCGCGGCGACCTGCTCCCGGACCAGGTGCAGCAGCTGCCGGTCGCGGTCCGCCTCGGGCCGGCCGGCCAGGCGCTGCCGCAGCGTGCCGGCGCCACCCGCGGCCGCGGTCCGGGTGCGCGGACGCTGTCCGGCGGCCAGGCCGCGCAGCAGCGCCGGTGGTTCGTCGGTCCGGGCCCGCAGCGCCGCCCGGTCCACCGGCAGCGGCACCAGGTGCGCGGCCTCGCTGGCGACCGCCCGGTCGAACAGCTCCAGCGCCTCCGGCGTGGTCAGCGCGGGCAACCCGAGCCGCCGCATCCGGTCCCGATCAGCATCGGTCAGCTCGGCCGCCAGTCCGGAGCCGGCGTCCCACAGTCCGTAGGCCAGCGCGGTGGCCGGCAGGCCGTGGCGGCGACGGTGCGCGGCGAGCGCGTCGAGGAACGTGTTGGCCGCCGCGTAGTTGCCCTGCCCGGCCGCGAGAACCAGCCCGCCCGCCGAGGAGAGCAGCACGAACGCCCGGATCGGCAGGTCCGCGGTCAGCTCGTGCAGATGCCAGGCGGCGTCCGCCTTGGGGGCGAACACGGCGCCGATCCGGTCCGCGTCGAGGTGGTCCAGCAGGGCGTTGTCACCGACCCCGGCGGCGTGCACGATTCCGGTCAGCCGGTCGCCGATCTCGCCGATCAGCGCGGCCACCGCGGCCCGGTCGGCCACGTCGCACGCGACGATCCGCACGCTGACCCCCAGGCCGGCGAGGCGGTCGCGCAAGGTCTCCGCGCCCGGCGCGGCCATCCCACGACGGGAGGTCAACACCATCTCCCGTACGCCGTGAGCGCTCGCCAGGTGCCCGGCCAGCAGCGCCCCGAGCCCACCGGTGCCCCCGGTGATCAGCACGACGCCTTCGGCCCACGGCGCGGTGCCGCCGGTGACTCCGGCGACCGCGAGCCGGGGCACGAACAGCTCGCCGCCCCGGATCGCCAGCTCCGGCTCGCCGGTGGCGATCGCCCGGGCCAGCAGCGGCCCGCCGAGCTCCCGGTCCGGCCCGGTGTCGGTGTCCAGCAGCACGATCCGGTCCGGGTGCTCGGCCTGCGCGGCCCGCACCAGCCCCCAGACCGGGGCGGCCGTGACGTCCACGTCGTCGTCCGCGCCGACCGGCACGGCCCGGTGGGTGACCAGCACCAGCCGCGAGTCGCCCAGGTCCGGGCGGCCCAGCCAGCGCTGCACCAGCCGCAGCCCGGCCACCGTGGCCGCCCGGCTGCGGGCCGGCACGTCGCCGCCGGTGGCCGGGGTGATCGAGGCGACCACGGCCGGCCGGTCGCCGTCGGCGCCGAGCAGCTCCAGGTCGTCGGCGCCGTAGATGAAGACGATCTCCGGGCCGGCCGCGGCGCCGGGCGCCGGCGCGGGCGACCAGGTCACGCCGAGCAGCGCGTCCGCCGGGTCGGCCGGGGCCAGCCGGTCCGCGGTCATCGGGCGGGAGACCAGCGAGTCGACGGTGAGCACCGGCCGGCCGGTGGGGTCCGCGACGAGCAGGCTGATCCGGTCCGGCGCGGGGTGGCTGATCCGGACCCGGACCGAGGTGGCGCCGCCGGCGTGCAGGGTGACCCCGGTCCAGGCGAACGGCAGCTGGGTGCCGTCCCCGTCGCCGGTGTCCCGGAGCAGCTCGGCGTGCATGGCGGCGTCCAGCAGGGCCGGGTGCAGGCCGGCCGCCGCGGCGTCGTCGTGCGCCGAGTCCGGCAGGTCGACCTCGGCGTACAGGTCGTCGCCGCGCTGCCAGGCGGCGCGCAGGCCCTGGAAGACCGGGCCGTAGCCGTAACCGCTGTGGTGCAGCCGGTCGTAGGCGCCGGTGAGGTCCAGCGGGGACGCGCCGGGCGGCGGCCAGGCGGTCAGGTCCCCGGCCGGGGCCGGCGCGCCGTCGACCAGTTCGCCGCTCGCGTGCCGCAGCCAGCCGGCGTCCTCGGCGGCCTGCTCCGGGCGGGAC
Source organism: Actinoplanes octamycinicus (assembly GCF_014205225.1). Lineage (NCBI taxonomy): Bacteria > Bacillati > Actinomycetota > Actinomycetes > Micromonosporales > Micromonosporaceae > Actinoplanes > Actinoplanes octamycinicus. The sequence continues at coordinate 10,222,949 of NZ_JACHNB010000001.1, forward strand.
CAGATCCGCACCGGCCGGGTGCCGGCGGCGGTCCGCTCGCCGACCACCACCTGCAGCCGGACGCCGCCCTGGTCGGGCAGCACCAGCGGCGCCTCCTGGACCAGGTCGGACAGCACCGGGCAGCCGGCCTCGTCACCGGCGCGCAGGGCCAGGTCGACGTAGGCGGTGCCGGGCAGCAGCACCGAGCCGAGCACCACGTGGTCGGCCAGCCAGGGGTGGGTGTCCAGGGCGAGCCGGCCGGTGAGCACCACGCCGCCGGTCTCCGGGGCCGGGACCACCGCGCCGAGCAGCGGGTGGCCGGTGCGGCTGAGGCCGATGACGGCCGGGTCCGCGGAGGTCGTGGTGGTGTCCGGCCAGAAGCGGCGGCGGTCGAACGGGTAGGTGGGCAGGTCGATCCGGTGGCCGCCGGCCAGCAGCGCGGTCCAGTCCGCGTCGACGCCGCGGGTCCAGGCGGTGGCCAGGCCGGTGAGCAGTTCCCTCTGCTCCGGGCGGGTGCGGTGCTGGAGGGCGATGAACGTCGCGTCGTCGGTGATCTGGCGGCCCAGGCCGGTGAGCGTGGCGTCCGGGCCGACCTCCAGGAACGTGGTCACGCCCCGGTCCAGCAGGTCGGTCACGATGTCGTGGAAGCGGACCGTGGTGCGGACGTGATCGACCCAGTAGTCCGGGTCGGTCACGTCGCCGGCGGTGACCAGCGGGATGGCCGGCTCGCTGTAGGTGAGACCGCGGGCGACCTGGCCGAACTCGGCGAGCATCGGCTCCATCAGGTGCGAGTGGAACGCGTGCGAGGTGTTCAGCCGGGTGGACTTGACGCCCAGCCGGTCCACCACCGACAGCACGGCCGATTCAGAACCGGACAGCACCACCGAGGTCGGCCCGTTCACCGCGGCGATGTCGACACCCGGGATCAGCTCGATCGCACTCTCCGGGGCGGCCACCGCGACCATCACGCCACCGGCCGGCAGGGCCTGCATCAACCGGCCCCGGGCCGCGACGAGGCGAGCCGCGTCCTCAAGGGACAGGACACCGGCGACGTGCGCCGCGGCGATCTCCCCGATCGAGTGCCCGGCCAGGTAGTCGGGACGAACACCCCAGGATTCGAGGAGCCGGTAGAGAGCGACCTCGAACGCGAAGATCGCCGGCTGGGTGTTGGCCGTCTGCGCCAGCAGCTCCGCGTCGGAGCCCCAGGCGATGTCCTTGACCGCCGACCCGGCCGCGTCGAACGCCGCCGCGAAGACCGGGAAGCGCTCGTACAGGTCACGGCCCATCCCGAGACGCTGCGAACCCTGCCCGGTGAACAGGAGCGCGGTCGCGCCGTCGGTCACCTCCCCGGTGATCACCGGTGCGCCGTCGACGATCGCGGCCCGGTACGGCAGCTGGGCCCGGGCGGTCAGCAGCGTGTGGGCGACGTCGATGGGCGTACCAGGGAAGTCTTTGATCTGGGTGATCTGCGCGTCCCGCGCGGCCGGCGTGCGGGCCGAGACCAGCAGCGGAACCGGGTCCGGCGAAGCGGTGGACGGCTCCCGGGAGACGGCCGGCGCCTGCTCGATGATCACGTGCGCGTTGGTGCCGCTCAGCCCGAACGAGGAGACCGCGGCCCGGCGCGGCCGGTCCGGCGAGGGCCACGCGACGGCCTCGGTGAGCAGCCGGACCTCGCCGGCCGCCCAGTCCACCATCGGCGACGGCTGATCCACGTGCAGCGTCCGGGGCAGCATCCCGTGCCGCATCGCCTGGACCATCTTGATGATCCCGGCGACCCCGGCGGCGGCCTGGGTGTGGCCGATGTTCGACTTGATCGAGCCGAGCCAGAGCGGCCGGTCCGCCGGGCGCCCCTTGCCGTAGGTGGCGAGCAGCGCCTGCGCCTCGATCGGGTCGCCGAGCGTGGTGCCGGTCCCGTGCGCCTCCACCGCGTCGACCTCGGTCGCGGCCAGTCCGGCCCCGCTCAGCGCGGCCCGGATCACCCGCTGCTGGGCCGGCCCGTTCGGTACGGTCAGCCCGCTGCTCGCCCCGTCCTGGTTGATCGCCGAGCCGCGGACCACGGCCAGCACGTCGTGCCCGAGCCGCCGCGCGTCGGCGAGCCGCTCGACCACCAGCACGCCGACGCCCTCGCCCCACCCGGTGCCGTCGGCGCCCCCGGCGAACGGCTTGCACCGCCCGTCCGGCGCCAGCCCGCGCTGCTCGCTGAACTCGATGAACGTGGTCGGCGTGGACATCACCGTGACGCCGCCGGCCAGCGCCAGCGAGCACTCGCCGGTGCGCAGCGACTGGATCGCCAGGTGCAGCGCGACCAGTGAGGACGAGCAGGCGGTGTCGACCGTGACGGCCGGCCCCTCCAGCCCGAGCACGTAGGAGACCCGGCCGGAGACGATGCTGCCGGCCGCGCCCGCCGGGTAGTCGTGGTACATGACGCCGGCGAACATGCCGGTGCTGCTGCCGCGCAGCGAGGTCGGATCGATGCCGGTCCGCTCCAGGGCCTCCCACGAGGTCTCCAGGAGCAGCCGCTGCTGCGGGTCCATCTCGAGCGCCTCGCGCGGCGAGATGCCGAACAGCTCCGGGTCGAAGTCGGCGGCGTCGTAGAGGAAACCGCCGTGCCGGGTGACGCAGTGGCCGGGCTTGCCGGGCTCCGGGTCGTAGATCGCCTCGACGTCCCAGCCGCGGTCGGCCGGCCACTCGCCGACCCCGTCCCGGCCGGCCAGGACGGCCTCCCAGAGCGCCTCCGGCGAGGTCATCCCGCCGGGGAACCGGCAGGCCATCCCGACGATCGCGATCGGCTCGGCGCCGGCCGCGGCGAGTTGGTCGTTCTCGGCGCGCAGCCGCTCGTTGTCCCGCATCGACCGGCGAAGGGCCTCGACGATCTGGTCCACAGACGTGTTCACGGCAGCTGCCGCCTTCCGGTCAGTTCGGGCCGCCGACGGCGAGCGCCGCGGCGACCAGGTCGTCAATGGCCATGTCCTGGATGGCGGCCTCGGCGGTCCGCGCAGCGGGCGCCTCCGGCTCGGCCGGGGCCAGCGCCAGCAGCGCGTCGAGCAGCCCGGCCCGGCGCAGCGTGTCGACCGGGATGGCCCCGATCAGCCGGCGCGCGGTGGCGTCGTCGACCGGGACCGGCGGCGCCGCCGGGGCCAGCTCGGCCAGCAGGAAGCGGGCCAGCAGCCACGGGTTGGGGTGGTCGAACATCAAGGTGGCCGGCAGCCGCAGGCCGGTCGCGGCGGCCAGCCGGTTGCGCAGTTCCAGCGCGCCCAGCGAGTCCAGGCCGAGGTCGGAGAAACCCTTCCCGGCGCTGATCGCGCGCGGGTTGTCGTGCCCGAGCACCGCGGCGGCGTGCCCGCTGACCAGGTCCAGCAGGAACGACTCCCGCTGCTCCGGGTCCAGGCCGGCGAGGTGCCCGGTCAGGTCGTCGCCGGTCGCCGCGGTGCCGGCCGGCCGGGGCGGCGCCAGGGCACGCAACGCGGGCGGGACGTCGGCGCGGCGGCGCAGCGCCGCCAGGTCCAGGTGTAGCGCCACCGGCACCGGATCGGTCCCGGCCAGCGCCCCGTCGAACAGGGCCAGGCCCTGCTCGGCGGTGAGCGGGCGGACCCCGGAGCGGCCCATCCGCTGCACGTCGGCGGCGGAGAGCCGGTCGTCCAGGCCGCCGGTTCCGGTCCACAGGCCCCAGGCGATCGAGGTGGCCGGCAGCCCGGCCGCCACCCGGTCCCGGGCCAGCCGGTCCAGGTAGGCGTTGGCCGCCGCGTAGGCGCCCTGGCCGGACGCGTCGAGCAGGCCGGACGCCGAGGAGAACAGCACGAAGGCGGCCAGCGGCAGGTCGCGGGTCAGCTCGTGCAGGTGGCCGGCGGCGTCCACCTTGGGCCGCAGCACGGCGGCGAGCCGGTCCGGGGTCAGGCCGGTGAGCACCCCGTCGTCGACGACGGCGGCGGTGTGCACCACGGCGGTGAGCGGGTGGGCGGCGGGCACCGCGGCGATCAGGGCGGCGACCGAGGGTCGGTCGGTCAGGTCGACGGCGTACGCGGTGACGGCCGCACCCCGGCCGGCCAACTCCTCGGTCAGCTCGGCGACGCCGGGTGCGGCAACACCGCGGCGACTCGCCAGGACCAGGTGGCGCACCCCGTACGCGGTGACCAGGTGCCGGGCGATCAGCGCGCCCAGCCCGCCGCCGCCGGTGATCAGCACGGTGCCCGCCGGGTCCAGGGCGACCGGGGAGCCGGCCGGGTCGGCGGTGACCAGCCGCGGCGCGCTGAGCTCGGCGCCGCGGATGACGATCTCGGGTTCCCCGCTGCCGGCGGCCGCGCCGAGCAGCTCGGCCGGCACCTCCGCGCCGCCGGTGTCGGCCAGCACGAACCGGCCCGGGTTCTCCGCCTGCGCGGCCCGGACCAGCCCGGCGGCCGGCGCCTGGGCCAGCTCACCGGTGGTGGTGACCAGCAGCGTCGAGTCGGCGCCCGCCGGGTCGGCAAGCCAGCCCTGGAGGCGCGCCAGGGTCGCCACCGCGATCTCCTCGGCGGTGCCGGTGGCCGGCAGGTCGAACCGGGCGGGAAGGCCGGCCGGTCGAGCCGGGGTGTCGATCCGCACCCGGTCGAGGCGGTAGACCGGCGGCCGCTGTTCTCCGGTCGCGGACAGGTCGGTGGGCGCCGGGCGGGAGACCAGCGAGCCGACCGTCAGCACCGGCGCGCCGGCCGCGTCCGTCACGACCAGCGAGACGCTCTCCGCCGAGGTGCGGACCAGCTTGACCCGGACCGCCGGGCCGGCCGGCGCGTGCCGGGTCACGTCGGTCCAGGCGAACGGCATCATGGCCGGCGTCGCCGGGTCGTCGTCCAGGCCGTCGGCGTGCATCGCGGCGTCGAGCAGGGCCGGGTGCAGCCCGAACCGGCTCACCTCGGCGCGGTGCTCCTCGGGGAGGACGACCTCGGCGTACTTCTCGTCGCCGCGCTGCCAGACCGCGCGCAGCCCCTGGAAGGCCGGCCCGTAGTGGTGCCCGGCCGCGGCCAGCCGGTCGGCCAGCCCGGCCAGGTCACGCGGCTGGGCGCCCGGGGCCGGCCAGACGCTGAGCGGCGCGGGCGGCGCGGCGTCGGCCGGGGCCAGCGTGCCGTGCGCGTTCCGGATCCACGGGGCCTCCTCGCCGGAGGCGTCGGCCTGCTGCGAGTAGATCCCGACGGTGCGGCGGCCGCCGTCCTCCGGGCCGACGACGACCCGGATCGTGGTGCCGCCGTGCCCGGCGATCGGCAGCGGCGCCTCCTGGATCAGCTCGGCGAGGCGAGGCGTGCCGGTTCCGGCCGCGGCATGAAGAGCGAGTTCGACGTACGCCGTGCCGGGCAGCACCGTCGTGCCGTGGACGCCGTGGTCGGCCAGCCAGGGGTGGTCACCGGTGTCGAGGCGTCCGGTGAGGACGGTGGTGCCGGTCCCCGGGACCGTGACGACGGCGCCGAGCAGCGGGTGGTCCGGGCGGGCCAGACCCATGGCGGTCGGGTCGGCGGCGGCGCCGGGGGCGTCGAGCCAGTAGCGCTGGCGCTGGAAGGCGTAGGTCGGGAGGGCGATCCGGCGGCCGCCATCCAGGAGCGGTGTCCAGTCCACGTCGACGCCGCGGGTCCAGGCGGTGGCCAGGCCGGTGAGCAGTTCCTTCTCCTCCGGGCGGGTGCGGTGTTGCAGGGCGATGAACGTCGCGTCGTCGGTGATCTGCCGGCCCAGGCCGGTGAGCGTGGCGTCCGGGCCGCACTCCAGGAACGTGGTCACACCGCGGTCCAGCAGGTCGGTCACGATGTCGTGGAAGCGGACGGTGCTGCGGACGTGATCGACCCAGTAGTCCGGGTCGGTCACGTCGCCGGCGGTGACCAGCGGGATGACCGGCTCGCTGTAGGTGAGACCGCGCGCGACCTGGCCGAACTCGGCGAGCATCGGCTCCATCAGGTGCGAGTGGAACGCGTGCGAGGTGGTCAGCTTCGTGGCCTTCACCCCGAGGGCGTCGACGACCCGCTGGACCGCCGCCTCCGTACCGGAGAGCACGACCGAGGCCGGCCCGTTGACCGCGGCGATGTCCACACCCGGGATCAGCTCGATCGCACTCTCCGGGGCGGCCACCGCGACCATCACGCCACCGGCCGGCAGGGCCTGCATCAACCGGCCCCGGGCCGCGACGAGGCGAGCCGCGTCGTCCAGCGACAGCACCCCGGCCACGTGCGCTGCGGCGATCTCCCCGATCGAGTGCCCGGCCAGATAGTCGGGACGAACACCCCACGACTCCAGCAGCCGGTAGAGGGCCACCTCGAACGCGAAGATCGCCGGCTGGGTGTTGCCCGTCTGCGCCAGCAGCTCCGCGTCGGAGCCCCAGGCGATGTCCTTGACCGCCGAGCCGGCCGCGTCGAACGCCGCCGCGAAGACCGGGAAGCGCTCGTACAGGTCGCGGCCCATGCCGAGACGCTGCGAACCCTGCCCGGTGAAGAGCAGGGCCAGTTTGCCGCCGGTGACGGAACCGGTGATCCGCTCGTCGCCGAGCAGGATCCGGCGATGGTCGAGAGCCGCGCGAGTGGTGAAGGACGAGAAAGCCACGTCGAGCGGGGTGCCGGCGGCCGACGCCATCCGCTCCGTCTGGGCGTCCAGGGCGTCCGCCGTCTGCGCCGACACGGCGATCGGGAGCAGCCGGCCGGTCGTACCGGAAATCGGCTCCTGGATCGGGGTTTCCGGCGCCTGCTCGACGATGACGTGGGCGTTGGTGCCGCTCAGCCCGAAGGACGAGACGGCCGCGCGGCGCGGGCGGCCGGTGACCGGCCAGGCGGACGGCTCGGTGGCCAGCCGCACGTGGCCGGCCGACCAGTCGACCACCGGCGACGGCTCGTCGACGTGCAGTGTCTTCGGGACCACGCCGTGCCGGATGGCCTGGACCATCTTGATGATCCCGGCGACGCCGGCGGCGGCCTGGGTGTGCCCGAGGTTGGACTTGATCGAGCCGAGCAGCAGCGGGCGGTCCGCCGGCCGGTCCTGGCCGTAGGTGGCGAGCAGCGCCTGCGCCTCGATCGGGTCGCCCAGCGTGGTGCCGGTCCCGTGCGCCTCCACCACGTCCACCTGGTCCGCGGTCAGCCGGGCGCCGGCCAGCGCGGCCCGGATCACCCGGCGCTGCGCGGGACCGTTCGGGGCGGTCATCCCGTTGCTGGCGCCGTCCTGGTTGACCGCCGACCCGCGGACCACGCCGAAGATGGTGCGGCCGTGGCGCTGCGCGTCGGAGAGCCGTTCCAGCAGGAGCAGGCCGACGCCCTCACCCCAGCCGGTGCCGTCGGCCGCGCCGGCGAACGCCTTGCAGCGGCCGTCCGGGGCGAGGCCGCGCTGCTCGCTGAAGTAGATCAGCATCTCCGGGGTGCTCATCACGGTGACGCCACCGGCCAGCGCCAGGCTCACCTCGCCGGCCCGGAGCGCCTGGCAGGCCTCGTGGATCGCGACCAGCGAGGAGGAGCAGGCGGTGTCGATGCTCAGCGCCGGGCCGGACAGGCCCAGGGTGTAGGCGACCCGGCCGGAGACCAGGCTGCCGGCGCTGCTGCCCGCGTAGTCGTGGTACATCACGCCGGCGTAGACCCCGGTCGCCGAGCCGAGCAGCGAGCGCGGGTCGATGCCGGCGCTCTCGCAGGTCTCCCAGCTGGTCTCCAGCAGCAGCCGCTGCTGCGGGTCCATGCCGAGCGCCTCACGCGGCGAGATGCCGAAGAAGGCCGGGTCGAAGTCGGCGGCGTCGTGCAGGAACCCGCCGTCCCGGGCGTAGCTCCGGCCGGGCTTGCCGGGCTCGGGGTCGTAGAGACCGACCAGGTCCCAGCCCCGGTCGACCGGGAACGGGGTCACCGCGTCGCCACCCTCGGCGACCAGCCGCCACAACTCGTCCGGCGAGGTCACCCCGCCGGGGAACCGGCACGCCATGCCGACGATGGCGATCGGCTCGGAGCTCCGCGCCTCCAGCTCGCCGACCTGCCGGCGCGCCTCCCGGAGATCGACGGTGGCCCGCTTGAGATAGTCGAGGAGTCGTGCTTCTTCGCTCATCCCTGCCGCCTTGCCTCGAAGCAAATTCACGTGAGCATTTCGAGGCTCAATCTAGGAATGGCGACACGTCGCGCAGTACCCCTGCACCACCCGGCTGACCCTTATCACGGCCGGCCCCGGTCGGGGGTGGAGCCGCTGGTAGAAGGCCCGTTCGATGGCTCTGGGGTGAGCTAGGGGTACCACCACGGTCGATGCGGTGGTTGATTGTGGACCGAGCTTGAAATCGTCTTTTCCCCTCGGCCTTTCTCCTTACTTGAGGAGCATCATGCTGCGCTCTAAGTCAAGGCTGGCCGGCGCGCTCGTCGCCGCGATGCTGGCCATCACGGCAAGCACGTCGCCGGCCGCCGCCAACCCGCTGACCGACTGGACGTCGAACGGCAAGGACCTGCTGAACACGCGGGCCAACCTGCTGGAAACCAAGATCACGTCGAAGAACGTGAGCCGCCTCAAGCCGAAGTGGACGTTCACCACGCACGGCGACGTGTCGGCCACCCCGATCGTCAGCAAGGGCGCGGTCTACTTCCCGGACTGGGGCGGTTACCTGCACAAGCTGGACGCGGCCACCGGCGCCGAGATCTGGTCGCACCAGATCTCCGACTACGACGGGGTGGCCGGCTCGATCTCCCGGACCGCCGTCGCCATCTCCGGCAACACCCTCTTCCTCGGCACCCAGACCGGCGCCCGGCTGCTCGCGGTCGACGCGACCACCGGCGCGCTGAAGTGGAGCACCCAGCTCGACCCGCACATCGCGGCGATCCTCACCATGTCGCCGATCGTCCACAACGGCGTGGTCTACGAGGGCGTGTCGTCCACCGAGGGCGAGATGTCGGCGTTCAACCCGGACTACAAGTGCTGCACGTTCCGCGGCAACTTCAACGCGGTCGACGCGGCCACCGGCAAGGTGCTGTGGAAGCGGTACATGGTGCCGGACAACAATGGCCAGCCGACCGGGTACGCCGGCGGCGCGATGTGGGGCACCCCGGCGATCGACCCGCTGCGCAAGACCATCTTCGTGACCAGCGGCCAGAACTACCGGGTCCCGGACAGCGTCAACGCGTGCCAGGACGCCGGCGGAACCCCGCCGCAGTGCTACTCGCCGGACAACCACATCGACTCGATCCTGGCCCTCGACCTGAAGACCGGCGACATCAAGTGGGCGACCGGCGCCATGCGGTTCGACGCCTGGAACGCCTCCTGCATCCCCGGCCTGCCGCCGAACAACTGCCCGGCCAACGAGGGCTACGACTACGACTTCGGCGACGGCGCGCACCTCTTCGCCTACAAGGACAGCTCCGGGAAGATCCGCGAGGCGGTTGGCGGCGGCGAGAAGAGCGGCGAGTACTGGGCCCTGAACCCGGAGAACGGCGAGGTGCTGTGGAGCGCGGCGCCCGGCCCCGGCGGCCACGTCGGCGGGATCATGTGGGGCACCGCCTGGGACACCAAGCGGATCTACGTGGCCGAGGCGGACTGGAACAAGACGCCGTACCAGATGGCCGACGGCACCACGATCAGCGGCAGCAGCTACGCGGCGCTCGACCCGGCCACCGGCCGGATCGTCTGGCAGGTCGCGGACCCGACCCCCGGGTTCGCCTGGGGCCCGCTGACCGTCGCCGCGGACGTCGTCTACGGCAGCTCGACCAGCGGCCACATGTACGCGATGGAGAGCGCCACCGGCCGGATCCTCTGGGACTTCACCGCGCCGTACTCGTCGAACGCCGGCGCGGCCGTGGTCGACGGCACGGTCTACTGGGGCAACGGGTACCAGAAGTTCGCCCTCGGGGCCGGGACCACCGGGAGCTTCACCACCGGGACGTTCTACGCCTTCTCGGTCGACGGCAAGTGACCCGGAGCTGACCTGATCGTCGCGGGGCCCGGCTGAGCCGGGCCCCGCGGCCGTCCCCGGCACCACCTGCCACTCCCCGACCAGGCGACGGGATTTGTACTTTTGTTTCAGATGGATGTCTCAGACGATTAGGATCGCCGCCATGGGAAATCGTGAGGCTCTGCTCGAGGGCGCGAAACGCTGTCTCTACGAGAAGGGCTACGCCCGCACCACCGCGCGGGACATCGCCACCGCCGCCGGCACCAGCCTGGCCGCGATCGGCTATCACTACCGCTCCACCGAGGCCCTGCTGAACGCCGCCATGCTCCAGGTCATGCAGGAGTGGGGCGACGAGATGGCCAAGGCCCTCGACGCCGACGACCTGGCCGACGCCGGTCCGCTGGAGCGTTTCGAGGCGGTCTGGGTGCGGATCATCGAGTCGTTCCAGGCGCACCCGGAGCTGTGGGCGATGCAGCTCGAGATGGTCACCCAGAGCCAGCACCAACCCGAGGTCCGCGAGCAGCTCGCCGCCGGGCTGCCGGGGGCCCGGCTCGGCCTGGCCGAGCTCTTCGACACCTCACCCACGCCGGCCACCCCGGCCGAGGCGGCCGCGTTCGGCGCTTTCCATCAGGCGCTGCTCACCGGCGTCATCACCCAGTGGCTGATCGACCCGGCCCATGCGCCGTCCGCCGCCGACCTCGCCGGGGCGCTGCGCCGGATGGCCGCGGCGATCGCTCCGGCCGGCTGAACCCTCGCGGCAGTCCGCGTCAGGCCCATCGGGCCCGGCCCGCGGAGCCCCGGCGGCCGGCGGGCAGTGGGCAGGGGCGGGCGGGCAACCGGCGCCGCGGCGCAGTCCTCCGTACCGGAAATGGGGTGTGCGAGCCCGAAGCGGACCGTGACCGATCAGCGAATCACCCGATCCGGATGATCCGCGCCCGCGGCGCAGTGGATGTCATGGAGGCACCCTGGCCGGTGGCGGAGGAGTGGGTCCCATGACGGCGACGACGGTCCTCATCGCGGTGGTCGGCGCGCGTTTCCTGGTCCCGCTGCTGATCCCGCGCTTTCCGCTGCCGGCGATCCTGGCCGCGCTGATCCTGGACGGCGTCGACCAGACCATCTTCCAGTCGTTCGGTGTCGACCCGCCCGGCTACCAGGGTTACGACAAGGCGATGGACGTCTACTACCTGGCGATCGCCTACCTGTCGACGTTGCGGAACTGGACCAGCCGGCCGGCCGTGAGCGTGGCCCGGTTCCTCTACTTCTACCGGCTGATCGGGGTGGTCGCCTTCGAGCTGACCGACTGGCGCCCGCTGTTGATGATCTTCCCGAACACCTTCGAGTACTTCTTCATCGCCTACGAGGTGTACCGGCTGTTCTGGGATCCGGCGCGGGTCGCCCCGCGGTCCTGGGTGATCACCGCCGGGGCGATCTGGATCTTCGTGAAGCTGCCGCAGGAGTGGTGGATCCACGTCGCCCAGCTGGACTTCACCGACACGGTCGCCGAGGTCCCCTGGTTCGGCCCGGCGGTCGTCGCGGCGCTGGTCGTGGCCGGGCTCGCCTACTGGTTCGCGATCCGCCCGCGGCAGCCCGACCCGGACTGGTCGTGGCACGTGGCCGCGGATCCGCTGCCGGAGCGGGCGGTCACCGTGGCGGACCGGAACCGGTGGACCGCCGAGCACGACCGGATCCTCTCGGCCGGCACCCTGGAGAAGGTGACGCTGATCGGCCTGCTCTGGGTGATCTACTCCCAGGTGCTGCCGGGTTACACGGCCTCGCCGCTCCAGCTGTTCCTCGGCACCGCGGTCTTCGTCGTCGCCAACGCCGCGATCAGCCTCGCGGCGGCCCGGGCCGGGCGCGGCAGCGAGGCGATGCTGGTCGGCTTCGGCCTGCGCGTGCTGACGAACGTCGCCCTGGTCGGCCTGACCGGCTTGCTGCTCGGCCGGTTCAATCCGGCGCCCGCGCTCTTCTTCGTCCTGCTGCTCAGCCTGCTCACGCTGCTCGACGACCGGTACCGGCCGATCCACGAGATCCGCTTCCGGGCCGCGCCGGCCTCACTCCGCGACGCCCCACTGCCGGGCGCCTAGCACGATCAGCCGCAACTGGCGCGCGGCGACGTCGATCACCCGCGCCTCGGCGTCGGCCGAGTCCGGCGGCGCGTCCAGCAGCGCGGCCGCCGTCCACACCATGTGATTGACCATCAGGCTGGTGACCATCCGCAGGTCGGCGGCGATCCAGCGGTCGTATCGCGGGCCGCCGAGCAGCTTGTCCGCGGCCAGATCGGTGGCCAGCTCGGCGGCGAACAGGTCGAGCTGCTCGGCGATCGCGGCCCGGACCGCGGGCACCCCGCCGTGCCGCTCCCGGGCCACGAAGCGGAAGTGCGACCGGTGGTCGTGCACCTGCCGGGCGAGGATCTCGATCGATCGGCTGATCACCTCGTCGCTGGAACTGACCCCGTCCCGGACGGTCCGGATGGTGGCCCGCAGGCTGCCCAGGCTCTCGTCGACCAGGGCCACGCCGAGGCTGTCGACGTCCGGGAAGTGGCGATAGAACGCGGTCGGGGTGACACCCACCGCACGGGTCACCTCGCGCAGGCCGATGCTGCTCAGGCTCCGGTGCTCGATCAGCGCCAGCACCGCGTCGAGCAGCGCCTGCCTGGTCCGCGCCTTCTGCTCCGGGCGGGTGATCCGGTTGTTCATGTCACTCAGTAAACACCTGTCCACTGAACCGGCGGGGGCCTATGGTGGTTTCAGTAAACAGTTGTCAACTGAAGGGAGCGGCAGATGGCAGTCCTGATGGCCGCGCTCACGCTGATCGCCCTGCTCGTCGGCCCGACCCTGCTCACCGGCCAGCCGCAGCTGATCCTGGTCGGCGTGGCGCTGGCCGCCGCCGTCCTGCTCGTCGCCCGGCGCGCCCGGCGGGCCGCCGCGCGGCACTGACCCCGGAGAGGACCATCGTGAACTTCGTCAAGCGGATCGCCAGCCTCGACGACCGGGCCGTGGGGTCGCTGGCCCTGGGCGTGGCCGGCCTGTTCTTCTTCAACGTCGTCTTCGGACCGACCGCGATCGTCCTCGGCGCGATCGCCGCCCGCCGGCACGCCGCCGGCTCCCCCAGCCGGAACGCCGGGCTGATCGGCGTCCTGCTCGGCGTGGCCGACCTGGTCGTGCTGGCCACGCTGGTCGCCGCCCAGATCCGGCACGGCAGCCTGGTCTGGCATCTTTAGTCCATCGCCTTCCTCGGTGCGGCACTCGCCGGCTCTTTTGATCTTCCGGAGCGCACCCGCACCACATAGGCTCTGCGGCCGTGTGGTCAACCAAGAAGCGGGGCGGCGATCCCGAGTTCTGTCGCTTCCTCGACGAGGACGCCGAGGAGCTGCGCCGGTCCCTGCGCCGGCAGGATCAGCCGACGGCGCACCGGATCCTCGCGGCACCCGATCCCGAGCACCGCTCCTACTACTTCTCGGTCGCCGCGGCCACGGTCGGCGCCGAGCGGTCGGATTCCCTCCTGCTCCGCGGCGCCGGCCTGCTGACCTCGGCGTGGGAGCTGCGCCGCGACGGCCTCGCCGGCCCGATCAGCGCCGCCGGGGCGGACCTGTGGTCGCGGCTGACCGCGCAGGCCGAGGAGTGCGTCGGCGAGGTGCTGCGGCGCGAGCCCGGCAACGCCGACGCGTGGGCCTGGTCGATCGCCCTGAGCCGCGCCCTGAACCTGCCCGAGGAGGAACGCCGGCGGCGTTTCCAGCGCCTGATCGAGATCGAGCCGGACCACTGGTTCGGCCACGAGCAGATGCTCCTCGCCCTGTCCCCGCGCTGGGGCGGCAGCTCGGAGGCGATGTTCGGGTTCGCCCGCGAGCGCGCCGCCGCCCGCCCCGGCACCCACCTCCCGACGATGATCGTGCTGGCGCACCGCGAGCAGCTCGACCACCTCACCTACCTCGCCGAGCCGGACGACCCGGACCGTGGCCGGGACCTGGCGTACTTCGAGCCGGAGGCGGTGATGGACGAGGTCTGGGACGCCGCGCAGGCGTCGTTCTGGCACGACGACTACCGGATCTCGCTGCTCACCCCGATCGTCTGGAACCACTTCGCCTTCGCGTTCGCCTGGGGCGACTTCCACAAGCCGGCCTGGAGCCTGTTCGAGTCGATCGGCGAGGACTGGATCACCCGGGAGCCGTGGGGCACGCTCAAGCTCTTCACCCGCTCCCGCGACTACACCCGATAGAATCTCTGAGCCGCCATGTGGCCTTTCAAGAAACAGACCGAACCGCAGACCTTCCGGTACGCCCAGAGCACCGAGCTGCTCGCGCACGCGCTCGAGCAGCGGGACTGGCCCACCGCCCGGGACATCCTCACCGCCGCCGATCCGGAGCACCTGATGGTCCTGATGCGGTGGGCGGCGCACACGAAGGGCGTGGAGGAGTGGATCCCGGAGGTGATCCGCGCCGAGCCGGACGCCACCCTGCCGCTGCTGGTCCGCGGCGCTCGCGCCGTCATCTGGGCCTGGGAGGCCCGGGGCGGTGGCACCGCCGACACGGTCGGACAGGACCAGTGGAAGGTCTGGTTCCAGCGGCTCAAGCTGGCCGAGAACTGCCTCGACGACGTGGTCGACCGCGATCCGCGGTGCGCCGAGGCCTGGCACTATCTGATCATCCTGGGCCGGGCCCGGCAGCTGCCGGTCGAAGAGTCCTGGCGCCGCTTCGGCAAGCTGGCCGACATCGACCCGACCCACCTGTACGGCCACGAGCAGATGCTGCAGAACCTGATGCCGAAGTGGAGCGGCAGCACCGAGGAGATGTTCGACTTCGCCCGGACGAGGGCCGCCGCCTGCCCGGGCACCGACGTCCCGGTCCTCATCGCGCAGGCGCACCGGGAACACCGGCGGTCCGCGGGCGGCGCGGCGTATCTGCGGCGCACCGAGGTGGCCGGCGAGATCTACGCGGCCGCGCACAACTCGTTCTGGCACCCGGACTACCAGCGGTCACGGTCCACCGTGGCGGTGTGGAACGAGTTCGCCTACGGCCTGACGATCGGCCGCTACGACCGGGCGGCCTGCGCCGTGTTCGACCTGATCGGCGACAAGTCGGTCACGACGCCGTGGGGTTCCCGCGAACGGTTCGAGGAGCTGCGCGACCGGGCCCGGGACCGGGCCGACGACCTGCCGCCGGACACCGACTGAACGAGAAAGGCCCACCGCGCCGCGGTGGGCCTTTCTCACCTGTGGTCCCTCACTTGGTGAAGGTGAAGTACTTCCAGGATCCGTACGTGGTGTAGTTCGCCTTGTCGCCCGAGGTGCCGTACAGGTACGCGGCCGCCACCCGGTACTTCACGCCGGTGGTGTGCGTCCCGGTCAGGGTGTACGTGTACTTGCCGGCCGAGCTGAGCTTGAAGGAGCCGCTCTTCCACGCCACCCACTTGCCGCCCGAGTACTTCTCGAAGGTCAGCCGCTGGTAGCGGCCCGGGTAGGGGGTCATCGTGGTGGTGAAGGTCGGGTTCTTCGTCTTGCGGACGTAGTAGTACGAGTTCTTCACCGAGTAGTGCTTGGCGACCGTGGTGGAGACGGCGGCCTTGGTGTAGACGGCCGAGGTGACCGTCCGGGCGCCGTACTCGGTGTCGCCGGTGAAGACCGCGCTCACGCTGGTGTTCCGGGTCAGCTGGTAACTGACGCTCAGGTTGCCCGACCCGTCCACGGTCCCCTTCTTGAGCAGGGTGCGCGGCCGGTCCGTGCCGTACGGGTCGGCCCAGATCTCCACGGTCCGGTTCTCGGCGGTGGGACCGAGGTGCGCGGTCATCACGACCGTGGCGCCGTACGCGTTGACGCTCCCGTTCCGGTTCAGCGTGAGCTGCGGGACGGTCTTGGTGGACTGCACCGAGACCGTCGCGGACGACGGCTTGTGCGTGGCGTCCCCGGCGTAGGCGACGGTGTAGGTGACCGTGCCCAGCGCCGTCGGGAAGTCGATGAAGCTGAACCCGCCGCTGCCGTTCACGCCCGCGCTCTGCAGCGCGACACCGGCGGGCGACGCGGCGTCGGTGCGGGTGACCTTGAGCTCCGCCCCCATCGGGACGCCGCCGCTGATCGTGCCCTGCACGTTGATCCCGGAGCCGACGGCCGCGCTGGCCGGGGCGGTCAGCTTGATCGCGGTCGCCGCCTGCGCCGGGGCCGAGGTCGCCGGCGCGTTCGTGGGCTGGTCGAGCACCCACAGGCTCTGGTCGGCGGTGATCGCGAACAGCCGTGCGCTGCCGGCGCCCCACGCGAGGTCGACCAGCTCGGGCGCGTCGCCGGTGAACGGGATGTCGAACTCGCGGGTCGCGACTGTCTCGGCGGCCGGGAAGAGCCGCAGGTCGGTGGCGTCCGCGGTGACCGGCAGGCCGGCCGCGACCCAGTCGTCCGACGCGACCTCCACGTCGGCGGCCTTGGTCATCGCGATGGTGCGGGCCGAGATCGAGGTCAGATCGTTCGCCCAGGTGTAGTAGACGCCGCCGTTGCCGGCCACGTAGATCATCGTGCCGTCGGCGGTGTACTTCAGCGAGCTGTGCGCCGACACCTCGCCCGTGTCGGTCTTGGTGACCGGGGCGGTCAGGTCGCTGTCGGTGTCGTAGAGGAAGAGCGTCTTCCGGGTGCCCGCGTAGGTGAGCGCCAGCTGGCTCGGGTCGGCCGGGTTGACCGCGATCAGCGGCTGCTGCGACGACGCCGAGGCGTCGTTCCCGTCTCCGAGCTGATGCCGGACGACGTCGCCACTGTCCACGTCCAGCGAGGCGAAATAGTTCTTGAAGTAGGTGAACCAGACCTTGCCCCCGCCGAGCGCGAGGTGACCGAGGTCGGGAACCTCGACCGGGTAGCGCCTCACCTCGGCGAGCGTCGCCGCGTCCCAGGAGACGATCAGGCGGGCCGCCGGAAGGGTCGCCCACAGGCGGCCGGAGTCCGCGGAGAGCTGCAGATCGGTGGCGTTCGCCCCGTCCGGCAGCGCCACCCTGGTCAGCACGCCGCCGTCGTAGCCGACCGCGAGGATCTCGTGCGCCACGTCGTCGGCGATCAGCAGCCGCTCGCGCGAGCTGTCGACCACCATCCGGTCGGCGTGGTAACCGGTGATCGCGTGCCGCTGCTGCTCGGTCAGTGTGGTCGGCGCGGTCGCGGCGGACGCCGTCCCGGTCGCCAGGTCGGCGAAGACCGCCGACCCGGCCACCAGCACGCCGGCCGCGAGCATCGCCCTGATGGTGCGCTTACGCATGAACTCTCCCCGTGACACAGATGAAGCCGCCCGACGATACCCGGAAGATCAAGTCCCGGGAACGACGAAACGGTTACGACCCCGCCACCAAACGGCCGACGGGACCCCCACCACGGAGACCGGGGTCCGCCGCCGTGAGGCGGCAGACCCCGGGGGCTCAGGCCTGCGGGGAGCCGTATCCGGCCGGCGGCTGGCCGTACGGGGCCTGCTGACCGTAGGGGGCGGGCTGCCCGTACCCGGCCTGCTGGCTCGCCTGCCACGCCGCGTACTGCTGGGCGGCCTGCGCGTATGCGGCCTGAGCGGCGGCGACGAAGGTCGGGTGCGCCTTCGGGAAGTCGACCGCGGAGCCGTCCCGCGACGCGAAGCCCCACGGCAGCACCCGGTAGGTGCCGCGGCTCAGCAGGACGAAACCGACGATGGACAGCACCAGACACAGCAGGAAGAGCAGCGCGCCCGCGTCGCCGGCCGAGCCGGCGAGCCCGAACCCGATCGGCAGCAGCGCGATCAGCGGGATGCCGATGGCCAGCCGCGTCTTGTGCAGCTTCACGCACTGCTCGCAGAACGGCCAGGCCTGCGCCTGCACCTCCTTGCGGAGCACCAGGGTGACGATCAGGAACGGCAGCGCGCCGAAGAAGATCAGCAGGTAGGACCAGGCCGGCGGCTTCGACCAGAACTTCACCGGCTTGCGCAGCGACGCGGCCTCGCCGTGCCGCGAACAGACGTCGGGAATGCCGGTGCCGTTCTGCACCAGGCTGGCGGGAATCGCAATGCTCATGAGCGCCTCTGAGAAATGAGTGATCTTGCGGGCGCCGGATGCTAACAGGGCGCGCTCACCGCGTACACCAATCGAAGTTGATCCTGATCGGGAAGGCCTTGGCGTACGCGTCAGGGGCCCCGCCGACACGGTGTGGTGCAGTACCGTGACCGTGTGTCGCTGCGCTTCTATCTCTACATCAGTGATGCCAAAGTGGACATGCTGCTTCCGCAGGTCGATCCCGGCTTCGGCGGCAAGCGCGAGTCCGAGGTGGGCATCAGCCTCAAGATCTTCAGCGCCAAGCACAAGGTCGAGACGCCGCAGTCGCAGCGGGTGACGCGGCTCGAGCGCGTGGTGCGCTATCTCGACGACTTCGCCGACGTGGGGACGATCGACGAGCCGGGGCAGTATTTCCGCGGCCGGATGACGATGCGCTGGGGCCAGTTGCACGACGCGACCCACGGCGTCTATTTCGGCGGGCACACCGACCGGACCGTGGTCGGGCTCGGCGGGTCGATCGGCCACGTGATCGGCTCCTCCGCCGCCGCACCGGACGCCTTCTCCCCGTCGCTCACGCCCGGTGTGGTGCGGAGCCTCGGTTCGCTGATCGAGAACGACACCACCGATCCGCTGGCCGCCGTGCACCTGGCCGAACGTCATCTCACCGGGCCGGAGCAGGAGGTCGAGTTCGTGGCCAAGCGGCTGGCGCACGGCCCGAGCCCGTACCCCGAACTGGATCGCGGCCGGACGATGAACGTGCTGCTGGGCAGTCCGATCTTCGTGGCGATGGCCGACTGAGCCGATGGAGTGGTCGCCGGGAGAGATCGTCGACGGGCGGTATCGGGTGATCGAGGCGGTCCACGCCGGCGGGATGGGCGTGGTCCACCGGGTCCGGCACCTCGGCTGGCAGGTGGACCTGGCGGTCAAGACGCCTCGCCCGGAGCTGGTGCGGACCGCCCGAGGCCGGGACAATTTCGTGACCGAGGCCGGCGCCTGGGTCGAGCTGGGCCTGCATCCGCACACGGTCAGCTGTGCCTACGTCCGCACCCTGGACGACGTCCCGCGGGTCTTCACCGAGTGGGTGAGCGGCGGCAGTCTGGCCGAGGGCGTGCGGAGCGGCCGGCTCTACGAGAACGGCGCCGAGGCAGCGCTGGAACGCATCCTCGACATCGCGATCCAGACCGCCTGGGGGCTCGCCCACGCACACGCCACCGGCCTGGTCCACCGGGACGTCAAGCCGGCCAACGTCATGCTGGAGCCGGACGGCACGGCCAAGGTCACCGACTTCGGGCTGGCCCGGGCCACCATCCTGGACGAGCCGAGGCCGGCCAGCCTGCCGCCGACGACCAGCCACGGCGGGCTGACCCCGGCGTACTGCTCGCCGGAGCAGGCCGCGATCGCGTACGGCGACAGCGGCGTCCCGCTCACCACGGCCACCGACATCTGGTCCTGGGGGCTGAGCGTGCTGGAGATGTTCGCCGGCCGCCACCCGACCCGGTACGGGCAGGCCGCCCGCGAGGCCCTGGACGCGCTGCTGGACAGCGACTCCCCGCCGCGCGTCGCCATCCCGCCCGCGGTGCTCACCGAGCTGCGTCGCTGCTTCGCGGACGAGCCCGCCGACCGGCCGGCCGAGCCGGCCGCGGCGTTCACCGAGATCTACGCCGAGTTGGTCGGCCGGCCCTACCCCCGGCCACGCCCGCGGGCCGCCGACCTGATCTCCGACGGGCTCTCCAACCACGCCCTCTCCCTGCTCGACCTGGGCCGCACCGAGGAGGCGGAGGATCTGTGGCGGCGGGCGGTCGGCAGCGACCCGCAACACCTGCCGGCGGTCTACAACTTCGGTCTGCACCGCTGGCGCTCGGGCCGGCAGAGCGGCGAGCAGCTGGTCAGCGAGCTGGAGTCGGCCCGGGCCTCGGGTGCCGACCCCCGCGGCGCGTTCCTGCTCGGCGCCGTGCAACTGGAACGTCACGACGACAGCGCCGGCGACCTGCTGCGCGCGGCGCACGCCGCCGACCCGTCGGACACCGACGCCGCCGAGGCGCTGGCCGCGTGGACGGCCCGCACCCCGGACACAGGCGCGGTCCTGGACCGGGACGGCGAGATCGACGCGATCGCGCTGAGCGGCGGCGGTGACCTGGTGCTGGCCGGCGACCGTCAGGGCGGGCTCGTCCGCTGGGCTCCGGGCGACCGCGAGGTCCGGACGCTGACCCGTCTCGGCCGGCCGGTGTCGGCCGTGGCGCTGGACGACGCCGGGCGGCACAGCGTGGTCCTGCGCCGGGGTGGCCGGATCGAGTTCTGGGAGGTGGCCGCCGGGAAGCCGATGCCGGTCCCCTGGGTGCAGGTGACCGGGATCGGCGCGGTGGCGATCAGCGGCGACGGCCGGCGGTACGCGGCCGGCCACGACAACGGCACGATCCACGTCTGGCAGAGCGACCTGTCGGCCGCCTGCGACCCGCTGCCGGGCCATCGCGGCCGGATCACGTCGCTCTCGCTGAACGCCGACGGGAGCCGTGTGCTCTCCGCTTCCCTCGGCAGAGACGGCGACGGCAGCATCCGCTCGTGGGACGTCGCCACCGGCAGCCTCCGCCACGAGGTGCGACGGCCGGCCGGCGCATTGCCGCTGGACCTCGGAGCCACCGCCCCGGACGCCCGATGGGCGGTCGCCGCCTGGCGGGACGGCCCGCTCGTGCTCTGGGACGCCGACCTCGGCGAGGTGGTGAGTGAGGCGTCGCATCGGCTGCGGCACATCCAGCACATGGCACTCGCCGGGCCGGAACCGGTTCTGCTGACCGCGGGCGACTCGGGGACACCCATCCAGGTGCTGGACCCTCGGTCCGGCCGGGTGCTGCGTGCCCTGGGCCCCGATCTGCCCCGACCGCCACGCCCGACCAGCGCGGCCGCGGTCAGCGGCGACGGCCGGACGCTGGCGCTCGGCCTCGAGACCGGCCGTGGCCGGCTGGTGGTGCGGCCGACGCCGGTGCCCGGCTACCGTGCGCCCTGGTGCTATGCCCGGCCCCGCCCGGCCGCCGACGTCAGCCGGGCCGGCGACGAGTTCACCGAACTGCTCGACCGGGTCGACCGGCACCTCACCGCCGAGCGCTGGGCCGAGGCCGCCGCGTCGTTGCGCTCGGCCCGGCAGATGCCCGGCTACCTCCGGCACCCGCGGGTCCGATCGGCCTGGCGGCGGCTGAGCGGGCACGGGCGCCGGGCAGCGTCGATCGGCGCCTGGCCACTGTGGAGCCTCGACGGCCACGGCGCGTTCACCCAGCCGCCGACCCTGGCGATGCGTGCCGACGGCCGGATCATGGCGACCGGCCGGTGGACCGGTGAGATCGACGTCTGGGATCCCTTCACCGGGGACCGGCTGCACACGTTCGACCGGGGCGAGGGCGGCATGCCGCGGGAGATCGCGTTCGCCCGGGGCGGCACGCAGCTGATCGTCCTCACCAACGCCGGGACCGTCCGGCGGCTCCGGCTCACCGACGGCTGCAAGAAGATCTTCACCAGCGAACTGGGCGAGATCACGGCGTTCGCGCTGGACGCGAGCGGGGAGCGGATCCTGCTCGGCGACGACCGCGGCGGGCTGCGGCTGCGCGACCTGGCCACCGGCGTGATCCTGGCCGAGCGGCACGCCGGTCCGGGATCGATCCGGACCGTGGCCCTGAGCCCGGACGGCCGGACGGCGGCCTGCGTCAGCGCGACGCTGTCCGGCACCGTCGGCTGGGACCCGGGCCGCCTGCTGACGTGGCCGCTCGACGCCGGCCGGCCGTCCTGGACGCAGCACGGGCGCTCCTCCGAGGAGCAGCTCACCTTCGGCCCGGACGGCAACCTCCTGTTCACCGTCGCCGCCAGCATGGTCCTGTGCGCCTGGGAGGTCGCGTCCGGCCAGCGGCGTCACGGGCTGCGGGTCCATCGCGCGGCCGCCTGGTACGAGAGCACCGCCGCCTTCAGCCCCGACGTGCGCTGGGGAGCCTTCCCGGGCGAGGACTCGACGCTGCGGGTGTTCGAGACTACGACGGGCGCCGTGCGGCACACCCTGACCGTCCCCGAGGAGCCGTCCGTGTACGCGCTCGGCCCGGACGGGTCGTTCGCGTTCACCGCGAGCGGAGGCGGACCGGTCCGGCTGTGGGACGTGCCGTCCGGCCGCTGCCTGCGCACGCTGGAGGGACACGACGCGCTGGTGCACCGGATCGCGTGCAGCCGGGACGGCACCCGGGTGGCCACCGTCGATCTCGGTTCCGGCCTGCGGGTCTGGGAACTGGCCTGGGAACACGACATCGATGACTAGCCCGGTCCCCGGTCTGCGGTTCCTGCGCGAGCTGGGGCGTGGCGCCCAGGGCGTGGTGCACCTGGCCCGCGAGGCGGACACCGGCGAACTGGTCGCGGTCAAGGTGCTGACCCCGGTCGCGGACCCGCACGCACGCGAGACGTTCCGCCGCGAGCTGGACTGCACGGCCGCGCTGCGGCATCCGAACATCGTCCGGTTCCGCCGCAGTCACGCCGAGCCGCTGGCCTTCACCGCCGAGTACTGCCCCGGCGGCAGCGTGGCCGACGTCGTGACCCGCGACGGCCCGATGCCGGCGGCGGCCGCCGTGCCGCTGATCCGGCAGGCCCTGGCCGGACTGGCCCACGCCCACACCGCGGAGATCCCGGTACGGCTGGCGGCGGGCGGGACGACCGTGGCCCGCGGCCTCGTGCACCGGGACCTCAAACCGCAGAACCTGCTGCTCGGCGCGGACGGGCGGCTCAAGGTGGCCGACTTCGGGCTGGCCAAGGCGTACGACCTGGCCGGCCTCTCCGGCCGCACCCCGACCGGTGCGATCGGCGGGAGCCTGGCCTTCATGCCACGCCGCCAGCTCGTCGACTACAAGTACGCGCGCCCGGCGGCCGACCTGTGGGCCCTCACCGCCTGCCTGTACTGGCTGGTCACCGGCGCCACCCCACGCGACTTCCGGCGCGGCACCGACCCGGTGGCGGTGGTGCTGCGCGAGCCCGCTGTGCCCGTACACCAGCGCGGTGTTGCTCTCCCACCGCGGCTGGCCGCCCTCATCGACGACGTCCTCTCCGACGCGGACTCCGCGCCGCAGACGGCCACCGACCTGGCCGGCGCGCTCCTGGACCTCGCCTGACGAAGGCGGCCCCCGGTCGGCGCCGGCTCGCGCCGGTGAAATGTCGTCGGCCATTCGCATGCACCTTTCGGAAAGAGCGGCCGCGCATTCCCGGTGGCGATTCCCGAGTCCATCGAATGGATGCTCGGCCGCGTGCCGCCGGCCCATCTGGCAATTTCCGGAGCTGCGGTAGGGTGACGCCATGTCGGTCGATGTGTCAGCAATGAACCGGGACGGCCTCGCCCAAGGCATTCTGATCATGACCGTGTTCGGCCTCTTCTGGTCCGTCATCGGGATCACCGGAGTCGAGGTCCCGGGTGTGGCCACCGTGGCATCGACGGTCGTGGCGACGGTGCTCGCCGGCACGATCTGGCGGGTGGCCGGTCGCCTACGGCCGGTCGCGCCCACCGGGCGGGTCCGGCAGGTCGCGCCGACCAGCCGGCGGGTGTTCGCGGTGGTGAACGTGGCGCAGTGGGTGGCGATCGCGGTGGCCACCGTGGTGCTGATCCGGCTCGGCCATCCCGGTCTGTTGTGGCCGGTGGTCTGCGCGATCGTCGGCGCGCACTTCCTCCCGCTGGCCGGGGCCTTCGACGTCCCGGAGTACCGGCTCAGCGGCGCGCTCCTGATCCTGACGGGTCTGGCCGGCGCCGCGGCCTTCGCCTTCGACGCGGGCAACGGTGTCATCCGGATGATCGTCGGCTTCCCGGCGGCGATCATCCTGTGGTCGACGGTCCTGCTCGTCGCCAAACGCGGCTGACCTGCGGGATTCAAGCCGACCGGAACTGCGGGGTCGGCTGCACTCGCCCCATTCCTGGGTTCAGGTTTTCCAGCACTCCCGACAAATATCACGTCGCGCGTTTCGAATGTCATTCAGCCGTCTCGCGCACATGCAGAGCGGCGCACCGGTAATCCGGCAAGCCACCTGACGTGCCGATCAGGGCTGTTCCGGGCCCGGCTCCCGGCCGGCCCGGATTGTTGAGCAGCTGCCAGCCGCCGGCTCCTGCCAACTCGGCGGATTGCCGGGGCCGCTGCCGAGCAGGAGCTCGCCGACCGACGACTCGCCCGGACAGGTGTCCGAAGCCGTACGCCGGCACCCCTCGTTCTGGCTCGTGGCCGTCACGCCGGCAAGAGATGCGCGAGTGCGTCTCGCGCTATGAACGGCAGCACGGCGGCCAGCGTTTCCATCTCCGGGTCGTGCTCTGATTGCCACTTCTTCCGGTGCAGCGAGATCGACAGGGTGGCGTTGCCGGAGCGCACAGTGATCCAGGGCTCCTGGGGCCAGGCCGTCACCAGGAACGCCGCCTCACCGACACCGCTTACCGGCCGAGCCCCGTGATTCCAGTCCCCGTTGTAGGGCGCGCTCTGCCAGAACTCATCGGCCGCGGACTGGTCAGCCGGCACCGTGATTGCCAGAACCACTTTTGTCGCCGGGCCCTCGCGCGGCTCCCACACGCATCTGAGGTCTTCCGGATAGTCCTGGCTCACCGGGACGGACTTGCCGGTGCCGCTGAGCCCGATCGCGCGCGCTTGCTTGCTGGTCAACGCCGGACATGTGAGACCGTCGCTTTTCCAGTGGTGGGTCACTGGCGGCATCGACACGGTGGTACGCGGGCGAGCCGTTGCGCTCTCACTGGACGGCGGCCGAGCGACATGATCGGGACCTGGCGACTCGGAGGTGCAACCCGCCGCGGCGAGCACGATTCCGGCGGCAACCAGGGGCAGGGTTCTCGTGGCGTTCATCGTGATCGATGAGGCTAGCTCACCCTGCCAAGTGCTTTGCCTGCCAGCTCGGGCACTCGCCGGCGCGGTCGGCCTGACGCCTTCGTCCGACCACGCGCCGCAGGCGCGTAGTGCCAGGTGACCCGGTTGGAAAGCGCGCCCCGGTGGACATCGTGCGCCAAGGATGCGGCACCACGGCGACGGCGGCGGCATCATTCTGTTCCACACGGGAAGAAGTCGGTCTCCTGACCACACCGTCGGCAGGAGCCCCTCGGCCACGCCACCCCGGCATCCGGGGCGTCGCCCCCACCATGGCCGACCGGCTCCTCGCCAACCGACGCGCAGAAGGCCCGAGCAGGTCAGATACCGCAGGCCCGAAGCCGGAACGCCGGAGAGCAAAAAAGCTCCCACCAAAAGGTGGGAGCTCATGAGCAAGGTACTTGTGGGCGATACTGGGATCGAACCAGTGACCTCTCCGGTGTGAACGGAGCGCTCTCCCGCTGAGCTAATCGCCCTCAACGAGATGGAACTCTACCGGACCGCGGCAGCACCACAAAAACGGGGGTCCGGTCAGTGCGCGGCGAGCCAGTCCCGGGTCCACTGGATCAGGTCGACGCCGAGGCTCAGCCGGACCGCCGCCCAGACCACCGCAGCCACGAAGATCATCCCGACGATGCCGATCAGGCCGCGCACCGGCAGGCTCTGCCGGCCGATCCAGTGCGTCCAGCTCCGCACGTGCCGCTTGGTGAACTCCAGGAGGTTTTTCGCCCAGGCGAACTCCAGAGCCAGGATGGCCAGGCCCAGAATGACGATGGCCCACCCGGGGCCGGGGAACGGGATGAGGACGATGCCGAGGGCCACGACCAGCGTGCCGAGCACTCCGACGCCGATCTTGAGAGCCAGCCGCCCGGACGGGTTCGAGCGGATACGGTCGAGCAGACGCACGTCAGAAGCCTTGTCGTCCGGTTTTACACCCATTTCATCCCCCAGTGTCCCGGAGCCCCGTCACTACCCGGGAGGAATGGACGTTACCGGAGTAAGTCAACTGCTGGACCACCCGACGCCGGGCGGAACCGAGTACATGGGCAGAACAGGACAAGATATCTAATTGCGTCCTGGACGGAGGGCTTTTCGGAACCGTCTTCCCACTACTGGGTGAGATCAGCGTATGGCGGAGCGTAACGACAGGGATCACCTGAGTATGGGAAACGCGGGGTTCACCAGCCTCGCAGCGGTGCCGGGGGGAGTTCGTCCATGAGTACCATTCGTCCAACGACCGTCGAGGTCGAGACCTCGCTGCGGCTCGTAGCGCCTGACGCGACGGCACTGCCCGTGCGCGCCAGTCTGCGTTACGACCCAGCGGACCCGTATGCGGTCCATGTGTTGTTCCACGCGGAATCAGCCGGTGGGGAAGCCGTGAGCTGGTCCTTCGCGCGGGAACTGCTGGTCACCGGCCTTGATGAGCCGGCCGGTATCGGCGACGTCCGGGTGTGGCCGTGGGCCACGCCGCGGGGCGATTTCGTCGCGCTCGCGCTGTCGTCACCCGACGGCAACGCGCTGTTCGAGGTGCCACGCAGCGTCCTCGTCCGATTCCTGCGGCGCACCTATGTGGTGGTACCGCGTGGCCGGGAGTCGGAGCATCTGGATGTCGATGCGGCGGTGAACCGGTTGCTTGCCGGCCGGTGAAGCACGGAGCGATAGGACGGCCCGCACAGACACTGCCGATCTGTGCGGGTCGTCCTTTATATGAGGAAAGTCTGGATCTCCGAAAAGGAATCGGAATCGGACGTATAGCGAATACCGAGGCACGAATCAGACAAATGGTCCGGCCGGTGCAGTAAGGGATGCGTTGCCGGTCATCGACGATTACCGTCAGCGGCGATGCCAGTAATCACTCACCGCGCCGAGCGCGCTCCAGCCTGTATACCGCCCGAGTGGGCGGGGGTCGGTGCCTGCGCCCTTCCGGTGGCGGCCGGCGCCGCCACCGGGCTGCTCGAGTGCCACGCACTCGTGCTGGTCACCACGGGGCCACTGCTTGCCGACGTCGATTTCACCTCTCACCTGGCCGGCCCGGGGACCATCCTCTGGGTGCGCCCGGGCCAGGCACTCCACTTCGACCTCCCGGGCCGGGCGGGCGACCACCAGCCGCCCGGCCATCGGGATGACGGCGAGTCGCCTGACGAAGCGGCCACGGTCGTCTTCCGGCCCGGCCTGTTCGCTCCGGACGAGCTGCCCGGCCTGGCCCCGGACGACCCCGACGGCCCCGCCCGTACCCCGCTGGTCCTGCCGGACCCGGCGGTCTTCCGCGCCGCGATGGATCACCTGACGGCCGACGCCGCCGGCCCGCCGGGCCGGGTCGCCGCCGCCCTGCTACGCCACCAGCTGGCCGCGCTGCTGCTGCGGATCCGGCTGCTGGACCGCACCGGCAGCGAGGTGGCCAACGTGGAGGCCCGCACCTTCGAGCGGTTCCGCCGCCGGCTGGAGGACGGTTACCCGCACAGCCGCCGGGTCGAGGACTACGCGGCCGAGCTGACCTGCTCGGTGCGCACCCTCACCCGGGCGAGCCTCGCGGTGACCGGGCGGACCGCCAAGCAGGTGGTGGACGACCGGGTGGCGCTCCAGGCGCGGCGGCTGCTCGCGGCCACCGACCTGTCGGTGGCCGAGGTGGGCCGCGGGCTGGGGTTCGGCGAGCCGACCAACTTCGGGCGGTTCTTCCACCGGGAGACCGGGCTGAGCCCGGGCCAGTTCCGGGCCCGCTTCGCGGACCGTCCCGGGGGCATCCCGGGGCCACGCCAACCCACCGACTGAGGGGGAATTCCCATATCGCCCTGGGGTATGTGCACCGGGGCGACGGCGGCGAGGCAGAATAGTCGGGTGCAGATCTCCGCGCGCGGCGACTACGCGGTCCGGGCAGCGCTCAGTTTGGCGCAGGCCTACCCGTCCCTGATGTCCGCTCAGGCCATTGCCCAAGACCAGGAAATGCCTCGGAAGTTCCTCGAGGCGGTCCTGGCCGACCTGCGCCGCGCCGGGGTGGTGCGGGCTCAGCGGGGCGCCGAGGGTGGATACACGCTGTCCCACCCACCCCGGGACGTGACGGTCGGGCAGATCATCCGGGCGGTCGACGGCCCGCTCGCCGGCGTGCGCGGCCTCCGCCCGGAGGAGACGCAGTACACCGGCGCCGCCGAGAATCTGCCGAACCTCTGGGTCGCGGTCCGGGCCGCGGTCCGCGAGGTGCTCGACGAGGTGAGCCTGGCCGAGCTGATCAGCGGCCGGATGCCGGCGCACGTGCGCAAGCTGACCACCCGGCCGGACGCCTGGCAGCCACGCTGACGTTTGTGGATCGAGGCGATCGGGAACCGTCCGCCCATCAGAGAGCGACATGATGGGAGACGTTTCCGATGGGCCTCGTGTTCCGCAGCCGTAAGAAGTTCGGCCCGCTGATCCTGAACTTCACCGAGAACGGCTTCTCGTCCTGGAGCATCAAGATCGGCCGCTGGTCCTGGAACTCGCGGACCCGCGCGCACCGCGTCGACCTGCCCGGCCCGCTGTCCTGGAAGCAGGACAAGAGCCGGTCATAGGCTGCTGATCAGCACGTCCCCGCCGAGCCGTCCGGCCGCCGGGTCGCGGGTCACCTGGTGCGCGTCGAGCATCAGGTGCAGGACCCGGTTCGCATCCGCGGCGCGATAGACGGTTTCGGTCAGCGTGAAGGTGCGCAGGTCGCTCACCGTCGCCGCGCCCACCTCGGCCAGGTAGGCCAGGATCTCCCGGCGCAGCGGCCCGGGGTGCGGCTGCAGCGAGATGTCGATCAGGTGCCGTTCCGGATCGCCGGGGTCGCGCAGGCGTACCCCGGCGAACTCGTCGACCGCCCAGAGCGCCTCCTTGAAGTGCTCCAGGCTCTTGCCCGACCCGGTCAGGAAGACCACCACCTCCCCGGGCTCCTCGCCGGTGGCCAGCTCGGCCGCGGTGAGCAGCGGGAACCCGGCGTCCCGATAGGCCGCCGCGGAGTGACCGGGCGGCAGCACCAGCAGCGCCTCGGCCGGCCGCCCGGCGGCCAGGGCCGCCACCACCTCCGGTGCGGGCGGTTCGCCCGCCGCTCCGGCATCGAGAAAACCCAGCGACGGTACGCCTTTCGCGCCCGCCGCGCGCAGGGCGACCGGCACCGGCGCGGCGATGCCGAGCACGGTCAGTCCCGCCCCGGCGCCGGCCTGCCGCTGCACCTCGCCCAGCCGGGGAGTGATTGTCGTCATGTCGTCACCCACGGCCACCATGGACAGCTCCCGGCCCCGGGCCAGGTCGGGCAGGTCGGCCAGCACCCGCACCGCCGCCTCGGCCGTGGCGCCGGCCTCCGCGTCGGCGTATCCGTGCAGATAGACGGCTCGGCGGCCGCGGTGCAGCGCGCCCGCGGCCCAGGCCTCCAGGTGGCGGATCAGCAGTTCGCGTTTGACCGTCGTGACAGACATGGCGCTTGTTCTACCCCGTCCACTTGGTACCGGGCATCACACCCCAAGACTTGTACCTAAGGTAGTCGCACGAGCACTATGAGGTACGTGGCTCCCGCACTCGCCGAACTCACCGCCCAGGCACAGACCTTGACGTCGGCCGGGGATCTCGCGGGCGCCCGGTCCGTGCTGGCCGAGGTCCTGCGCTCGGCGGACGCCGACCCGCGCCGTGCCACCGCCGAGCTCGCGGTGGCCGCCGCCCTCTTCGCCCGAGTGCTGATCGCGCTCGGCGACCCGCAGTCGGCCCGGCTCTGGGCCGCCTTCGCGCACGCCGCCGAGGAGCAGCTGCACGGCCCGCGCGACGAGCGCACCATCGCCGCGGCCGCCACCCACGCCGCCGTCCTGCACCGCGTCGGGCAATACGGCCGGGCCGCCCTGGTCTACCACGACCTGGTCGGCGAGCTGGCCCGGATCGACGACCCGGAGGCCCCGCGGGTGCTGGCCGCCGAGGCCGACCTGGCCACCGCGGAGCACGCGGCCGGCCACTGCGCCGCCGCCCGGGCCCGGCTCGTCGGCGCCTGGCGGCGCTACCGGGACCGCTACGGCGAGGACTCCCCGGCCGGCATCAAGATGCTGGCCCGGCTGGGTGCGATGGAGCGCGAGTGCGGCCGGGAGGCGGCTGCCCGCGACCACCTGGCCACCGCCGAGCGCCTCGCCGAGCGGCACCTGCCGGCCGACCACCCGCTGATCCGGCAGGCCGCCCAGCTGGCCGCCGCGGAGCGCTCCGGCCGGCACACCTGCGGCCGGATGAGCCGCCCCGGGCGGGACGACGACACCGAGCTGCGGCCGGGCGGTTTCCGCCCCTTTCCGCGCCGCCCCACCGTCCCGGACCCGGCGACCGCCTTCCCCGCCTCGCCGGACGACACCCTCGACGACGCCACCCAGCCGCGGCCCGACCAGCGGACCACCGATCCGCACGGCACCGTCTACCAGCAGCCGTTCTACCTGAGCGACCTGAGCCTGCCCGGCGCCCCGGCCGGCCGGCACGCCCGCGCCGACACCCCGCCGCCGTTCCCCGGCAGCCGCGCCCTCGAGCACGCCGGGACGGCGACGATCGGCGTGGCCCGGCCGCCTCGCGGCCATCCGGCGCTGCTCGCGATCGCGCTGGCCGGTGGCGTGGCGACCGCGGCCGCCGTGGTGATCATGACGCTGCCGGACGCGGAGGGGACCACCGCGCCCCCGGCCGCGCCGGCCTCGGCCCAACCCGCCGGCCCGCCCGGTTCGCCGCAGAACGTCACGCTTCGCGACAATCACACCGGCGTCTCACTGAGCTGGACGACCCCGGCCGGCGCCACCGGCCCGGTGGTGATCACCGGCGGCCGCACCGGCCAGCCGCCGGCCGAGGTGGAGCGGCTCTCCCCCGGCGCCACCGACTACCAGGTTTACAGCCTCAACGAGCAGGCGAACTACTGCTTCACCGTCGCGGTCCGCGCCGCGGACGGGAGACTGCTCGCGGCCGCACCGGTCTGCACCGTGCGGTGAGCGGCAACCGTTTTGCAACCGGACGAGTCCCGCTCTGCCACCGTGGCACCGGAGTGTTGGTCGTCACGGCGACTACAGGAAGTAGGGATCAGTGACGACGGAGACGGCGAACTGTGTCCCCACCGAGTTCGATGAGCTCGATGCGCTGGAGGCCGCCGTGGCGGAGCTCGAGACCCGGCCGAACTCGCAGTTCCGGACGCTCCGCGAGCCGGCCACCGAGATCCGGCGGCGGGCCGAGGAGCTCGGCGCCGAGGAGCTCCATCACCGCGCTGACCTGCTGCTCGCCTCGGTCGACCTGCGCGAGGGGCGGATCGGGGAGGGCGGCCAGACCGCGCACCGGGTGCAGGCCTGGGCGGAGCGGCACAATTCGCCGTACCTGCTGGCCCGGGCGCACCGCCAGCTGTCGGTCTTCTACCGGTACGTCGGCGACTTCTCCGACGGCCTGAAACACGCCGTGCAGTGCGTCTCGCACCTCACCGAGGACATGCCCGCCACCATCCGCGCCCAGCACCTGATGTCGCTGTCGGTGGCGCTGGAGGAGACCGGCTCGGGGGCCGACGGCGACCGGCGGGCCCGGGAGGCCCTGGCGCTCGCGGTGGCCGCCGGCGACCACGAGATGACCATCCTGGCGCTCAACAACATGGTCTACACCGCGTACGAGAACGACGACGAGCCGGCCGCCCGCGCGCTGGTCGCCCAGATGCACGAGATCCAGGCCCGGACCGGCCACCGGTTCGGCGCCAACGAGCTGGACACGATGGCCCGGGTCGAGCTGATGGGCGGCCACTACGACGAGGTGGAGGCGCTGCTCACCCCGGTGCTGGCCGACCTGGTCGCGGCGAACGAGGGCGACGCGATCGCCGAGTGCCAGGTCACCCTGGCGCTGGCCCGCCGGCTGGCCGGGCGCTACCCGGAGGCGCAGGCCGCGATCGACGCGAACCTGCGGCTGTGCGAGGAGCGCGGGCTGGCCGCGGTCCGCGCCCGGGTCCGCGAGGAGCAGGCCGCGCTCTATGCCGCCACCGGGCGGTTCGCCGAGGCGTACGAGGAGCACCGGGCCTTCCACGCGGAGACCGCCGCGCTGCAGTCGGTGCAGCGTGACGCCCGGGCCCGGGCGCTGCAGGCGGTGTTCGAGGCCAACGAGGCCCGCCGGGCCAGCGAGCACTTCCGCGAGATGGCCCACCGGGACGCGCTGACCGGGCTCTACAACCGGCGCTACATCAACGAGCGGGTGCCGGCGCTGCTGCTCGAGGCGGCCGCCGCCCGCCAGCCGATCTCGCTCGCCATCGTCGACCTGGACCACTTCAAGCGGGTCAACGACACCCTCTCGCACGCCACCGGCGACACCGTGCTGCAGCACGTGGCCGAGCTGCTGGAGGAGGCGATGCCCGGGTCCGGCCTCGCCGCCCGGATGGGCGGCGAGGAGTTCCTCCTGGTCTTCCCCGGGATCGGGCCGGACGAGGCGGCGGACCGCTGCGAGCGGCTGCGGCTGCGGATCCGGGCGCACGCCTGGGGGCCGATCACCGGCACCCTGCCGGTCACCACCAGCATCGGCATCACCACCTCGGTGGACGGCGCCGGCACGCTGTCGTCGCTGCTCGCCCAGGCCGACCGCAACCTCTACACGGCCAAGCACGCCGGCCGCGACCGCGTGGTGTTCTGAGGGCTATTCGCCGACCGCGCCGACCGCCAGCTCGACGACGATGTCCAGGTGCCCGACGTGCCGGGCGTACTCCTGGACCAGGTGGAAGAGGATCCGCTCCAGGGTGGGCGGCTCGGCGCCCTCCCAGCGCGGGCCGGGCTGCCCGACCGCGCTCAGGTCGGTCTTGGCGATCACCCGCGTGGTGTGCTCGCCCTGCGCGCGCAGCGCCTCGGCCAGCTCGGCGAAGCTCTCCTCGGGCGCCACGTACCACCGGTCGACGTTGCGGTCACCCCACGGGTCGTCGAACGGGACGCCCTGGAAACCCCACTCGATCCAGCGCAGTTCGACGTACCGAAGGTGTTTGACCAGCTCGACCGGGGTCCAACCGGAAGGGAGCCGGCTGGTCCGGCGCTCCCCCTCGGGGAGCGCCGACGCCTTGGCGA
This sequence comes from Actinoplanes octamycinicus, assembly GCF_014205225.1. Taxonomy (NCBI): domain Bacteria; kingdom Bacillati; phylum Actinomycetota; class Actinomycetes; order Micromonosporales; family Micromonosporaceae; genus Actinoplanes; species Actinoplanes octamycinicus. Next base: position 10,255,632 of record NZ_JACHNB010000001.1, read on the forward strand.
GCAGCGTCTCACGGAAGTACGACAGGTAACCCGCGAAGACCTCGGCGGTGCTGCCGGCGGGACGGGTCGGCGAGGGGAACTCGATCGTCATGCCGCGAGTATGCGGGTTTGATGGGCCGCATGACTGCTTTGCGGGTACGTGCCGCCGGCCCCGACGACCGGGCGACCGTGGCACGGCTGATCACCGAGTCGTGGCACGCGCCGATCCTGGTGGTGCACGGCGTCACCTACCACGCCGCCGACCTGCCGGCGCTGCTCGCCGAGACCGGCCCGGACGGTGACATCGCCGGCCTGCTCACCTACCACGTCGACGGCGGCGCGCTGGAGATCGTCTCGCTGAACGCGTTCACTTCCGGGGCCGGCGTCGGCAGCGCCTTGCTCGACGCCGCCGCCGGGGTGGCCCGGGAGCGGGGCCTGACCAGGCTCTGGGTGGTCACCACCAACGACAACCTGGACGCGCTGCGTTTCTACCAGCGGCGCGGCCTGCGGCTGGCGGCGCTCGCGCCGGGCGCGGTGGACGCCGCCCGGCTGGTCAAGCCGTCGATCCCGCTGGTCGGCGACCACGGGATCCCGCTGCGCGACGAGCTGACCCTGGAGATGCCTGTCGCGTGACGCTCGTAACACAGCGGAAACGCCGGGGCCGCCGGGCCGAAACCGACCATGGCGAGGCTAGGCCGCGTGACCGCACAACTGAACTCCGGGGACACCGCCTGGCTGCTGGTCAGCGCCGCCCTGGTGCTGCTGATGATCCCGGGCCTGGCGCTGTTCTACGGCGGCATGGTGCGGATCAAGAGCACCCTGAACATGCTGATGATGACCTTCGCCTGCCTGGCCGTGGTCAGCATCATCTGGGTCGTCTACGGCTACTCGCTCGCCTTCGGCCCGGACACCGGCGGCGGCCTGATCGGCAACCTGAGCCTGGCCGGGATGGCCGGGGTCGGCCCGGACTCGCTCACCGGGTCGTCGCCGACGCTGGTCTTCGCGGCCTTCCAGATGATGTTCGCGATCATCACGGCGGCCCTGCTCAGCGGCGCGATCGCGGACCGGGCGAAGTTCAGCACCTGGGTGGTCTTCGTGGCGATCTGGGTGACCCTGGTCTACGCGCCGATCGCGCACTGGGTGTTCACCCCGCACGGCTGGATCGCCGAGCACCTGCGCATCCTGGACCTGGCCGGCGGCACGGTCGTCGAGATCAACTCCGGTGCGTCGGGGCTGGCGCTGGCGATCGTTCTCGGTCAGCGGCTGGGCTTCCGGTCGGAGCCGATGCGCCCGCACAGCCTGCCGCTCGTGGTGCTCGGCGCCGGCCTGCTCTGGTTCGGCTGGTTCGGGTTCAACGCCGGCTCGGCGCTGGCCGCGAACGGCTCGGCCGGCCTGGCGTTCTTCAACACCCAGGTGTCCGGGGCCGCCGGGATCGCCGGCTGGCTGCTGGTCGAACGCCTCCGCGACGGCCACGCCACCACCCTGGGCGCCGCCTCCGGCGCGGTCGCCGGCCTGGTCGCGATCACCCCGGCGTGCGGCTCGGTCAACCCGCTCTGCGCCGTGCTGATCGGCCTGGCCGCCGGTGCCCTGTGCGGCTGGGTGGTCGGCCTCAAGCACCGTCTCGGCCTGGACGACTCGCTCGACGTGGCCGGCGTGCACGGCGTCGGCGGCTTCCTCGGCACCATCCTGATCGGCCTGCTCGCCACCGCCACCGCCACCGGCGGCCCGCGCGGCCTGCTCTTCGGCGGTGGCCTCTCGCTCTTCGGCCGGCAGGCCACCGCGGCGATCACCGTCGCGCTCTTCTCGTTCACCGCGACCTGGCTGATCGCCACCGCCCTGCACCGCACCCTCGGCTTCCGCGTCACCCGGGACCACGAACACGGCGGCCTCGACCTGGCCGTGCACGGCGAGTCCGCCTACGACCTGGGCGTCACCGGCGCCCACAGCAGCCACCCCACCGTGCGCCCGACAACCCCAGCCAACACCTGAAACCGGTTTACGGTACGCCCGCAGCTCCCGCCCGCACCCCTCCGCAAGGTGATCCCGCCTTCCGGCCACCAGGCGGGTCGCGGGCTCGGCTGGGTCTCACGGGTGTCTCCGGGCGGCCGAAGCACCCCTGAGACCCAGCCGGATCCACACGCCGCGAGACCGCCGCAACCCCGAGCCCACCCCGCGCGTCACCGGCTCGGCTGGCCCCCACGGGTGTCTCCGGGCGGCCGAAGCACCCCTGAGACCCAGCCGGGTTCGCGCGCCGCGAGACCGCCGTGAGCCCGAGGCCGCCTCGCGCGTTGCGGGCTCGGCTGGACTTCAGGGGTGTCTCGGGGCGGTGGAGGCACCCCGGAGGGCCAGCCGGGGCGGGACGGTGTCAGAGGTCGAGGTCGACCCGGATCGGGTAGTGGTCGGAGGCGTGCTCGGTGGCCCCGCCCCGGATCACCCGCATGCCGTGCGCCCGCTCCGCCACCGCCGGCGTGGCCAGCGCGTAGTCCAGCCGCATGCCGCCGAACTCATGGCCGCCGCCCTCGGTGGTCGGCACCGTGCGCCCGTCGCCGGAGCCGGCCGTGCCCCACAGGTCGACCAGCCCGGCCGAGCCGAACGCGGCCAGCGCCCGGCTGTCCACGCTCCCGTCCGGGTAGGTGTGCCGTTTGCGGAACATCGGCGACTGGCTGGCCAGCGCCTCGGTGTGGTCGCCGACCGGGTCGAGCCCGTTCAGGTCGCCGGCCAGCAGCACGTGCGAGCCTTTCACGTAGCGGGCGGCCAGCCAGCGGGCCTCGCGCATCCGGCGGTAGGGCCAGAACGGGTCGAGGTGCGCGCTGATCACGGTGAGCGGCGTCCCGCCGGTGGCCACCACGGCGACCGCGGCGGCGTGGTGCAGCCGCCAGGTCACGCTGGCCGTGTGGGTGATCCGCAGCGGATCGCGGACCAGCACCGCGACCGGCATCCCGAATCCGGAGCGGGCCAGGTGCGCGGTCATCCCGACCGCGCCGGCCAGGTCGGCCATCCGGCGGCCGTCGTGCCGCTGGAAGTCGCGCAGCTCCTGGAGGGTGAGCACGTCCGGTTTCTCGGCGCTGATCACCTCGGCGATGGCCGGCAGCCGGAACCGGCGGCCGCGGTCGACGCCGCCGGTCTTGATGTTCCAGCTCATGAAACGCATCGTGACGCCCCCTCGGCCGGCATCAGGCGACGACCAGCTGCCGGCTCTCCAGCGCCGCCTCGGTGGCGGTGACGGCCCGCGCGTTGGGCCGTACCGTCCACCACAGCACAGTCAGCCAGGCCGCGGTGAGCAGCATCGCGCCGAGCACGTCGGTCGGGTGGTGCATCCCGCGGTACATCCGGGACAGCGCGACGCCGAGCGGCATCAGCACGGCCAGCACCGGGAAGATCCACCGCCACGGGGTCCGGACCCGGGCCATCACGATGATCGCGATGGCGGTCCACAGGCAGAGGGTGGCGGCGATGTGCCCGGACGGGAACGACGAGGTGGGCATCTGCCCGTCCAGCTGCTCGACCCCCGGGCGCGGCCGGTCCACCGCGGCGGCGCTGGTCAGGAACAGGGTCAGCTCGCCGATCATGGTGAGCACCAGGAACAGCACCGGCCGCCACTGCCGCCACAGGGCCAGCGCGATCGGGCAGAAGACCAGCGAGACGGCGAGGATCGCGTGGGTGTCCCCGGCCTTGCTCCACCACCAGCTGACGTCGTCCAGGGCCGGGGTACGGAAGGTCTGCAGCCAGCGCGGCACCCCGTCGTCCCAGCCCGGGTTCCACCGGGTCACGCCGTACCCGAGCAGGTAGAGCAGCCCGAAGGTGAGCACCCAGCCGACCAGGATCTCGGCGCCCTTGGCCCACGGGTGCGGCAGCACCGCCCCCTCGGCCGGCGCGAGCCGCAGGTCCCGGGCGGCCTCCGGCTCCAGGCCGTCGTGGATCACGTCGTCGGCCGGGTGCCCGGCCTCCCGGCGCCAGACCCGGAACGCGTACGCCGTGGTGCTGATCCAGGCGATCCCGAGCAGCCACCCGGCGACCACGTCGGAGAGGAAGTGCACGCCGAGCGCGATCCGGCTGAACCCGATCAGCAGCACGATCCCGCCCGCCAGGGCCAGGAACCAGGGCCGCCACCGGGACCGGAACATGGGCAGCAGGACCAGCGCGAGCATCCCGTAGACCACCATCGAGCCGAGCGCGTGCCCGCTCGGGAAGCTGTTGCCCGGCGCGTGCGCGACCGGCGACTCGACCACCGGCCGCAACCGGCCGACCAGCGTCTTCAGCGACGGGTCGAGGATCAGCGCGCCGGCTCCGGTCACCACCAGGTAGAGCGCCAGCCGGGGCCGCCGCCGGATCAGCAGCATCGTCACGACCACGGTGACCAGCCCGATCATGAAGGCCCGGCCGCCGAACGAGGAGATCTGCTCCAGCACCTTCACCCCGGCCGACGAGCCGGCGACCCGATGGTTCAGCCCGTCGGCGACCGCGTGGTCCAGGCTCTGCAGCGGCGACCAGTGGAATCGCACCAGCAGCAGGAGCGCCGCGAACCCGAGGCCGACCGCGATCACCGCGATCAGGCCGAGGACGCTGCGCTCGGCGAAGTGCCGGACCGGCGCCCAGCCGGCCCGCTCGACGACCCGGTTGTCATCCGGGGCGGAAGGCACAGTTGTCACGGGAGGCTCCCAACAGATCGGGGGTGCCGCGTTCTTACCCCGTCGACTCCGTCGGTACACCGGGGGCGCGCTGAGCGGGCACGTCCGGGGCCGGCTCCCACTGGTCGGGCTGGGCCGGCTTGGCACCGACCCGCCGGGCCTCGAGCTGCGCGGCGAAGGCGAGGCCCAGGAAGAACGCGATGCCGGTCAGGTTCGCCCAGAGCAGCAACGCCATGATCGCGGTGAGCGGACCGTAGGTGGCGCCGAAGCTGCCGCTGACCCGGACGTATCCGGCCAGGCCCAGGCTGGCCAGCCACCACAGCACGGTCGCCACCACCGCGCCGAACAGCAGCCAGGACAGCGCCGGCTGCTTGCGTCGCGGCGAGTGCCGGAACAGGGCGCCGACCGCGAACACGATCAGCGCCAGGCTGACCGGCCAGCGCAGCACGTCCCAGGTCACCCGGGCCCAGCCGGGTATCCCGAAATGCTCCTCGGCGGACTCCCCGGCGGCCCGCCCGGCGACCAGCAGCAGGAAGCCGAAGAGCGCGGGCAGCCCGGCGGCGAACGCGAGCACCGCGGCCCGCAGGTACTTCTGCGGCGCCGGCCGGTCCCGCTCCACCCCGTAGATCCGGTTGGCGCCGCGCTCCACCTGGGCCATCGCGGTGGTGAGCGCGAACAGCCCGGTGATCAGACCGAGGGTGAGGGCGACCTCGCCGGCCTCCTCGGTCCGGTCGTCGTCCTCCAGCAGCTGGCGGACCAGTCCCTCGCTGTCGCCCGGGGTGAGCTCGATGACGGTGTCCGCGACCACCTCGCCGCCGGACTCCACGCCCAGGTCGGTGGCCAGGCCGGAGAGGGCGATCAGGAACGGGACGATGGCCAGGCAGAGCTGCAGCGCGAAGGCGCGGGAGTGGCTGAACCCGTCGCCGTAGCGGAACCGGACGAACGCGTCGCGCAGCAGCGGCCAGCGGCCGTAGTGGCGCAGCGCCACGTAGGCGTCGTCGGCGGACAGCTCGTCGCCGGCCATGGTCCGGGTCTCCGGGACCGGTTCGGTGCTGCTCATCGGCGCCTCGCCCGTTTCGCCACGGCCGCGGCGTCGTGGGCCAGGTCCGGGTCGGCGTCGGGCTGCGGCACGCAGAGCAGCAGCGCCTTGTGCCGCAGCGAGATCTTCATCGCCTTGCCGGACGCGATCAGGTCGCCGTCCAGCTGCCGGGGCTGCGCGCGGTTGCTGTAGATCTCCACCCGGGAGGCGGTGAACGTCTCCATTTTCGGCACCCGCTCGCGGCGGCTGGCCACCGCGGCGATCAGCCGGGCCCAGGAGTACAGGTTGTTCGGGCTGATGATCGCCACGTTGAACTTCCCGTCGTCCGGCACCGCGCGTTTCAGCAGGCGGACGCCGCCCTGCAGGCGGCCGACGTTGCCGACGATCACGGTCTGCGCGCGGCGCGGCATCGGCGCGCCGCCGTCCAGCCGGATCCGCACCCGCATCGGCCGGTCGAGCAGGTGCTTGGCCGCCCCGAACAGGTAGGCCGGCCAGCCGATGTGCTTTTTCGCCCGCTCCGAGGTGTCCTGCAGCATCATCGCGTCGAAGCCCATCCCGGCCATCACCACGAAGCACTGGTCGCCGATCGTGCCGACGTCGATCCGGCGGCGGCCGCCCTCCAGCGCGACCTGCACCCCGGCGGCCGGGTCGGTGCCCAGCCCGAGGTTGGCGGCGAGCAGGTTGCCGGTACCGGCCGGCAGCACGGCCAGCGCCACGTCGGTGCCGGTCAGCGCGCTCACCACGGCGGTCACCGTGCCGTCGCCGCCGCACGCGAAGACCAGCTCGGCGCCGTCCGCCACGGCCTTTTTCGCCTGGCCCCGGCCCGGGTCCTCGGGGGTCGTCTCGAACCAGGCGGGCTCCGGCCACCCCGCCCTGGTCAGGGTGGTGCGCAGGGTGCGGCGGAGCTGATCCGGATCGGCCACCTTGGCGGGGTTCACCACAACGGCGGAGCGGGGTCCTGTCACGCGCTCAGTGTGCCGGAGCCATGTCACAGCTGCGACTCAGGAATCATCGCGCCCCGGGAAGGGCACACTTTCTCAGGTGACTCGCCTGACGTACCCCGAAATCGGCCTGACCCGCGGCGGACCGCTCCCGGACGGCTACCGCCATCTGCGCTACCGGCGAAGGATCGGCACCGGTCCGCGCGTCTTCGCGGCCGCCGGCGAGGCGGTCCTCACCTTCCGGATGCACCGCGCCACCGGGGCGGGCGTCCGGGCGAGCGGGCGGCGAGCCGCGCCCGGCGTCCGGCTGATCGTCGGCGTCGGACCGGTCACCGCCCCGTGCGAGGTCGTCTGGGTCGCCCAGGAGGAGCACAAGATCGGTTTTGGGTACGGAACGCTTGCCGGCCATCCGGCGCGGGGCGAGGAGGCGTTCGTGGTCGAGCGGGACGAGCAGGACCGGGTGTGGTTCACGGTCACCGCGTTCAGCCGCCCGGCCGGCCCGCTGATGCGACTGGCCGGCCCGGTGGCGGTGTTGTTCCAGCAGCTCTACGCCCGCCGGTGCGGTCAGGTCCTGCGCCGGCTGGGTACCGTGAGCCGGTGAGCACGACATCGGTCACCTGGTGGGGACACAGCACGATCTGGCTCGCCGACTCGGGCGTCACGCTGCTCACCGATCCGGTGCTCACCGACCGGCTGGCCCACCTGCAGCGGCTGGCCGGACCACCGCCCCGGCTGCCCGGCGCGCCGGACGCGGTGCTGCTGTCCCACCTGCACGCCGACCACTTCCACGTGGCCTCGCTGAAGTCGGTGCCGGGCGAGCCGCTGCTGATCGTGCCGCGCGGCGCGGCCGCCTTCACCGTCAAGGCGCTGGGTGCCGGGGTGGCCGGGCGCTGCGTCGAGCTGGCCCCGGGTGACGAGGTGGCGGTCGGCCCGGTCCGGGTCCGGGCGGTGCCGGCCCGGCACGACGGCGGGCGCGGTCCGTGGTCCCGGGAGCGCGCCGAGGCCATCGGTTTCGTGGTCGAGGGCGAGTCCCGCACCTGGTACGCCGGCGACACCGGCCTGTTCGAGCAGATGACCGAGCTGGGCCCGCTGGATCTGGCACTGATCCCGGTCGGCGGCTGGGGGCCGACCCTGGGCGCGCACGGCCACCTGGACGCGCGGGACGCGGCCGAGGCGCTGCACCGGGTGAAGGCGTCCTGGGCGGTGCCGGTGCACTACGGCACGCTGTGGCCGATCGGGATGGCCCGGTTCCGCCGGCACATGTTCGACGGGCCGGGCCTGCGGTTCGCCGAGCACGCGGCGCGGACCTCGCCGGACACCCGGGTCCGGGTGCTGGCGCACGGCGGGACGCTGACCCTCGGACCGGCCGCGTGACCGCCACGCTGGGCACCCTGGCCTGGCTGTTCGCGGTGGTGTGCTTCGGGGCGATCATCCCGATCGTGCCGACCGGCGCGGCGGTCAGCGGGGCCACCGCGCTCGCCTTCCACGAGGGCCGGCCGGTGACCATGGTCCTCGTGGTGGCGGCCGGCGCGGCCGGCGCCTACGCCGGCGACCTGGTGATGTACGCGATGTGCCGGTTCGGCGGCGAGCAGCTGGCCCGCCGGCTGCGCTGGCTGCGCGACGAGGAGCACCTGGCCGCGGTGAAGGACCGGCTCAAGGCCAAGCAGGTCCCGGTGCTGCTGGTCTCCCGGCTGATCCCGGGCGGCCGGGTGCCGGTGCTGCTGGCGGCCGCCTTCGCCGGGGTCTCCTGGGAGACCTTCGTGGTGGCCAACCTGCCGGCCTGCGCCCTGTGGTCGGTGGTCTACGCCGCGATCGGCCTGGCCGGCGGCTCGATCTTCCCGCAGCCCTGGCAGGGCGTGCTCGCCGCGGTCGCCGTCATCCTGGTCGTGAACCAGGCGGTGACCTGGTGGAACAAGCGCCGGGAGAGCTCTAGTACTTGAGGTGGGCCCGGGTCAGCTTGACCGCTTTCTCGATCACTTTCTCGCCGGCCTCCTGGGTCTGGTGGCCGTGCGAGAGCACCGCGATCGAGACGTCCACACCGGGGCCGGTGATCCGGCCGACCGAGTTCACGATCCACAGGTCGCTGGTGCCGGGGCGGGCCAGCCAGCCGTTCTTGACGGTGAACTCCTCGCCGGCCCGGGCCACGGCCGGGACGCCCCACCGCTGCCCGGCGCTGACCGTGCTCATCAGGGTGTGCGCGTAGGCACGGCCCCTCGCCGCGATCGGGCTGTCCGCGGCGACCAGCTGGGACAGCAGCTTCACCTGGTCCTCGACGGTCGTCTGGGTGAGGCCCCAGGCGCTGTTCACCACCGTGCCGGTCAGGCCGAGCCGCTCGTCGCAGCGCTGGATCGCGGACTCCCTGCCGAGGCTCTTGAACAGCGCGGTGGTGGCGTCGTTGTCACTGTTGCGGATCATGAGTTTCGCCTTGGCGTCCTCGTCCGCGGTCAGCTTGCGGCCGGCGTCCTGCCGGGTCAGCAGCAGGCAGGCGAGCACCTGCACCTTGACCACGCTGGCGGTCCGGAACTTCCGGTCGCCGCGGAACGAGTAGAGGTCACCGGTTTTCTTGTCGAGCACCGCGACGGCGAACCCGGGGACCGTGGCGGCGTACTTCTTCAGCGCCGCGTCCAGCGCCACCACCCGCTTGGCCCGCTCCACCCGAGCCAGCTCCTCGGGGCTGGGCCCGGCCGGGGAGGCGCTGGTCGCGCTGCCGGTGAGGAAGGTGGCGGCCGCGCCCTCGCCGCCGATCAGCCCCTTGGCCACCAGGGCCGCACCTCCCAGCACGACCACGACGGCCATGATCACAATCCAGTTCGGGGTACGTCGCACCCCGCCATACTGCCGTGCCGGAGCCACCGATGCCCGCCCCGACTCCGGGGGATCGGCCACGAATATCCGGTTTTCCGTCGTGAACCCCGGCACGGCGGCCTTCCGTCACCGGCGGGACGTGACGTCGAAGCGCAGAATGAGGGGATGGCGTCCCTGTTGTCCCGAGCCGTACAGATCTCCCGTGTCGCGCTGGCCGTCCCGGCCGTCGCCGCCGACCTGACCCGCGCCGCGATCGGCCAGGTGATCGAGACCGCGGGCGCCGTGGCGGCCGTCCCGGTGCGCGCGGCCAGCCTGCTCGGCCAGACCGAGCTGCTGGTCAACCGGGCCGGGCTGGCGATCGGCCAGGCCGAGGAGCTGATCGCCCGGGTGACCGCGGTGACCACCGCCGCCGAGTCCGCGGTGACCGAGATCCAGGTGGTCAGCGCCACCGCGGAGCGGGCGATCACCGAGGTGCAGACGATCAGCGCGGCGGCCGAGGCGGCGATCGGCGAGGTCCGCGCGATCACCACGGCGGCGGCGCTGACCATCGAGGAGGCGAGCGCGATCTCCAGTGCCGCCGGTGACGTGATCCGCCGGGCGGCCGGGACCGCCGACGCGGCCGGCACCCTGGTGATCGAGGCGGGTTCGCTGACCACCGCGGCGGCCGAGGTGGTGGCCGAGGTGGGCGCGGTCAGCGGCACGGCGCGCGGGCTGGTCGGCGACGCGGCCGCGGTGGCGGCCCGGGCGTCGGCGGTGGTGACCCGCGCCGACCAGGCGGCCGGGGTGGCCACCGAGCTGCTCGACGGTTACGCGCCGACGCTGCGCAAGGCGTCGCCGCTGGCCGCCCGGTTCGTCGACGAGCTGACCCCGGAGGAGGTGACCGCGGCGATCCGGATGGTGGACGAGCTGCCGGCGCTGCGCGACCACATGGTCAACGACGTGATGCCGCTGCTGAACAAGCTCGACCAGGTCGGTCCGGACCTGCACAAGCTGCTCGAGGTGACCGAGGACCTGCACCTGGCGATCGCCGGGCTGCCCGGGCTGCGGCTGCTCCGCCGCCGGGGCGAGGAGCGGACCGCAGAGGAACACTCCTGATCGCACCCGGCGGGCCTACGAGCCGGCCGCGGCGGAGCACTCCTGATCGCAGCGGCGGGGCGAGGAGCCGGCCGCGGCCGGGCGCTCCTGATCACGACTGCGGTGGGCGGGTGCTTCGGCCGTACCGTAAACGGGTTTGCGGCGGGATCGCGACCGCGACCCCGCCGCACCTTCCTCGCACCGCGCCGGCCTTGCGTCGGAGAGTCTGACTTCAGTTCGTCATATTCCTGCCGGGCGGTGCCGGGACTCAGAAGACCGAGACGCCGTAGACGCTCAGCGGCTCGACGACCGGCTGGAAGTAGGTGACGCCGCCGGACGAGCAGTTCCCGCTGCCGCCCGAGGTGAGACCGAGCGCGGTGGTGCCGGAGTAGAGCGGGCCGCCGCTGTCACCGGGCTCGGCGCAGACGGTGGTCCGGATCAGGCCGGAGACCGAGCCCTGGGAGTAGTTGACCGTGCTGTTCAGGGCGGTGACCCGGCCGGAGTGCGTGCCGGTGGTGGAGCCGCGGCGGTAGACCGTGGCGCCGACGGCCGGGGTGCCGGCCGAGGTGATGTCCTGGGAGCCGACCGCGCCGCTCTTGGTGATCGTCGTGTTGGTGTAGCGGACGATGCCGTAGTCGTTGCCCGGGAAGCTGGTGCCGGCCCGGGTGCCCAGCGTGGTCGAGCCGTTGGACCAGGTGGAGCCGGCGTTGGTGCAGTGCCCGGCGGTCAGGAAGTAGTTGGTGCCGGCGCTGTTGCGCACGTTGAAGCCGAGCGAGCAGCGGGAGCCGCCGGTGTAGATGGCGTCGCCGCCGGAGATCGTGGTGCTGATCTTGCCGGGGATGGATTCGATCCGGGCGGTGCCGCCGAGCTTGGCGACGGTCGCCTTGACCGCGGCCAGCTTGGCGCCGGTGACGCTCTCGTCCACGCTGACCACGACCTGGTTGCTGACCGGGTCGACGGCGAACGCGGTGCCCGGGGTCTTCAAGTTCACCTTCAGGCTGGCGTCGGCCGCGGCCAGCGTGGCGCCACTGCGGGCCACGTAGCGCGGGGTGGCGCCGGCCTTGGTGACCTCGGCCGCGGTGGTGGCGTCGGTGACGTTCACCACCAGCTTGCCGGAGCTGTCCAGGTAGGACCCGGCGTCACGGGAGCCGAGCTGGTCGTCCAGCCTGCTGGCCAGGGCGGACGGTGCGAAGGACGCGTCGCCCACGGCCGGGGCCGCCGAGGCGGGTGACGTCGCGACGAAGGCGCTGCCCACGAGCATGCCGACTGCCAGGCCGACGATCGGTCGGCGAAGCTTCGGGTTGAGCACGGTTTCCTCCCAGGGGGATTGGGTAGGTGGCATACCGGTCCGGTAGGCCAGTGCTCGCAAGTATTCAAATGAATCAATTGTTGCCGCAAGAGAGCGGTCAATCCGGACTAATCTAGATCAAGTAACCGCTGAGCTGCGGAAACATACCTCCCATAGTGCGGGGGTATGACCATTTCGGGATGAATCAGCGCTCCCGCACGCTGATCGGGGCGTCGTCGGCCAGCCGGTACCCCAGGCCGTAGACCGTGGTGATCAACTCCGGGTCGTCCAGCTTGGTGCGCAGGCGGCTGACGTGCACGTCCACCGTGCGGTTGGTGGTGTGCCGGTGACCCCAGACGTGGGTGAGCAGCTGGGTGCGGCTGAACACCTGGCGGGGGTGCTGGGCCAGAAAGAGGAGCAGGTCGTACTCCAGGCGGCTGAGGTCGAGCCGCTGGCCGCCGCGCAGCGCGGTGCGGGCCCGCGGGTCCAGCACGATCTCCCCCTCGGCCGCGGCCGGCGGGGCCGGCGGGTCCAGCTCGATGGCAGCGCCCGGACCCGCGGCGTCGACCAGCTCGCGCAGCGCGGCCAGCACCCGGTCCCGGCCGCCGACCCCGCCGGCGATGCTGATCGTGACGGTGACCGGCGACTCGCCCTCCGGCAGGCTCGGCACCGGGCGCAGGTCGGGGCGGGTATGGGCGGGACGGGGGTGGGCGATGGCGAGCGCGGACATGGGCTGCTCCTTCGACGATCCGTGCCCCCGGATCCGGCGGCACCCTGCAAGGATATAATTCCTATCTGTTAGATAGGCATACCGCATAGTAGTCACACACACCACATCCCACAAACCCCACGTTCTTACTAGGATTTGGGATCGCTGTTGACGCGGGACTTCCCGGGATCGATGGTGGAGAAGTTCCCACGCAGTGGACCATGTGGACTTTCGAGTCTGCCGCGTGTGGCGTACCGGACATATCCCGAGATAGCGCAGATAATCGTGGAGAGGAGGCGCGGCGGACCGCCTCGGTCGCCGCGAAACGGATGACTGGAATTGTGGTGGTGTCCGGTAACCCGCGCGCCGGGTCCCGGACCTCGACCCTGGCCGTCGCGGTCGGGGAGGCGTTCGCGGACCGGCTCGGCTCGCCCGCGCCCACCGTCATCGAGGTGGGTGAGCTGGGCGCCGGGCTGCTGACCAAGGGCGATCCGGCGACGGCGGCCGCGGTGGAGGCGCTCACCGCGGCGAACCTGCTGGTGGTGGCGACCCCGACGTACAAGGGCAGCTACACCGGGGTGCTCAAGGTGCTGCTCGACCAGCTGCCGAACCAGGCACTGGCCGGGAAGCTCGCGGTGCCGGTGGTGACCGCCGGGATCGCGCCGCAGGCGGCGGCCGCCGAGGCGGTGCTGCGGCAGTTGCTGGTCGAGCTGGGGGCGATCGTGGCCCGGCCCGGCTTGCCGGTGGTCGAGGCGGACCTCCCGGAGTCGGCGGAGATCGCCAAGAAGTACGCGGCGGCGCTGGACTGGTGAGGGTGGGGCCAAGCCCCGGCGGGGTCGCCGGGGCTCACCCCCGTGGTTCCGCCTTTTCTGCTTTTCAGACCGCGGCCGGAGTCACCAGCAGCGTGCACTCCCTGGTCGCGGTGGTGCCCCACCCATCGGTGAAGCGGACCGTGAAGGTCGCCGTCCCGCCCTCGGCCGCCGGCACCCCGCTGATCAGACCGGTCGCGTCCAGGCTCAGCCCGGCCGGGAGCGCGCCACCGGCCAGATTCCACACGCCGCTCCGGTGATCCACCGTCGCCAGCCGGCTCTGATAGGCCACGCCGGCCTGGGCGACCGGCAGCTCACCGTCGATCACCGGGACACCGGCCGCCACCGGGATCACGATCCGGCGGGTGACCGCCTGCGGCACATAGTCGGTGAACCGCACCGTCACCGTGTACTCCCCCGGGCTGGTCGGGGTCCCGGTGATCGCGCCGTTGCGCGCCAGCGACAGACCGGGCGGCATGCTGCCACCGGCCAGCTGCCACGTCCCGGTCCGGCTCGACTTCAGGTTCACCCTGCTGGCGTACGACGAACCGACCGTTGCCGTGGCCACCCTCGAAGTGGCGATCACCGGCGCGGCGGGTGGCGCTTTGACGAACAGCAGCCGGTTCGGTGATCCGGCCCGGTCGGTCACCCTGCCGGTGGTGGCGTTGGTCACCAGCTCGGCGCGGACCTGCGACGGGGTCAGGGCCGGGCTCGCGTCCAGGATCAGCGCGGCCGCCCCGGCCACGTGCGGCGCGGCCATCGACGTCCCGCTGTAGACCGCGGTCGCGGTGTTGCTGCCGGAAACCGACGACTTGATGTTCACCCCGGGCGCGAACAGGTCGACCACGCTGCCGTAGTTGGAGAACACCGCCCGCCGGTCCCGGCTGTCGGTGGCCGCCACGGTGATCGCCGTGGGCACCGCGGCCGGGCTGCTCCACGACGCGTCCACGTCCTCGTTGCCGGCCGCCACCACGTAGGTCACCCCGGAAGCGATCGACTGCCGCACCGCGAAGTCCAGCGTCGGGCTGGCCGAGCCGCCCATGCTCATGTTCGCCACGGCCGGCTTGACCGCGTGCTCGGTCACCCAGTCGACCCCGTCGATCACATCGGACAGCTCACCCTCGCCGTAGCAGTCCAGCACCCGCACCGCCACCAGCTGCACCTTCTTGGCCACGCCGTAATGGGTGCCGCCGATCGTGCCGGCCACGTGCGTCCCGTGCCCGTTGCAGTCCGCCGCGTTCCCGTCCCGGTCGGCGAAGTCGTACCCGTACGACGCCCGCCCCCCGAACTCGGCATGCGTGATCCGGATCCCGGTGTCGATCACATACGCGTGCACCGCCGACCCGTCATCCGTCGGCGTGTACGACTTGGATCCGCTCACCCCGCGCTGATCGATCCGGTCCAGCCCCCACGCCGGACTCTTCTGCACCCCCGCCGCCACCGCACCACCCCGCCGCCCCGCTCCTGGGACTCCGACCGCGACCTGCCGGTCCGCCGCGGTGGTGGCGACCCGGATCCGCCGGTCCTGCTCCACCGAGCGCACCGCCGGGTCAGCCGCCAGCCGACGGGCCTGGAACGCGCTCATCTCCGCCGCGAACCCGGCGAACCCCCGGAAACTACGGACCACCGTCCCGGTGCCGAGGCTACGCACGCTGGGCCCCGCCGTGCGGTTCTTCAACGTGACGATGTACCGCCCGGGCAGCGCACCGGGCGCATCCGCCCCGATCACCGTCCCGGTCGCGAACGCCGGAGCCGGACCGGCCAGGGCAGCCGAAGCCGCAACCGCCGAGGTGAGCAACGCACCGAGGGACCACTTACGCATGCCCGCGTGATCGGCCACCCCCGCTCCCAGTTGAGCCCCGGCCCGCACCGAACCAACCTGCCACCAACCCGTCCAGCCCTTGCACCACCTGAAGACCGACACCCCGCCCAAGCGCGGTGCTCGCCTGCCGGAACCCGGATCGCGGCAGGCCGCAACCTCCCCCAGCCCGGACGCCCAGCACGCCGCCGGACGCTCCCGGGCCGCCACACGGCCTCCCTGGCCGTCCGCCCTCCTGGACGTCCGCCCTCCCGAACGTCCGCCCTCGCTGGTCGCCCGCTCTCCCGAACGTCCGCCCTCCCTGGTCGCCCGCTCTCCCCGACGTGCGCCCTCCTGGACGTCCGCCTCTCCCGGACGTGCGCCCTCCTGGACGTCCGCTTCTCCTGGAGGTCCGCCCTCCCTGGACGTCGTTATGAGTCCGTTACCTGGCGAGGAGAACTGGTGGTGATACGGCAGCATCGCAACCTATGAAAGGCAGCAGAGACGACGGGGGACTGCAATGCGAAAGACATGTTGGGGAGTCGGGGTGGCCCTCGGTGTAACGGTGCTGGCCGGCTGCGCCGCTACGCCGGAGCACCTGGAGGGCCAGGCCGTACCGGCCGGGGCGACGGTGGCCGCATCCGCGCCTGCTCGACCGGCGTCCGCGGGTTCCGGCCCGTCCGAATCCAGTTCCGGACCCGGTCCCGCCAGCTCTAAGGCGAAATCCACCTCACCAGCCGGTACGTCGGGTGCCGGAGCATCATCAAGTTCAGCGCACTCGTCAGGCACTTCCTCGGAGGTGATCGGCCCCACCGGCCTCGGCACCCTGAAGATCGGAATGACCGTGTCGCAGGCAAAGGCCACCGGCTTGATCACCAGCTACGAGGCCTACGACGGCCCGGAAGGCTGCGGTTACTCCAAGCTCAAAGGCGCCGGCGGCTCTGCCGGCGCAGTAACCCACTCCCCCCAACTGGGCGTGGTAGCCATCCAGGGATACGGCAAGATGCACACCCCGGAGGGCATCGGCCTCGGAGACACCTTGGACGAGGTCAAGCAGACCTACCCAGACTTCGAAGCCAGCGACGTCGACGAAACCGAACGAACCGGCGACGGCCGAGCCTGGGCCCACGCCGCCGGCAAAGTCAACTACCGCTTCACCTTCGACAACGACAAACTCACCGAACTAGGCCTGGAACACCAAAACCAGGACTGCTACGAGTAACCACACCCACAAGCACATCAACCAATCGAGAGCCAGCCGGCACGGTGCTGCCAACCCTCAAACAAAGATCCAACATCACCCAGCACCCGCCCAGAAAGCCACCCGCCGCAAATAGCCAGCCAGGTGGGGGAGCCAGCCGACACGGGGCCGCTGGCTCCCCACCAACAGCGCAAAGCAGCCGAGCAACGCGAAGCAGCCGAGCGACGCAGAGAACCCGAGCGGCGCAGAACGGATCAGCGGCGCTGAACCGAACAGCGGCGCAGAACCGAACAGCGGCGCAGAACCGATCAGCGGCGCAGAACCGATCAGCGGCGCGGAAGCATAAATGGCGCGCAAGGATCAGCGGCGCGGATCGTTGAGCGGTGCGGAAGGGGCGCAGAGCTGGCGCCTTGAGCCGCGGCAGTCCCGGTGAGTAGGCAAGGTTCGGGCGGGGAGGGCCATTCGGAGGTATCAAGCCTGACGGCCTTCGAATGGCCCTCCCCGCCCGAACCGTCCCCCCACGCGAACAACCGCACCCACAGTTTTTGGGTAGCAAAAAGAAACGCCCACCCGGAAGCCCGGGTGGGCGTTTCTCGACGTTAAGTCCGGCGGCGTCCTACTCTCCCACACCCTCCCGAGTGCAGTACCATCGGCGCTGGAGGGCTTAGCTACCGGGTTCGGAATGTAACCGGGCGTTTCCCCTCCGCTATGACCACCGAAACAGCCATCAGCAGAACCAACCAGCAACCCAAGCCTTCCGGCCATGGGGTGGTTGTTCGTTTGCTGTGAATCACACAGTGGACGCAAGCAGAAAATTTAGGGTGGTTAAGCCCTCGGCCTATTAGTACCGGTCAACTCAACACGTTACCGTGCTTACATCTCCGGCCTATCAACCCAATAGTCTCTTGGGGGCCTTACCCACTCAAGGTGGTGGGATACCTCATCTCGAAGCGAGCTTCCCGCTTAGATGCTTTCAGCGGTTATCCCTTCCGAACGTAGCCAACCAGCCGTGCCCTTGGCAGAACAACTGGCACACCAGAGGTTCGTCCGTCCCGGTCCTCTCGTACTAGGGACAGCCCTTCTCAAGTATCCAACGCGCACGGCGGATAGGGACCGAACTGTCTCACGACGTTCTAAACCCAGCTCGCGTACCGCTTTAATGGGCGAACAGCCCAACCCTTGGGACCTGCTACAGCCCCAGGATGCGACGAGCCGACATCGAGGTGCCAAACCATCCCGTCGATATGGACTCTTGGGGAAGATCAGCCTGTTATCCCCGGGGTACCTTTTATCCGTTGAGCGACACCGCTTCCACACGCAAGTGCCGGATCACTAGTCCCGACTTTCGTCCCTGCTCGACCCGTCAGTCTCACAGTCAAGCTCCCTTGTGCACTTACACTCAACACCTGATTGCCAACCAGGCTGAGGGAACCTTTGGGCGCCTCCGTTACCCTTTAGGAGGCAACCGCCCCAGTTAAACTACCCACCAGACACTGTCCCTCGACCCGATCAGGGCCGCAAGTTAGATACCCAAACCCAACAGAGTGGTATTTCAACAACGCCTCCACCCGAACTGGCGTCCGAGCTTCACCGGCTCCCACCTATCCTACACAATCGAATTCAGATACCAATGTCAAGCTATAGTAAAGGTCCCGGGGTCTTTCCGTCCTGCCGCGCGTAACGAGCATCTTTACTCGTACTGCAATTTCGCCGGGCCTGTGGTTGAGACAGTGGGGAAGTCGTTACGCCATTCGTGCAGGTCGGAACTTACCCGACAAGGAATTTCGCTACCTTAGGATGGTTATAGTTACCACCGCCGTTTACTGGCGCTTAAGTTCTCCGCTTCGCCCCGAAGAGCTAACAGGTCCCCTTAACGTTCCAGCACCGGGCAGGCGTCAGTCCATATACATCGTCTTACGACTTGGCATGGACCTGTGTTTTTAGTAAACAGTCGCTTCCCCCTGCTCTCTGCGGCCATACCACGCTCCACCAGCAAGTGGCTTCACGCGTCCGGCCCCCCTTCTCCCTAAGTTACGGGGGCAATTTGCCGAGTTCCTTAACCACAGTTCACCCGTCGCCTCGGTATTCTCTACCTGACCACCTGTGTCGGTTTAGGGTACGGGCCGCTCGAAACATCGCTAGAGGCTTTTCTCGGCAGCATAGGATCAATGACTTCACCAGAACGGCTCGGCATCACGTCTCAGCCTCAATGGTGTGCGGATTTGCCTACACACCGGCCTACACGCTTACCCCGGCACAACCACCGGCCGGGATCATCTACCTTCCTGCGTCACCCCATCACTAAACTACTACCCGTGAAGGTCCTGGCCGCCGCCGGCTCAGACCGAAGTCCTCACCAGTTTTGGGCAGTTAGTACCACGAGGTTCGTCTTGGGCGTTTCTTTGCGGGTACGGGAATATCAACCCGTTATCCATCGACTACGCCTCTCGGCCTCGCCTTAGGCCCCGACTCACCCAGGGCGGATTAGCCTGGCCCTGGAACCCTTGGTCATCCGGCGGAAGGGGTTCTCACCCTTCATTCGCTACTCATGCCTGCATTCTCACTCGTACAGCGTCCACGGCTGGATCACTCCGCCGCTTCACCCGCTGCACGACGCTCCCCTACCCATCCACACACAAGGTGTGAATGCCACAGCTTCGGCGGTGTGCTTGAGCCCCGCTACATTGTCGGCGCGGAACCACTTGACCAGTGAGCTATTACGCACTCTTTAAAGGGTGGCTGCTTCTAAGCCAACCTCCTGGTTGTCCATGCGATCCCACATCCTTTTCCACTTAGCACACGCTTAGGGGCCTTAGCTGGCGATCTGGGCTGTTTCCCTCTCGACTACGAAGCTTATCCCCCGCAGTCTCACTGCCGCGCTCTCACTTACCGGCATTCGGAGTTTGGCTGATTTCAGTAAGCTTGTGGGCCCCCTAGACCATCCAGTGCTCTACCTCCGGCAAGAAACACGCGACGCTGCACCTAAATGCATTTCGGGGAGAACCAGCTATCACGGAGTTTGATTGGCCTTTCACCCCTAACCACAGGTCATCCCCCAACTTTTCAACGTTGGTGGGTTCGGTCCTCCACGCAGTCTTACCCACGCTTCAACCTGCCCATGGCTAGATCACCCCGCTTCGGGTCTAGAACATGCGACTAAAAACGCCCTATTCAGACTCGCTTTCGCTACGGCTACCCCACACGGGTTAACCTCGCCACATGCCACTAACTCGCAGGCTCATTCTTCAAAAGGCACGCCATCACCCCGAAAGGCTCTGACGGATTGTAGGCGAACGGTTTCAGGTACTATTTCACTCCCCTCCCGGGGTACTTTTCACCATTCCCTCACGGTACTTGTCCGCTATCGGTCACCAGGAAGTATTCAGCCTTACCAGGTGGTCCTGGCAAATTCACAGCAGATTCTAGGAGTCCGCTGCTACTCGGGAACACTGCAAAGAGGCTTGGAATTTTCGTCTACCGGGCTCTCACCGTCTACGGCTGGCTTTCCCACACCATTCGACTAACAACAAGCTTTGTAACTCTTCACCATGATGTCAGTCATGATAAGCAGGTCCCACGACCCCTCACGTGCAACGCCTGACAGCTATCACACACGCAAGGTTTAGGCTAGATCCGCTTTCGCTCGCCACTACTCACGGAATCACGGTTGTTTTCTCTTCCTACGGGTACTGAGATGTTTCACTTCCCCGCGTTCCCCTCACATGCCCTATGAATTCAGGCATGGATGACACGACATGACTCGTGCCAGGTTTCCCCATTCGGACACCCTGGGATCACAGCTAGGTTGACAGCTCCCCCAGGCCTATCGCGGCCTCCCACGTCCTTCATCGGCTCCTGGTGCCAAGGCATCCACCGTTCGCCCTTGACAACTTAACCACAGAAAACAAGATGCTCGCGTCCACTGTGTAATTCTCAACCAACGACCAACCCACAACCCTCAAGGCGTCCCACCAGCCTCGACTCGCAAGCCGAACGGTATGGGTCGCCAGGCCGTGCCTGGCATTGAAGACCAACCACAAGGGTTGTTCTTTCAGATACCCAACAGGGTGCTTATCGCCTTCTGCCAGCCGCACCGCACGTCGTTCCGCCGCGGAAAACCGCGTGTACTAGATCGATACGGCCGTTGCCGGCAGCATGACTAACCAGTGTCTCCGCCTGTGAGCTCCTCACCAACACGTTCGGCTGGTGCAGGATTTCTGTCCAACTTTCGCTGGAAGAATGCTCCTTAGAAAGGAGGTGATCCAGCCGCACCTTCCGGTACGGCTACCTTGTTACGACTTCGTCCCAATCGCCAGCCCCACCTTCGACGGCTCCCTCCCACAAGGGGTTAGGCCACCGGCTTCGGGTGTTGCCGACTTTCGTGACGTGACGGGCGGTGTGTACAAGGCCCGGGAACGTATTCACCGCAGCGTTGCTGATCTGCGATTACTAGCGACTCCGACTTCACGGGGTCGAGTTGCAGACCCCGATCCGAACTGAGACCGGCTTTTTGGGATTCGCTCCACCTTACGATTTCGCAGCCCTTTGTACCGGCCATTGTAGCATGCGTGAAGCCCTGGACATAAGGGGCATGATGACTTGACGTCATCCCCACCTTCCTCCGAGTTGACCCCGGCAGTCTCCCATGAGTCCCCAACTGAATGCTGGCAACATGGGACGAGGGTTGCGCTCGTTGCGGGACTTAACCCAACATCTCACGACACGAGCTGACGACAGCCATGCACCACCTGTGAACGGCCCCGAAGGACCCTACATCTCTGCAGGATTTCCGTACATGTCAAACCCAGGTAAGGTTCTTCGCGTTGCATCGAATTAATCCGCATGCTCCGCCGCTTGTGCGGGCCCCCGTCAATTCCTTTGAGTTTTAGCCTTGCGGCCGTACTCCCCAGGCGGGGCGCTTAATGCGTTAGCTGCGGCGCAGAGAACCGGAGAGGTCCCCCACACCTAGCGCCCAACGTTTACAGCGTGGACTACCAGGGTATCTAATCCTGTTCGCTCCCCACGCTTTCGCTCCTCAGCGTCAGTATCGGCCCAGAGACCCGCCTTCGCCACCGGTGTTCCTCCTGATATCTGCGCATTTCACCGCTACACCAGGAATTCCAGTCTCCCCTACCGAACTCTAGCCTGCCCGTATCGAATGCAAGCCCGAAGTTGAGCCTCGGGTTTTCACATTCGACGCGACAAGCCGCCTACGAGCTCTTTACGCCCAATAAATCCGGACAACGCTCGCGCCCTACGTCTTACCGCGGCTGCTGGCACGTAGTTGGCCGGCGCTTCTTCTGCAGGTACCGTCACTTGCGCTTCGTCCCTGCTGAAAGAGGTTTACAACCCGAAGGCCGTCATCCCTCACGCGGCGTCGCTGCATCAGGCTTCCGCCCATTGTGCAATATTCCCCACTGCTGCCTCCCGTAGGAGTCTGGGCCGTGTCTCAGTCCCAGTGTGGCCGGTCGCCCTCTCAGGCCGGCTACCCGTCGTCGCCTTGGTAGGCCATTACCCCACCAACAAGCTGATAGGCCGCGAGTCCATCCCAAACCGAAAAACTTTCCACCCAACACCATGCGGTGCCAGGTCATATTCGGTATTAGCCCCCGTTTCCGAGGGTTATCCCAAAGTCTGGGGCAGGTTACTCACGTGTTACTCACCCGTTCGCCGCTCGAGTACCCCGAAGGGCCTTTCCGCTCGACTTGCATGTGTTAAGCACGCCGCCAGCGTTCGTCCTGAGCCAGGATCAAACTCTCCAACAAAATCTGTTGAAAAACATGAGTCCCGGCAACAAAATGTTGCCAAAGGAATCTCCCACCCATCCCGAAGGACAGGCCGGGGTATTGCCATAATTGGCACTGGCTTTTCAAGCACCCTGTTGAGTTCTCAAAGAACAACCGCACACCATCAATCGCTTTCCTCACACGCGGTGGCTCTCGTTTTTTTTTTGATCCCCGCCCGCGGGGGAGGGGTAGGGGGGGGGCCCCCCGCCTCCCTGGGGGCACTCGCTCGTACTTCTGT